>NZ_ATNM01000071.1 GCF_000427295.1 Cyclobacterium qasimii M12-11B | reverse complement strand
CTATGATTAGGAAGCATAATGCCCCCTGATCCAACTCTAATTGTACTAGTTCCCTGAGCAATATGGCCCATTAATATTGTAGGAGCGGAACTCCCTACATAAGGCATATTGTGATGTTCTGCTAACCAAAACCGCTTGAATCCCCAGGACTCTGCTTTTCTTGCCACATCCAAAGCTCTTTTATAAGCATCTGCAGCATCGTGTCCTTCTTTGAGTAATGCTAAATCTAAAATTGAATAATTCATATCAAACTGTATAGAAATTAAACCCTTATTTTCTCCTTTTGGTTCCTGAAATTTAGCCATAGCCGCTAAGCCTTTTCGAAGAAGGAATCTAAGAGTATGGGGTCTGTGAAAAGTTTAAACAATGGTTATCCATGTCTAAAATTAGAAGCCTTAATTTTGTAAAAAGCCTCACCATATTTAAGTTAGGGTGAGGCTTTACAAGTGAATGAGTAAATTTAAGCTCAATTGATCTTATTCTTCTTCTAGCTTAGGGTAATCTGTATATCCTTTTGCTCCGGGTGTGTAAAAAGTAGCCTCATCCCAGGGAGCCAATTTTTCATTTTTAGCAAACCTCTCCACCAAATCAGGATTTGAAATATATAATTTCGCATAGGCTACGGCATCTGCCAAACCTTCTAAAATAAATTGATTGCCTTTCTGCTGATCAAAACCTGCGTTAATGATTATTTTTCCTTTGTAAATAGGTCGGTATCTTTTAGCAATTTCAGTTTCCGCATAGGGGATATCTGAAACATCGTTAAATGGTTCTGAGAGGTGTAGATATGCCAATTCATACCTGTTGAGGTTTTCTATGATGTAGTCAAACGTGGGGATACTTTCTTCGTCCAACGTCATCCCGAAAATACCATTAAGGGAGGGATTTAACCTTAGACCAATCCGGTTTTCTGGTACAACTTCTTTTATGGCATCTATTATTTCGAATAGGATTTTGGCCCTGTTGGGTATGCTTCCTCCATATTCATCCATCCTCACATTTGATGTCCGGCTAAAGAATTGGTGCAATAGATAACCGTTCGAGCTATGAATTTCTACTCCATCAAATCCCGCTTCCCATGCATTGGCAGCAGCATTTTTAAAGTCTTGAATAGTTTGTTTTATCTCGGGTAGAGACATTTCTTTAGGAGTGACGGTGTCTTTAAATCCCTTAGGGGTAAATGACTTCGCTTTGGGGTTTATTGCAGAGGGGGCGAGTGGAAGGGCTCCTTCATGAAAGTCAGGATGTGAAATTCGTCCTACATGCCATAACTGTATAAAAATTGTTCCTCCTTCATCATGTACAGCCTTTGTTACTTTTTTCCAACCTTCTACCTGAGCTTTGGTATGGATGCCAGGGGTATTGATATATCCAACCGCTTCCTGTGAAATTTGAGAGCCTTCAGTAATAATGAGGCCTGCAGAAGCTCTTTGCGTGTAATATTTTACGTGTAATTCAGTAGGGACTTTCTCTGGATTGTCCGCTCGGCTTCTTGTCATAGGAGCCATTACAACTCTATTGTCTATAGGTAAATCTCCAAGCTGTAACTTTTCTAAAAGTGGTTGGTTTTGCATAGTATATACTGGTTTTAACAAATCTGAAAATAATTTCTGTTCTTAGTCAACTAAAAACTTACAACAATGTTGACTTTTTGTTACTTAGCCATGATAGCTACAATATCTGAACCAGTTATGCGAAAAAGTAGAGGATTGGCTCAAAAGGGTCCGAAATGTCGATCCAACCAGCTTTTTTAATAGGACCTTGTCTTGAATTGAAGGTTTTAGGATGAATTGAGGTTGCCTACAAAAAAAGCTGGCTTCCTGAAGTAATCAGAAAGCCAGCCTATTTTTTATTTATAAACAAAATGATTAAAGCGAACTATGTTCTTCAACCCATTTTTTAGCGTTAATAAAGGCGTTTATCCAAGGGCTTACGTCCTCTTTCTCTAGTCCTTCGGGATAATATGGCCAGTTCCAAGGAGCAATTGCCCGCTCTATATGAGGCATTATAGCAAGATGACGACCATCTTTTGAAGCTAGTCCTGCCACATTGTGATCCGATCCGTTAGGGTTTCCAGGGTAGGCTTCATAGGAATACTCCATACCAAAACTGTAGCTGTCTTTTTCTGCAGGTAAGTCAAATTTTCCTTCGCCGTGTGCTACCCAGACACCCAGTCGTTGACCTGATAAGGTACCGAACATGACGGATTCATTTTCAGGAATGGTTACATTCACAAATGAGGATTCAAATTTATGGCTTTCATTGTGAAGCATTTTGGCTTTCTTTTCATGCTCAGGATTGATAAGGTCTAATGCCACCATCAACTGGCAACCATTACATACACCTAAACTGAGCGTGTCTTTCCTTGCATAAAAGTTATCCAAAGCATTCTTAGCTTTTTCATTGTAAAGAAAAGCGCCGGCCCATCCTTTAGCAGAACCAAGAACATCTGAATTTGAGAAGCCACCTACAAACACAATCATGTTCACATCCTCAAGGTTTTCCCTTCCGGAAATAAGGTCTGTCATGTGGATGTCTTTGACATCGAATCCTGCCAGCCATAATGAATAGGCCATCTCTCTGTCTCCATTGACCCCTTTTTCACGAATAATCGCTGCTTTGGCGCCAGTGGTTGTTTTCCTATTGGGGTCCAAATTCAATGATTCGTAAGTCCCTTTCCATTGCTCAGGAAAGTTATAAGTCAAAGGTTGATTTTTATAATTATCAAATCTTTCTTTTGCAAGGATTTTTCCAGACTGTTGTTGATCCAATAGGTAAGAAGATTTGTACCAAATATCTCTCAATGCTGATACTTCCCAAGACTTATTCAAACCATCAATTTTAATGGATCCTGTAGCATTTACAGTTGCAATTTTTACAGCTGAAACTCCTTGAGAATTTAAGAAGGTAGTGATATCGGCAGCATCTTTTACTTGAATTAACAAACCTGGATTTTCTGCAAACAATGCTTTGATCAAATCTTTTTCCTTAAGGTTTGAAGCATGAATGTCTATCCCAGTATTCTGGTCAGGGAAACACATTTCCAATAAGGTAGTGATCAAGCCACCAGATGAAATGTCATGACCAGCTAGTACTTTGTTTTGCTTAATAAGGTCTTGAATGGTTGCAAAGGCACTTTTGAAATAGGCTGCATCCTTTATGTCTGGTACTTCGTTGCCAATTTTATTTAGCGATTGGGCAAAGGAACTGCCACCTAATTTTGCGTCATCCTTAGACAAATCTATGTATAGCAATGTTGATTCAGTGCTAGCCTTCAGGCCAGGAGAAATAACATTATTAATGGCTGAACATTCACCAACAGTGGATATGATAACTGTCCCTGGAGACTTTACCGTTTGGCCACTTGGGTACTTCTGGGTCATTGACAAGGAGTCTTTTCCAGTAGGAATGTTTATACCCAGAGCGATAGCAAAATCACTAGTGGATTCAACTGCCCGGTATAACCTGTCATTTTCACCTTCATTTTTGGCTGGCCACATCCAGTTGGCACTTAGGGAAACCCCTTTTAGTCCATCGGTTAGTGGTGCCCATATTAAGTTGGTAAGTGCTTCCGCTATTGCCAATCTAGAGCCCGCTTCAGGGCTTACCAAAGCGGCTATAGGAGAATGGCCGATAGAAGTAGCTATTCCTTTATTTCCTGAATAATCCATGGCCATCACTGCCACGTTATTCAATGGAAGCTGAAGTTCGCCAGTTGTCTGTTGCTTGGCAACCCTACCGGTTACTGATCTGTCTACCTTGTTGGTGAGCCAGTCTTTGCAAGCCACTGCTTCTAATTGCAGCACATTGGTTAAATACTGCTCAAAATCCTGAACTTTGTATTCTGGTGCTTTAAAATTCTGGTTGGCCTTTTTGTCCACCAAAACAGTTTTTGGGGAAGACCCAAACATATGATTCAAACTCCAATCAACAGGCTTTTCTCCTGTCTTAGTGTTTTCAAATTTGAATTGCATGTCCCCAGTAGTTTGGCCAATATTATAAAATGGCGCTCTTTCTCGGTCAGCAATCTTTTTTATCTTGTCGATGTGAACATCTTTTACTACCAATCCCATTCTTTCCTGGGACTCATTTCCAATGATTTCTTTGGCAGAAAGGGTAGGGTCTCCTACGGGTAATTTCTCCAAATCAATGGTTCCGCCAGTATTTTCTACCAATTCTGAGAGGCAGTTTAAGTGGCCGCCTGCTCCATGATCATGTATAGATACAATTGGATTGTCGTCACTTTCAGCCAAAGCTCTGATGACATTTGCTACTCTTTTTTGCATTTCAGGGTTTGACCGCTGAATGGCATTCATCTCTAAGGAAAGGCTAAGTTCACCAGTATTCAACGAGGAAACAGCGCTACCTCCCATACCAATTCTATAATTGTCGCCGCCCATCAGGACAATACGATCCCCTTTTTCGGGATTTTTCTTAAGACTGTAAGGGGCTGCTGTAAATCCAACTCCTCCAGCTTGCATGATTACTTTATCGAAACCCCAATGTAGCTCACCCTCATTGTGCTCAAAAGTCATAAGGCTTCCGCAAATGATTGGCTGACCAAACTTATTGCCAAAGTCACTGGCACCATTAGATGCTTTAATAAGGATATCCATAGGAGATTGGTAGAGCCATTTTCGCTCGGCAAGGTCCTTCTCCCAACTTCTTCCCGCTTCTGATCTAGGGTAAGAAGTCATGTAAACTGCCGTACCAGCTAGTGGGATAGAGGCTGTGCCACCTGCCATCCTGTCTCTGATTTCTCCTCCTGACCCTGTAGCAGCACCATTAAATGGCTCTACTGTTGTAGGGAAATTATGGGTTTCCGCTTTTAATGAAATTACGGTATCTATTTCTTTAATCTCAAAATAATCTGCTTTATCAGAAGACTTGGGCGCAAATTGTAAGGCTTTCGGACCTTTTACAAAAGCAACATTGTCACTGTATGCAGAAACGATTCCGTTTTTATTGGCCTTTGAAGTAGCCTTTATCAACTGAAACAGTGTCATGGATTTTTCCTCACCATCTAGGATAAAAGTACCATTGAAGATTTTATGCCTGCAATGTTCTGAGTTTACCTGACTAAAGCCAAACACTTCACTGTCTGTCAATGGCCTGTCCAGCGATTTGCTTACACCTTCCAAATAGGCTACCTCTTCAGCATTTAAAGCCAAGCCTTCCTTTATATTATAGGAGGTAATGTCCTCAATAAACTGTATAGCATTTGGAGTTTTGGCTACTGAGTAGACATCTTGACCAACGCCATTATAATGTCTTTGAAGCATAGGGTCGAAAGAACTGCCTTCAATCCATGGATAGAAGGCCTCGATCCTAAGGATCCCATTTATGCCCATGTTTTGACTGATTTCCACCGCATTGGTAGACCAGGGAGTTATCATTTCCTTTCTGGGGCCAATAAATTCACCGGAAATCTCCAGTTCATTTAAATAAACGGAGCCTCCGAAAAGCCAGTTTAATTTCTCCAGTTCACTATTTTTCAACGCCTCATTGGTTTCAAGGGCGTAAAGGGTCTTCTCCGGGGATTGAAAAAACAAAATCTTCATAAAGGGATCAATAGCTTTTTTGAATGGGCAAATGTACAAAAATGGTTTTAAAATTTTGCAGTAGAAGGGCAGTAAGACACGGTTTAGGTAGGATATCTTACTTTAACGTGAAATTGAACATTAATTGGTGGTTAAAATCTTAAATTTTCACTCTTTTTGACGGGATTAATGACGGGCATAAATTTTAAAAAACCCAATTTAATATAGCATTTTTTCGAAAAAAACAGAGTTCCTTTGTACGGTAATGGATAATGTTCAGTAATTAAATAGATTTACCTGAAAAAACCCTGAACCTTTTGATAGTTTCTCTAGTTTATTTCCTAGGTTTATTAAGATAAATATTTGGAGACGAGAAAAAACATAATACGGTTAGCATTAGAAAACTATCTAACATTTGGAGTCAGGGCGGTCACAATGGATGAAATAGCCAGACTTGCAGGGATATCTAAAAAAACCATTTACGAGGAATTCTCAAGTAAAGAAGAATTGGTAAATGCAGCTATAGAGGCATTTATAAGCGAATATAAGTGCGATTTAGATGAGATGGGGACTATCGATGATAGTGCTATTGATCATTTGTTTGGAATGACCAGGTACCTAAGGGAAACATTTTCGAGTATGAATCCATTGTTAATGCAAGATATCCAAAGGTTTTACCCTAAATGTTGGCAGAAGATAAATGAATTCAAAACTGAAAAAGTACTTCGGAACATTGTAATGGTATTGGATCAGGGGAAACAATCCGGGGATTTTCGAAAGGAAATCAATTCGGAATTATTGGCACATATGCGAATGGACCAGATCACGAATACTTTCTCTTCTAATTACTCTAAATCTAGCAAAAGCTTTCTTGATTGTCAATTGGCGATTTTAGATCATTTTATACACGGAATTCTTACCGACCAGGGAAGGTCTAAATATTATAGGAAACTACAAACACAGGAATTTTAATTTTATGAATTTTAAACCGATAATTTTCACCGTGGCAATTTGGGTTTTTGGCCACTGGTTTACGGATGTTCAGGCCCAAGAGGTAGCATTTACATTAGAAGAAAGTGTGAACTTTGCATTAGAAAACAATGCTGATGCCAGGGTAGCCCGACTAGAAATACAAGCTGCAAAGGGATTAATAGGAGAGCGTACAGCAGAGGGATTACCACAAATTACCACAAGGGTTAATGCGACCAAAAATCTTCAGGTGCCTATTTCTCCATTTCCTGCTCAGTTTTTAGATCCTGAGGCTCCTGTTGGAACATTTGTAGGGATTCAATTTTCGCCTATTTATTCTGCCAACCTAACCGCTACTGTAAGTCAAATGATCTTTAACGGATCTTATTTTATAGGGCTTAAAGCAGCGAAAACCTATAAACAATTGGTTGAATTTGATAAAGCTTTCACAGAGCTTCAGGTGATTGAAAATGTGAAAAAGGCCTATTTTTCTGTGTTGGTGAGTAGAGAGCGAGAGACCTTAATTCAAGCTAATCTAAGTCGTTTGGATACCCTTCTTAAGGAGACAGAGGTATTGTACGAGGAAGGTTTTGCAGAAAAAATAGATGTAACGAGGATAAAAGTACAAAACAACAACATCAGAACTGAGCTTAATAAAGCCAGGACTTCTACCAGTGTTAGTAAAGCGCTTTTGAAATTACAAATGGGATTTCCAGAAGAAAAGGAGATTTCATTGGCCAACGACCTTGGGGATTTCAATCAATACCTGGATACCCAAAGCTTATTGAATGAAGAAGGGCAACAAAGAGTAGAGGTAGATCAAATCAATACCAATTACGACTTGGCGGTTTTGGATTTGAAAAACAACCAAATTCAGTACATGCCCAGACTAGATGCCAATTACACATTTCAAAGAAATGCTTTTGGAGGTAATTTCTCCAAGTTATGGTCAGGAGACTGGTATACAGGTTCAATTCTAGGCGTTACGCTGGAGATTCCAATATTTGATGGATTTACCAAAAGGTATAAAATTCAGCAAAACAGGGTGCAAATGAGGCAGCTTGAGGTTCAAAAAGAATTCACCATTCAGAATATCCAAGTAGAGAAGTTCCAGGCCAGACAGAATTTAATCAATAGTTTGGAGGAGTTGGAAGTTCAGCGAGAAAATAGAGATTTAGCTTTAGAAGTATTTGATATGGCTAAAATAAAATACCAGGAAGGAGTGGGTTCAAACCTGGAAGTTGTAGAGGCTGATGCTACCCTAAAGGAGTCGGAGACTAATTATTTTTCGGCACTTTATGATACGTTTATAGCAAGAGTTGATTTAGAAAAAGCTTTGGGAATATTAAAATAAGAAAAGGATTATACATGTTTATGAAAAATACACTTAAGATTTTAACCCTTTCCCTAATGCTGGGGATGTTTTCTTGTGCTCAGCAAGAAGATGAACTTTCTTCCAAGAAAAGCCAATTGGATGAATTCAAATCTGAATCAGCAGAATTAAAAATAAAGATTCAGGAGTTGGAACAGGAAATATCCAAAATGGATCCTGAATTCCGAAAAAGCCAAAGAAAATCGGTTCTTGTAACGACTTTGAAACCTGTAAATGGGAAATTTGATCATTTTGTGGAAGTAACAGGCTCTGTTCTTTCCAAAAAGAATGTCAACATCAGCGCTGAAGTGTCAGGTAGGGTAGAGGAGATTTTAACCAGGGAAGGCATGTCAGTGAAAAAAGGGCAGGTCATTGCCAGGATAGATGCAGAATCTGTAAATAGAAACCTTGATGAAATCAAGACGCAACTTGAATTGGCCACTACAATTTATGAAAAACAAGAACGACTCTGGGAGCAGCAAATAGGAACTGAAATTCAATTGCTAGAAGCTAGAAACAGGAAAGAAACGCTTGAAAAAAACCTATCTTCTATTGCGCTTCAAAAAGACAGAAGTGCTATAAGGGCACCTTTTAATGGTACTGTAGAAGAGCTCATCGTTAGGGTGGGTGAATTGGTTCAGCCAGGGTCCCCAGTCCTTAATTTTGTTGGTGAAGATGACCTTTTTATTGAAGGTGATATATCAGAAAGATATGTTGGGATTTTAAACATGGGTGATTCAGTTAGTATTCATTTCCCTTCCATTGATAAGACCTTAAAAACAAAGGTAACTGCCATAGGTAGGATCATTAATCCTGATAACAGAACGTTTAAAATTGAGGTTTTCCTACCTAAGGTAGAAAAAGTTAAGCCCAATATGATTTCGGTATTAAACATTCAGGATTACAGTGTTGAAGATGCAGTAATTGTCCCTTCTTACTTGATTTTAAAAGACAATAAAGGGAGTTATGTGTTTGTAGTTGAAGATGGGATAGCCCATAAAAAATACATTGAAAGAGGAATGACATACAATGGCGAAACGGAAATCACTAGTGGTTTAACTGGATCTGAAGAGCTTATTGATAAAGGATTTAGGGAAGTAGGAGATAACTTTAGTGTAAACGTCTCATCTTAATTAGAATATGGCTTCAGAAGAAAACAAGAAAAAAGGAGTAATCAGGGAATTTGGGATTTCCTCACTGTCTGTTGACAACAGAACAAGTGTGGTAATACTCACACTGATTATTACCTTCCTCGGGATGTTTGCCTACAGGACCATGCCAAAAGAAAGTTTTCCGGAAATAGTGATTCCAACGGTTTATGTTGGAACAGCCTATCCGGGAAACTCACCAGTTGACATGGAAAACCTGATTTCAAGGCCAATTGAAAAAGAGTTAAAATCGATAAATAATCTTAAGGATGTCAGTTCTACCTCTATTCAGGATTTTTCATCTATTGTAGTTGAGTTTAATCCCAATGTGGAAATATCCAAAGCCATTCAGGATGTAAAGGACGCAGTAGATAAGGCAAAAAGTGAATTGCCAAATGATCTGGACAGAGACCCGGATGTTTTGGAAGTAAATACTTCGGAGTTCCCGATTATGAATGTGAATATTTCAGGGAATTACACGGAGCAAGAGCTTAAAAAATATGGTGAGTATTTAGAGGACGAGATAGAAAAATTAACTGAAATATCAAGTGCAGACTTGAGTGGTACCATTGAGCGAGAGATTCGAATTAATGCAGATCTCTATAAAATGGAAGCACTTGGGGTCACTTTTTCAGACATTTCAGGAGCAGTTTCAGATGAAAATGTTACAATCTCAGGTGGTAATATTTTATCTGGAGATTACAGGAGAACTCTTAGGATTGACGGAGAATTTACGGATCCTATAGAGATTGAGGATGTAATTGTAAAAATCGAAAACAACAATATCGTTTACCTTCGGGATGTGGCTGAGGTGGACGATACTTTTAAGGAACGTGAAAGTTTTGCAAGAAGTAAAATGCTTCCTGTAGTGACAATCAATGTTGTAAAAAGAAGTGGAGAAAATTTATTAGATGCTTCTGATAAGATCAAAGAACTTATTGAAGAGGTTAAAATCAATAAATTCCCTGAGGATTTAGAAGTTACGATTTCGAATGATCAGTCCAAAGCTACTCGTTCGCAGGTTGATAACTTGGAAAACAGCATTATTTCCGGTGTTATTCTCGTGGTATTGGTTTTGATGTTTTTCCTAGGCTTTAGGAATGCACTCTTTGTTGGGATTGCTATCCCATTATCCATGTTCATCTCCTTTTTAGTGCTTAACTCACTAGGGGTGACCTTAAACCTAATGGTACTCTTTTCATTAATTCTGGCTTTAGGGATGTTGGTGGATAATGGCATCGTAGTGGTAGAGAACATTTACCGTCTGATGCAGGAAGGTAAGTCTGCTGTGAGAGCTGCAAAGGAGGGTGTTGGAGAGGTCGCATGGCCTATCATCACGTCTACAGCTACTACATTGGCTGCTTTTCTACCATTGGCCTTTTGGGATGATATTATAGGGGAGTTTATGAAATACCTTCCTATTACATTGATCATCGTTTTGTCTTCTTCCTTGTTTGTAGCGCTTGTGATCAATCCTGTATTGACTGCATTGTTTATGAAGATTCAAGATGTGGATAAGAAAAAGCCTGTACAGAAGCCTATGATTATAGCTGCGGTTTTAACCACTCTGGCTATAATTAGTTATTTTCTAGGCTGGATTGCCACGGGGAATTTACTTTTCCTTGCAGCCCTATTGGTGATTTTTAATGTTTTCTTTTTAAGGAAAGCCATTCGATGGTTTCAGAACGTACTATTGGTTCGTTTAGAAGATTTTTACGAAAAGACGCTTTACTTTGCATTAAAAGGAGTTTGGCCTATTGTGTTTTTAGGGGGTACTGTGGTATTATTGGTTTTGTCATTGGTTTTGCTTGCGGTAAGCGCACCTAAAATCTTGTTCTTTCCGGACAATCAACCAGCCTTAATTAGTATCTATATAGAAAAACCTATTGGTACAGACATTACTTCCACAAATAGGTTTGTTGAATCTTTTGAAGATGATCTCTTTAAACTTCTGGATCCATATGATGAAATCATAGAATCTGTCATTACTCAGATAGGAGAAGGAACAGCTGATCCAATGGAGGGACCAAGTCAAGCCTCAACCCCTCACAAGGCCAAGGTTACTATTGGGTTTGAGGAGTACCAGTACAGAGAAGGAATCAATACCAATGAGATTATGGAGAAAATCAGGCGATTGGCTGAAGGATATCCTGGGGTATTGCTTACTGTTGGCAAGCAGTCAAATGGGCCTCCTGTAGGAAAACCTATTAATATAGAAGTGTCTGGTGAAGAATTTGAAAAACTTATAACTTATGTCAATTCGGTTAGAGAACATATCAATGAATCAGGCATTCAAGGGATAGAAGAATTAAAGACCGATCTTGAGTTGGGTAACCCTGAATTGATATTGAATATAGATAGGGAAAAAGCAAGGCGTTTTGGCCTTTCAACGGCTACCATTGCCAATGAATTGAGAACGGCTCTTTTTGGCCTGGAAGTTTCCAAATTTAAAGAAGGTGAAGATGATTATCCGATTCAGCTTAGGTTGGCAGATAAATTCAGGTACGACATTGATGCCTTGTTAAACAAGAAAATAAGCTTCAGAGATAAGTTTGGCAATCAAAAAGAAATTCCAATTTCTTCTGTAGCAACATTGGAATACAGTTCTACCTATGGTTCTGTCAAGAGAAAAGATTTAGAAAGGGTGATCACCATTTTTTCTAACGTAAATGATGGGTTTAATGCCACAGAAATTAACAATGATATCAAACGCTTGTTGCAAGATTTTGAAGTTCCAGAAGGAATTACCCTTAGTTACACTGGTGAACAAGAGGAACAGGCAAAATCAGCCCAATTCCTGACAAGGGCATTGTTGATTTCTATTTCATTGATTTTCTTAATCATTGTTGCCCAGTTTAATTCAATTACTACACCTTTCATTATTATGGCATCGGTTATTCTGAGTACCATTGGTGTGTTTTTGGGACTGGTGATTTTCAACATGGATTTCGTCATAATCATGACCGGAATCGGAATTATATCCTTGGCTGGTGTAGTCGTTAATAACGCGATTGTATTGATAGATTATACAGACCTGATTCGGTCAAGAAAAAGAGATGAATTAAATCTTTCTGAAGAAGAAAATCTTTCAAAAGAAGATCTTCTGGACAGTATAGTTAAAGGGGGCAAAACCAGACTTAGACCAGTATTGCTAACAGCTGTTACTACCGTATTAGGGTTGATTCCGTTAGCAATAGGCATGAATATTGACTTCTATGGTTTGCTATCTTCGTTTGATCCTAAGTTCTATATAGGTGGGGACAATGCAGATTTTTGGGGGCCGATGGCTTGGACTGTAATATTTGGTCTAACCTTTGCAACGTTTCTAACGTTAATAGTAGTACCTGTCATGTATTTATTGGCAGACAAATTAAATACGGCTGTTCGCAAGAGCAGTTGATTAGATTTAATTAAAGGTTGGTGGTTTTTTTAAGTGTTCAAACCTCCGAGACAATGTCTCGGAGGTTTTTATTTTTAGCGTTAACCTGAGAAAAGTTCCCTTTTTATAGCTGATCAACCTCGAAAATTAAGGGGTATAGGTTGAAAGAAAGATATAAAGCCATTTCTAGAGTCCTACCGATGCTTCTTAGAAATTGGGCGAAAATCGTTTTAGGACAATTTAGACTACTTACCGTATTTAAGTTTAGGAATCCTACTGTCCATAATAAGCACCTTCACCATGTTTACGTTCATAATGTTTTTTGATCAAAGCCTCTTTTAGTCTCGGTGCATTTGGATTAATTTGTAAGGTCAAATAGGCCATTCGGGCAATTTCTTCAAGAACTTTACTATTGTAAACTGCTTTCTTGGCATCCTTTCCCCAGGTAAATGGTCCATGATTACCAATAAGCACCATTTCTACTTCTTTATAGGAAATATTTTTTTCATTGAAACAATCCAAAATTTGTTGGCCAGTCATGTGTTCATAATCGCCAGCAATATTGGCATCGCTCATTGGAGGTGCACAAGGAATGTCACTGGTATTGTGATCGGCATGGGTCGTTCCAAATAGAGGGATGTCCATTTGTGCCTGTGCCCAGGATACAGCATAACAGGAATGGGTATGGCATATTCCTCCGATATGTTGCCAATGCTTGTATAAAAAGGCATGCGTTTTTGTATCCGATGAGGGTCTCATTTTGCCTTCCACTATCTTGTTTTCAAAATCGACGATTACGATGTCCTCTTCACGCAAGGTCTCATAGGGTACCCCGCTTGGTTTAATGGCAAATACGCCCTGATTCCTGTCGACTGCACTTACATTGCCAAAAGTATATACAACCAAATCCAGCTTAGGCAACTCCATATTGGCGTTATAACAATCTCGTTTCAGTTCTTTGTAATTACTCATGGTCTATCAAAGGGTTTAATAATTGTAGCTTAAAAGAAGTAGTGAAATGAACGGAATCCCTTTACTGATTTCATATAATAGGTGCACATTGCATTCATTACAGTCCGGCACATGTTCATTTTTAGAAATCGGGACTTGTTGTTAGTAAGACAAATATGGAAAAATGAAATTTAGAATTTAATTTTAAGGTTGAATTTTTCCAGAAATTTTGATAAAACAGTATCCTATACTTAAATTAAAAGTATGAATTTGAAACAAAAAGAGGTGTGGCTGCTCACGGGAAGCCAACATTTATATGGAGAAGATATATTAAAGGAAGTAGCTGTCCATTCACAGACTATTTGCAAGCATTTTAATGAAGGGAATACCATTGCCGTCACAATAAAGTTTAAGGCGGTAGTGACGACACAGGAAGAGATTCTACAGGTGTTTTTGGACGCAAACCGGGATCAAGCTTGTGTAGGAGTAATGGCTTGGATGCATACTTTTTCTCCAGCCAAAATGTGGATCAATGGACTTAAATTACTCAATAAACCTTTGCTTCATTTGCATACGCAATATGGTGAAAGTATTCCATGGGAATCCATCGACATGGACTATATGAACTTACACCAAAGTGCCCATGGGGATAGGGAATTTGGTTTTATTTGCACAAGGATGAAAATCTCTAGAAAGGTCGTAGTAGGTCACTGGAGGAGCATAGAGGTGCAAAAAGAAATAGACCATTGGAGTAGGGCTGCATGTGGCTGGAATGATTGGCAGGGAGCACAATTTGTACGTTTTGGCGACAATATGCGTCAGGTAGCTGTCACCGAAGGAGACAAGGTGGAGGCCCAGTTGAAATTTGGCTTTGCAGTAAACAGCTACGGAGTAGGTGACTTGGTGGAGGCAATAAATGCGGTGAGTAATCCAGAAATAGATTTACTTCTAGAGACCTATGCCAGTACCTATAACCTGTCCGAGGAATTAAAAAGGGATGGCTCAATGCATGACTCTCTTATTGAGGCAGCAAGGATAGAATTAGGGTTGAAAAGTTTTTTGGAAAAAGGCTCATTCAAAGGTTTTACAAATACTTTTGAAGACCTACATGGAATGAAACAGCTCCCAGGTTTGCCAGTTCAGCGGCTTATGAATGCTGGTTACGGCTATGCTGGTGAAGGGGATTGGAAAACAATGGCATTGGTCCGAGCAATGAAGGTAATGGGAACAGGACTTTCGGGTACCAATGCGTTTATGGAGGATTATACTTATGACTTTAAAGAACAAGGCGGATTAGTTTTAGGTGCCCACATGCTTGAGGTAGATGAGGGGCTGGCCGAGGGAGCCATTCGATGTGAAATTCACCCGCTGGGAATCGGAGGTAAGGAAGATCCAGTAAGATTGGTTTTTGATGGCGGGGCTGGTTCAGCACTTAATGCTTCCTTAATTGATCTTGGTGATAAGTTTAGGATGGTAGTGAATGAAGTAGAGGCGGTAAAACCACCAAAAAGCCTCCCTAAATTACCTGTTGCACGTACCATGTGGCGCCCCAAGCCTGACTTTAAAAGTGCGGCTACAGCCTGGATTTTATCTGGTGGAGCACACCATACGTGTTTTAGCCAGAATTTAAATATGGAGGTTTTAGAAGATTTCTGTGAAATGGCTGGAATAGAGTGTGTTGTGATTGATGAGCAGACCAATCTTAAAAGCTTTAAGACCTATTTAAAAGGGTTTGATTAATTGCTTTCAGTCAATAAATTCCAGCTGTTGAATGTGGTAA
Organism: Cyclobacterium qasimii M12-11B; assembly: GCF_000427295.1. Lineage (GTDB taxonomy): Bacteria > Bacteroidota > Bacteroidia > Cytophagales > Cyclobacteriaceae > Cyclobacterium > Cyclobacterium qasimii. The sequence goes on along the minus strand of NZ_ATNM01000071.1, from coordinate 102,405 downwards.
ATGAAGTTAATAGGGATTAGCATCAATAAGTACTCCTGGCAACCTTTTTTTACATAGTTTTAACCAGAAACATGCAACAATAGCGCTATTGTTGCATGTTTCTGGTTTAATCAATCAGAAGTAGGTAAAATGATCAAAGGTGTATTCCCATCATGGATTAGGTCATTGATAAAAAACCTTCTAAATAGTTTGTCATCTAGATTTCGTGAGCCTTTCTGTAGGACAATAAAATCATCCAGGCATTGACTAAATCTCTTTTTTATCTCCCCAAAGGCGTCCTTGTTTTCATAAATACTGATTTTATACTTATAGCCCTCACCTAATTTGGATCTCATTTGTTCCAGGTATTTATTGCTTGGTTCTAATTCTTTCTGGTCTTCGATTATTGTTAATAATTCAATTTCTTTTATCTCCTGACCAACAGCTTTTAGTATAGCATCCAGCGCAACCTCATTGACCGGGTGCTTCTCTTGACAAGAAAGCACCAATTTCTTTGGTACTGTATAATCTATTGTTCGAGGGAGGGCTATTACTATGTGATTTAACTGATTTATTAGGGTGGAGGCCGTACTTCCAATCAATATTTTTTTCAAAAATCTAGTACCCTTCAAGCCCAATAGAACGATATCATTCGGCTTAAGAAAGCCTTCCAGAAAATGAGCAAGCTGGCTAGAAACAGCTTCAAAACTAGTCTTATTGCTATCTGGAGAAAGAGCCCCTTCCTGAAGGTATTTCAAAAATTTAGTCTTTGATTCTTTTTTATTAAATTCAATGATTTCATCTATTTCTTTCTTATTAGAAATAGGAAGGGTAGGTGCTATTCCATCCATTTTATGGACAAAAACCAAATCTAAATTAAATATTTCCTGCCAACTGCAAGCCAACCTTAATTGAGTGGGGGTATACGGGGAAAAATCTAATAATACAACTAATCTGTTCATCTTGAGTTAAAAATATAGAGGCGTTATTTTTAGTTTGAATATATAAAATTCCTCTTGAAATTGAGAACCTTTAATAGTATTTATTAATCAAGGTGCTTGCTTGGTAAGGAAGTTAAGGGACGGGATTTCTTTTGCTTATTTTCATAAATTATCTAAAGGTTTCAATCTGTCTAAAAAATATTCACCTTAATCTTGTCACCTAAGAGGTATTTGTTTTAAGCTTTCATAAGAGACTTAAACGAATGCTAACGCGTTATTGTACCAGGATGGCTGCCTGTTATTGCGTCTATATTATAACCATCGTCCTGATGTCAGTTTCTAAACGTAGGTACTCTTCAAAAAGTCTTCGAATCAGGGTTGAATTCCTTTCTACAGTGCTTATTAAATAAAAATTCACCTGCCTAAATCATAAGCAGGTGAATTGGTTAAAGACTTAGTTGAATCACAAAGTCTTTGAATTTACTTAAAGCGTATTAAACCTTAGGAGCCCAGTAAGTACAATAGGCATCAGCGTTTACAGGTCCTTTGAACAATTGACATCCACCACATTTGCGTTTCGCTGTTGGCGGCAAATACAATTGGCAATTGTTGCAATTGTCACCTTCTAAAGGTGATTTTTCTTCATAACCCAAACTTTTCCTTTTGGCTACTTCTTCCTCGCTCAGCCCTGTGAGGTCTGCACAGTCATCTATGTTTTCCAATTTGTATTCTTCCTGTGGCTTACCACAATTGGTCATGAAAAACACTACTCCAGTAGAAGCTAATAGGGTTTTTATTGATTTTCTTCTGTTCATACTTATTGTACGGTGGTTATTAATCATTGAAAATAAGCTGCTTTAGACGTGAAAATAAATTTCACTGCCACTTAGAATTCAATGAGAATATTTTAATTACTCTGCTTTAGCTCTTTCGCCTTTTCCTACAAGAATATGGTTTACTTCTTTAAGGTAATCTTCTTTCCAAGAGGCTTCATTTTCTGAAAACTTGTATTTGTCATTTAAAACTTTCAGAATGGCTTCACTTGATCCTGCGTTTGAGCTTAAAACACCAAGTCTAAACCATTTGTTTTCTCCTTTTTCCACCAAAGCCTTAGCAAGTTGGTCTGTGGTGAAATCATCCTCATAATTGCCCAAGCTAAGAATTGCTTGAAGAGATACAATTGGGGATTCATCATTGATTTTTGCTGCAATTTCTTCTTTCAAATTAGGAAAGTTTTCAGCAAGCATCAATGCATTTTTTCTAACACCATAATTGTCACTTTCTAAAGCAAGTTCAACCATGCCCTCTTCCAAAGCATCCATTGATTGTAACAAATACAATGCATGAAGTTGCGCATTTGGACTTTCATTGGTCACTAATTTTTTCAATAGCGGCACATATTCTGGCTTTGGACTTTCCAATATCATTCTTTGAGCAGTCGTTCTCCACCAGCCATTTTTATTGGCAAGGTGGGCTACTAGGGTTTCTGCATCCATGGTAGAAAAATCCTGCACTGCAGTAGTAGATACGCCCGTTTTAGGAACAATTCTATAGATCCTACCATGATCCATTCCATGCATAAAATCCATGTCTTCTTTCAGGTCATCAAAAATCGAAACAGGTGTTTCAATGTGTTGCCTGTAAAAATCCACCATAAATAGTGATCCGTCAGGACCAACAGTGAAACCAACTGGTCTGAACCAAGGGTCTGTTGAAGCAAGAAACTCTTTAGCTAATTCTTCTGAAGCTCTTTTTGCAATTAGTGTAGGACTGTTTTTGTCCTCAACAATGATATCTCTGTGAACTAAATTACCAGCAACTTCACCTGTGAAAACATTTCCATTAAAGCCTTCGGGGAAGTTCCCACCATCGTAAACTGTTCCTCCTGAAGCACCCGTAAAATGATCTTCAGCATATTCTACTCTGTCGAGTTCTTGTTCCTGGTATTGTATATTTCTCCTTCTGGTACGTTCTGCTCTCCAGTAAGGAGGAGGAGTGACCTGAAACATTTCAAGCTCATGGTCAGAAATATTGTGGTTTACTGAACTGCTAGACAATTGTCCATGACGCTCAAGGTACCTGCTTGGGATAACAGTTTGTTGGATATGTAGCGTGTTTTGAGTGAAAAACTTATTTCCCCAATCATCAAACGTTTGACCAAACTGTGCAGTACCACTCTCTTTCTCAAACAATTCTTTATCCAATCGAAATCTAAAATCAGCACCTCTTAATTCCAAAGGCCCTTCTCCAGGAGCATCTGCATAGGTAACATCACTTCGCTGTCCATTATTCGCAGCATAGACCCAATTGTCAATCCCTAAACGGAGGTTGGTTATTTGTGCTTCTGAATTATTTTCAAAAAAACCTGAGAAAATCGGCGTCTTAGTGTCAGCCACTCCATCACCGTTGTCGTCTTTTAAATAATAAATATGAGGCGCTGCTGTTACCAGGAGCCCACCTTTACAAGGCATTAAGAAGGTCGCATCAGCCAATCCTTCTGCAAATACAGTAGAGGCATCTATGACGCCATCCCCATCAGTATCTTCCAGTCTTTTTATTACCCCTTTGCCTTTGCCTTCTTCAGGTTTGTAAGGATAATCTGGCATTTCCACAGCGTAAGCAATTCCTTTTTCGTCAAAAACCAAACTTACCGGATCCTTAATATGGGGTTCAGCAGCGAATAGTTTTACTTCGAAATTTTCATGAATATCAAATGTAGCAATGGATTCCTCCGGACTAAGAGCTTCAGCGTATTTGTCATCCTGACAGGAATAAAATCCTATAAGAATGATTGCAAATAAAGTATGGGTAACGTTACCTTTCATAATTTTAGCTAATTATTGACTGATTAAAAGCCTAATATCTTACAAATTTTAAAGGAAATGAAATTTTTCCCTTTACAAAGCGGCGTAAACTTCCTTTTTTTATTTAAATGGGTAATTCAAGTGATTATTTTTCAAAGTCTAGTTTTTTCACAGGTGTAAAACCAAAAACATTATCTAGAAAAGAATAAGCCTCTTTTCGAGTGTTTGGCGGGAAATCATGGTCAGCATTTGGATACTTCACAATTAGATTATCTGGGTAACCCAGCCAGTTGTATACAGGTTGTATCTCAGCAATTCCTTTTTTAACTCCTTTTACTGAAAAGTTACTGTCATTTAGTGGCGCATTGGTAAAAACAGGCCTTGGAGCAATAGAGGCTATAATATGAGTGAAATCAAATGGCAACTGCGCTTCAGGCAGTAGCTTTTTGATAGCTGGCATATACCTGTCTTGAGCCCAAGGGCCTAATCTTCCGCCGTAATTCTTGATTCCTGCCTCTCCAATGTCGTAATAATCAAACGGTGTCCATCCGCAGCTTGTAACCACAGCTTTTAATCTCGTATCATGGGCTGCGACGAACAAGGAATTGTGTCCACCTAAAGAATGACCGATGACTCCTATTCGCTCTGGGTCTACTTCACTCATATTGGTAAGCACATCTACAGACCTCATGTGATTCCATACCGCTAAAATGGTGCCTGATGCAAAGCCATCTGTAGCGAAATCGTGGTCCTTTTGTTCTCCAAAGCTTGGGTAATCTGGAGCAATAACCACATAACCTCTTTCAGCCAATTCACTGGCAAGTGCTCTGTTCTCGAGTGGTCCTTGTCCATCAACTATCTTTTTTCCTAGGTCGCCTGTACTGTGAAGTACCAACATAGCTGGTGCCTTTACTTTAATGCTGTGCGGAATATAAAGGAAGGCAGTTACCTCATTTCGTTTGTCGCTGGCAAAAGAGATATGATGTTTTGTATAGTTTGCTTCTACTGTAGAATCCAAATAATTTACTTCCGGACTTTTTAAGTGAGCTCTTGAAGGAAGCGTGCCCATGATCGAAGCCATGTTGTTTTTCCATGACGCCTTCTTTTCTTCCCATTGTTCCAATGTTCGTAAAGGATTTTCACTCTCAGCTTCTAATACTAGTGGGCTATCGAGATTGTTTTTTGAAATGTCTCTATGAAGCATTTTTTTAATGGCTCCCATGATGATGGGTTCTGCTTCAGCAGTTACAGGGCTGGTTCCCACTTCATAACCACCTTCTGAATAGGCGGATGCTGGTCCAATATAGAAGGGGCCATAATCTCCATAGGCTGCCATGGTTACAAATAAATCTTTTCTTTCTGCTTTGGCGGCCAACTGGTACTCAATAAAAAGTTCTCCGGGTAAATGTAGCATTCTAACATCACCTATGGCCAAGCAGCTAATATCTATCTTTTTACCAAGAGCCTGCCTGTTGTACCAGGCCAGTTTTTGTACATTATTGGTAAGCCACCGGGCATTTTGAGTATGCATTTCCTTGGCGATTTCGGGAATACTTTCCTTGGGTGTAAGCAGGATGGGTTCTTGTTGCCAATAAACATCCTCCTTGGTGATTTTAGTTTTTACTGTGTTTTCCCAGGCCTTTTCCATTCCTGCAGCAAGTCTTTCAGCAAGGATTTTTCGATTGATTTTGGCGCCATCATTGTATTTTCCGGCAGTTACATTTGCTCCAGCCCCATTAAAATGTACGTGCATTGCTTCTGGAACGGCCAATTGACGCATGTACCTCGCAATACCAGGGAAATCTGGATTGGCAATTTTGGTCAGGTAGTAACTTTGGGGATGTACAGCGTAGTAGCTAAATACCGCCACTGGCTCTTCTTCATTCCAAAAGCTTACCAATGAAACCTCAGGGTCTATTAAGCCTTCAGGAAAATCTCGTATTTTCTTATCCTTGGTAGATGATGTTCTAGTATAAGCTACATGTCCGTCATCACCTAAAATTCTTCTGTTTGAAGCAACCTTCTCAACAATCCCTTTTCCAGTGCCAATATGGGTTATAGGCTTGGCATCCTTTAAACCTTCTTTTATAGCCTCTTCTAAATTTTGTAGTAATACCTTGTCGTAAGAACTTTCATACCCTTTAGGATCCAACCCTGCATCCTTTAAAATTTTCTCCGCCCCCCAATCACTTATAGGCGCATCGTGTTGATGCAAGGTGTGGACGGCAACTCTTGATGGAATAGTTGAAGCGGCTTTGGCAAGACTTTCCTTAAATGCATCCTGACTTTCATTGGCGATTCCTATCCAGTCAATAGCGCAAATAACGATAGGCAACCCGCTTCCAGAAATCACAACGCCTTTGGCGCGTAGTCCTAAATCATCTGTTTGTTCTAACGGATCATAAGCCAGTAAGCTGCCAATAGGTGGAGTCGCATCTATATCAAAAACAGCCAAGGTAAGGCCACTTTCCTGCCCAAAACCAGCAACGGGGATCATGTAAAAAGTTACTAGAAATAAGGATAGATACAGATTTGATTTGATGAATTTCATAGTGGTTAACTTTAGGAATGTATTTAAGGGGTATTACACTTTTTTAGGTGATGGCAATGTCAAGTGATACTTCATTTGAGCGGTAAGGCTTTCTTAATAATATAATATTCAGTATGTTTTTCGACGATACCTTCGAGTTAGGAAGTCATTACCCTTTAGTCAATTTTATAGCGTCTAATGTATCACAAATACCAAAATTTTATTAATTAAATCCTATCAATGATTGATCAAGCGGTAATTTTCTTTCTTAACCTATGGTTTTTTTGCTGGTAAAGTGATTTACTGAAAATCCATCATTTTGGGGATTTATTTGATTTTTTGTTGAAAATTACGATTTCGTTCGATGTTTTGCCATTTATAGAGCAATCATACTGATTTATGATAGAATATTACGCTAATTGTGTGTGATTACTATCTTTTAGCAATACTTTCTTGAATGGAATGGGAATAATAATATCTTTGTCGAAATTAAAAATAAATCCAATTCTTTATAACAGTTAATAAATGGAACAATTATTTCTCTATTTGGTCCCTTTTTTGGGTATTCTTGGCCTAGTAGTTATGGCCGTAAAATCAGCATGGGTTACTAAACAGCCTACTGGCGATGAAAACATGGTGGAGTTGGCTGGTTATATAGCCAAAGGAGCAATGTCTTTTCTGAAAGCAGAATGGAAAGTCATGGGTTACTTTGTGGTGATTGCAGCCATTATTTTAGGCTGGTCTGGTACTTTATTAGACAATTCCAGCCCAGTCATTGCCATCGCATTCGTAATAGGCGCTGTGCTTTCCGCATTTGCCGGGTATTTAGGGATGAAAATCGCTACCAAAACAAATGTGAGAACTACCGAAGCAGCAAAAACAAGCTTGGCCAAGGCCTTGAATGTTTCCTTTACCGGAGGAACTGTTATGGGACTTGGAGTAGCAGGACTGGCCGTTTTAGGTATGGGTGGTTTGTTCATTATTTTTTATAACATGTTTGTCGTTTCTACTGGTGGAGATGTAAATGGTCATGAGATGGAAACCGCGCTGGAAGTTTTGGCTGGGTTTTCTCTTGGAGCGGAATCTATCGCCCTTTTTGCCAGAGTTGGTGGAGGTATCTATACCAAAGCAGCTGATGTAGGTGCTGACCTTGTAGGTAAAGTAGAAGCAGGAATACCAGAAGATGACGTACGTAACCCTGCAACTATTGCAGATAATGTGGGTGACAATGTAGGTGATGTTGCCGGAATGGGAGCAGATTTATTCGGTTCTTATGTAGCCACAATATTGGCCTCCATGGTTTTGGGTAGAGAAATAGTGAGTAATGATAATTTTGGAGGTATTGCACCAGTGCTATTGCCTTTGGTAATTGCTGGTCTGGGTCTTGTGTTTTCTATCATAGGAACCTTGTTTGTTAAAATTAAATCTGAAAATGGTAATGTGCAGGCAGCTCTAAATAGAGGCAATTGGTTTTCAATCCTATTGACAGTAGCAGCATCGTTTTTTGTTATCGATTATATGTTGCCAGAGGGTGATTTGGTAATGTCACGATTAAATTCAGCCTCATTTACTAAAATGGGTGTATTTGGAGCAGTTTTCATTGGTTTGATTGTAGGAGCTTTGATGAGTATAATTACTGAATATTATACAGCAATGGGCAAAGGCCCGGTGAATTCTATCATTAGACAATCCTCTACCGGTCATGCTACGAATATTATTGGTGGTCTGGCTGTAGGAATGCAGTCTACAGTACTTCCTGTTTTAGTATTAGCAGCAGGTATTTTTACCTCTTATATGGCAGCAGGTTTATATGGTGTGGCCATAGCTGCTGCAGGTATGATGGCTACTACAGCGATGCAACTTGCTATCGATGCATTTGGCCCTATCGCTGACAATGCAGGTGGTATTGCAGAAATGGCCGGCCTTCCAAAAGAAGTTAGAGAAAGAACAGATATTCTTGATGCTGTAGGAAATACTACTGCTGCCAGTGGTAAAGGTTTTGCAATCGCATCCGCTGCATTGACAGCTTTGGCATTGTTTGCTGCTTATGTTGGCATATCAGGCATTTCAACCATAGATATCTATAAAGCAGATGTGCTCTCTGGATTATTTGTTGGGGCAATGATTCCTTTTATCTTTTCTGCCCTAGCAATAGCAGCAGTGGGTAGAGCGGCCATGGACATGGTCAACGAAGTGAGAAGGCAATTCAAAGAGATTCCAGGAATAATGGAGTATAAAGCAAAGCCTGATTATGAGAAATGTATTGAAATATCTACCAAAGCCTCCATTAGAGAAATGGTTGCACCTGGAGCCATTGCCTTGCTTTCTCCTATAGTGGTAGGATTCCTTTTTGGACATGAAGTACTTGGTGGTATGTTGGCAGGCGTTACCGTTTCTGGTGTTTTGATGGGGATCTTCCAAAACAATGCCGGAGGGGCCTGGGACAATGCGAAGAAATCATTTGAAAAAGGGGTAATGATTGACGGTGAAATGTATTACAAAGGATCAGAACCACACAAGGCTTCTGTGACAGGTGATACGGTTGGTGATCCATTTAAAGATACTTCTGGACCTTCCATGAATATTCTGATCAAGTTGACCTCTATCGTTTCAATTGTGATTGCACCTTATATTCCTTTGGACAGTCCTTTAGGTTTAACACATAATGTGAATACAGAAACTGAAAAGGTGGTGCAAATGATACCTGAAAAGGCTTCAACAGCAGAATTAATTCAAATTGACTAATTGTTTTAAAAATATATTCAAGGCTCCTGTATTTAATTACGGGAGCCTTTTTTTTTATTTGGTAACTTTTCTTTCCTTCTATGCTATAGGGGGCTTTTAGGATTTTTGAATAAATAAAGTATCTTTGATTAGCTGGATATTATTCAAAGTAGGCCATTGATTTAGGACATGATGTTCACATAACTTTAGGGTTTTAGAATGGTAAATATTTCCAGCCAATCAGTATTAAGACCTGAAGGAAGGGCTTTGGGATAGAGATAGATCAATTTATTGACTTTACAGAAGGAGATTGAAAATAAGACTATAATGGGATTGAACCTCAATTCAGGTCTAAGGATAAAGGGGATAAAAATATAATAAGTGAAATTACAAATGATAGATTCAGCGAAAAGAATTGGTAGAAAATTTCTCATTATCCTAATTTCATTTTGCATTGTCTCGCCAAATTTATTGGCATGGTCCACATTTGATTCCAATAGGAATGCGCTTCAAGGAAAGGTGATTTGCATAGATCCTGGTCATGGAGGAACTGCAGAGACTGATTCCTACCGAGTAGGCCCTACCGGAGAAAGGGAGGAATGGATCAATCTTAGGGTGGCTATTCTCCTTGGTGAAATGTTGAAGTTGGCCGGGGCTGAAGTTATTCTTACAAGAACTACGGATACATTTATTCCATTGGCTGACCGGAGTAAAATCGCACTTGAAAATAAGGCGGACTTGTTTGTCTCTATCCATCACAATGCAACAGCTGACCCTAAAGTAAATTTTCCTATTGTCTATTTTCATGGCAGTGCAGAGGAAAACCGAGCAAGTGTTGATTTTGGGGAAATGGTGGCGCAGAAACTAGTAAAACATCTCTTTAAAGGAAAAGGACCCTATAGCCTGGTTTCAGATTACACTATATTTTCTAGCTCAGGAGCAAGTGTTTTAAGAGGGACCTATGGCATACCAGGTATTATAGGAGAGGCTACATTTTTCACCTCTCCAAAAGAGGAGAAAAAGTTAAGGATACCTGATTACAATAATAAAGAGGCCAGTGCCTATTATGAGGCCATCATCTCGTTTTTTGAATCTTCTGAAGTAAGTAAGATATCTGAAAAAGAGGACCCTTCTAGGGTTGTGCCTTTTGAAGTTTTTCAGGAAGCCGATAGGATGAAACCCGAAGCTAAAATGTGGAAATCAAATTTTTTAAAGGGAAAAAAGCTCTTGAAGAAGGGTGGAGAGGCCCGATTGGTAGAGGCATTTGATTTATTGACACTTTCAGCCAGGTCCTTTCCGGATTCCTATGTAGCCAAAGAATGTCATGAATTAAGGCTAGAGATACTTAGGAGACAAGGGAAGACAGAAGCGGTAGAAATGGAAGAAAAGCGCATTCGTTTTTTTACCCCTGATCCCAATAGGTGGAATCATTGCAATTTAATATGGTAATAAAAGAGACTGAGGGATACAATATTTAATCCGCTGGTGAAAACCATCAGGTTTGGAAAAATGGCTGCATTTTGACAGTGAAAGTACTTTCAATCCCACAAGAATGTTGTAAATGACCCGACCAAGATGGTTTTAAAACCTTACCTTTTAAACGTTCTGAATGCGAGGTGAAAAGCCATTATTTTCTTTCAATGAGTTCAGCTTGCAACTGAAAAATTACATTTTTTAGTCCAGTATTAACCTCCATGATCTTTGAAGATAAATCTTCCGATTGATTTTCCATTTCTGCCAAATGCTCCACTTCCCTAATAACAGGCATTAGGCTTGTGATTTTTATATTGTCAATACTTGGTTTTATCTGATGTGCCAGGTCACGGATAACTTTATAATTTTTATTTTCAATGGCTTGTTCAAATCCAGTGATTGTATTTTCAGACTGGGTGATAAAGAGCTTTATCATTTCATTTACAAATTCATTACTTCCACCACTTATTTCTTCTAAATTCCCTAAATTATAAAGCTTTCCCTGACTGTTTTCCATTTTCCTCTAAGTATAAATTTGTTTGTAAATATACAATTTGCTGGGAAATAAACGAATAATCGAATTCTTAGTTTTTTACTGTATCCCAAAAAAAATAGCCTTAAATTGCGCTGTATTAAACAAAATCAGGATTTAATTATTTTTATTCATGTCAGATTTGAATCATTATTCCAAGATTGCCACTGAGTTAGGCGTTCGTGAGAAGCAAGTAATCAGTACGGCCAATTTACTGGATGAGGGGGCAACAGTTCCTTTTATTTCCAGGTATAGAAAAGAAGTCACCGGAAGCTTGGATGAAGTAGAAGTAGCTGCTGTTAGAGACAGGTTGCAGCAATTAAGGGATTTGGACAAGCGCAAGGAGGCGATAATAAAATCCATTGATGAACAAGGGAAACTAACAGATGAGCTCGCTGGTAAAGTTCTTGCAGCAGAGACCATGTCTGTTTTAGAGGATATTTACCTTCCCTTTAAACCAAAAAGAAGAACAAAAGGTACCATTGCAAAAGAAAAAGGACTTGAGCCTTTGGCCCATTTAATTTTCGAACAAAGTGCTATTGATTTAAATAAAACCGCAGAGGAATACCTAAATGAAGAGTTAGGGGTAGGCTCTAAAGAAGACGCTTTAAGCGGTGCAAGAGATATTATAGCTGAATGGATCAATGAAGATGCTGAAATAAGAAAGAAGCTAAGAACATTGTTCATTGAGGAAGGGGAATTTGTATCGAAAGTCATCCCCGGTAAGGAAGCAGAAGCCATCAAGTATAAGGATTATTTCGATTGGAAAGAACCTGTTAAAACCGCTCCATCGCACCGTATTTTGGCCATGAGAAGAGGTGAAAAAGAACTTTTCTTGATGTTGGATACTGGTCCGGATGATCTGAGTGCTATAAAGATAATTGAGAAAGCGGTTGTGACAGAAGGCAATACTTCTTCTGAACAGGTGAAGTTGGCTGCTAAGGATGGCTATAAAAGGCTCCTTAAGCCTTCTATGGAAACAGAGGTGAGGTTGTATGCTAAGAAAAAAGCAGATGAGGATGCCATCAAAGTATTTACAGAAAACCTCAGGCAATTACTATTGTCATCCCCACTGGGTGAGAAATCTGTTTTGGCCATAGATCCTGGATTCAGGACTGGCTGTAAGGTGGTATGCCTTGGCCCTCAAGGGCAACTCCTTCAGAGTGAAACCATCTTTCCAAATGAGCCACAAAAGAAGATCATGGAATCTACTGCTTTGGTGAAATATATGGTAGAGAAAAATGCCATTGAAGCCATCGCTATAGGTAATGGTACTGCGAGTAGGGAAACGGAAAATTTTGTTAAAAACATAGGGTTGCCCAAGGAAATTTTAGTGGTGATGGTCAACGAAAGTGGAGCATCTATCTATTCTGCTTCGGATGTGGCGAGAGAAGAATTTCCTGATTATGACCTTACCGTAAGAGGAGCTGTTTCTATTGGGAGAAGACTGATGGATCCATTGGCAGAATTGGTTAAGATTGACGCCAAATCTATTGGGGTAGGGCAATACCAACATGATGTGGACCAGTCTGCCTTAAAAAACTCCCTTGATGATACCGTTATGAGTTGTGTAAATGGTGTAGGCGTTGAAGTGAATACTGCTTCCAAGCAATTGCTGACCTATGTGTCAGGCCTTGGCCCCTCACTTGCACAAAACATTGTGAATTACAGAAATGAAAATGGGCCATTTAAAAGTAGGGAGGAGATTAAGAAAGTTCCAAGGCTAGGTGATAAAGCATACGAACAGGCAGCAGGATTTCTAAGAATTCGAAATGGAGCCAATCCACTAGATAGCAGTGCTGTTCATCCAGAGAGATATGCACTGATCAATAAAATGGCCCAAGACATGGGAGTATCAGTTGATGAGTTGGTGAAAACTGAGGAACTGGTGCAGAAAATCCCGTTAAAGGATTATGTCAATGAACAAGTCGGATTACCTACGCTCAAAGATATTTTGGAGGAATTAGGCAAACCAGGCAGAGATCCAAGAGAAAAATTTGAGGTTTTTCAGTTTGAAGACGGCGTCAACGAAATGAAAGACCTTAAAGTAGGAATGAAGTTACCTGGTATAGTGACTAACATTACCCAGTTTGGAGCTTTTGTGGATATTGGAGTGCACCAGGATGGCCTTGTTCACTTGAGTCAAATGGCAGATAGGTTTATCAAGGATCCCAAAGAAGTCGTGGCTGTAAGTCAAAAAGTGATGGCTACGGTAATGGAAGTTGATATGCCAAGAAAACGGATTGGCTTAAGTCTCAAGTCAGATCCATTCGCCGCCAATACTTCTTCTTCCCGAAAAGACAAACCTCGTCGCAAGCTGCAAGAGAGTAAACAAGAGGTAAAAGAAAGTATGGAAGATAAACTTGCCCAATTGAGAAAGAAATTTGGCAATTAATCCATTACTCTTTCCGAAATACATGCAATAATTAATAAGCCTGTGGGATATTTTCTCACAGGCTTTTTTATGTCCAGATGGCTTTTTTATCAGTTTTAGTTCAACTTATAATCCTGACTTCCTGCTAAATGATGTTTAGCCTATCTAAGGTTTTGATAGGTATATCCCCAAATTTTATCTCACTTTAATAGGTTAATTAAAATAACATACCTATTTTTATAATGTTGATTAAATAAACATATTGAAAAAATGAGAGACCTAAACAGCATAAGTTTTACTACGAAAAAATTGGTTTCTGGTAATCTCCAGGTGAAATTTCAAATCCAAAATGCTTCAAGACCCAGTTATGGTTACCTTTTGGTTAATCAGGCTTTTTCTGATGAAGATATTATGGAGGAAATTAAATTAAGATTGAATTTGAGAGAAAAATCTAAAATGGATTTATTAAAGTTTACCTTTAAAAATCAATGGAAAGATGACCATCAATTTTACTTGTATTCAGCATGAGTTTTTTGGCAAGCAACCTTAAGGTTTTACGTAAAAAGTCGGGACAAACCCAAACCCAGCTAGCAGAAGCGCTCGGGTTGCAAAGAACCATGATTTCTGCCTATGAAGATGGCAGGTCTGAGCCAAGGCTATCGACGATTCTCACGTTGACTAAAATTTTTGATGTGTCAATAGATGAGTTGACAAGTTGGGACATTGCAGCCAAAGGGCGTCAATTTCTGCAAAGAGAAAAATTGAAAATACTCACAGTTACCCTAGACCAAAATGACCAGGAACGGATCAGTATGGTAGGGAAAAAAGCCTCAGCAGGATACCTAAATGGATACGCTGACCCTGAGTACATGGAGAATTTACCCAACTTCGGACTGCCAAACCTTTCAGCCAATCAAACTTACAGGGCTTTTGAAATAAGTGGAGACAGCATGTTACCCCTGCTGCCTGGGACGATTGTTGTTGGAGCCTATCTTGAAAGTCCAGCGGAAATTAAAAATGGTAAAACATATGTATTGGTGACCAAGAATGATGGGATCGTTTACAAAAGGGTATTTAACTATATCACCGAGAGAGGTAAATTATTTGTAGTCTCTGACAATCAAGTTTACAAGCCATACGACATTTCTATTCAAGAAGTAATTGAAATATGGGAAGCCAAGGCTTTTATAAGCACCCACTTTCCTGACCCTACTCCGAGTGCGCCGATTTCACTCGAAGAAATAGGTAAAATGATACTGGACATTAAATCTGATATTAGGAAAATAACAAGCCCTTAATACGCTATTAAGTATTATAAAAGGTCACTTAATGTCTGAGTGATTTTTTTCTTTGCGTCAAAAGATGGATCCAGGTTGATAATGCCCTTCTCAAACTCATGCCACAACCCATCTCCACAATCCAGGTACTGGCCATTTTTTTCAGGTTCTTCCTCCATTGCTAAATCGTAATCATAATCTGGAATAAATACCAGAGAGGCAAGGTCTCTACCGCTTTCCCAATCCATTTCCTTCTCTTTCCCATTTACATTCAGCACTACTTTCCGTATGGAAAACTTATAAACGAGATCGACCAGGGTTTTTTTATCCTTTTTAATTTCAAGGTATCTGATTTGCATCGGCGCTTCTTTTTTGCTGATTTCATAAATGGCTTGAATGAAATCCTGGCAGGTAAAGTACCAATCTTCTTGATTTAGCGGAATGTCACGGATCATCTTTCCATGTACATCTTTCGCGAGCAATTTTGATTCCGCCACTTTCTCCTAGGGTTTTTAGATTAGACCATTTTGAGGCAGAATAAAGCTTTTTAAAAATACCCTCCCAAAGCTTAGGGATCTCACCCTTGTACCCATAATCATCCGCCATAGTAAATCCCTCATCAATGATCTCTTCAGGACTTAGGCTTTCTCTATCGGTATACTGAATATCAAATTGAGTATTCACAAAATTTTTGCTGAAGGAAAGTTTAAGCTTAAAAATATGACTAAAAGGAGGAGGGACCTCTCCGGTGATAAAATCAATTTCCAATCGTATAATATCGTCTGATTTTAAATGCATATTTTTAATTTTCTATGAGCGAGCACAAAATTAACGCTTAATACTAAAAATAACGGATAAAAGTGAAATTTCCATCCCGCTATTTATTATTTAGCCCAATTTTGGGCTAAATAATAAATAGTAAATGAAGATTGTTTCGGATTATAGTCGACATTTGAGCTTATGGATGATTTGGAAAAAAGCAATGACAAAGTGGTTCAGGATCTTTATGACAAAGGTTGGTCTGTAGTGGATAACTATATCTCAGAAGATTTCAGGACAGATATGCTCCGTGAACAGAAAGAGTTGTTGATGCATGGGCAATTTAGGTTGGCAGGAATTGGTAGCGGAGAAACTTTTGCAATTAAACCTGAGATAAGAAGTGATAAAGTGCTTTGGATGGATGAAAACCTATTGACACCAATTCAGGAAGTGTATTGGGATAAAATGGATCGCCTAAAATCTGCTATTAACAGACGTTGTTTTTTAGGGCTAAAATCCTATGAAGCCCATTTTGCCATGTATCCACAGGGTTCTTTTTATTCACGTCACCTGGATCAGTTCCAAACCGTCCAATATAGGATTGTTAGTGTTATTCTTTATTTGAATGATACTTGGGAAGAATCCGATGGGGGAGAATTAAGAATGTATTTCACGAGACCAGATGGAATAGAAGAGTACCAGGATTTCCTTCCTGTGGGAGGGAGGTTAGTCGTCTTTTTAAGCGGAGAAATACCACATGAAGTTTTACCGACAGCCAAAGAAAGGATAAGTATTACTGGCTGGATGAAAGATAGGAATTAAATATTCATTTAATTTTACTATCCTTTATCTGGATTCCTTTTAATCTCTTTGATGCGCATGGGCATAGCATCTATGGTTTCAAAAAGTGTCTGCCAGTCTATGTTGTCACTTTCTTTTTTCATTTTTGAGGAACCATCTTTACCTATAAGGACATAGGAATGTTGCTTTGAGCCCATCTGGTAGAGCTGCTTCAACTTTTTTTGATAATCAGAATCAAAGCTATAGGCAGAATTACTAATCAGGCTATCGCCAAAATAAAAGTAGATCAAGTCGCGGTCTTTCAGTTTCACTTCAAGCTCATCGGTCAAATTAAAATCCATTTCCTCTGCCTTATGATCTGATGGAAAAACCAACAATACACGTTTTTTCCATTGAAGATCTGAGAGGGTAATATTTGATTGAGTCAATGTGCTGGCAATAAGGAATAAAAAAATGATTAGAATATTCATATTTGGTTTGAGTAAACTTTAGACAAATATAACAATTAAATAGGAGAATTGTTCTGATCACTTTGGGGTTAATTCACTCTCAATGTTTTAGTAGTCAATTGTTTATTGGTGAATTAAAGAGGTGATAAGGCATTTGAAAGGAAGATGATCTAAAACCATTCAATAGCCACGGAAGCTATCCGTGGCTATTGATGTTGGGCTTGCTGGGCCAAAAGTTGGCTTCTTGTTAGGCTCCAGTTTTATCACTGGAAACCCTAGTAAAATTAAAAAGTAAGCGTAACCGATTTACGAATTAAGACTGCCTATTCAGGATTTAACTAATAGCAGAACCTGGGTTGGTAGCCTCGTGTGGGCTAAGCAATTTTAATTTCCCTTCAGAGTCCTCGGCCATCAAAATCATCCCTTCGGAATCAATCCCTGCCATCTTTTTTGGAGCCAAATTAAGTAGCATTGTCACTTGACGTCCAACAAGCTCCTCAGGTTGGAATTGCTCTGCAATACCACTAAGTACTGTTTTGATCCCAATGCCTGTATCCACCTTAAGTTGAAGTAGTTTCTTGGATTTTTTGACTTTCATCGCTTCTACGATTGTTACGACACGCAAATCCAATTTTCCGAAATCATCAAATGAGACAAGTTCTTTCATAGGAGCAGCCTTGTATTTTGCTGCTTCGTTTAGTTTTTTGCTATCCAAAAGCTTCTGAATCTGTGTTTCTACAGTGCTGTCCTCTATTTTTTGGAAAAGCAATTCAGCTTTTTCTATGCTGTCTCCTTCTTTTACCAAATCCATTCTTCCTGCATCCTCCCAGTTCAATTCGCTTAATCCAAGCATGGTTTTGATTTTCTCAGAAGTGAAAGGTAAAAATGGCTGAGATAAAACAGAAAGGTTAGCTACTATATTTATTGCGATATTTAATATCGTTGAAGTTCTTTCTTGGTCAGTTTTTATAGTTTTCCAAGGCTCAGTTTCCGCAAGGTATTTATTGCCTGTTCTTGCAAAATCCATCATTAAGGCAAGCGCCTCTCTGAATCGGTATTTCTCAATTGATTGAGAGATTTTGTCAGGATACTCATTTAATGTGCCTATAAGTTCCTCATCTACTGGTGCCAATCCATAATTTTTAGGGACTTTTCCCTCAAAATATTTATGCGTCAACACGAGCGCCCTATTGACAAAGTTTCCAAAAATGGCAACCAATTCATTGTTGTTTCTCGCCTGAAAATCTTTCCAGGTAAAGTCATTGTCCTTGGTTTCAGGAGCATTGGCTGTCAGCACATACCTTAAAACATCTTCCTGACCAGGGAATTCTTCCAGGTATTCATGCAACCAAACAGCCCAGTTTTTGGAAGTTGAAATTTTTTGCCCTTCCAAATTCAGGAATTCATTGGCAGGTACATTTTCTGGCAATATAAAGTCACCAAGGGTTTTCAAAATTGCAGGAAAAGTAATGCAATGAAATACAATATTGTCCTTTCCAATAAAATGGACCAGTTTGGTTTCCTTGTCTTTCCAGTACAATTCCCAATCTTTTCCATTTTCCTTGGCCCATTCTTTTGTAGAAGAGATATAGCCAATAGGTGCATCAAACCAAACATACAACACTTTACCTTCGGCGCCAGGGATAGGTACTGGTATGCCCCAATCCATGTCACGAGTCATTGACCTTGGCTGGAGACCATCACCTGATTCGAGCCAACTTCTACATTGTCCTAAAACATTGTTTTTCCAGTCATTGGCATGCTCTTCCAGAATCCATTCTTTTAGAAAAGGAGTGAATTTTCCAAGGTCCAAAAACCAATGTTTGGTCATTTTCAGAACAGGAGTATTGCCACTTAGTTTAGATCTTGGGTTGATCAGGTCCGTAGGGCTAAGGGATGAACCGCATTTTTCGCACTGATCTCCATAAGCCTCTTCGTATCCACAGTTAGGGCAGGTTCCTTCGATGTACCTGTCGGCCAAAAACTGATTGGCTTCTGCATCATAATATTGCTCCGTTTCCTTTTCGTCAAACTCGCCTTTTTGATACAGTTCAGCAAATAATTGGCTGGCTGTTTCATGGTGGACAGGTGATGTGGTGCGGGAGTAATGGTCAAAGCTAATTCCGAATTTCTCAAAACTATCCTTCATTATTCCATGATACCTATCAACTACCTCTTGTGGGCTGATTCCTTCATTTTTGGCTTTGATGGTTATGGCCACGCCATGTTCATCAGAGCCGCAAACGTAGGCTACGTCCCTCTGTTGCAATCTTAAGTACCGGACATAAATATCAGATGGAATATAACAGCCCGCCAAATGTCCAATGTGGAGAGGGCCGTTAGCATAAGGTAATGCAGAAGTAATGGTATATCTTTTGAAGTTCTTTTCGCTCATAGAATGCAAAGATAGCTAAAATTGATTTTGAGTGAAATAGGATGGTACATTTATCCTGCCTGTCAGTGTAAGCTTTTGTTGGCAATAACGTTACTGCCTTTGGCTTTCATTAGCTGGAACAAAGGTGAAAGTATGGTTTGAGTAATTTTACAATTAGACAAGTTACCAAGCACAATAACTAATAATAGGAAACTATGGCTTCCTATTATATGTCTCCATCAAAGCCTTTCGCCAAGGCGGTAAGTTTTGCTACTGTATCAGCATTTTGATTGGCTACGTTATTCTTTTCTGCAATGTCCACCTCCAAATTGTACAAGGCTACCTGAAATTCACCATCTGAATCTTCATTCCATCCGATTGATTTTTTTAGGTGGAGTTTCCATTTTCCAAGCCTAACTGCTTCCAAATCACCATTTCTTGCATAAAAAAAGAATGGACGCTCAGGGAGTATAGTCTTTTCAGGGGCTAATAAAAATGCACTAAGATCTATGCCATCCATTTGTGTTTCCTTTGGGATAGCGGAGGAAGAAATTTTTGCGAGTGTAGGGAACAAGTCCAAAGTACTGACAAATTCATCTGTAACTTTTCCTTTGGGGATTTTACCCGGCCATGAAATTATTCCCGGTACACGTTGCCCACCTTCCCATGTTTGGGCTTTCTTCCCCCTTAGTGGTTTGGCTGAACCTTTTGCTGGGCCATTGTCGGAAGTAAAAATGAAAATGGTATTTTCATAGATGCCTTCTTCTTTCAATGTTTTTATTATTTCACCTGCACTCCAGTCTAATTCCATAATTACATCTCCATAAAGCCCATTTTTACTTTTACCTTTAAAGGCAGGAGAAGCAAAGAGTGGAGTATGAGGCATATTGTGCGCCAAATAAATAAAGAAAGGTTTCTGGTCCCTGTTTTTGATTTGTGCTATGGCTTCTTCAGTATATCTTTTTGTTAGGAATTGCTGATCAGGACCACTTTCAATCAATTCTGTATTTCGATAAAAGGGAAGGGGCGGAGACTGAAAATCTATTTTTTCATAATAATGGTTGTCCATATCATTTGAATAGGGAACACCATAGAATTCATCAAATCCTTGATTGTTTGGCATAAATTCTTCCTTGTGCCCCAAATGCCATTTGCCAATGCAGGAGGTAGTATACCCACCCTCTTTTAACATTTCTGCCATTGTAAATTCATTAGGAGATAAGCCACCATCTGAATAAGGGAAAAGCACTGCCTCATGAAGATTGCTTCTTTTGGGGTAGCGACCGGTGAGTAAGCCTGCTCTTGAGGGCGTACAAACTGTAGCGGGAACATAAAAATTTGTAAACCTTATGCCCTCCGCTGCCAATTGATCCAAGTGCGGAGTTTCAAAGCCCTCTGCTCCAAAAGAACCCAAATCACCATAACCTTGATCATCCGTAAAGAATATAATGATATTTGGTTTATTTTCGGTGTTAGTGCCTTTGTCTGTACATGACGAAAGATTGATAAGTAAAAATACCAGAAGTGCTGGCCAGCAAAGTCTTAAATTTATTTTCATGAAATCCATCCTTTTATTAATGATTGGAAAGGGTTTGTAAAATAATAGCAATGGGGATAAACACATTTACTATATATTTTGTGCTGGTCAAATTTACAATTTAATCCTTGTTGATTTAACCCTAATGGTAAATTGAAGCGATGACTTTTTATCCAACTACTTTCAATCGGGCATTTAACCTGGAAATAGGATAACCTGAGATCGACAAATCAGAATCCTATTGAATAATCTGAGTTAAAGGTAAAATTTTTATAATTTTGTCCTTCTAATATTAATTGATTGAAATCCTATGATTAAAAGTTGCCTTTTATCCTTGTTGTTTTTCTTGTTCACACTTGATTTCACAATCGCTCAGGTTCAACCTGAGATCATCCCGATGCCTGCTTCCTACAAATTGACGGAAGGGGAGTTTTTGTGGGACAATAAGGTAGGACTTTCGAAGAGTGATTTCCCTGACCAGGGCACTTACCTTCAGCAAGAAGCTTTGAGACTGTTGGGTATTACACTATCGGAAAGTGAATCACCAGCAAAATCAATTAGCATAAGAAAATCGAGCAAGTTAAGTAGAGGCTATAAAATAAGCATCCATTCTAAAGAGGTTATCATAGAAGCGGCAGATGAGGAAGGTGCATTTTATGGTGTCATTTCCCTATTGCAACTGGCACATGCGGCTGAGGTGAAAAGTGGTAAATTATCCTTGCCCAATTGGGAAATACAGGATCAACCTCGGTATGAATGGAGAGGGGTTATGTTGGATGAGTCCCGGTATTTTTTTGGTATGGATAAGGTGAAACAATTGCTCGACCACATGGCTTATTACAAATTGAATATTTTTCATTGGCACCTGACAGATGCTCCCGGATGGCGCATCGAAATCAAAGGTTTTCCCAAACTGGCCACTGTAGGAGGAATAGGTAACCAGTCCGATCCAAATGCACCCGCCACCTATTATACTCAGGAGGAAATTAAAGAAATAGTGCGCTATGCCAGTGAGCGAATGATTACTGTGGTACCGGAAATAGACATGCCCGGCCATGCCACCGCAGCCAATAGGGCTTACCCAGAACATAGTGGTGGAGGTTCAGAAAAGTATCCTGATTTTACTTTTCATCCAGCGAAAGAAACTACCTATGGTTATTTAAGCAAGATCTTGCGTGAGGTAGATGTTTTGTTTCCAAGCAATATGATTCATCTAGGTGGAGATGAGGTGAGTTTTGGCAATCAAATGTGGCCCAAAGACCCCAAAGTGCTTGATTTGATAAAAAATGAGGGATTGAATGGGATGAAAGGAGTGGAGGACTATTTCTTTGAGAGAATGGCAGATACCCTTTTCCAGATGAACAACAAAGTTTTGGCTTGGGATGAAATGGCAGGCGCCAACTTACCCAAAGACCAAACGATAATATTTTGGTGGAGACATGACAAAAAGGAGCAGCTTAGTCTTTCCCTTCAGAATGGTTACGCCACAGTTATCTGTCCTCGGATACCTTTTTACTTTGACTTTCTTCAACAGGAAGATCACAAGTATGGTAGAAAATGGGCAGGAGCTTTTGCGCCGTTAACGGCTGTTTATGATTTTGAAGTAAACGATTTCGGCGTCAAGCCGGAAGAAAAATCTCTTATACTTGGTATACAGGCCAATCTTTGGACAGAAACTGTGGACAACGAGCAACGATTTGATTACCTGATGTATCCAAGGATAGCGGCCTTGGCAGAGGTGGTTTGGTCACAAAAAGAGGTCAAATCCTATTCAGGATTTATGGATCGGCTATCTGTTCATTTGGAAAAATACAAAGCCGAAAAACTGTATTACTACGATCCTTTTGACCCAAATCATCATCCAGAACCGGTATATGAACCCTGACAGAGAGGGTTGACTATTTTTATACTTTCTGTCAGGGTTCTGTGCAATAAAATGGGCTAACTTTAATAGTCTATAGTGGTTCCTACCATTTGTTTAAATTTCCAGCTTGTCTGGTCACCGGTACTTCCTTGCGTTTGTTTGAGGATAATTCCGATGATCTTCTCTTTGGGGTCTGCGAAATACTGGGTGTTAAAATAACCTCCCCAGACAAATGTTCCAGGAGATCCAAGGCCACCTTTTGCTTGACCTTGTTCGGTCAAAACGCCAAAAGCAAGTCCGTAATGTTGGTCTCCATCACCAAAAAGATCCTTAGTTTGATTGGCCATCATGGTGGCAATTGTGGTTCTGCTCAGGAACTGTACTCCATTAAACTCCCCACCATTAAGGTACATTTGAAGGAATGTCGCATAGTCCTTTGCGGTGCTAGATAGTCCTGCACCGCCAGAGAAGAATGTTTTTGCCCCTTTGATAGGGTAATTGACATCGTAGAAGGTATTGGGATAGTTTTCCCATTTATCGTCTACTTTATGCTGGATGGCTACAAGTCGATCCCCTTTGGATGCTGGCAGGTAAAAACCTGTGTCATCCATTCCCAATGGTTCAAACAAGTGTTTTTGTAGGTAGGTTTCGAACGACATTCCTGAAATTACTTCAATGAAATAACCCAGCACATCCAGCCCCATGCTATAAGTGAATTTTTCTCCCGGATCATGGTGTAAGGGTAGTTTTGCCAGCTTTAGGACAACCTCCTTGATGGTAACAGGTTCAGTGGTAAATAAGTCTGTTGTGCCTGCTTTTTGGTAAAGCATTTTCATTCTTTCGTCTCCATCTATTATTCCATAGCCAAGACCTGAAGTATGCGTTAGCAGGTGTCGGATGGTTATTTCCTTATTGGCAGGTCTAGCGGTGTAGGTAGTGTCTGCATACTTGAAATTCACCAAAACTTCAGGGTTTTTAAATTCTGGGATGTATTGGGAAATAGGATCATCCAGACGGAATTTTCCCTCTTCCCAAAGCATCATCACAGCAGTTGAAGTAATCGCTTTTGATTGGCTGGCGATTCTGAATATCGCATCTTTCTGTAATTTTTTTCCATTTGCATTTGCATTTCCGTAGGCTTCATGGAAAACAATTCTTCCGTTTCTGACTATTAGGGCCACAGCACCTGGAATGGTATTGTCCTCCAGAGATTGTTTTAACATCTTGTCAATTCGCTCCAACTTCTCTGAGGAAAGGCTGATACTTAATGGGGGTGCTACGTTTAATGGGGATGATCGCCTTGCAGTTGTAGTTTGAGCTGTAAGGTTAAGGTTGCATAACATTACGATTATCAACCATAAATAAGTCTTTTTTAAAGTCATAGGGGTGGTTATAAGATTTATGTAAATTTTTAATTTTCAAAATAATCAATTTCTCAATTAAATGCACCTCCATTTTTAGTAAAGGCTTGTTTTAGACCTAACCTGCTGATAATCTTGCCTTCCCTACAAACTTGATTGAACCCTGTCAGGCTATCTGATGCATTGCTTCTATAAACCGAGTTTAATTATTCAAATCAAAAGCAAAATCATGTTTTAAATCCCTCATTAATTTTCTCAGTCTCTCAAATAAGGCTAATTTTGAGAGATAAATTTTTAGTGAAGTGAATTCAGAAAAACAGCGAATTATTCTTTGGTCAGTTGCCATTAGTATTGTGTTACTGGTAGTAAAATTCTATTCTTATGTCCTGACAGGTTCGAATGCGATATTAACGGATGCCCTGGAAAGCATTGTAAACGTAGTGGCTTCATTTTTTGCGCTTTACAGTATACGACTGAGTGCTGTTCCCAGAGATAGAAATCACCCCTATGGCCATGGTAAGATAGAGTTTTTCAGTGCTGGAATTGAAGGAACACTGATCATCGTTGCTGGAATTTTTATACTTTATCAATCGCTGAATTCTATGTTGTTTCCTCAGCCGCTTATGGAATTGCCTTTGGGGATGGTATTGATCGGTTTTTCAGGTGTAGTAAATGGGGTGTTGGGCTTTGTTTTACAGAAAAAAGGGAAGGAATTAAATAGTATTACATTAGAAGCCGATGGCAAGCATATTTCTACAGACGCTATAAGTAGCTTTGTTTTGATATTTGGCATCGCCATTATCTATTTTACTGGATGGAATGTGCTGGACAGTATTATTTCGGCACTTTTTGCTTTTTATATCGTGTACAATGGCTATTTTTTGGTTAGAAAATCGGTGGCGGGGCTGATGGATGAGTCCAACCCCAAGTCTATCAATAAAGCTGTGAGAATCCTGAACAAGCACCGGCAAAAAAACTGGATAGACATTCACAATATGAGGGTGCAACAGTATGGCGGTGACAGTCACATCGATTTGCATCTTACATTACCCTATTATTACGACCTTGTACAAGGGCATGATTGCGTACATGAGGTGGAAGAGGTGTTGGAAGAAAATCTCCCCGGAAATATTGAGGTTTTTGTTCATGCAGACCCTTGTATTCCAGATCCTTGTTGTCATTATTGCCAGGTTGTCAATTGTCCTGTAAGAAAGTTTCCCCTATCCCGGAAAATAGAATGGACGGCAGAAAATATGTCCCAAAACCAGAAACATTACCATGAATTGGGTCATCTCAATATTAATTTGCAGAAGAAAAAATAATTTATTTTTTTAAAAAAAGTTTAAAAAATAATAAATCCTTAAAATAATCAATGGCTTTTATCGTTTGGGTCATTATTTAGTAAAAGCATTATATTTTTTATAAAATGAATAGTTTGATTTTCCCGAATTTTGTAAAATAATATGTGGTGATTATTTGTTTTCATGCCCTTAATTTTGTATATTAATATCATTAATGGAATTAAAATTCGGGGGCAATGAAAGATAAACAATTTACTGTACTGCTAATGGTTTCAGCGCTAATATGGCTGTTGATAATAGGATTTATCATCATTTAAAGCACCAATATATTTTTTCCTACATACGGACTTAGACAAGTTTTTCCGGAACGAGTTTAAAAAGGGGCCCATTCGAGCCCCTTTTGTATTTACCACTGGCTTACCTTTATAAAGGAGGTAAGCAAATAGTACTCATTTGCTTACCCATAAAACTATACTTCCAATCCAGCTCTTTTGATAAGGGCATCAGGTTTTGGCTCTCGGCCCCTGAATCGCTTAAACAGTATGGATGGGTGCTCTTTCCCGCCCATGGCCAGGATATTGTCTCTGAAGGATCGTGCAGTTTCTTTGTTAAACACGCCTTTTTCCTGAAACAATTCAAAAGCATCAGCATCCAGTACTTCTGCCCATTTGTAGCTGTAATAACCGGCTGCATAGCCACCTTGAAATATATGCGAGAAAGAAGAGCTCATCATGGTGTTTTCCACAGGTTCGAGCAAAGCCGTAGGCTTCATTACCTCATTTTCAAATTCAAAAATATCCGCTATGGCTTTGGGATCTGTGGTGTGATAAGCCATGTCCAATTGACCGAGGCTTATTTGTCTGGCAGTTTGGAAACCTTGATGGAAATTGGCTGCTTTTTTTATGTTTTCTATATAGGAAGGAGGAATAGGTTCACCGGTTTCGTAATGCTTGGCGAATAGGTCCAGGCATTCGGCTTCATAACACCAGTTTTCGAATATTTGGGAAGGAAGCTCTACGAAATCCCAATAGACATTGGTTCCAGACAAGGATCCATAAGTGCCCTGAGCCAACATGCCATGAAGGGCGTGACCAAACTCATGAAACAAAGTCGTGACCTCATTGAAGGTAAGCAGGCTGGGTTTAGTCTTAGTAGGCTTGGTGAAGTTACAAACGATCGACACATGTGGTCGGTATTCTTTGTTGTTTTCAATGCGCTGGCCTCTGTAAACCGTCATCCAAGCACCATTTCTTTTGCCTGCTCTGGGAAAGAAGTCTGCATAAAAAACGGCAAGATGATTTCCGTTTTCGTCATTGACCTCATAAGCCTTTACATCTGCATGGTATACTGGAATGTCCTTGTTTTCTTTAAACGTAACGCCATATAGTTTTTCGGCAGTGGTGAAGACGCCATCTATGGTGCGATTCAATTCAAAATAGGGTTTTAATAGCTCGTCATCCACGGCATATTTCTCCATTTTTAATTTTTCCGCATAGTAGCTAACATCCCACTTGCAGAGTTTTTCGATATTATCGATTTTACTGGCGAAGGTTTCCAATTCTTCCAATTCGGCCTGAGCCTTTGGTTTTGCCTTTTCTAATAATTCGTCAAGGAATGTCAAAACCTGCTCTCCGCTTGCAGCCATGCGTTCTTCAAGAACAAATGCAGCGTAATTGGCATAGCCAAGAAGTTTTGCTCTTTCATCTTTTAACTTGAGGATGTCTTTGATTATTTCCCGATTATCCAATTCATCACCTTTGGCAGATTTGGTGTTGTAGGCTATAAATATCTCCTTTCTTAACTCCCGATTTTTAGCATAGGTCATAAAAGGGACATAACTGGGGAATGCTAAGGTAAATACCCATTTGCCTTCCTTTCCTTTTTCTTGAGCTGTTTGAGCTGCAGCTTCGATAAGGCCATCAGGCAATCCTTCCAGGTCCTTTTCGTCTGATATAACCAATTCATATTTATTGGTTTCCTTTAATACGTTTTCGCCGAAGTGTAATCCCAATTTGGATAATTCCTGATCGATAGCCCTTAGCCTTTCTTTAGCAGCACCTTGCAACAGTGCCCCATTTCTGATAAAAGATTTGTAGCTTTTGTCCAAAAGTGTCCTTTGCTCAAAATTTAGAGTTAACTGGTCCTTTTGGTCATAAACAGCTTTCACCCTATTAAAAAAGTGCTTCATCTAAAAGTATATCATTGCTGTGAGCAGATAAAAGCGGGGAGATTTCACGGGCCAGTTGTTGTATTTCTTCATTGGTTTCGGCAGCATTGATATTGAAAAAAATGGATGCTGCACTTGATAACTTTTCCCCGGAGTTTTCTAATGCCACAATAGTGTTTTCAAAATCGGGTGTGGTAGCAGTTTTAATTTGCTTTATTTCCTCATTTACTTCAGCGATAGCACTTTTGATGGCTGGAAGAAAATGTTCATTTTTAATCTTATCAAAAGGTGCCGTTTCAAACGGTGTATTAAATTTTGCCAATAATGGATTCATATCGAAAGATTATATTTAAATTTATCTTACAAAATTAACAAAATAATGGAGACTACTAAAGGGCTTAAAATTCCTAAAGCAGGAGACTATCCTCTCTTTTACAAAAGATATGTTGAACTTGCTTCAGGCAAAGATCTAAAGGCCCTCTCAGATAATCAGGAAACCGTTATAAAAAAACTATATGGAAGCCTTTCAAAAGATCAGGGGATGCTAAGCTATGGTGAAGGGAAATGGTCTTTCAATGAGCTATTAGGGCATATAACTGATACTGAAAAGCTGATGCATTTTAGGGCTTTAAGTATCAGTAGAGGTGAAAAAAGTAATTTGCCAGGATTTGATCAGGAGGTTTTTGTCAATAATGCTGATTTCAATAATCAAACCCCTGAGAAACTGTTGTCAACCTTCTTAATGCATAGAAAATTACTATGGCACTTTATTGATGCCATTCCTGTTATACAAGTCGAGAATATTGGATCAGTTGGCTCAAATCCTATGTCTTTGTCAGCTCTTATTTATATTATTTTTGGACACATGGAGCATCATCTGGAAATAATTAAAAAGAATTACCTGCCATTGATAGGCTTGGCGGATCCTCTGTGAGGGATATCACTGATGGTTTCAGCTGAAACCCATATTTTTGTTAAAGAATTTTAATCGTAACGTTATGGCAAAAGGAAAAAGTTTTTCGGAAATAATCAAAGGAGACCAGCCAGTGTTGGTG
The DNA here is from genome assembly GCF_000427295.1 of Cyclobacterium qasimii M12-11B. Lineage (GTDB taxonomy): Bacteria > Bacteroidota > Bacteroidia > Cytophagales > Cyclobacteriaceae > Cyclobacterium > Cyclobacterium qasimii. The sequence continues at coordinate 74,103 of NZ_ATNM01000071.1, read as the reverse complement.
GATTTTTATGCAACCTGGTGTGGGCCTTGCAAAATGATGCAACCCATTCTGGCAGAAACAGCTGGGAAGGTGGGAGCCAAAGCCAAAATTATAAAGATTGATATTGATAAAAACCCTATGGCTGCCAGTAGGTTTCAGGTGAAGAGTGTGCCTACCCTAGTTTTGTTTCAAAAAGGAAAAGTAATTTGGAGAAAATCAGGTGTGGTACCGGCGAATCAATTGGTAGATGTAATCAATAAGCAGGCAACTGTAAATTCATAAAAAGTTTTAAAGGATCATTTTCTTTTAAAAGACCAGGTTATATCAAATTTCGCCACCATTTCATTGGTGGTATTGTAGCCAGTTATTGTGGTTTTAACTACTGCAGTATCACCTGCGTTGGGGAGTCCAGCAAGGGTTTCTTTTATTCGTTCTCCATCCTCACAAATCATTGTAATCTGATCGTTAGCTTTTTTGAAGAATTGACCATTGATATCCACTACAAGCATAGAAAAACCTTCATTGCCTGATAAGTGAAGCATGCAAAGCATTCCGGAAGCCAATTCTGCCCCGCCGCAAAGGGTGGCAAAGTAAATGGATTTGAATGGGTTTTTTGTGCGCCAATTGAAAGGAATAGTAGTGCTACATGAATTTAAATTGATGTTTTTTAACCGTACCCCCCAAAATAAGATTGAGGGAAGATTTCTAAGCATGTACCAGGAATAGGACGAAAACTGGGACATTGCACGGATAAAGTACTGCTGGTTTTTATTCATGAACAAAAGGGTATGGCTATGAATTTAGGGATATTTGTTGATCTGTTATTAAACTTAACTATATAATTTCAATTAAAACGCTGGATGTCTTTGATTAGGGTTCTTGTAAGCAATATAACCTTGGCTTTTTACGAAATATCATTCCTCTTTATTGCCATCAGGTATTGATTTTTAAGCTCCTTCCTTACTTAAGAAATTTAAAATTAAAGCTATGGAAGTTAAGGGTGGGAATCCATGGTCTTTCATAAACCATTTTTTTTACCTTTTCTTAATTATCTGGCATCTTTTTTGGAGCTTTGCAAATAATATTACGTTTGTTTGAAATTAAGAAAACATGAAAAAAATTATAACACTTCTATTTATAGGATTATTTGCTTACAGCTGTGCTACAGTACCTTTAAGTGGTAGAAAACAACTGAGTATTGTAAGTAACTCTGAGGTGCTTCCATTGGCTTTTGACCAGTATGGGCAAGTACTAAAAGAAAGTAAGGTACTTACAAATACAAAAGAAGGGCAAGAAGTAGTAAAAGTAGGTAATCGTATAGCAGAAGCTGTAGACACTTATTTGAAGGACAATGGCTACTCTTCAATCACTGATGGGTTTAAATGGGACTTCAATCTTCTGGAAAGTGACCAAGTGAATGCTTGGTGTATGCCGGGAGGGAAAGTAGCTTTTTACACTGGTATCTTGCCGATCTGTGAAGATGAAGCTGGAATAGCTGTAGTAATGGGCCATGAGGTTGCGCATGCGATTGCTAGTCATGCAAGAGAGCGTATGTCACAAGGAATGGTTGCTAATGGTTTGATTGGTGGGCTTCAAGTAGCAATGGGAGAGGATCCAAGTTTGACACAAACCATATTTTTACAAGCTGTAGGAATTGGAGGTCAGGTAGGTATGTTGAAATTCGGTAGAGATCAAGAGCTTGAAGCAGATCAGTTAGGGTTGATATTTATGTCTATTGCAGGGTATGATCCAAGGGAAGCTCCAGGTTTTTGGGAAAGAATGAATGCCCAATCGGAAGGTTCAGGAGGAACGCCTGAATTTTTATCTACTCACCCTGGTCCAGAAAGACGAATTGATCAGCTTAACAAACAAATGGACGAAGCCTTAAAGTATTATAATAAGGAAAAATAAATAGTCTAAAACGCCTTTCTATTCAAATAGAAAGGCGTTTTATTTTTTAGAGAGAATTATTAAGGGATTGATTTCAGCTCAGGTCAATTTTAAAGTGGTCCTTGTCTTTTAGGGCCACAGAAAATCCAGACACTTCTTTGCATATTTTATAGGAGTGACTTCCATCGGGCAAAGGGTCGAAGTCTGAAATTTCATCCAAAAAGGCCACATTACTTTTTGTTATTTTTAATTCTTTTCCATTTACTGCTGCACTTTTGAGGTGTTTTCCATGGAAAAAGACATTGACAGTGTGAAATTCACTTTCAAAATTCGTAGCAATCTTTTCAATATTCAGCCTGTAATTTTTAAAATCCATGGTAAATAGGGTTTTAGAAAATTGCCCTCCCTGGTAGGCTGTGCTTTTTCCATCATCTTCATAAACCAATTGCTCAGTAATGCCGGATCCTTTGTAGATATGAAGGTTTAAATGGCCGTCATGCGTTTCATCAGCGTGATTTGTAGCTGATTGCATGGCGATAATAGCTCCTGCCTTTACAAAAACGGGAAGGTATTCTAGAGGACATTCCCAAAGCATTTCTTGATTCCCTTCAAAATATTCTCCAGTAAATAAGTGGTACCAGGATCCTTCAGGAAGATAGATTTTTGTGATCTCTTTGTCGCTTTCAACAGGTATCACGAGTAGGTTATCACAAAAAAGAAATTGATTTTCAAAGTTGCCATGGTAAACCTTATCATCAAATGAGTAATCAATGGATAAACTTTTGGTAACCGGAACACCTGATTCAGAACTGTTGTGAAAAGCGGTGTAAATTGTCGGCATTAGTTTGTATCGTAGCCGAATATAATTTTTAGCGATTTCTTCTACCTCTTCTCCAAAAGCCCAAGGTTCTGAGGCGTTGCTATTGATCATCGTATGTGCCCTAAAAAGTGGGCAAAAAGTAGCTATAGAAATCCATCTGGCAAATAAATGAGGGCTCGTATTCCCTACAAAACCTCCTATATCGTAGCCAGAGAAAGAGATACCGCTCAAGCCTAAGCTGTTTACAAGCCTCACTCCAGCCAACATATGCTCATTACTGGCTACATTGTCTCCTGTCCAAACGGCAGCATAACGCTGTATCCCAGCAAAACCTGAGCGAGACAATACAAAAGGCCTAAGGGCTTTGGCATGTCGGGACTGACCATTTTTTGTGCTTCTGGCCATTTGCAGGCCGTAAACATTTCTTCCCTTCTTGTGACTGGCTCCTTGCCCTTCATAGAAAAATTGAACCAGATCAGGAACAGTTTGACCCCAGGTGGCAGGTTCATTCATGTCCGTCCAAAACCCGTCCACCCCTGCTTCTATATAGAAGTTTAGCTTTTGCTCCCACCAATCTCTGGCTTCAGGATTGGTGAAATCAGGGAAGACACACCAACCCGGCCAAACTTTCCCTTCATAATTTTCACCATCAGGATACTTAAGAAACAAGTCCTTATTATTGCCTTCTAAATAGGGGAGGTACTCTGCATCTACCTTTATTCCTGGATCAAGAATAACCACTACTCGGAAGCCACGGTCTTTTAGGTGCTTTATCAAATCAACAGGTTTTGAGAAATTTTTCTTGTCGAAAGTAAATACTTTGAATTCCTCCATATGGTGAATGTCCAGGTAAATTACATCCGCAGGGATTTCTTTGTCCCTAAAAGTGTTGGCAAGTCGGATTACCTCCTTATCAGGAAAGTAAGAGTACCGACATTGTTGGTATCCCAATGCCCATTTAGGAGGGATGGGCGTTTTGCCTGTTAAATCTGCATAAGCCGAAAGTATACCACTCACGGATTCGTCATGCATGAAATAATAATCCAGGTCTCCGTCTTCTGCTGTGAAATAGGAAAATCGATTATTACCAGCTCCAAAATTAAAGGTGCTTTTGTGGGTGTTGTCAAAAAATATACCGTAGCAGTTGTTATGGTGTAGCCCAATATAGAATGGAATAGACAAATACAAAGGGTCCGCATTGGTGGCATATCCAAAATGATCGGTATTCCAATTGGTATATGTTTGACCATACCTGTTCAAACCACCAGTTTTTTCCCCAAGCCCAATAAATTTTTCCCATTGTTGTAGTTTCTTATAACTACTTACCGCTGTTCCTTGCCAATTGATACCAAATGATGGGTCATCTTCATTAAGGGTTAGTCCCGAAGCATTTTTGAAAATTACCCGAAATTTCTTTTTGGCAATATGTACTTGTAATTTTCTAGTCTTTAGTAGGTAAAATTCTTTGTTTTCTTCCCATGAAAAATTGGTGACCTTAGGTGATGATATGACACTATAAGGATTTGGAGTAAATTCTTCGTGTCGGGTTATCTGTACTCTGACGGTTTTTTCGTCATAAATCAACAGCTGAAAAATACAGTTTTGAGTCTTTCCATAGACTCCTGTTGCTGTCAAAGAACAACTTGTAACCCCTCCGGGTACCTCAATTCCGAAATTATTACTGCTCATAATTTTTATTATTTGGAGACCTTAACTCTAAATAGGCAATGTACATGCTATTGCTTGACGGAATCATTTCCTCTGAAGAAAAATCAACACAGGTTGAGAAAGGTCAGGCAATGAGAAATCCATTGCATAATTTGGTCGAATTTGGACAAAAAAACCAGATTAAAAAAGAAATTTTAGCAAATAAATATGCTTAATCTGGACTTAATTATAATATTAAGGTAGAAGGTATTACCCTATTTATGCAAATAGTCTAGATAAACCTGTTGGTTAACTAGACTATTTGGCTTAAAAATTCAAGCACCTATTTTAATCATAGGGAAAAATCACAAAAAGTTAAGGGTTCATGAACACAGGACAAACCTGCACATGGAATCCCAATAGAATGAAAAAATAGAATTTATTTATCTTCCTCCTTTATGGTTCTCTTTATCAAGTATTGCTTTGGCTGAGGAACCTGAACCTTTTTGTCCAACGTAATTGCTGGTTTAGAAGGAAGCGTGATTTTAATGATTTTAAAATCTTTATAATTACCCATAGGTGCTACCATAGTAGGCGATCTTTCAAATGCCATAATTTCTGCATTCGCAGTAGTGACAGAAACTTTATCAGGATCAATTGCATCTAACTGCATGGCTTCAAATTCCTGGAAATGATAAGTATTGTCCCTTGTTTTTCTCTCGATTTCAGGAAGATCTTGTGCGTTAATCCCAACGGTAATAAGCAAAAAACAAAATGTAAATATAGTGGCTGTCCTCATGTCTACGATGTTTATTTAAATTAAACCTGTCATAAGGTAAATATATAATGACGTAATTCCCAATAATTATTTAAAAAATATACAATTTATATTTATGTGATCGGTACAATAAGATGTTGAGAGTGGTTAATAATGGATGAAAGGATTACGGTTCTTTGAGGTGGATGGGTGGTCTATCCTGGTTTATCAATGTCTAACTTAAGTAGGACAGTGGTGTTCTTACTCCTTTGGCTAGATATAAAAAGTAGAATGCCGTATGGTCTATCATTGGGATCAATTCATTGGTGATAATAGAGACTTAATTTTGATCGGCAATACTTATTGAAAAGTGTTTTGGGATGTCCATCCATTCAGCCAAGTCCTTTCTTTCCTGAACAAATGACCTATAGCATTAAGCTTTACCTGGCATTATAAATTTTGCGCAAAAAAATACCCCCAACAAGTATTTAACTTTTTGGGGGTAATTCAATTTAAAAGAACTAGCTCTTATTCCGCTGGCCAGGAGTTATTGGTTTTGTCAATGTCTGCCATTCTCTCTGAAGCGTCTATTTGCAATGCTTTAACAGGGGAAGAAGATTGGTCAATTGTTATTTCAATAGTAGTATTTGTCCAGGGCCATCTTTGGGTCTTGGTTCTTTCAGGGAAACCACTTTCCGGATCTTTGCTTCCTCTCATTATGGTCAAAGGGAAGTATAGGGTTTCCTTTTTTCCATTTTCATAGGTTACAACAAGGTCGATAGGCATAGGCATCAAACCTTTCCTTTCCAATACCACCACAAGTGATTTGTCCTTTTCAGTAACTGAAGAGATGGCATAATCAATGGTTTTGGTAGAGTTTACCCAGTATTCTTTGTACCAGTCAAGTTCTAATCCACTTTCTTTTTCCATCACGCGGATAAAATCATTGACGTTTGGATGTCTGAATTTCCACTCATCCCAATACCTCAACATGGCTTTGTCTCTTACCTCCTCACCAACAATATATCCCAACTGCATTAAAAACAATGAACCTTTGGAGTAAGCTGCAGCACCATAAGCTGTATTGGTATGAAAGTGATCGGCATGGGTGGACAAGGGCTCTTCAAGTCCTGATTTAACAAGCCTTTCATAACTGGTATACGAACCTTTTAAAGGCGATTCAGAAGAAGGTTTGAGGTAATTGGCTGCCATATTCAGGGTACTGGCATAGGTAGTGAATCCTTCATCCATCCAAGAGTAAAGGGACTCATTAGAAGCCAAAACCCCCTGGAACCAGCTATGGGCCAATTCATGCATCATAACTCCTACAAGGCTACCCATTGGTCTATGACCAGTGATTAAAGTAGACATTGGGTACTCCATTCCACCGTCACCACCTTGAATTACTGAATATTGTTTGTAGGGATACGCACCATATCTTTCACTGAAATAAGTCATGGCTTTTGCCGTGTATTCTTTCAGTTCCGGCCAGGTCTTATTGGTTTCTTTGTCCTTTACATAAAGGTGGTGTAAGGTAATTCCATTGTCCATGACCAGTTTGTCATGGGTATAATTAGGGTCTGCTGCCCACATGAAGTCATGTACTTTAGGGGCATAAAAATGCCAGGTTAGGTTTGATCCAGAAGGCCTTTTGACAGAGACACCCTCTTCTTCATAACCATAGCCTATTTCATTGTTATTTTGAAGATAACCTGTACCTCCAAGTATATAAGATTTGTCAATCGTGATTTTCACATCAAAGTTTCCCCATATACCATAAAATTCTCTACCTATATATGGATTAGCATGCCAGCCTTGTTCATCGTAATTGGCCAACTTTGGGTACCATTGAGACATTGAAAACTTTATTCCTTCAGCATTGTCCCTTCCAGCTCTTCTCACTTGTAGTGGTACCTGAGCTTTAAACTTGCTTTCTAATAACACCGTAGTGTGTGGCAATATTGGTTCAGGTAATTTTACTTCTAAGATTGTCCCGACTTCTTCCATCGTTACTTCTTGCCCGTTTAGAAGCAAGGATTCTACATGGATGTATCCGATTTCATCAGGAGTCAATTTGGATATTCTGTCTCCTACACGCCTATCAGGATCGGCAATGGACCGGGACCGCACATCCATCATACTGTTCGGTTGAAAGGCATTGTAGTAAAGATGAAAAAACAGTTGATCTAAAGTGTCGGGAGAATTATTGCTGTAAGCAATGATTTGAGTGCCCTGGTATTGATTGGTTTTTACATCCATTTCAATATCCATTTTGTAACTTACCGACTGTTGCCATCTTTCAGATTGTGCAACTACTCTTTGGTTGAATAAGAGAAGGACACTGATAACTCCAATAAAAAGTATCGTGAATTTTTTCATGTGTGCGTAATTTTTGGCCCTAAATTATGGTAAATTATGCAAGCAGCCAAAACCTTTAATTGGGTTAATGGTTCTTTTGCGAAAGAATTAGAATTAATGAGGCCGAATAAAGATTATTTTGTTAGTTTATTAATCCTTTAAATATTGATTTGAGTTAAAGATGGAGAATTACCTTTACAGTGTTTGTAGCAATAAAATCGATAGGAATGAATAGGAAAAATTCCATGTGGGCGCTTGGTTTTGCAGGATTACTGACCTTGTTTTTCATCCTTACCTGGCAAGGAGTGCGCTTCAATTATGATTTTGAAAATTTTTTCCAGCACGATGATCCTGAATTGGATTTTTATCAGGAATACAGGGAAGTTTTTCAAAATGACAATGATTATTTATTAATCGCCATAGAAAACAATACTGGTGTTTTTGACAGTGCATTTTTGACAAAAAGCCTGGCCTTTGAAAACGAACTGAAGCAAGTAGATGGGGTAGTGGAAGTTGTTTCTGTTTTGAATCAAAAAGAACCTATAATCAGTCCTTTTGGTGTTAATTACAGGCCTTTGTTGGATTGGTTCAGTAAGGAATCTCTTGCTGGCAGTGCCCAGAAGATTAAAAAAGACAAGCAATGGATGGGTAATTTGATTGCTGATGATAGCAGTAGCTTGTTGCTTTTGGTCCAGAATGAGCAAATGATAGGCAAGGAAAGGGGCGATACCTTGTACGCAAGCATTGAAAGTAAACTTCAGGCATATCATTTTGATGCTTTTAAAACAGCTGGTAAAATCAAAGCTCAGGGTGCTTTTGTTAATTTGCTTCAACAGGAATTTGCATTTTTCTTGAGTTTTGCCATTGTGGGAGTGCTTTTATTGCTTTGGATGATGTACCGTTCCTGGTGGGGGTTGTTTTGCCTTTTATTATAATTGTTACAGGCATTTTCTGGAGCCTGTCCTTTTTACTCTTGACAGGTGGTGAGTTGGATGTAATGTCGGTGATGCAACCGCCTATTTTAATGGTGATTGGACTCAGTGGAATGGTGCATGTGGTCAATCATTACCAAACCGCATTGGTTGCATCTGAATCAAAAGACAAAGCCATATTTGGCGCATTTAAAACATTGGGTCTAGCTGTTTTTCTAACTGCCCTGACCACTTCGCTCGGTTTTGTTTCCTTGTATTTCACCAATGTTCCCAGCTTGATGTGGTTTGGTTTGTACACTGGATGTGGCGTTATGTTTATGTTTTTGGCCTTGTTTTCGATATTGCCTTTTGCGCTTTACCACCTACCTTCCTTACCTTCCTCTAACCGTGAAGTATGGGCCAGTCGCTGGAATAAATTTTTAAAGCTTCTATTTCATAATATCACTGCCCACCGAAAAGCCATTTCCCTATCCTTTATAGTGGTCACTTTGCTTGCGGGCTACTTTATGTCCCAGGTTAAAACGAATGGCTACATTCTGGACAACCTTCCCGAAGGACATTCCCTTCTGGAGGATTTTCAATTTTTTGATCAACAATATGGTGGATCCAAACCCTTGGAAATCCAAATTCAGGCAGGGAGCGTTGGGCAGGACCTTTTTGATTATAGGGTCCTAAAGGAAATAGAAAAGTTGGAGGATTTTGTCCGGGAAAATTATAATACAGGTTTTATTATGTCCCCCCTCACAGCAGTAAAAGCGGTGAATAAGGCGCAAAATCGAGGAAATCCAAAAGCCTTTGTTCTACCATCTGCTCTTTCTTACGAGAGGATGCAGCCATTGGTAGATAAAATGGGGCAATCTCAAAACATTAAATTATGGACAACCGACAAAACTATTGGAAGGCTCTCCTCTAAAACTGCAGACAATGGAAGCCTTTTAGGGAAAAGACAGCATCAAAAATTAGATGAATTTGTTGAAAGCAATATAGACAAAGAGCTACTAAAAGTCCGGTTGACGGGTACTTCGTTTCTCATAGATAAAAGCCATGAATTGGTCACCTATAAAGTTTTTAGTGGTCTTGGTTTTGCGTTTTTATTGGTAGGAATAATCGTTGGTTTTCTTTTCAGGTCATGGAGGGTGTCACTGCTTGTTATCCTGCCTAATATTGTGCCTTTAGTTTGGATAGGATGTGTTATGTATTGGTTTGGAATAGACTTCAAACTTTCAACATCCATAGTATTTGCCATCGCTTTTGGAATAGCAGTAGATGACAGCATTCATTTTATGACCAATCTTCGGATGCAAATGAAGGAGGGGCATAGCTTGCTTAAAGCGCTTTTCCTTACCTATCTTACGACCGGAAAAGCCATAATTCTCACGACACTGATCTTGATCTCGGGCTTTGTGATGTTGACTTTTAGTACTTTGGAGATACCTTGGTTTACAGGTGTATTGGTAAGCCTTTCTTTGCTTTTTGCGGTGTTGGCAGATTTACTATGGTTACCTGTTTTGTTAATTCCGTTTAAGAAGGTGATAGAAAGAAAAATCAATCACCGGAATTCACTTGACCGGGATAAGCAAACACAGCTGAAATAGGGTAATGGTCTGAATAATCTACTTCTCGCAGGGTTTTGAACTGTAAAACTTCCAGGGCTTTATCGAAAAACATATTGTCAATACGTAAGAAAAACAATACTTTGTTGTAAGTAAAGCCAAAACCCCGACCTCTGCTTTCGAAAGCATTTTCTAAATTTTCCCTAAGGCTAAAGTAGGTGTAACTGTAGGGCAAATCATTAAAATCTCCAGCCAATATCACAGGATAAGGGCTACCCGCTATGTGTTTTTTAAGGATTAACATTTGAGAAGTCCTTAATTTTATCCCTTCTTTTAATTTTCTAATGGTGGAACGGTATTGGTTTTTATGCCTTCCAAATTATCAAGGTCAGCAGCTTTGATGTTCATTGATTCAAGATGGGTATTGTAAACCCTGATGGTGTCTTCATTGATTTTTATATCAGCAAACATGGCACCATTATTCCTTTTGTTGTCAAAAACTTTACCGCTATTGATGATAGGGAATTTACTGAATATGGCAATTCCATACGATTTCTTTTTTTCATTGCCATTGGCAGCAAAGTAGGCATGCTCATAAGCTCCATTGTTACTGATCTGCTTTAGCGCATTTCTTGATGGTGTGGTAAAGTCCTGGTAAAACTCCTGGAAACACTTGATGTCTGAAGGGTTTTCCTGCGCCCATTTTATTGAATTCGTTATTTTGATGTCGTTGTCATTGCCCCAGTTATTGTTAAATAACATGGTATTGTAGCTTAAAAAAGTAAACCCTTCAGTCACCGTATCAGGAGTGTTCCATTGGAAGGAGACCACTAGAAACTTCCAGCCAATAGCAAGGGCTAAAATTGGAAAAATAATTAAGCGGAATCGTCCGAAAAACAGCAAGACGATGAGAAATAGGTTCAATAGTAAGAAAACAGGTATCAAAAGTGGGAAGAGGCCAGTATAATCCCATGTCTCAGGTGAAATGTTCACGCTGAAAAAGAGGGCAAGGGAGATCAAAAAGATTGAAACGATAATGAAACGCATATTGAAGAATTAAATAAATCCCAAATTGGTAATAATTTTGTGCTATACCAATATATTTATTTTTTTACTAACTCGGATGATTCAATTTGCATAGCAGGTGATTTTGTAAAAGATTGATTTTGGCTCTGGTAAATGTTTTTCTTTGCAAAAAGGAAAATAAAGGCATTTAAGGGGATTGGTTAACATCATGATTTTCGTTTAAACGATAGATTTACCACGGATATTATGAATATGATATTTAACCTATAATGAATGGCTGATTAAGGAAAAAATACATAGATTAGTGTAAAATTTAATCTTAAACAATATGAATTACCTTACAAAACCACTTTTCAGTATATATTTTTTTGTGATTTGCTTGGGGGTTTTCTCCTGTTCAAATCCATCATCAAAAAGTGCTGTGACGGTGGAAGAGGAAACTGTCGAGGAATCAAAAGAACGTGCTAGCCCTTTAAAGTCCTCCTCAGGAGTAATTGAAGGTAAAAAAGTTTCTGTTCAATACAGTGCGCCCTCCGTTAAGGGAAGAGTTGTTTGGGGAGATTTGGTGCCTTATGGAGAAGTTTGGAGAACAGGTGCCAATGAAGCCACGAATGTATCCTTTGGTACAGATGTTGTAGTTGAAGGTAAAACGGTAAAAGCAGGGAAATATTCTTTGTTTACCATTCCCAAAGAAAATGAACCTTGGACTGTGATATTAAATGCTGATTGGGATTTAGAGCATGGGCATTTCCAATACAATGAGGAAAATGATGTATTAAGGGTAGATGTTAGTCCTACTTTTGAATCCAGCAGCCAAGAATCACTCTCCATTGAAGTGGTAAAAGAAGGTTTAGAAATAAAGTGGGAAAAAGCAAAAGTATTGTTAAATATTGAATGAGGTATATAGGGTTCTTTTTTTCATTACTATTTTCATTGTTAGTTGCCGTTGGCTTGTCCATAAATCTGGCAAATTTGCCTCCTTTGGCCAAAATATTTGACCCATTTAAAGGGTTTTGGCAAAACGCCTACAGTGAGGATTACCGTCCGAACAGTGAAGTGACTCTGGAGGGGCTTGAATCAGAGGTTTCCGTGACTTATGATGAAAACCTGATCCCTCATATTTTTGCCGAAAACGAGAAAGATCTTTTTAAGGTTCAAGGTTATATTACTGCAACGCACAGGTTGTGGCAAATGGAGTTTCAGGTAATGGCTGCAGAAGGAAGGCTTTCAGAAGTCGTAGGGTCCATAGCGCTCAACCGTGACAGGGAAATGAGAAGGAAAGGACTTGGCTTCGGCGCTAGGAACAAACTGAAATACCTCCAAATCAACGATCCCGAAACATTAAACTTAATGCTGGCTTATGCAGCTGGTGTGAATGCCTATATTGACCAACTTTCCCAAGGAGAGTTACCGCTTGAATACAAGCTTCTAGATTATTACCCCCAACCCTGGAGTCCTTACAAAACGCTTCTGTTTTTGATGAATATGTCAGAAACATTGTCGGGCGATAGTGATTTGGCATACACCAATTTCCGGAATATTTTTGGAGATGAATGGCTAAATAAGCTTTTTCCTGATAATCCAGAAGGAGTCGTGCCGGTTATCACAAAAGAAGACTGGGGCTTTGAGCCATTAGAAGTTACCGGACCGGATGAAGCTTTCCTTGATTCTATAAAAATAACGCAATTGCTACCTGAAAAAGAGCCTGGACTAGGTTCAAATAACTGGGTAGTTTCAGGAGAAAAAACAGCCTCTGGCTATCCAATATTGGCCAATGATCCTCATTTGGCTTTAAACTTACCCTCACTATGGTTTACTGCTCAATTAAGTACTCCTGAATACACCGTAAAAGGAGCCACTTTGCCGGGAGCTCTCGGAGTGATCATTGGGTACAACCAGCATATTTCTTGGGGTACTACGAATGCCGACAGAGATGTGAAAGATTGGTATAAAATCACATTTAAAGACCAGTCAAGAGAAGAGTATCTATACAATGGGCAATGGATTCAAAGTACCCAGCAGCTTGAAACTTTCTTAGTGAAAGGGCAAAATGATTTTGTCGACACGGTGATTTATACCCATTATGGCCCTGTGGTATATGACAGAAATTTCAAAATGAAAGGGAAGGCAGAAAACTTTGCCTTGAAGTGGACCGCTCATGGTAACTCCAATGAAAGCAGAACCTTTATAGCCTTAAATAAGGCAAAAGGGTATGATGATTTTAATGAGGCACTTACCCATTATGTAGCGCCGGCTCAGAACTTTGTTTTTGCATCCAAAGAAGGTGAGATTGCGATGAAAGTCCAAGGTAAATTTCCTTTGAAATGGAAAGGGCAGGGTAAGTTTCTAATGGATGGAAGCAAACCCATTTATGAATGGCAAGGATTTATTCCACAGGAGCACAATGCTGAAGATAGAAATCCGGAAAAGGGATTTTTGGTTTCCGCCAATCAGCATCCTGTTTCCTACAACTATCCTTATTATGTTTATAATAATAGTTATGAATATTTTAGAAATCGAAGAATTGTAGACCAATTGTCTGATAAGACTGGGATCACTTTGGAGGATATGAAAGCCCTTCAGTTAGATAATTTCAACCTTCACGCTTCGGAAATATTGCCATTAATGCTAGACAGTGTGAAGGTGGGAGGCTCTGAGAAGGAAAGGGTTTGGCTGGCACAATTAAAAGCATGGGACTACAATGCTTCCGCGGAAAAAATGGCACCCGTCTTATTTGAATCTTGGTGGGACCATATGGAAAAGGCGCTGTTTAGTTCCTGGGATACCAAAGGATTGCCCATCACTTATCCAAATAAATTTATCCTATCCAAACGCATAAAAAGTGAGCCCTATGCTGACTGGTTTGATCAACAAAGCACTGGGCAGAAGGAAAATGCTAACCATTGGATAAATGAAGGGTTTTTGGGCATGGTAAAGGAAATGGATAAGCTGACTGAGAATGGTACAGATTCCATACCCTGGTCAGTTTATAAAAACACACACATTAGCCATTTGATTCCAAATTTAGCGGCTTTCGGAAGGTTCAATATACCCATAGGAGGAGGGAAAGGAATTGTCAATGCCTCTGCTTCTGATTGGGGGCCTGGCTGGCGAATGGTCGTAGAAATGGGGCCAGAAATAAAAGCATTTGGCGTATACCCCGGAGGACAATCTGGAAATCCTGGAAGTAAATTTTATGACAATTTGGTAGATGTTTGGGCTTCTGGAGAATACCTACAAATGGATTTGAGGGATAGAAGCAATGCCTCATCAGTTTTGTTTCAAACCGAATTTATCCCTGATTAGCATGAAGTTTATCTTACATATACTTATAGTAGCTTTAATAGCTTACCTCCTGGGTTCAATCGTACCCTATTATATTTTAATGATTCTAATCTGTGGTGTATCTGCCTGGTTTAGAGGATCGGCATTTCTAGCCTTCATAGCAGGGGCATTAGGTGTCGCTAGTGTTTGGGTACTGGCTCCATTGGTCATATGGTCTGTTTCAGGTTCGGATCTTCCGGATAAATTTTCCGAAATTATGGGCTTCTCTAATGGTGCCATTTTGGTTGGGATTACTGGTTCAATTGGGTTTTTGATCGGAGGATCAAGTGCATTGACAGGTAATTTTCTTGGCAAACTATTTGTGGAAAGGAACAATGAGTATTAAGTGCATTTGGGCCATTTTACACCGCTTAGAATTGCTAACAATGTTTTTTTTTACTATCAAATTGTTTATATTAGAATAAGCATAAAATTCAGAATAACAATTTCCCGAATTAATCGAAAAGCATGTTAAATCCATTCACAAAAAAAATGCGCATGTGGGCACATTTAAGAGTGCAGACGCTTTGTTTAAGAAGTCATAACAGTTCCAATTAGCATGAATTGTTGCATTTTAAGGTCGGAACTGACTTACTATTGTCTATTTAGGGTTAAAAGTTAACTTTAGCTTTTGTAAAATTTTTTCTATACTAACCAACGTTAAGAAATGTCAAAAACAATTATTGTTTCAAATAGATTACCGATTAGTTTACAACACAAAAATGGAAAGTTTGAGTTTAAGCCCAGTGCTGGTGGTCTAGCCACGGGATTGGGTTCTATCTATAAAGAAGGAGAGAATATCTGGATAGGCTGGCCAGGCAACGATGTGGAGGATAAGGGGCAGCAGAAAGAAGTAGTAGATGAGCTGAAGAAATTAAAAATGGCGCCAGTCTTTCTAACCAAGAAAGACGTAGAGCTCTATTATGAAGGGTTTAGCAATGAAACCATTTGGCCCGCTTTTCACTATTTCACGCAACACATCAATTATGAAGATGAATATTGGGATGCATATTGGCAGGTAAATAAAAAATTCTGCGATGCTATTCTGGCCAAGGCAAATGAGGACGATACCATTTGGGTACATGATTATCAACTATTGTTGCTACCCATGATGCTTAGAAAAAAATTACCAAATGCGACCATCGCATTTTTTCAGCATATTCCTTTCCCATCCTATGAAATCATCAGGATGCTTCCTTGGAGAAAGCAAATGCTTGAAGGAATGGTGGGTGCGGATTTGATTGGTTTCCATACCTATGACGATATGCGTCACTTTTTAAGTGCTGTAGGTAGAATTCTAGGCTTATCCAATGAGAGTGGCTTTATCCAAGCAGACAACAGGTTGATAAACGTAGATGCATTTCCGATGGGAATCGATTACGATAAATATGAAAAAGCAGCATTAAGCAGTAAAACAAAGACCTACGTTAAGAAATTCAAGCAAACCTTAGGTGATCAGAAGTTGCTGTTAACCATCGATAGACTGGATTACTCAAAAGGTATTCCAAATCGAATCAAAGTGTTTGAACGACTTCTTGATGAAAACCCTGAGTACCAGGGTAAAGTATCGATGATAATGGTGGTGGTTCCATCCAGGGATCAGGTGAAATCTTATCAGACCCTTAAGGAAGAAATAGATACTTTGGTAGGGCATATCAATAGTAAATTTTCCACCCTGAACTGGGTGCCTATTCATTATTTTTATCGCAGTTTTCCATTCAATGAATTAAGTGCATTTTACAGCATGTCAGACATTGCCTTGGTAACGCCACTTAGAGATGGGATGAACTTGGTTTGCAAGGAATTTGTAGCCAGTAAAACCGATCAGAAAGGGGTATTGATACTTTCTGAAATGGCTGGAGCTAGCAAAGAACTTGTTGATGCCATACTGGTTAACCCTAATGATCAGGAAGGGGTAACAAGCGCCATCGTAGAGGCACTTTCAATGGATGAGGAGGAGCAGGAGTTGAGGATGAGTTCCATGCAAGCAAGCCTGAAAAAATACGATATTTTTCAGTGGGTAAAAGTGTTTATGGATAGGTTGAAGTTTGTAAAGGAAAAGCAAGCTGATCTTGAATCCAAAGCCTTGGATAAGAAAATTAGTGCCCAAATCAAAGAGGCCTTTAAAGTGGCAAAAAGGCCATTATTGTTATTGGATTATGATGGGACACTTGTTGGATTTAAAGGCAAACCTCAGGATGCTTTTCCAGATGAAGAATTAAAAACATTGGTAGCTGACCTCTCAGAAAAATGTCAGATAGTCATTATCAGTGGTAGAGATAAAGAAACACTTGGAGAATGGTTTAAAGGACAAAAAGTGGATATGATCGCCGAGCATGGCGTTTGGTTAAAAAGAAAGGACCAAAAAGAAGATTGGATTTTATATGCTGAAGTAGATGATAGCTGGAAGGAAGATATTCGAAAGGTTATGGAATACTATGTCTTGCGTACTCCGGGTGCATTGATTGAAGAAAAGCACCACTCACTCGTTTGGCATTACAGGAAAGTGGAGAGTGGCTTAGGAGATCTTAGAATGAGAGAATTGTTCAGTCACTTAAAATACATGGCTAGAGGGCACAACCTTCAAGTTCTTGAAGGAAATAAGGTCCTTGAGATTAAACGGCCAGATATCAATAAGGGACGTGCAGCCACCTCTTTGATGAAAGGCGAGGAATATGATTTTATTATGGCATTAGGGGATGATTGGACAGATGAAGATACTTTCAAAGCCATGCCGAAAAATGCGTATACCATTAGAGTAGGGTATACCTATACACAAGCCAATTACAATATTAAAAACCCTGAGGAAGTAAGAGAGTTGCTTAAATCGCTATTGAGTTAATTCCTGGTGTGAAAACAAACGTTTCGATTCTATTTACCTATAGATTAGGAATGTTTAGATCCACTATTGTATGCTAGCCTATCGGTGCCACTTATTGGTGCCGATGGGCTTTTTTTTCTTGCTGAAGATTCACCATAAGTAAACAATAGCGCTTCGTGAAGGATTTTCGGTATTTCATGTTTTAATCAAGCGGGCAATGTTTTTGTACCTACAGCGCTTCCCTATTGTAAATGGGAATGCCCATTGATGTTACTAATCAATTTCTTTGAATTCAGGTTTATTGGGAATTAATCCAGTTGGCAATATCCTCTAAAACGTTAGGATTAAATGTTTCTGAAATAGTGCTGTATTCCGAGATGGCTCCGGTTACGGCGGTTTGAAAAAGGTGATTTAGCTTTTCGTAAACCTTCATCTCCATATTTTCCATGCCCATTTGGCCGAGAGATTTTTTGTTAGACAATGCGTTTACCTGTTTGTCCTTTCCGCCAAAAGCTGCCCAGGAAGGAACAGTAACCCGAGAAATGAATTCTTTAGGTTCAATTTTAATGAATTGATAAAACCAAGGGGCCGTTAAGGAGGCATATTGTTCTAAAAGTTGGTCAACTTGAGTTGCTTTTTGAAGACTATCCAATTTGATAAGTGTGGTGTCGCTTTCTATGAATTGCTTTAGCTTTTTATGGGCCTCCTCAGCATTTTGGCTGGTTTTAATGAGTTGATATAGCTTAAAGTTATAAGCTTGTTGCTCCCTGGCAAGTTCTTCTTCCGCTCCAGAAGCTTTTATTATATCGTACGTTTGTTCACCCATCAGGCTGTCAATAGAAATTACTGGGGGAGCAAGAGCACTTATAAAAGAAAGATTACCCCTGTTTTCGGCGCCCATCATCCAGGCGATAAGTCCTCCTTCACTATGGCCTATGACACCTACTTTAGCCTTGTCTACAAATGAGAAGCTTTGTAGTTTTTCCAACGCTGCCCAGGCGTCTCTTGTAAAATCAATTGTGGTGGCTCCTTCCATTGTGCCCTCTGATTCACCTACACCCCGATCATCGTAACGCAATACGACTATTCCCTGCCGGGTAAGATAATCTGCGATGACCCAGAAAGGAAAGTGTCCAAAAATTTCGCTGTTCCGATCTTGGGGGCCCGAGCCACTGATAAGGACAACAGATGGAAATGGTCCTTCACCCATAGGTTTAGTGACAGTCCCTTTAAACAGTAGGTCTTCTTTTCTCTGAACAAATGAGGTGTTGATGATTTCATAGGGGAAAGGCCCTATTGGTGTCTGTGGTCTCTTTTCTAAATTGACTTCCTTCTTTTTTGACGGAGTCAGGGTAAGAGATAAGGACAAACCCGATTGCTTGAATTGGCCAACAATACTGTTATTGATAAGGGTTCCTTCAAAATCTGCCCCCAAGGGAGCGATTTGTATAGAAAGAAGTGTTCCGTCAAACAATACACTCGTTAATGGGATCCCGAATGCATTCTGCTGTGGGCTATCAAGACTCCCTTTCCAGCCTTCAGAAGCGGGTTCAAAATTAAAGACCAAAGGGAGTTGTTGTAAACCCAAATCCAATTTTCCTTCCCATGTCCCTTTGATGGTTTGAGAATAACTTATAGTGGAGGCTGTAAAAAAAAGAACAGCTATTAAACAAAATAAAGATGATTTCTTGTCTAATAGCTGCTCCATGTTTCCTTAGTGATAAATTATCATAAATATATGGAAAAAGGAAGATAGGTCATAATTACTATTCCATAAGAGATGGTATTTCACTTTTTGGAATTAGATTAAGCGTTCTTTGAAAGTTTTCCTTGTAATTGGAAGGATTTAGGGTGTAATAAAAAGCCCCTTTTTTGGAAGCTGTTTTGTCTTTCTCCTCTATCTTTTGAATAATTTTGCTTGATAGAAGTTTACGGGTGAAATTTCGCTTGTCTATTTTGGTCGCAAACAGTTTTTCATACAATGCCTGTAGCTTAGGCAGGGTAAATTTTTCCGGCAATAATTCAAAAAGTATTGGGTGAAATGCGGCTTTACTTTTTAACCTGTTAAAAGCCATTTCCACCATTTCTTGATGGTCAAATATCAATTTGGGAATTTGGTCAATTTGAAACCAACGCGCCTGAAAATCATCATTGGACTGATGCTGGTATTTTTTAATGTCAATCAAGGCCATGTATACTACTCCAACCACCCTCTCAATTGGATCCCTGTTGGGTTTACTAAAAGTATGCATTTGCTCCATGAATACATTCTCCAAACCTGTGAGTTCATTAAGTATTCGATTGGCAGAATCGTCAAGAGATTCGTTGGTCCTGAGGAAACCTCCCATAAGACTCCATTTCTCTTTCTCAGGAGTGATTCCCCTATTGACCATTAATAGTTTGTAATCGACACCATCAAACCCGAAGATTATACAATCCACAGCCACTAAGACCCTGGTTTGACTTGAATATTTAAACATTTTTATTTTATTATTTTTGTTACAAAAGCACTCATATATAAAAAGGTTCGTGTACCTTTTTATATATGAGTTACGTACCCGAGGTGCTTTTTGTTCTAAAAAAAATATAGACCTCCATCACCTCTTCGCATTTACTGCTGCTAATTTCGTTATTTTTTTCCAGATGTGGAGCTTATTAAACCAAAAATTAAAGAATGAGTCTTTTTTTCTAATATCAAGTTAAATTTTATACTGTTAAACTCTGTTTGATGAATAAAATATGGAAATTGCTTCTTGTTTTACACCGAAGACAGGTCAAAAAAAATCTTTTTGTAATTGTTTATTTTTTTCGCTCGAGTGAGTACAAATTTCAGTTTTTGAATATACTGTTTATTGGTAATTTCAGCTTATGCTTTTTAGGATTGCACTGATTTACTTAAACTCCTTTTATAGGTATTGAGATCTGGTTGAAAAAACAAAGTTTAGAATACCAATTACACCTTAGATGATACTCCAGAAAACCATTATCAATAGTACGCTAAGGTCTTCCTACTTCTTGAAGAGAAGCGTTAATGATTAGCATTGAGATGTCCACTTTGAGATTAACCTTTTTTCGACCAAGTACGGGGGTATTCTTACCATTATCACCTAAGGGTTAAATGTTTTGCTATGCAGGAATTCCAATCTAATAGCGATATATCATGCTATAAAATTGTAATTTTCAAGCGCATTGCCTCATTCGAACACGCATCTAATATTCGAATTGGAAGCTTAATTTTATAGTATTTTTATAAGTTGAAATTGAATTATACGGTAAAGTATGAAAATGACTTTATTTATATATTAGCATTTATTCCTAACCGTTAAACCCGAGTTTTTACCATTGAAATTGATTTCTACTAAAGACATAGAAAATAAGATGTTTTAACAAATATCAACTAAAATATTAATATATTATTTTTTCTTGAATTCTTACATTTTTTAGGTATTAATTTTTTTCTTGAATAAAATATAATTAAACTTCGAAGATGTAAAATTTTGGAGAAACCTAAAATAACCTTTCACACCCAAGTATATATGGTTTAACTCAGGAAAGTTTACTTAAACATTGAAATTTATTGGAATTTTATCCTAAATCGGATCAAAATTTTGAGTTTTATAGATTGAGAGTCAAATTAACCATAAATACAAAAGCCAATGAAGTTAAAGAGTAACTGAATTGAATCAAGTTTGAATTAGGAGTTAAATCCTAAAGAGTAAATCAATTAACAAATAAATCCATTATGAAAAAAAATCTACATTATTTCCGGGACATGCAACCGATGTCATGGCTCTCGGCAATCCTTTTTTGTTTGTTTTCAGGGGGCCTAATGGCCCAAACTGGAAGCTTAAACAAAAATCTGGAAAACATTACCAAAGATCAAACGGTATTGGCAAGTGCTAAACTTACTGCTGCTGACCTCGCTGATGTTACGATTACAGGTGTTGTTACAGATGAGAGTGGTTCACCAATACCTGGTGTGACTGTTTCCGTTCCTGGAACATCCATAGGTACTGCTACTAATTTAGATGGTCAGTATAGTCTTACTGTTGCTGAAAATGCAAGCATTGTTTTTCCTTTATAGGCTTTGAAAGCCAAACAGTAAATGTTGCCAATCGAAGTACTATAAATATTTCCTTAAAAGAAGATACCCAATCCCTGGATGAAGTGGTTGTGGTAGGTTATGGTACGCAAGAGAAAGTAAACCTAACAGGAGCTGTAGGAGTTGCTACAAGTGAAAGGCTTCAGAACAGACCTATCGCTAACGTAGGTGAAGGTTTGCAGGGTGTAATTCCAAATTTAAATATCGCCCCTAGAAATGGTGATCCATCCCAAAGTCCAAGTTTCAATATCAGGGGATACCAATCCATTAACGGTGGGTCACCACTCATTTTAGTGGATAATGTTCCTATGGATTTGAATAGGATCAACCCAAATGATATCGAAAGTATTTCTGTTCTTAAAGATGCTGCCGCGGCAGCCGTTTATGGAGCAAGAGCAGCTTTCGGTGTAGTTTTGGTAACTACAAAAAGTGGAAAAGAAGGAAAAGTTCGCGTAACATTAAACAGTCAGGTTTCATTGGGTAAGCCTATCTTTAATATGGACCCAATTAATGATCCATATAGGTTTGTACAAGCCAGGAATTTGGCAAATGAACGTACCAATGGTAGACCTGCTTACGATCAGGACATGATTGATGGAACCAAGCGCTGGTCTGAAAACCCTACGGATGAGAATGCCTGGGGCGTTGTAGATGGTGTTTTGAGGTTTTACGGTTTTAATGATTATACTGAAAAGATCATGACCGATTTTGCTCCATCACAGCAACATGACTTGTCTATTTCAGGTGGGTCTGAGAACTCTAAGTATTTTGTTTCTATTGGACACCTAAATAAAGATGGCTATCTTAATTCAGACCGTAACGAGAATTTCAAACGTTACAATATCCTGATGAAGGCTGAATTTAAAGTTACTGATTGGTTGACATTGGATGAAAAGATTGTTGTAAACTCTCAGCAAAGTGACAAGCCTTATTTTTACAACTGGGATGTAAACATCAATACACTTGCCAGGGTAAATCCAATTATGCCAATACAGTTTCCTGATCTTCCTTTCTATGTTAATCAAGGAGATAGAGAAACCTATGCGCCTTATATTGGAAAGTATTTCGGTGGCACCAACTTTTTCCCTTATTTGGAAGATGGTGGACGTTCTACCTGGACCAACAATGATATATGGTTGACGCAAGGCGTGACACTTACTCCAGCGAAAGGTTTGACAATTAAGTCTAACTTCTCTTATAATTTCTTTCACCGTTCGGAGCAAAATGTTGCCAGTAAAATTGAAATAGTAGACAATAATTTATTGGCTGCTGGATTGATAAGCAATGGTTTTAGTGGAAATGATTTTATTGATGAAAGAGCTTCTTACAATCAATATTACGTGTTCAACGCATTTGCAGATTATAAATTTTCTCTTCCTGAGGTACATAACCTGACTACTATGGTTGGATTCAATCAGGAGTGGGGTAATAATAAATTCATCAGGGCTCAGGCAAATACATTGCTAACGCCATTGATTACGGATTTGAATGCCACTACAGGTTTGCAACAAACGTATGGTAGCAGTAGCCACGTATCCTTAAGAGGAGCATTCTACAGAGTCAATTATATCTATGATGATAGGTTCTTATTAGAAGCCAATGGTAGGTATGATGGAACTTCAAGATTCCCATCTGATAGCCGTTTTGGTTTCTTCCCTTCTTTTTCTGCGGGTTGGAGAGTATCTAACGAGAGCTGGATGGCAGGTACCAAAACCTGGATGGATGAGTTCAAAATCAGAGGTTCTTATGGTACCTTGGGTAACCAATTATTGGGAAGTAACTACTACCCATATATCCCAACTTTAGGAACAGGTCAATCAGGCTTTATGTTAAGTTCTGGACAGCGTACACCTTATGTATCTGCTGCCGGTCTAGTAAGTCCAACTTTGACTTGGGAAACAGTAGTATCTCAGAACATAGGCGTAGATTTCTCCTTATTTGGGGGTAAAATTGATGCTTCTTTTGATGTGTATTCCAGGGAAACCAAAGACATGTTGATGCGTAGAGATTATCCTTCCATATTGGGTACAGGCGCACCACAGTCTAATGCAGCTGATTTGAAAACCACTGGTTGGGAATTGGCTTTGACATGGAAAGACAGGGTTAAAAATGAACTCGACTATGATGTTACTTTGGCTTTGTCTGATTGGACAGCTGAAATCACTAAGTTTGAGAATCCTGAAGGAGTAATCAGTCAGTATTATGAAGGTCAACAATTAGGTGAAATCTGGGGTTATGAGACTGTAGGTATCTTCCAGACCCAAGAAGCGGTAGACAATGCACCTGATCAATCAAGGCTTGGTGCCAATTGGAAAGCAGGAGACATACAGTATGCTGACTTGAATGGTGATGGCGTGATTTCTCCTGGTAGTGGAACGTTAAGTGATCCGGGAGACAAAAGAATCATAGGCAATGACACCCCAAGATTAAGCTTTGGATTGAACAATAATTTACAGTGGAAAAACTTCACCTTAAATCTATTCTTCCAAGGTATATGGAAAAGAGATCACTGGCCTACTTCTGGAAACTGGACATGGTTCTTCCCTTTCAATGCAGGTCATGTGGAAGAGTATTTCATCACAGATTCTTGGTCTGAAGATAACAGAGATGCCTATTTTGCAGCTCCTCATATCTCCACAAATGACAAGAAAAATATTCAGACACAAAGCAGGTTCTTGCAAAATGCAGGTTATATCCGTTTGAAGAATGCCAATTTAGGTTACAATCTTCCGGACAAATGGATGTCAACCATTGGCTTCCAGAATGCCAATATTTACTTTTCAGGCATGAACCTTTGGGAGTATTCTCCAATTCGCAAGCCTTTGGATCCTGAATCAATCTATGCAGGAGCTATTGAATACCCAATGCAAAGGGTATACACACTGGGTGCTAGAATAACCTTCTAAAAATTAAAACTAAAAAGAATGAAAAAATATAATTTAATAGGAACGATCTGTTGCGTGGTAGCTTTGATGCTATCAGGTTGCAACGATGATTTTCTGGAACGCTATCCTCTAGATGAGGTAAGTAATGAGACCTTCTGGAATACAGAAAATGACCTTATGGTCTATAACAATAGCCTTTACAATATGGCTTTGGATGATACAAATGTCCCTATTTTACATGGACATAATTCAGGCTTTAGCAGCTATTGGGGAAGTTATTATTTCTTAGATGGCTTTACTGATAACCTTGCACCTAGAAATGATAGACATACCTTCTTTCAGCAGGTTCGTGCGGGTAAACAACTTGTGCCAAGTGGTAGCCAATGGTTTGGTTATTCAGGATGGAGTTTTGTAAGAGCGATCAATGTAGGATTGGATAACTATGCTAAGGCGGATATTACTGAAGCCACTAGAAATAAATATATCGGAGAAGCCCGATTATTGAGAGGCTGGTTTTATGCGGAGAAAGTTCAGACTTTTGGAGATGTTCCATGGGTAGACAGAGAGCTTAACATTGATTCTGAAGAATTATTTGCAGCCAGAATGCCTAGAGAAGAAGCCATGGACAAGGTTTTGGAGGATTTGAATTTTGCTACAACGCACCTTCCAGATGATTGGGGAGATGGTAACGAGCCTGGTCGTTTGAACAGGTGGGCAGCTTTAGCTGTTAAAGCTAGGTTGTGTTTGTTTGAAGGAACCTGGAGAAAATACCATGGCGGTTCTAACCCAGAAATGTGGTTAAATGAAGCTGCTGCAGCTGCAAAGGAAGTAATGGACAATAGCCCTTACAGCGTATACAATACAGGTAATCCTGAAACTGATTTTAATGCCTACATGCGTATTATTGATGTAAGTGGAAATCCTGAAGTAATGGTTTGGAGAAGGTATCAGTTAGGTATCTATACCAATGTAGTTCAAGGGTATTTCGGCTATACAGGTGGAGCAACCAAGAGTTTTGTTGAAGACTTTTTGGCCACAGATGGTTTGCCTATTACTTTATCTTCGGAATACAAAGGTGACGATACTTTTGAGGATGTTTTCGAAAATCGTGACCCACGTTTAAGACAAACAATCCTTCATCCTGATGATACTGAAAAGTACAAATACGACAGGGCTGATGGCAGGGACTACCCAAGAGTAGTGGGTATGCCAGGTGGTTTTACCACTGAAACTGGCTACCACATCATCAAGCATTACAATGCGGACGATATGATAGGCAAAGCATACAATACATCAGAGACCCCAGCTATTATCTTGAGGTTCGGTGAAGTGTTGTTAAACTATGCTGAAGCCAAGGCTGAATTGGGTGAGATATCCCAAGGTGATCTGGACATGAGTATCAACCTACTTAGAGATAGAGTAGCCATGCCTCATTTGATGCTTGATCCTCCAATGGATCCTAGGTATGCTAATGATGGTGTATCTTCCCTTATTGTAGAAATCAGAAGAGAAAGAAGAGTAGAATTATTCTTGGAAGGCTTCAGATACAAAGACCTGAAACGTTGGAAACAAGGTAAAAAATTGGAAAGCCCTGATCTTGGGATTCGTTGGAATGCTGAAAACCAGGCAAGATTTGCCGGAGCGATCATCGAGACAAGCGAAGATCCAGAAACAGGTAAAACCTATATTGATGTCTATAAAGGCACAGATTGGGAAAACCCTACTTTCGACGAAAATAGAGACTATTTGTGGCCTTTGCCTTTGGATGATTTGGCTCAAAATCCACAATTACAACAAAATCCAGGATACAATTAATTAAGTACTACCTGGTATTTATAATGCAGCATAACCTGCCGGAATGGTTTAATTTAAAAGAAACCTTAATTCCGGCAGGTTTTTTTGTGCTTTTTTTACAAACGGAAAGGAAAATCAAAGGGGATATTTTAAATTGATCCATAATTACTAAACCCAAAATGTACCCAATACCCATTCAAATAACGCGCTCAAATAGGTATTCTATAATTCACATAGAATACGTTCAATTTTTTCATTTTTAATGGTTCAGATCCAGGTTAAAATACAGCAAACTTCAGCTGATTAATTTGAAGGAGCTTTGCCTGGAGGTGTAGACTTAACAGACTTAAGATGATCAAAAAAAAACCGATTCTGAGAATAATTTCTCAGTTCACCTAAAACCATTAACGTGACCCACTAAAAGAGAAATAAATTTTAACCACTTCCAGGTAATTTAAGATATACTTAAAAATAATTTTTAGTAACATGAGAATAACGAAACCCATCATTCCAATATTTATTATCATAGCCCTGCTATGGAACCCTTTATTTGCGGCAAGTCCGGATTCCTTTAAAATGGACACTGTAAAATTGGAGAACCCAATTACAGTAAACTATTTAAAGCGACACCTGAAAAAATCAGGGCCTAAACTGGCGCTTACGCCAGCACTTGAAAAAAACTTGAAGCGAAAGATTAAGAGTGACCCTTTGGTGAGGAATTATTACCATGCCTTAAAAGCCAATGCGGATGATGTACTCTCTATGCCTGTGCTTACCCGAAATGTAATCGGCCGAAGACTATTGAGTACTTCAAGAGACATGTTGCATCGTGTCAATGTGTTAGGAATTGCCTATATAATCGAAAAGGATAAGAAATACCTTGATAAAATAAATGAGGAAATCATTGCCGTAAGCAACTTCTCAGATTGGAATCCTTCTCATTTTCTTGATGTGGCAGAGATGGCGACTGCTGTCGCTTTGGCCGTTGACTGGGTAGGAGATGATTTGCCAGCTGCTACGGTGAAGATGGCGAAGGAAGCCTTAATTCAGAAAGCTATTGAGCCAAGCTGGAATGGAAACAATGGTCGAATGTACGGCACCAACAACTGGAACCAGGTTTGTAATGCCGGTATGATAGCTGCTTCTCTTGTGATTGCTGATCAGGACATTGAATTAGCAGCCAAAACCATTCACCGTTCTATTGATGGAATTCCTAATGGACTTATGCAATACGGACCGGATGGGGCTTATCCTGAAGGTTCTACTTATTGGGGTTATGGTACTGCGTTTACTGTACTTACCTCTGCTATGCTAAAAACAGCTTTTAAAACTGACTTCGGTATAGGCGATTACCCTGCCTTTAAAGAAAGTGCCGATTTCAGGATATTGACGATTGCTCCTTCAGGAAATTATTACAATTATGCAGATTGTGGAGATCGACACAGTAATGCTGGAGATATCATTTTGGCTTGGTTTGCTACACAGACTGGTAATTCCTTATATATAGAGGATGATAAACTCAGCCAACCGGTTGCTGACTTTGGCAAGCTTCACAGGATCGCAGGAGCCGGCTTGGTATGGTTGGCACAATTTGAAAAAACAGAAGAAGCGGAATTGCCTCTCGTATATAAAGGAGATGGTAAAAACCCAATTGTGATCATACGTGATGGTGAAGGTTATTATTTTGGAGGTAAAGGGGGTAAAGGAACCGTCTCTCATGGCAATTTGGATGCAGGCTCATTTATTTGGGAGCTTAATGGCGTGAGATGGAGCATTGATCCTGGAAATCAGAATTACAATGAATTAGAGCAAGCGGGTTTTGACCTTTGGAGTTCTTGCCAGGATTGCGAACGCTGGAGCTTGTTGACCAAAAACAATTATGGCCACAGTACATTGACTGTCAATGATGAACTTCATGTAAATGATGGTTTTGCTAAAATGGTAAATGTAAGCAAAGGGGATCAGCCCGAAGCGGAATTTGATTTGACCCCAGTCTTTGGAAATAACCTAAAAAAAGCAACAAGGAAATTTATCAAGCCTGACAACAACTCTCTTGTCATTGAAGACCAAATTGAAACCAATGTCCATACTAAAATGATCACCTGGCAGATGATGACCCAGGCAGATGTAAGTATTGTGGATGGTGGTGCTGTGCTTAGTCAAGATGGGGAAAAAGTGATGTTAGAGAACCTTTCTCACCCTGAGATCATGGTTTCTATAATATCACTGGATCCAGCACCTTTGAAGCTCGATAGACAGATTGAAGGATTAAAAAGATTGGAGATTAGAATCCCTGCCTACCTTATTGAAAATAACGCTGAGGTGATAAAGGTTAGATTAAAAGCACTGTGATAAATATAAAAACAGCTGTCAGGAGAGAACAAATATCCCATTGCCCGATTAAGCTTTTAGGAAGTGTTTTATTCTTTCTTGTTGCAAGTGTTTCTTTTGCACTATCCGCTCCCACCGATTTTGAATTGGTGAGGGAGAGGGTAGTGGGAGAGTACCTTGCCGCGGGGATAGATGATGCAGCCATAGCAGGCCTACTCGATACTCAAAATACGGATGGTACCTGGCCAGGGATTAATTACCAGGATGTATCCAGGACTGGCTTTGAACATTATTTTCATACGAGTAATATGGTCAGCCTGGCCAAAGCTTACAGACAGCCTGACTCTGAATTCAGGGACAGTCAAAAAGTAAAGCAAGCCATCACAGCAGCTTTAGACCATTGGGTGCAAAACGATTATTTCTGCGAGAACTGGTGGTACAATCAAATAGGTACACCCAACAACCTTGTAGCAGTAATGCTATTGATAGGGGAGGAAATGCCAGAGCAAATGGTGAAGGATGCCCAACCCATTATCGGAAGGGCACATCTGAATGCTTCTGGAGCAAGGCCAAGTGGTGACAGGATAAAAATAGCGGGAATACTTGCCAAGAACCTGCTTTTTCTAGGAGAAATAGAAAAATTCGAAACCGTTTTAAAGGTAATTGAAGGAGAGATTAAGTTTACTACAGGCAGTCGAGGACTACAAAGGGATTTCAGTTTTCACCATAGGATGGACCGTGTTAATAATACGGCATCCTATGGATTGAGCTATGCAGATTCATTTGTGGAATGGGTAGTATATACAGCAGGTACGCAATATGCTTTTTCTGAGGATAAAGTGGAAATCCTGGTCGATTACTATTTGGATGGCATAAGCAAAAATTTGTCATTCGGTAAATTCTTTGATGCTGGTGCTAAAAACAGGAGTGTTGCCCGACCAGGAGCCATACATGCCCTCAATGCCGCCACCCCAAGAAAACTAGTGGAGGCGACCGATTATCGGAAAGCGGATTTGGAAGAAATTATACGGGTAAGGGAAGAAGGGATCGAGCATGTTACCCTTTCTTATAGCAAGTATTTCTGGCAGACAGAATACTTCACCTTCCAAAGGCCTGACTATTTTACTTCGGTAAGGATGTACTCCATAAGGAACGACAACATGGAAGTACCCTATAACAGTGAAGGATTAAAGAATCATCACCGTGGAGATGGGACCAACCACCTTTCATTAACAGGACTAGAATACTTCGATATATTTCCAGTCATGGATTACCAGAAAATACCTGGAGCAACTATTCTGCAAAAGGAAGCACTACCTGATGGTGATCAAATTCAAAAACCAGGGTATACGGACTTCGTGGGAGCTGTGACAGATAATTTGTATGGCAGTGTAGCTTTTGATTTTATCAGTCCACATGATCCATTAAAAGCCAAAAAGAGCTGGTTTTCTTTGACAAGGAATACGTTTGTTTGGGAACGGGAATAGATTCAAAAGGCAAACAAGAGGTTTTTACCACCTTAAATCAATTGCTGCTTTCAGGCAAGGTACACGTCCAATCAAATCAAGAATTGAAAACTTTGGAGCGGGGAGATTATGCGCTTGAAGACATTGATTGGGTGCATCATGACCGGGTAGGTTATTTTTTATTACAGCCCGAGAACCTAGGATTGGCTTTTGGTGAAGTCACTGGAAGTTGGACAGGCATCAACAAACAAACAAGGGCTCCTCAGGAAGATGTTTCGAAGGATGTCTTTAGCCTTTGGGTAAACCATGGCGCCAATGTGAGGGAAGAAAATTATGCCTATTTGGTGTTGCCCAATGCTTCATTAGAAGAAACAAAGGCCTATCGCAGCAATGATCAAATTGAAATTTTATCAAATACCCCAGCCATTCAGGCTGTCAGGCACAATCAATTGCTGCAGGTACAGGCCAATTTCTATAAAGCTGGTAAATTGAATATAGGCAATGGTTTGGAAATAACTATGGATGGTCCAGGCTTGCTTTTAATTCACCTTGACGGTAATAAAATTGCTAAAATGGCAGTATCCGATCCAAGTAGGAAATTGAGCAAAATCCATCTGCAGGTCAATAGCCAGGTAGATTTGCAGGATGACAAGCTGTCAATTGATTGGAATGCTGAAAGTTGGCTGAGTGATTTGACTGTAAAGCTACCGGAAGGTGAATTTGCAGGTATTAGTGTAATATTGGGCGATTAAACCTATTAGTATTCAATACACACTACCTTTTATTTGAAAAAATATAAACAACCAATGAATTGGATGATGAATAACAATTATAGTTTTTTATGGCTTTTGTTTTTTGCTTTGGTCTCTTGTAGCCCCAAAAGCCAGGAATCACAAGAAGCAAAAAATGAGCCCATCGTAATAGATGAGCGCGACCAAAAACTTACAGTGAGCAAGATCATACCCATAGACAGTGTGTGGGCAGGCCATTCAGTCGGCTTTTCCCTGCTTACACATGAAGACCGTCAATACATTGCGTATTATGACAAAGACAGGCACATGACTGTGGGGCAAAGGAACTTGAATGAGGATAAATTTGAACTGCACCGTTTGCCAGTTTTTGATAGGGATGAGGGTAAGGGAACAAGTACTACCCTTGGATGGGACAGTCATAACTCAGTTACCATAGGTATTGATGCTGAGGGATACCTGCATATGGCGGGGAACATGCATGTCCATCCCATTACCTATTTCCGAGGACATACTCCTTATGATATAAGCAGTTTAAAACAAGAAATGGAGATGGTAGGTTCGAATGAAAAGCGCTGTACTTACCCGCATTTCATGAAGGACAGAGAAGGTCGTCTGTTGTTTCATTACAGAGATGGAGGAAGTGGAAATGGGAATGAAATCTACAATATTTATGATGTTGCTTCTAAAGGATGGACACGCTTATTAGACAGCCCTCTGACGGATGGAATGGGAGAAATGAATGCCTATGCGTCTCAGCCTTCCTTAAGAGCTGACAATTGGTACCATATGTATTGGGTCTGGAGAGATACGCCTGATTGTGCGACCAATCATGACCTCTCCTATATCAAAAGCCCGGACATGATAAATTGGTACGATGCATTCGGAAATAAGCTGACTGTCCCTGTCACTATTGCTCAGAAAAGTGTGATTGTGGATCCTGTACCTCCTAAAGGAGGGATAATTAATCTGGCAGCAAAGTTATGTTTGGACGAGAACAATGAGCCATTGATGGCTTTCCATAAATACGATGAAAAGGGTAATATACAATTTTACGTAAGCAAGATCGAAGAGGGTGCATGGAAAGCCAGGCAAGTGACCAATTGGGATTATCGATGGGAATTCTCGGGAGGGGGAAGTATACCCACGGAGGTTCGCTTAGGTGATTTTAACCTAAGGGAAGATGGGAATTTTGAACTGGGTTACAAGCACATTAAATATGGAGAGGGAATGTTGCTTCTGGACAAAGATTTAAATACCATTGGTGAAGTGTTAAAACCAGAAAGCTTTGGTGCAGATCTTAAATTGGAAGGAGACTTTGAGGGGCTGGAAATAAGGAATGCACAAGACCTGGGGCAATCGGAAAATGGAAAAACCTATCGTTTGAAATGGGAAACCCTTCCACCAAATAGAGACAAGGCTTATCCTGAACCCTGGCCAAATCCATCTGTACTTTATCTGTACGAATTGGACTGATTGAATTATAGGGCTCCTTTAAGAGCTCATAAATTTCCAGAATAAATGGAGCCCTTACTTTTTACAGATCCTTTGGAGACTGTTTACTTTGAGAATTAATATGACTTCCACCAATCAAAATTATGTTTAAAATCAAATCAACTTCTATCAGAAATGGCTGGTACATTGTAGGAATGCTATTTCTTTTAGCTGTGGAGACAGTAAGCGTATCCGCTCAGGTTGCTTCACATCCATTTTTGATTGTTACAGAAGATCAATTTGAGCAACACAGAGAAAAAGCCTATTATGAACCATGGAAATCCATGGCTTCCGATGCTTTTAAGATTACAGAAGAAGGTTTTAATCTGGAGGAAAGGGGAGCCTACGAATTACAAGATTATATAGGTGCTGTTGCCTTGGCCTATATTTTAAATCCGGAAGATAAATCGAGGTATTCTCAAAAGGTTAAAGATTTAATCTTAAATCAATACTCAAAATTAAAGCCTACTGAAAAAAGAAACTGGGGAGGCGTAGTACCTCCAATGAGCTCATTCTTTGTGGCGATTCTGGCACTTGACATTGTTTACAATGATTTGACCCAAGAAGAGATTCTTGCCTGTGAAAAGGTGATTGAATCCCAAATATTTAAAATAAATCGTAAAGGCAGTTGGACGGAAGTAAGGCTCGGCACCCATGGGGTTTGGGATATTTACAAGGGACTTAGAACCGGACCTGATGAGGCCTATTTTAAAGGGACCATGGCCCAGATTACTCCTGATGGGGTTTCTCCGATTACCATACATTACGCTTGGGAAAGAGTAGGGGGAGGGGACAGCCGTATTTCCAAAGCAGGCTATATGGATGTATTGGAATTTACAGGAATAGATAAGCGATACTTTTCCAATGAACAACTGCAAAAGTTCCACCGTTGGCTGTTCAGTGCCAGTGTGAACAATAGCAAGGAGATGGCCATAATAGGGGACATGCTTCCTACCCAGTTTTTAAGCAATGATTTACTGCATGCCCGGGTAGGGAATTTTGATGCGGAGGCCGCTGCTTATGCGGCATGGTTTCATGAAGAAGATAAAAAGAGAGGCCATATTATCAGTTACCTGCTTCCACAAAAGGAATTGCCTTATCCCAAACTTCCCAAAAGCAGTGTTTATGAAGATGGTGGCGCTTTTTTAAGGGAAAATGCCATGAATCCGGAGGGAATCCATGCCGTACTTTACAATATAAAGGGCCAGGACGAGTGGCATACCCATCAGGAAGTAAATGGGCTGGCCTTATCAGGCCTTGGCAATAGATTGCTTGTGAATGGTGGGAGATTAGGAGCGCCAACCCGATCGGCGACACTAAACAATACCCTTACCATTAATAGAAATGATCATGCCTCCCGTACAGGGAATGGCATCATTGAAAGCATAAGCCGCAGCTCATTTGACTATGCCATGGGAGATGCTGGTACGGCATTGGCCACTTCTCAACATAACCGAAGCATGTTGTTGTTACATGGCACGGAATCTTCAAAAGCCTATGTCCTTCTATTGGATGAGGTAAAGGTTGGAGAAGGAGAAAAGATTTACTCTTACCTTCATCCTTCCAATGAGAGTAAAGTTGACACCGTTCTTTTAAATAGCTCCTATTTGGCGGCTATTGATCATTATCCGACCGTGGAGGGTACAGCTTTAGAAATACTATACCTGACAACACCGGATTCGGTCAATCAACACTTGGTGGCTTCAGCTGTACCTTCCAGCTATCCCGGCTACCCAGATCACAACAGGTTGGAGGCGGTCTACTCGCCTGATGAGCTGGGAGGAAAGCAAGTACTGACTTTATTGAATCCCATTAAGCAGACGGAGGTCAAAATGAACCTGGAGCGTAGCATTGAAAAGGGTTATGAAATCAACTTGATCCAACATGCTAATGGAGCAAAAGACCTAATATTGAACAGTACCCAGACTGGGCATTCTATTGAATATAAGGGGCTCAAATTTGAGGGGGATTTTTTAGTGCATAGGGAAATAAAGGGGACTACTAGTTTCCTATTTGCGAAAAACGCCAGGTTTTTCACCAGCCAGGAACTTGAATTTAAAGCGGAGAAAACAGTGACCTTATGGATGGATCATCAATTTGTAAGTGTTATTGTACCCGAAGCCACGGATCTTTACCTAATAAATAAACCGTCAAAAAGCTTATATTTAGACGATGAATTGGTGGAATCTACTAGCTCTGCAGATGGTTTTATAAAAATCCATTTATTAAAAGGCTCCCATCGATTGTTCTACAAGTAAATAATTTTAAACCCAAATAAAAATGATGAAATACAAAAGTTTATTCCTGCTCATTTCAGGGATTTTATTGTCAGCCAATGTTTTTGCCCAGCACTTGGTTAGTGGCAAATACAGCGAACAACAGCTAGCTGAGGTACTTATTCCACTGAAAGATTGGCATCCTTTTCCAGCTTTGGACGATAGAGAAGCATGGAGCAAGGCTGACAAAGAGCAAATGGAGTTTTTTCTCGATTATGCCAATGAGAATCTCGATTATTCCTGGCCTTATATCCCTGCTACAAAGTCGCTGTTGATTCACAGAAATGGAAACAGGACCGAATACCAAGACATGACCTTTGAAAAAAGGAGGATTTTAGGCGCCATGATTTTGGCGGAACTCTATGAAAACAAAGGGCGGTTTATCGATCCCATTGTCAATGGTGTTTGGTCAATATGCGAAGAATCCTTTTGGGGCGTACCTGCCCACTTGCCAAAATCAGATGAATACTCCGGGCTGATGGATGTATCCAAACCTTTTGTAGATTTATTTGCCGCAGAAACGGCCACTTACCTGGCTTGGGCAGATTACTTTTTCGGAGAAAAATTTGATGAAATTTCACCCCAAATAAGAAAAAGAATCCGGCATGAAACCGAGTACCGCATTTTCGAACCTCTGATGAACAAGCATCACGGTTGGATGGCAGCCAATGCCAATGGAAGACGCCCAAATAACTGGAATCCCTGGATTTGCTCTAACTGGATCAATTCCGCATTATTATTGGAGGATGATGAAGAAAAAAGGGTGGCCCATGTTTACAAGGCTACACAAGTACTGGACGAATTTTTAACGCCTTATCCGGAAGATGGAGGCTGTGATGAAGGCCCTGGTTATTGGGGAGCTGCAGCTGCTTCCTTATTTGACAACCTTTCTTTGTTGAATGAGGCATCAAATGGTGCTTATCAGTTTGCTTATGAAGATGAAAAAGTGAAGAATATGGGGCGCTTTATCTATAGGGCCCAAATTAGTGAAGACTACTTTCTGAATTTTGCAGATGCAAGCCCCAAACCTAAGATGGCCGCAGCCATGATCTATAGGTATGGTAAAGCCATTCAGGATCCGGACATGATGAAGTTTGGAGCTTATTATATGGAGCAAAATGAAAAAGCCTTGCCCAGGTTTCATTACTTCAGACATTTCTTTGAAGTGTTTATGCAGGAAGAATTTGACAATGCGGAGAAGGGCCTTCCTTTACCTAAAGACGTATGGCTCTCTGACATTCAGGTAATGGTAGCGCGCGACACGGAAGGAAGCACAGATGGCTTTTTCCTTGCTGCTAAGGGTGGACACAATGATGAAAGCCATAACCATAATGATATCGGTAATTATGTGGTTTATTATGATGGGAATCCTTTGCTTATCGATGTGGGAAGTGGGACCTATACCCGAAGGACTTTCAGTGGGGAGCGGTATTCCATTTGGTTCAACCGTTCAGATTACCACAACCTGCCTACTATCAATGGCGTGACACAAAAAGCGGGTGTGGAATTCAAAGCCACCCATGTTTCTCATGAAGCAAAAAAGAGCAGTACGGCCATGACATTGGATATCAGTATGGCTTATCCAGAATCATCAGGACTTGATTCCTGGAAGAGAGAGCTAAAGTTGGATCGTGGTAAAAGGGTAACCGTAAGCGATAAATACCAATTATCGGCTTCAGGAGATATTGTCCAACACCTGATGACCATTTATCCGGTCACAGTGGTGAAACCTGGTTTAATCTCTATTGCGTATAAAGGTAAAGATGGTAAGCTTGCACCATTCGAAATTCAATATAACCCTAGTGGAATGGAAGTTAAGGTGGAAGAAATTCCTTTTGATCAACCAGAAGATGAGGGTATTAAGGATAAATGGGGTGGAAACATCTACCGAATCAACCTTACAAGCAATGGCGATGTAAAAGCCGGAAAGATGGATTTTACCATTAGCAAGCAATAAACTTCAATAGCCTAAAGGGCCAATAAAATGAAAATAAGCGTGAATCCCATTCACGCTTATTTTTTTTAGGCTTACTGGAGGCTGAGCTTGTCGAAGCCAGCGGAGTCGAGTATCCAATTTTAAATCGAATTGATTTCTGATTATCAATAGCCCCCAGCTTCAGCTGGGGGATTAGAATGTAATATTATATTTCGGGGCTTTAGCCCAATCTTCACCTTTCAAGAATAAAAAGATTAATTAGGCTCTAAACCTAGGTTGATGGCTTATTTTTCCAGCACCCATCTCTCCTCCAAATTTTGGCTAAAGCCGGGTGAATTGTTATGGCTTTTATAAATGGGCTAAAGCCCATTCCTATTGAGCAGATTTCGTTAATCAATTTGACGGTGCTATTGAATGAATTCGAAAACTTTCAGCTTTGTAGGTCCAAGTTACACTACGTTAAACTTGAACCAGAAGGGAGAATCGAAGTCCGGTTGAAAGCAACAGATATTATCCGTTTACTAAATTATATAAACGCTTATGACAAAACTGGTATTTCGGTTAATTTTTCACTAAAAACCCATTTTAAAGGCTGTGAAGGGTTTTTTAATAATTAGTTTTTAGTTAGATTAGGGGATTAAATAGTAGATATATAGGTTGCTTTCTGCTTAAATATGGTTATATACAATTGTTAGTAACAATTCCTCACTTGGAGAAAACATATCAAATATCGAAAGAAAACATTTTAAAATCTCTCAAATATCTGAGACAACACTTTTATTTTCTGCCAGCTGGAATGCTTTTAGTAATTCCTTTTGCTCATTACATCAAGGATAAAAGCTGGGAATTTTCATACACTTATGGACCTCCCATAGCAGTTGCTGCCTTCATTGCATTTGAGATCGTACCAACTCTAATATTTCACTTAATACATTGGACAAAATCACAAGGATTAAAAGTATTTATTGATACTACTAATAGAGTTATCACCTTTCAAGTCAGTGCAGGCAACTGCTATAAATTCGGTTTTGACGACTTGACAGTCATTGAATATCTAACACTCTACCAACAGAATAAAAAGCGTTTGTCTACTAGTTGGTCTAACTATTCATACCTCCAGATTACTACAACTGATAATAAGGAATTTCAGATTAGCTCATTAATTCTAACAAAGGATCAATTCCCGATTGAACCATTTGAAACCAAGTATTCTTTTTGGCCATCAATTACCACCATCTACAAGGATAATCAACCAGAAATCGAACGAGCTCAACAACTGCAAGCCGAGCAGGTGAATATCTTGAAGGTCAAGTTCTCGAACTTAACCATGGATGAGCTGAAGTCAAGGCTTGAACGACAGAAGGATTATGATGAACTGCTAATAATGGCGATGGAAGAATTATTGAAAGAAAAAAGCTACTAACATCACCTATACTGCATGGGGTTGTGTCGGATCAGAAAGTACTGCGGGGATTGGATATTCCGCCACGAATTGTATATTTAAATTGGTGTGGCTAAGTGCGTGAGAAAAGGGCAGAATGTTCTAAATACCCACGACAGTATAGCCAGACCGTTACCACACATAAAATATATAAATAGTATAGTTATTGAATGAAATCATAAAAAACAATTCTGAAAAATCGAATAAATAAAACAAATGAATAAATTAAAGTTAATTATAGGTCTTTCAATAGCAATATTGTTTAGCTCTTGTTCTGAAGATGAAGACACTGAACCTATAATTCAAACTGTAAATGGATTTAACTATAAGGGCTCATTTTTTTCTGTAGATAAAGCTTTTATAAAAGACTTTAATATTATAGATAATGAACCATCTAAAATTGCTATAGTTTTGTCAAATGTAGACCCATCTAGAACGACTCCAAAATGGGGAGGTGTGAATTATTTTATTTTGCATTTGAAGCAAGTAAGGTAATAGAAGGAACTATAACACCTGTTCCCGATTACTCGATACGTGAAAATGCAGATTTTGATAATTTTTCAATTCTTGCAGGAAATACAATTCTAAGACATAATGACCCAAGAGTTAGTAACATAGCTGTTTCTAGTTTTATAAATATTAAATCTATATCGGTAGATGAAATAGATCTGGATTTTGAATTTACACGACCAGATGGAGAAATTATAACAGGAAGCTACACAGGTACATATGAATAAATGAAGAAATTTTGATTTGTAAATACAATATAGACGTGTGGTAATAACTAAGCTTTCTTACGACTGGAACCCTTCGACTCCGCTCAAGGACCAGTACCACCCCGGAGGCTTAGCCTGTCGAAGCCGTAGGAATCCCCTCCTGGAGGCTGAGCTTGTCGAAGCCGTAGGAATCGAAAAACGTCAGAAACCGCCCGACTATTTCTACCTGAATTGAACTCAGGGTTTATTTAAGAAAGTTAAAAACTTTCCGCATTATGGGTCCAAGTTACACTTCGTTAAACTTGGACCAGAGGGGAGATGAAGGCGTTAAGGAAAAGTGGGGAGAAAATATCTACATAATCAACTTAAGCAGTAAAGGAGAGGTAAAAGCCGGTAAAATGGATTTTAACATCAGGCAGCAATAAACCCCAAAAGCCTAAAGGACTACAATTAGAAAAATAAGCGTGGATATCCTTCACGCTTATTTTTTTTGGCCCTCCCTTACCGGAGGCTGAGCTTGTCGAAACCGTAGGAATCGTAGTCCGGTGGAAACTACCAATATTATCCGTTTACTAAATTATATAAACATTCAACAAACTTTTATAAAAAAGCCGGTATATTATACATGATTTTTATAAAAATAACGACTTAATGGCTTTAAAGGAATTTTTTATTTAGAAGTTTTTAGTTAGTTAAGGGGGTTTATAATAGATATATACGTAAATTCCTGTTAAATATAGCTTTATACAATTGTTAGCAAATATTAAGGATGAGAATCAGAAATCCAAAACCAACACTTTTATTATTTGAGGATTTAGTTGAACCCATACGCAACTCAATTGAAGAATTGAATGTTCTAAGTTCTCAACTTGACTTTATTCCAGAACAGGAGTTTTTGAAAAAGGGTACATTTGTTTATGTTATATCATTATTTGAGTCATCGATTTCTGAAT
The DNA here is from genome assembly GCF_000427295.1 of Cyclobacterium qasimii M12-11B. Classification (GTDB taxonomy): domain Bacteria; phylum Bacteroidota; class Bacteroidia; order Cytophagales; family Cyclobacteriaceae; genus Cyclobacterium; species Cyclobacterium qasimii. The sequence continues at coordinate 34,853 of NZ_ATNM01000071.1, read as the reverse complement.
GTCTAAAACGCTATTTGATGGCGTTTCCTAAAGAACTGAATGATGGACAAATATCAGGAAAGGAAAGCAAGTTTATGGCAGACTCAATTTTTGCTTCTGAACTTATAGAATTACTTGTCGATGATTTTATAAGTAAAATTTCCTATGAAAGCCTTACGGAGATTTTATCAAAAACATTGAAATTTTTAAAGATTGAAGCTGATAAAATTGAATACAATAACAAAGATTTAATTGAAAGAAAAGAACGCCGAAATCTTGTGGTGCATAATAACCTTAAAATAGACAAGAAATATATTAGAATAACAAAATCTGAAGCGAATAAGTTAGGAACACAATTGGATATAAAAAATGAATATCTCGTAGAAACTATTTATATTTTAAAAAATATTCTGAGCCAGTTACTAAGTGAATTAACGGAAAATTATAACTGTTTTGACAAAACAAAGTTATTGAAAGGAGTTTGGTATTATGTATTTGATTCTCCTTTGCTTAATTATGATATGTATTGGAATGAAAATCATGTATTTGTTTATGAGCAAAATGAAAAACAGATGATTGATTCTTTGTCATCTGGAGAAAAGACTATGTTGGCATATTGGATGCAGCATTATAATGACTCTCTTGCAGATAGATATTTTAAGTTTTCTGATTTTCCATTTATTAATTATAGTCAACCGAGAATGAATTTCTTAGTAGAATTCTTCAATAAATATCCATTAATTCTTCAATATTAAATACTGTAATTCGCTAAATATTTAAAGATAGGATGAAAGTAAGTGTAAAGAAGGATACGCATAATGGCACACAGCCAGTAAGAGTTTTGAAACATAATCTAACACATAGGCTTGTTGAGAGAAATGAAGCTTTAATAAAACAGTTACATTCAGATTTTAGATTAGCAAAAAATATTACATATCATATTGCAGAACTACCATTAGTAGACCGACAAACTCCCTTTATTGACGAAAATGGAATAATAAATATTCATGAAACATACCTTTCTTACATTTGGGCTATCAGTTTCTCTATGTTTGTGATTTATGAAGAAGAGATAGCAATACCCGACCAAATAAAAAGAGGTATTCCAACGCATAAAGAAAATAATCCTGAATTAGTAGATATTGCAAAAGAATTATTTAGTTATGCAAAATCCTTAGTTGTCGTATATTCCGATTGGGATAAGGAAAATTTACCAAATCCAGAATTCTTTGATGAAGAAACTGAGGAGGGATGGTACATTTTGCGCAATAATGACTTATATGTTGAAGTAATCAACTTTATTCTTTGCCATGAAATAGCTCATGCAGAATTAGAACATATAAACCGCAAGAAAAACAATATTCTTGATGAACAACAACTAAAACAACTTGAATTAGAGGCTGATACAAGAGCTGTGAACTTAATGCTTGAAAATTGTCGAAATCGAAAAGTAACAGAATTGGCATTGATAATTGGATTAGCTTCAATGCTTTTCTCTCGAAACAGTCTGGATGGAGGTAAAGAACACCCTGATATTGATAAGAGAATAGATAATGTAATCAATATTCTTTCTCCAGATGCTGAACATTCAATTTGGCCATTATTGGTTTTGTTTGTCAAACTATGGGATGAACAGTTTTCTTTTAATTTCACTCATGGTACTCACTACAATAATTATAAAGATTTTTATTATGAACTGATTAAACAAGCATAATAACATTTGCTAACAATGCATTATAAAACATAAGGGCGACAGTGGTTTACGGAACGTTTGTGCGTTTAATCGAGCCCGCCAAATTTGCAATTTGACGGTTAAGTTTAAAAATTTAAATTTGTGTCTAATCGCAAATTTGGCTATGTACAAAACGGACAGGATATTCTTTCAAAACCCTTACGATTTCATATGCCAACGTTGTGCCTAATGCGAAAAAAGTTAACCAATTAATAAAATGAAACTGAATGACACATTTTGACCCAGCAAGAAATAAAGTTCTCTTTGGAAGTACAGATAAATTAGCTAATTGGATAGCTGAAGATTTAGACCAAGGAAAAATCATTGATAAAATTAAATTAATGCTGAAAAATTATCTTGAATTAGATAATGTTAGTTTTCTTTTGGTTCAGGTACTTCAATTCATTTGGGAGCAGTAGCTATTAGAAATTTCCCTTTGGAGGTAGAATCCTACATAGAGGACAATTATGAATTAATTGACGACACATATGAAGTCTTTCTTTCAGTAATCAAGCAACTCCAAGGAGAAACCTTGAAATATGGAAAAGAGAATCTAATTGATGGAACTCAAACTTTTAAAGATGAAAGAGGTTGGGTTTTCGAAATTGCAGATGATATTGTCCGAGATAAGGAATCAAAAGAAATAGCAATAGAATACGAAAAGGTTTTGAACTTCCTAATCGCTATAGATTTTATCTCTAATGAGGATAAAAGCAAAGTAAGAACTGATAAGTATGCTGAATTAATTACTGCGATTAAGGAAGGGCTATTCACTGTATGTGATTTAGAAAACAGACCCGTTTCTCAATCAATAATCGCCAGAAAAAAAGCGAGCCAATTCCCAAAAGAAATTGCACAAGGTGAATTACTTGAATCAAGAAGTAAATATATATTTCATGAAAAATTCTTAAAGGCTCTTCTTCAAAGGCCTTTGAATTTGAGGAGAGCAAATATTTTTACGGCTAATTATGACTTAGCTTTTGAATACGCTTTTGATAAATTAGGTGTTCATTATATAGATGGCTTTTCAGGTTTTCATAAAAGGTTCTTTAAACCAGAAACATTTGAATACGATATATTTTATCCAGGTTCTACCACTTCAGGTAAAGTTCAAAGAATCGAAAAAGTAGTGAGGTATTACAAATTACATGGTTCATTATCTTGGGTCAATTCTGAATCGAGGGATGCAAACAACTTATATGGTATTGAAGAGAAATCACTAGAATTAATAGATTCTCTAAAGAAAAAGGGAGAAATTATTATCTATCCATCAGCTGTAAAAAAATCGTACACACTTGACCTTCCATACTCTGAACTATTTAGACAATTTGCTTCAACCATAACTCAATCTCAATCGGTGCTTGTTACAGTTGGGTATTCATTTGGTGATGACCATTTTAACGATATTATATATCAAGCATTATCAAACCCTACTTTCACTCTTATTGTAATCGACTTTCAAGGTACAAGAAACGAGTACATTAAAAATCTGAAAGAACTGAACGACCCTCGAATAATAATACTTGAAGGAGAATTTTTTGGTGACTTCCTTACTTTTTCAGACACTCTGATGCCTAATTTTAACAATATTGACAATAACGAAAATGTAGCAAATACTCTGAACGAGCTTCTAGGAACTAAAACTTCTAATACTGAACACACTAAAGACGCAAAATAATGAGTGAAAGAAGTATTGGTAAAGTAATTTCTGTTGACAGCTTTAGAGCATATATAAGACTTGATGATGATTTGAAAAGTCTGTACAAGAGTGGATATGAAGATATTTTTGAAGTTGCCAGAATTAACTCTTACGTTATTATTCCAATTGGGTCAGATAAAATTGTAGCTATGGTTACAAGTGTCCGAGCAATTGATGAGACAGAAATAGGGAAAAATAAAGATGCCATATTTTTAACTAAATCCGCAAGGTATTTGGTAGCAACCATGATTGGAACTATTGAGAATAGTGGGGAATATATACAAGGAGTATACAATTACCCTATCCTCGACAATCCAGTTTGGTACGTAACAAGTCAAGACTTGGATAATATTTTTGACCAAAAGAAAAAGGAAGATTCAGAGGAAATAAATTTTGAAGAAGATTACTATTTACCTATTGGGACATCTCCTTCCTTTTCAGATTATAAAATCAAGATAAATCCAGATAAATTTTTCGGTAAACATGCAGCAATATTGGGAAACACAGGTTCTGGAAAATCCTGCACGTTTGCATCTATTATTCAAAGCATGTTCGATTTTGATTACAACGGGAAGAAGTTACAAAATGCCCATGTCATAATATTTGATACCAATGGAGAATACAAACAGGCATTTCAAGGAAAGAAAGAAGCCCCGTATAAGAATATTGAACTCGTAAATCCTTTCAATGTTGATAAAGCCGGAATGAAAGTTCCTTTTTGGTTTATGAACTTCGCTGATTGTGATTATTTATTTGAACCAACATCAGGAACACAAGCCCCAGTTTTTAAAAGGGCTTTGGCTTTAGCAAAAAACCAAAAGAAGTTGGTGAAAAACCAATTCTCGACAAGTTTACAGAAAGAGGAATACTTGGATTGTTTGATGCTTCACCAGATGACCTTAAGAAAAAGAAAAGTTTAATGACTATGGTAATTGGAAATATAAGGCAGATAATGAAATTATTGGCTTAGCAAATTCAATTACCCCAAATGGAAATCAGCTTTTAATTGATATCCAAAATGCTCTACTAAAACTCGGAGCAAATAACAATATCGGAGATGAGAAAGATGGTTTAGAAGAATTAGAAAGTAAACATATAGAATACTCTAGTTCACAAAACGTTGAGCAAATAGCAATTGAAAAAAATATTGACCTACCAATTTGGTTCAATTTCCAAGACTTAATTACGCGATTTTTTGACGAAGCAATCAATGAACAGGAAAATTCAGGAAATAGATTAAGAGAATTTGTTTCAACTCTTAGACTAAGATTACAATCATATTTGGGTGACGAAAGGATTTCACAGCCCCTGCTCTTAAACCAGCCAGAGGAAATTCTAAATTCTTTGGCAAAATTTATTGCTTTCATTCTAGGAGATTTTTGCAAAGTTTATAAAACTGAAGAGACTGACTTATTTACTGATTTTTATAAGAATCAGTTAGGTAAGGAGGAAATTGAAAAACTCGGTGAAAACAAGCCAAGTCAAGTTACAATTATTGACATGTCTTTATTGCCTTATGAAGTTTTAGAAACAATCACAGGATTAATAGGAAGACTGATTTTAGACTTTGTATCTCGTTTTCCCGAAAGTGACAGAGGTAAGCTCCCTATGGTAATAGCCTTAGAAGAAGCACAAAATTACATTCCAGAGAAGAATAGAGGTGATAGAGAGTCAATAGCTAAAAAGGTATTTGAACGAATTGCGAGAGAAGGAAGAAAATATGGTATTTCATTACTTGTTTCTAGTCAACGACCGTCTGAATTATCAAAGACAGTATTATCACAATGTAATTCTTTCATTATTCATAGGCTACAAAACCCAGAAGACCAAAAATATGTCCGACAATTAGTTTCTGCAGCCAATGAAGATATTTTGCAACAATTGCCAATTTTACCACAGCAGCACGTTGTAATTATGGGTGACGCAGTTAGAACTCCTGTTCAAGCGAGAATGAACAATGCTAATCCAAGACCTAATAGTAATAATCCAAAATTCATAGAAAATTGGACAATGGATTTACCAGAAAACTTTCCGAACTATGAAAAAATTGCTGAGGCATGGGAAAAAGGTGCAAAATACAAACCTACTAACGATGAACCTGATGTTCAGCAAGAAGAATAAAACATGACACCATACAGTAAACGTAATGCTGCATATTAAATAAACGACAATGGAAAAAGTAACTTTTCTTTCTGGAACATATGAAAACACTGCAATTAATGGTGTCGCTGTTAATTTTAAAATTAGATATTTTAAAGAAAACAAAGGATTTTTAAAATACAATACATTAGAATCTTGGTTTAAAGTTACGCTGACTAGATTTGCTCTTATTGAATGGGGAAAGTTGGAAAATTTAGATGAAGAAAAACTAATTAAATTGACCTTCCCATTTGCGATTGAATGGGTATCTCAAAGAGTTAAAGACGGTACTTTAAAAGATTTTGAAGAAAAAGTGATTAGCACAGAAGACAAAATAAATCCTTATCCATTTGATATTAATAAAATTGAAAAAATAGAAGGATATGAAATTATTTTCTCTGATAATCAGATAGATATTGGGACAAGAATTCGAACAAATATAATCGCAGATTCGATTATTGAAGTTAGAGACAATATTAATGCAATTGTTTATAGTAAGCATAGTGAAAACCTACTTAAATTAGGACAAGAACGCAATATTCTAAATCTATTTAGAACAATTGAGAATCGATAACAATTTACTTATGCAATTTCGACACTTGGCAATTTTGTAAACGATTTAAATCCCAAACTACTTCGAAAAATTACATGTAATAATGAAAAGGATGTAAAATCGTTTGTTTTACTTGAAGAATTTTTAAATAAAATCGATGATGAAGGGAAAGAAATAGTTGATACTTTTAAAACTATTAATAGAATAAGACAAGGTTTTCCAATACATACAGATAAATCAGGAATTATAAACTGCTTGAAGAAATTTGATATTGATTATCCGATATTAAACCACAATGAGGCATGGTAAATATTAATGGATAAATATAAAATAGGATTATATATTTTACTCGAAAAAGTAAAAATTACACGGCATAACAAAGTGTAAATTTCAGAGCGGGGTTGGTGGTTTACGAGCCGCGGTTTCTCGCATGAACGTCACGTCCTACCCGACGCTCACCGAAATTCGCTCCACAACTTACACCAACTGTTATACGTCAGCTTGATTCATACACGCAATTTGCGTAGCATTAAAAATTTGGAACAAAACATTGACTCTTTAGAAAATAATATATGAAATACATACTATTAAGCATACTAAGGTTCCTGTTTAAAATCGATGTACGGAAAATTTTACATCAAAATTTAAAAATCAAAATAGAAAATCAAAAAACTCTCTAAAGAACTCCAAGTTTCAACTAAAAAGTTTAATATTCAAGGCATTAAAATTAAATCTTTATCAAATAAATCGAATGAATTAAAGAATGAAATCGAAAAAACTTTAATCAGTAAAGAAGTTCTAGAAAATATTTACAAACAAATCCATAAGTCATTCGAAAAACTTCAGGTTGAAAATCAAAATTTAATAAAACAAATCCAAAATAAAGAAAAAGAAATTTTATCTATCCAAGAAAGGATAAAAGAATCACAACAAGTAAATAATACGAAGAAAGAAACGATAGAACAACTAAGAAAAACCATTGAAGAGAATAAAAATATAATTCAGAATCACAACCAAGAATTAAGTTCATTAAAAGAGCTAATTAGTTCATATCAAACTGAATCAAAAAACGCTATTGAGAAAGACAACTTAATTTCTAAGTTAAGGGATAATATTTATCTGGCTATAAATGAAAAGAAATCTTTAATTGGAGAATTTGAGCAATATAAAGAGAAAGCAAAAAAAATTCAACATTCAAAAGATTCAAATTCAATTCAAAAATTACCAGATGGTTCACTAATTGAACATGAATCTTTAATTTTTGGGCAAAGAACGGTTCAAAATCAAGTGGACGAGGAAAATAAGTATGAATACATTGGACATTTTCTATTTGACCTACATATATTTCACCAAAAAGAACATTTAAAGTTCCCAACGACCTTTTACCCTAAGAAAGGAACCAATATTTTGAAATGGCATAATTCAAGTATAACAGAAACAAAAGGCATTAGCGAACCCAAACTGATTAAAGGGTTACAACAATTACATGAACTATGTCCAGAATTAGAAATTCTTCAAAACATTATTCTTAGTATAAAAAATAGAGAGTACGGTTATCGTCCTGATATCGCATTATTTTTGGGAAAATATAATCTCTGCATTGACATTGAAATTGACGAACCCTATGATATACTTTCAAGAAAACCGATTCACTTCATAGATTCTTCAGATTATTTAAGAAATCTCTATTTTATTCGACAAGGTTGGGTTGTCATTCGTTTTAGTGAAGAGCAAGTAATAGAAAGCACTGAATATTGCATAAAGTATATTGCTAACATTTTAAAGAAATTAACTGGAGAAGAGTTATTTTTTTCACTGCTTGAAGATTTTAAATTAGAAGAATCAGATCGTTGGACTTATAATCAAGCCGTTGAATTTGCACAAAACAAACGGCGCGAGGATTATCTTGATATAGAAACGCCTGATGAAAATAATTTCATTGATTTAAAAAGTTCCGAATTTAATGGAGTCCCACCAGGAGAAGATATTTTACCAGAACTAGACTTTTCCGAATTAAAACGAAAAATCGAAGATTGTAAACAAAATAAATATGTTCGAATTACACAATTTTTATATGAAAAACAATACATTCTGCAAAACCCTGAGATTGAAATACAAAAATTCACAGAAGGAATTCAAGGCTTTGACTTAATTATTGAAAAGAATACATTCATACCATTTGAAACAGTAATGAATATTGAAGGATTAGAATCTCTATTTAAATATCCTCTTTATCATAACAATCTGGAACATGATGATAAAAAACTATATGATTTAGTTAAGGAAGCAATCTATGATTGTAACCCTGTTCGAATTGAATACAGGGACGCAAAGGCAGATATTACATTCAGAAATTTGAAGTATGTAACTTACAGTGGTGATTCTTTTGAACACATTGGTGACAGAATGTGGAAAAACTATTATTCTACTAAAGGTTCAATGATGCATGCTATTTGTTTGTTAAGAAGTGATTTACGTAATTTTTACATTAACCGTATTCAATCCATTCAAATATTTAATCTTCACGAATTCAGCATAGGTCATTTAATGACTTTTAGTGCTGCGATATGGTATCCACTTGAAAAAAACGATTTACAATTATGTAAACATATTGCGAATTTGCTTCCAAATCATGAAAAAGAAAATAATCTTATTGCATCAGGAAACTTAGCTCATTATCTATTGGTAAGTGGTGAGCACGAAAAAGCCATAGAAATTTATAGAAAGTATGATGGTAAACAGGTAAATGATGAAATAACTTGGAAAGATTTGAATTTGCAAGATTTTGAAGATTTGAAAAAAATTGCTGATTATGATGAAAAATTTCAGAATGCTATCAAATTATTAGGATGGAATTAAACCAATCTTTTAAAGAGATTAAAAGCCGAACGTATAATATTTTGTATAGTACATAGGGCGATTTTGCTGTGTTTGAAACATTTGCACTTTCTTCAAGCCCGCCGAAGCGCAGCTCTGACTGGGTGTCAAATATTATGTGTCAAACCTGAGCTTCGGGTACTTATCTGTTTGACAGGAAAGTGCTTTCTTATTCCCTACGTACCATATTGTGCCAAGAATCAACCACGGCAATAAAACGCTGAATGCTTTAAATAAGATGATGTTAGGTCCATCAGGGTCGTTTTATAGGAGATGGCTCTAAACCACCTAAAGGTGCTGTCCCTATCGATCGAGATGGTACTTAGCGTTTAGGAGAATCTAATCCTTGAGGATAGCAGGTACGAATAAAGGAGTTGAACCCTAAGAAATGTCCAAGATCCTTTCGTAAAGCTCTGGAACCGTGCTCAGGAACCTCCGACAAAAAACTAAGAACTAGAATAGGGAGGTAAATGTGATATTGGTGACAATATGAATTACAGGGTTAACCTATTTATTTTCTGTAAGGCTGGCCTCATAGAGAGGGCATAACCTGGCCCGTATTTTCGGGAGCCTCTCCTGTATTTTTCAGGATAGGGTTTGATGAAGGAGGCACTTATATTTTCCTTCTTCTTATTATCTTTATAAGTATGGATAGAGAAGGTTATCAGGCTTTACGCTACCAAGTGATTTTCTAAAACAATTATAATTATGAATTATATTAAAGCTTTTAGTTTTTTTTCAATTCTAATAATTTCTTCATTACTATTCTCACTTAACCTATTTGCACAAGCCAGTTTTTCTAATGCATTGGAACTAAAAATGGATAGCATTTTTGAAGATTTCAATGATATAAATAAACCCGGAGCCACTGTGGCTGTTGTTAAAGATCAGAAAATTGTCTTTAAAAAGGGTTATGGAAGCGCTAATTTAGAATATGGTATTCCAAATTCACCTTCTACAATATTCCATATTGCATCTGTTTCAAAACAATTTACTGTATTCTCAATCCTGTTATTAGAAAAAGAAGGGAAGTTATCTTTTGATGATGATATCCGCAAATACATTCCCGAGGTTCCTGATTTCGGGAAAACAATTACTTTAAGACATTTGGCTTCACATACTAGTGGAATGAGAGATCAGTGGGGCTTACTAGCTATGGCGGGATGGAGACAGGATGACGTTATCACGAAAGAACACATTTTAAAATTAGTTTCTCAGCAAAAAGAGTTGAATTTTAACCCTGGTGAATCCTATATGTATTGCAATACAGGTTTTACTTTATTGGCTGAAGTTGTAGCAAGAATATCTGGTAAAACATTTGCAGCATTTACGGAAGAAAAATTTTTAAACCCTTGAGTATGTTGAATACACTTTTTTATGATGATCATGAAAAAATTGTAAAGAACCGCGCCTATTCTTATCACGCTGTACCTGATAATAAATACAAAAAAAGTGTTCTAAATTTCGCCAATGTTGGCGCAACTAGTTTATTTACAACTGTCGAAGATTTGGCCCTATGGGCTATGAATTTCTCATCATTTACTGTAGGTGATAAAGCCATTATCGACAAGATGAATACGCTGGCAGTGCTTAATAATGGTGAAACATTTGGCGGTGCTTATGGTCAATTTATAAACAAATACAAAGGTTTAAACCAAATTCAGCATGGTGGTGCTGATGCCGGCTATCGAAGTTATTTAGGTAGGTTTCCTGATCAAAACTTTTCCGTTATGGTCTTTAGCAACTTGGCTCAATCTAACCCCGGGAATTTAGCACTTCAGGTTGCTGATCTTTATTTAGAGGATGCTTTTGAAAAAGAATCAGATGCAGCAACTAATGCTGATGATCCAATTGAATCGCAGGAGTTTACTCCACCAAATTATGAGGTTTCGGATCTTAAAGAATTTGTAGGAGCGTATTTTAGTCCTGAGTTAAATACAACTTACGAAGCTGTTTTAAAGGACGGTAAATTGACGGTTACGCATGCTCGTGCCAGTGATTTTGTGATTTCGGTAGCTAAAAATGATCTATTTCTTTTTGATGGAAAAAGTTTTATGTTTGAGAGGAATGATAAACAGCAAATAACAGGATTTAGAATTTCATCTGGGCGAGTTAAAAATTTGTGGTTTAAAAAAGTAAAATAATTAACTATACCCGATAACTTCTATGGTGCATAGTACCCGGCGGTATGAAACGCCAGCATATACGGGACGTTGGTATGTCACGAAGCTGTTGCAATCCAGTAGATGTAAATCTTCCCTAAATAATTTGCTATTCATTTAGAAGAGCTCCCGACAGTTAAATCCGTCAGGGTTTCGCCAAAGCTCGGTAGTCTCAAATGTGCAAGCTAAATTACCCCCATGTCAACCAATAGTAGCTTCGAGAAGTGTATCTGTAGATGGGGAAGATTTGGTCCCGATTTCGGGAAAAGTTTATTGTTTACCCCGTTTTCCTCAGGGCCTGTCCTGTATTTAAAAGGATATGGTTTGATTAAGAGGGCCTTGATCCTCAACTTCTTATTATTTTATTATCTTTATATGTATTAATAAAATAGGCTATCAGGCTGTACTCTATTACGCAATAATCACAATATTATATGGAATTTGACCCTGTAAAAGCAATTGATTTAGTTTTACCAGCTGTAATAACAGTAATTTGCAATATTCTTTTTTATTTATGGATTAAGAAGAGTGTCGATAAATCTCTAGAACAATATAAAATATCCTACAGTGGAATTTTCAAAGAAAAAATTGACATCTATAGAGAATTATTAAGTAAAACATATAATATAAAAAGGACTATAAGCAGGTTTCAATATGTCGGAACAAAAGAAGAAGGAGCAGAAATAATGGAAAGCATAAATCAATACTTGACTATTACCTCGTAAATCAACCTTTTTTATCTGATGAAATGCTTAATGATTTGAATAAAATGAGGAAAGAATTTCAGAATGTATTTGATGCCTTTTATAAAGACTTAAATACTAAGAATGATGAACTTCTCAAGGAATGGATTGTCGCAGGTAACAAATTAAAAAGTAATGAGCCATTTAAACAAATAGAGGAAAGAATTATTTCGGAAATGAAAAAGGACTTGAAAGTTGAAAGCTAATACACATTTACGGCCTACAATAACTAAGCATTCTAACGGCTGGCCCTTCGATCCCTTCGACCCTTCGCCCCTTCGACACCCTTCGGCAGGCTCAGGGGCCGTGCTCAGGGACCGGTTCAAGGTGTTGGGAGCTTGGTTTACTAGGGGGAATGGTTTTCCCTCATTTGTTTTTTAGCGCTTGGAGTATTAAAAAATTGGTTGCAGGTGTAGCCTTTCCTATCACAATCAAGTAAAAAATGGTAAAACCCTTTATAAAATGATCCCAATAATGAGAACTCAATTCTTTCAACTAACGCTAATTATCATTCTGGGATGCTCCCTTTTTTCATGCAAACAGCAACAAAGTTTGCAAAGCATGATTGATTTGTCCATAAAAAATAAGGATTCGGTGTTGGTGATTCCCGATGGAAAGTACGTCATAGACCAACCCCTACGTCTCTCGGGTGTAAATAACCTTGTGATCAAATCCGAATCGCCGAATGGGGTAACCATCACCTCCAGCATGGACCTGCCAATCGAAGACTTAACCTGCCTGGATAAAGCAAGCGGGTTGTATGAGTATACTGACCCAAAATTAATAATGCCCACTTGGCCGGATTCATTTAAGGGCTATGCTGGGTGGCCGGAAATCTATATTGCCGGGGTTCCATTGTCCATATCTCGTTACCCTAATGAAGGGTTTATACAAGCAGATTCAATCATTAGGGCCGGTAAAAAGCCAAAAGATAAGGAAACCAAGCATTTGCCTGCGAAATTTTTATCCGCTCAACTTATACAGCATTATGACAAAGAATTGCCCTTGTTTCTAAATGGGTACTGGACTTATAAGTGGGCGGATGAAATTATTCGAGTGGACTCCATAAACCCTCTATCCGGGGAGATCGAACTTGCAGCGCCACACAATTATGGAATGGGAGCGCCCTCAGGGGGACTTTTTTACGCTATCAATCAACCGGAGTATGTGGATACTGAAAATGAATATTATTACAACCCCAAGACAGGAACCATTCGTTTTATTCATTCTTTTTCAGATGAAGAAGTCGAGTCCATTCAAATTGCCTACCAAGATTTTACCCTTTTGGAGATCCAAGATTGCAATCAAATAAAAATTGAAAATATAGATTTTAAGTATCATAATAATCTGGCTGTCAATATTACCAATTCTAAATGGGTAACCATTGATCAGTCTGAGATGTATGGATTAGGCCGGTCTGCTGTAGCGATAACTGAGGGATATAACTGTGGGGTAAGAAATAGTACGCTTAAATATTTAGGAGACGCCGGTGTTTTGCTTTCAGGTGGTGATAAAAATACCTTAACAAAGGCATCCCATTTCGTGGAAAACTGTTCCATCAGTTATTTTTCAAGGCATGTTAAAACGTATGCCCCTGCAGTTAAATTGACTGGCGTAGGGCATATTGTGAAAGGAAACCATATTAGTTTTGCCCCTCATAATGCGATCCTTTTTTCCGGAAATGATCATTTGATTGCAGAAAATGTAATCAGAAAGGTTTGTTTAAATACTTCGGATGCTGGCGCCATTTATTGCGGTAGAGACTGGACCATGGGCGGAACAGTGATTCGGGAAAATACGATCAGTGAGCTGGGACAAGCAAGTCACCATAACAACTGGGCCATTTATCTAGATGATTTGGCCTCAGGAATTAGTGTGGTCAATAATCACATTGAGGACAGTCCTTCCGGGATATTAATTGGTGGTGGCCGCCATAATCAAATTAGTAACAATACGATTAAAAATTGCCCACTAGCATCAATTGTGTATGATGCAAGAGGGTATGATGATTGGTTTAAACAGCACCTTGTCGACCGTGAATTGTCCTTATGGCCTCGTTTAAATGCAGTCCCCATCAATCAAGCCCCTTGGAGTGAACGATTTCCCTGGTTGCAAGAAATACACAGTGATGATCCGGCAATTCCCAGAGGAGCTGAAATAAAAACAATCAAATAATAAGTTCTGCACCACCTAGAATTCATGATAAAGTATATGAATATGGACAGGTAGATAATAATAATGAAAACACCTTATAAAACCAGAAGTAGTAAGGTCCAACGCTATCCAAGGATAAACTATTCGACAATGGCTACCTGAATTGAATTCAAGGTTTGTTTATGAAAGTTGAAAACTTTCAGCATTTTAGGTCCAAGTTACGCTCCGCTAAACTTGGACCAGAATGTGACCAGAATGTGTTTATCATACACCGGTGGCTGAGCTTGTCGAAGTCATCGGAATCGAAGTCCAGAGACAAACTATTTGACAATAGCTACCTGAATTGAATACAGTGTTTATTCATGAAAGTTGAAAACTTTCATCATTTTAGGTCCAAGTTACGCTCCGCTAAACTTGGACCAGACAGTGCAATTTAATACCTAAAAATTGATCTTAATTGCTAAACTGGGAAGCCTGGAGGGCTTCAACAATAATAACCACGGGTGGCAACCCGTGGACAGGGAAGACCCTATCAACTCCCAACCCCGAAGCGGGTTGAACAAAGTCCCTGTATCGGTATGTTCTACCTCTACAGGTGTAAGTAAGGTGTTTTCTTCTGTCCGTGAGTTGACACTCACGGTTATTATGGTTCAGACTCTCCAGGTCTGGGATTATAAAGGAGTCAGACACCACGAAGGGAATTGACTCACTCTCACTTCGCTAAACTTGGACCAGGATGTAATCGCTATACTCTGATAAAAATTGTCATAATTTATACACATAATCGGAATTATTCCGATTATGTATTGGTTTTCTTACATAATATCGTTATATTTTGACTAGATAATCGGAAATTATCCGATTATCACTTATGATAATGACAATATGGATTTCAGGACGATGATAATGGAATATAATGAAGGTCCTATACCTAGGCATTTAATTTTAGAATTACTAAGCGATTATCAGCGCCCAAATGATAAAATTAGTGAGTTACTTAAAAACAAAGAGCTTATTTCTATTAAAAGAGGGCTATATGTAATTGGACCTAAAATAGACTTACCATTACCAGAACCATTTCTAATAGCCAACCACCTTAGAGGACCAAGTTATGTGTCATTAGAGTCCGCAATGTCTTATTGGAATATGATACCAGAAAGAGCTTATGAGATAAGCTCGGTAACTATAAAAACTTCAAAACTTTATAAAACTCCAGTTGGACGATTTAGTTATCAACAATTAAAAACCCCGTATTATTCCTTTGGTCTAAAAAATATAAAATATTCACCTAAGCAAACAATGTTAGTTGCTTCACCTGAAAAAGCCTTGTGTGACAAAGTAGTACTAACACCCAAAATTAACCTTAGAAGCATCAAACAAACACAAGAATTTTTAATGGAAGACCTACGAATGGATAGTGAAGTGTTGAGCACCCTAGATACAAAAATTATTGAATTATGGATTGAAAATGCGCCTAAAAAAAGTAGCTTAAAAATGCTTATTAAAACGCTCATGAAATTATGATAAAAGATTGGATAGCGGAATATGAGCCTCAAAATGAAGAAGAAATATTATCCGCATTACGAGAAATAATGCAGGAAATCACTTTGGCAGCTTTGTCAAGAACTGATTTTTTTGAGAAAGTGGCTTTTTATGGAGGAACATCTCTCCGAATCTTTTATGGTTTAGATAGGTATTCTGAAGATTTGGACTTTTCATTGCTTAAACCCGATTCCAATTTTTCAATTGAGTTTTATTTCAAACCCATCGTAGATGAGTTTAAATCATTGGGACTGACTATTAGCATAAAAGGAAAAACAAAGTAAAGCAAACTGCTATTGATTCCGCTTTTCTGAAAGCTGATACAATATGGCAAGAAATTGTACTCCAAGACATCATCAAAGAAACTGGAATTCGCTCTAATAGGACCTTGAAAATTAAATTAGAAATTGATCGGCAGCCACCTTTAAGTTTCCAAACTGAAGAAAAGTTATTACTCCGTCCATTCTCTTTTTATGTTAAATGCTTTACGAAACCTAGTTTATTTGCAGGTAAAATGCACGCCCTGCTATTTAGAAAGTGGAAAAATAGAGTTAAAGGAAGGGATTGGTATGATTTAGAATGGTATATAAAAAAAGGAGTTCCCTTGGATGTAAATCATTTCTTAGCTAGGGCAAAAGATACAAATGACTGGCAAGAAGATAGTATTTCTAAAGAACAAATTATCGAGCTATTGGATACAAAAATCAAATCAGTCTCTTTTAGTAATATAAAGGATGATGTTGTAAGGTTTATTAAAAATGATGAAGTTTTAAATATTTGGAGCCCTGAATATTTCAAAGATTTAGTTGAAAATATTAAAATTGAGAATACTTAACATCCAAAGGCTAAAATTTTGCACTCACCAAGTAAAAAATAAACCCGTGAGCCTAGAACAATTAAGCTTCAAGGACGCCAAGTAAGGCTTGGCTCAATTATGGTTTTGAGAATCAGGGACTCCCTTAGCTTTCCACTCTGTTGGATAATTTTGATGGCTATCCGGACTCAGTATCCATAAAAAAAGGTGCCGGATTTTACACCGCCACCTTTTTCATTTTTCTATGTTTTTGCCTCTAGCAAGTCCTATAGATTCGCTTTTAAGTCTTCCCAATTCCAGTCATTGTTGATTTGAGAGATGGCATGATGAGCCGTCATGTCAAACTGGCAAGGAACCACAGAGACATAATTGTTGGCGATGGCCCATTCGTCATTGTCTTCTCCTTTGTCAAAATTGACGAAATTACCCGCCATCCAGAAATATTTACGTCCATTCGGATCGTACCTTTCTTCAAAATCCTCCTGCCATTTGGCACGGGCTTGTCGGCAAATTTTAATGCCTTTTATTGCTTCGTTTCTCTTGGGAGGGAAATTCACATTAAGTGCCACCCCTTTAGGAATTCCATTTTCCAATACTTGACGGGAAATTTGACGAACATACTCTTTAACATGAGAGAAATCCGCTTTGGAACTGTAATCGCACAAGCTGAAACCGATGGAGGGAATGCCTTCAATGGCGCCTTCAATTGCTGCAGACATGGTGCCTGAATAAAGTACACTTATGGAAGTGTTGCTCCCATGATTGATGCCACTGACAACCAGATCCGGTTGCCTGTCTTTCAGTACATAATGTTTGGCCAGTTTTACACAGTCTACGGGTGTTCCACTGGATTTATAGGCGACTACATCGGTGAAAATTTCCTCCTCTGAAAGCCTTAAAGTATTGCCTATGGTGATGGCATGTCCCATTCCGGACTGAGGGCTATCTGGAGCTACCACTACGACATCTCCCAATTCCTTCATTACTTCCACCAAGACACGAATTCCCTTAGACGTTATTCCATCATCATTGGAAACTAAAATTAAAGGTTTTGACATTAAGAATTACTTTTTAATTGATTGTAATAAGCTGTGATCCTCAAAAGATCTCCTCTTTTGTCATGGTGAAGTTTGTTTTTCCTCAT
Organism: Cyclobacterium qasimii M12-11B; assembly: GCF_000427295.1. GTDB lineage: Bacteria > Bacteroidota > Bacteroidia > Cytophagales > Cyclobacteriaceae > Cyclobacterium > Cyclobacterium qasimii. The sequence continues at coordinate 17,315 of NZ_ATNM01000071.1, read as the reverse complement.
GTACAATTTCATCTCTGAAGACCTGTCTTCCATGACATCTTTGAGCAATACATTTTTCTTTTGATTGTACTTGAATATTTTTTGATCCTGTAGAAAATAGAAATTGAAGTCTAACCTATTAAAACCTCTACCCATTCCCATAGGCATGCCCCACATTGGATTCATGTACATGCTTCGCATTCCATAAGAATTGAAGCCTCGGTTATCTGTGGCAATAAACTCACGACATAAAAGCGTTATGTCCTCGCCCTCGGTAAGGAGTTCAAAGAAAATAGGAGTTTTATAATCTGAATTCAAAGCATAGGGGAGACTATAAAAGGTTCTAATGCCACCATATACTTCGTCAAAGATTTCAAAATAGGTGATAGAAGCAGAACTAAAGGTTTCCACAGTATTTCCTTGTACCAAAACTACGTTAGCATCTAAATCGTACTTTAACTTTCCTTCATACATCTGCCCAGAGGTCAGAAAGACTTTTCCCGGATGCCAAACTTGAGAAGGAAACTCCTGAGCCAAGGAAATGCCTGATAGAAGGAGTAAAAGCGCTATAATATTTATGGATTTTTTCATGACAAGTTCAGTTTTGATTCTACTCTAAATACGTAAAAAAAGTATTTTGTGTTGAATGAGCTGGGAAATAATGTCACAAAGGGCTAGCTTTTCATTATTTGATGACCCATTTTATCTCTTTTGGTCATAAGGTATTTTTCATTGTGTGGATTGGAACCAATCTCCAAAGGTACAGTCTCCACAATCTCAAGTCCATAACCAGACAAGCCAACTCTCTTAGTAGGATTGTTTGTGATGAGACTTATTTTGCATACCCCTAAGTCCCTAAGGATCTGAGCACCTACGCCATAATCTCTTTTGTCCATTGGAAAGCCTAGGGCAAGATTTGCCTGTACTGTATCCATGCCTTCTTCTTGAAGTTTATAGGCCTTTAATTTATTGACCAAACCTATGCCTCTGCCTTCCTGATTCATGTAAAGAACGATTCCTTTTCCATGTTTTTCCACCATTTTCATGGCTTCATGAAGTTGAGCCCCACAATCACACCTGCACGATCCAAAGATATCCCCTGTGATACAGGAAGAATGTACCCTTACCATCACGGTTTCACCTTCTTTCCATTCTCCTTTGATCAAGGCCATGTGCACCTCATCAGTGTTGGTTTGCCTGTAAGCGACAAGCTTAAAATCACCATATTCGGTAGGCATTTCCACGCCAATTTCCCTTTTTATCAGGCTATCATTCTTAAGCCTATAGGCGATCAGATCTTTTATAGATATCAGTTTTAAGTCAAACTTTTTAGCTACATGAACCAGGTCCGATAGCCTGGCCATGGTGCCGTCTTCATTCATGATTTCCACCAATACTCCAGCTGGCTGAAGACCAGCCAAACGTGCTAAATCTATTGCAGCTTCGGTATGTCCTGATCTTCGCAATACGCCGCCTCTTTTGGCTTTTAGCGGAAAAATATGACCAGGTTTGCCCAGTTCTTCAGGACTTATAGTAGGGTCTAGTAAAGCTTTTATCGTTTTTGAACGATCACTGGCAGATATGCCGGTAGTGCAACCATGACCAACAAGGTCAACAGAAACGGTGAAAGGAGTTTCAAAAGCGGCGGTATTGGTGCCAACCATTAAATCAAGCCCAAGCTCTTCGCATCTGTCTTCCACCAAAGGAGCACAAATTAAGCCTCGGCCATGTGTCGCCATGAAATTTATTATTTCTGGGGTAACTTTTTCTGCTGCACAAATAAAATCACCTTCATTTTCACGGTCATCATCATCTACAACTATTATGATCTCCCCGTTTTTTATTGCCGCTATCGCGTCTTCTATTGGATCCAGATAAACAGTATCTTTCATTTTAATTTATAAAGTCTAATATATGTAATTGTAAAATTACGATTATTTATTCTACTAACCCTTTTTACCAAATTTTAGTTTAGTTTTTGGAAGGAACAACATTACCCAATTCCCGATCGATTTGGGATTTTAGCTGTGTTAGCTCCATGTGCATCGTCAATAATGCATCAATTTCATCTTCTTTGGCCAACTTGATTTTTTCTTCAAGCTCATCCCTCATTCTTTTGAGATAGGCACTTTTGAGTTTTAGAGATGCCTTATAGGTGGTCTCAGAAAGGTCATCCGATTCTCGTTTTGAAAATATTTGGTGTTTCGTTTCCCAATTTTTCGATACCTCTCTGGTAGGGGCGATCATGTCAATGACCTCTTGTTTTATCTTGGTATTTTGAATTTTGAGGAAATAATCGAATTTGGGTAACAAACCCTGCCTTAAAGCATTTTTATAATGACCGAGTAATTCCTGGTAGATGGGCGTGCTGAAATTCAGGTCTTTGATTTCTTCAAGAAGGTACTCACACACATGCATTTCCTCTGAGACCATCTCAAAGCCGTAATTGATCAAAATTCTAATGAGTTCCCTCTCCTCCTTAAAGGAGCGGGGTTGGATTTTGATGTTTTCTTCTTCCGGAGACCCCGGTAAAAGCGCTTCTATTGGGCTTGAATCAGCCTCTTTTTGAAACTTTGAGGGTTTGCTTTTTTGTTGGTTTTTAAGTAATTGTCTGTTTAGCTCTGTGAGTAAAATATCCTCCTCCATTCCCAATAGTCGGGCGGATTCTTTGGCATAGACAGACCTTATGATAGGATCTGGTACTTTGGAAATACTGAGTACCACCTGTCGAATGGCTTCAGCTTTTTTGATAGGGTCTTCTGCAGCATCCTTTGCAAAAAGATCGATTTTAAAATGAATAAAATCCTTTTCTTCCTTTTCAAGAAACTTACGAAAACCTTCTTTCCCAGATTTCCTGGCAAAACTATCAGGATCCTCATTGGGAGGGAAGACCACCGCTTTCACATTCAATCCGCCTTCAAGCAACATGTCAATACCCCTTAAGGAGGCATTGATACCGGCATCATCCCCATCATAAAGTACGGTGACCTGGTCCGTAAATCTTTTGATTAGCTTGATTTGACTTTCAGTAAGGGAAGTCCCTGATGAGGCGACCACATTCTCCACACCAGCCAAGTGCATGGAAATAACGTCCGTATATCCCTCTACCAGGTAACATTTATCTGTTTGGCGAATGGATTGTTTCGCTTGATAAATACCATAGAGTACATCACTTTTATGGTAAATGACAGTTTCAGGGGAATTGATGTATTTAGGCTGTTTTTTATCCTGAGTCATAATCCTGGCACCAAAAGCAATTGCTTTTCCGCTCAGGTTATGGATAGGGAACATCACCCTGCCCCTAAATCTATCGTAAAAATTTCCCGGTTTGTTTTCCCGCTCGAGAATTAGCCCCGCTTTAAGTAGGTTGGATTCTTCAAAACCAGCTCCCTTTGCTTTGTTCAGAAGGTGGTCCCAACCATCCAGCGAATAGCCAAGTTCAAATTTCTCTATGGTTGCTGGATCAAATCCACGTTCCTTAAAATAGCTTAGGCCAATGGAAGCTCCTTCTCCGGATTCCAGGTTTTTGTGGAAAAAATCCTTGGCATAATTCAGGGCAATGTATAGGCTCTCTTTTTCATTGTACTCCTGAATATCGGCAGGATCAAGACTGTTTTCTTCTTCTACTTCTATCCCGTATTTTTTAGCGAGGTGCCGGATGGCTTCCGTAAATCCCACACCTTCAATATCCATGATGAATTGAATGGGGTCCCCAGCTTTTCCACAACCAAAGCATTTGTAGATTTGCTTGGCAGGTGAAACGGAAAAAGAAGGGGTGGTTTCCTGGTGAAATGGACAGCATGCCCAAAGGTTTTGCCCTTTTCTTTTCAGTGGGACATAATCATTAACTACTTCTTCTATGTCTACCTGCTCTCTTACCTTGTCCGTTGTCTGATTAGATATGGCCATATTTTTCTATCGAAGTGTAAAGATAAGATTTATGAACGAGAATTCTTTAAGCCAGGCCATTCCAAAATTAGAAACTATTTTTTGCCTCTTGAAGTTGAGAGGGGGGGTAAATGAATCCTTTAAGGGTTAATTTATCTTAAATAGCCTTTATAAAGGGGATTCTTAAATGGCCAAATTTTGGCTTAATACAAAAGCAGGGTATCTTGTTGGCAAAACGAACTTTATGTAAACTTATAATGAAAAAAGGGGCCATATTTCCTAGAGGAAATCATCGCTGAACAATGCAGCGATCCAATTTGGAAGGAAGTTTAGCAAGAGCAAATCCCGGCTTTAAACCCGAAAAGATTTTATTAACGGGGGATTAACTATAAATTGCATAAAAATCAAAAATCTGGAATGAATATTTCTAAGGAAAAAGTTTTAGAGGCCCTGTCAACCGTAGAAGATCCCGACCTTAAAAAGGATCTGGTTACTCTCGGAATGATTCAGGGTTTGGAAATCATAAGTGACCAAAAAATTTCTTTCAAAGTGGTATTGACCACTCCTGCCTGTCCTTTAAAGGAGTTGATCAGGATAAACTGTGAAGAAGCAATAAAAAAAGCTTTTGGTGGTAAAGTTGAGGCGGATATATTGATGACTTCAAATGTAACTACCGTTCGTAATGATGCTCCATTGCTGCCTAATGTGAAAAACATTATAGCCATAGCTTCAGGAAAAGGTGGGGTAGGCAAGAGCACTTGTTCCTCAAACCTTGCTGTAGCACTAGCGAAGTTAGGGGCAAAGGTGGGTTTGATTGATGCTGATATTTCTGGTCCATCAGTACCTACCATGTTTAATGTAGAGGGTGAGCAACCTGCCATTAAACAAGTAAACGGTAAAAATATAATTGTTCCTATAGAACAATATGGTGTGAAGTTGATGTCTATTGGTTTTTTAACACCTGCCGAAGATGCTGTCGTTTGGAGAGGGCCTATGGCCAGTTCTGCGCTAAAACAGTTTATAGGTGATGTGGAATGGGGCGAATTGGATTATTTATTAATCGATTTACCTCCGGGAACTTCAGACATACACCTTACGATGGTGCAAACTTTGCCTGTAACAGGAGCAGTAATTGTCACCACACCACAAAAAGTAGCGCTTGCAGATGCTACTAAAGCTTTGACTATGTTCAAGCAGCCTCAGATCAACGTACCGATCTTAGGAGTTGTAGAAAATATGGCTTACTTTACACCTGATGAATTGCCTGATAATAAGTACTATATATTTGGTCAGGGGGGGGGACGCAAACTTTCCGAGAAATATGACGTTACTTATTTGGGAGAGATTCCGCTTGTGCAAGGGATAAGGGAAAGTGGAGACAGTGGTTATCCCGCAGTCTTGAAAGAAGGGGTTATGGCAAAAGCTTTCAGTGATTTTGCAGAGGGTGTCGCCAGACAGGTAGCAATTAGAAATGCAGCGTCAAGTAAAACAGAAGTAGTTCAGGTTAAAGTATAAAGATGATGTTGGATCAATACAAAGATCAGATTGAAAAGGCGCTAGATACGATTAGGCCCTATTTGGAAGCAGATGGTGGAAATGTGAGAATCGTGGCACTTACCGAAGATATGGTTCTACAATTAGAGCTATTAGGAACTTGTAGTTCATGTCCCATGTCTACAATGACGCTTAAGGCAGGGGTGGAAGAAGCAATAAAAAAGGCTATTCCTGAAATTCTCAGCGTAGAAGCCGTAAATGTAGAAGTAGCCTGATTTACCATTCGATCTATGATTAATAAATACAATGCACTGATACTTAATTTGGTATCAGTGCTATTCTTTTTTTATGGGGTATGCACCACTCCATTGGTCAAAGTGTAACCGCTACCGATTCCCTTGGAACCTCTCTAGATCGATGCGGGACGGTGTTTTTTGAACAAAAGCAAGCCCAGTCATTGGGTTATTTTGGTAGCAGACAGTATTTTGAAGGTTGGGTGGATACCAAGGAGACTCAAATGAAGCAAGAGCGTCAGGGAAACCGTTCACTTGCGGATGAAATCAGACAGTTGCCGGTAGTTGTTCATGTAATTCACAATGGGGAGGCCATAGGGAGCGGTGCAAACATATCCGATGCTCAAATCCTTGATCAAATAAGGATTCTCAATGAAGATTTTCAAATGCAAAATCCAGATTTTGCAACCAATACGCCCACTGAATTTTTAAATGTGGCAGCCAATGCTGGAATTGAATTTGTTTTGGCAAAGCAAGACCCACAAGGATTGCCTTCTATTGGAATAAACAGAGTGCAGGGACCAAAAGATTCCTACGGATTAAATGATGCCGCTTTAGTGGGGCAACTGGCTTTATGGGCGCCAGAAGAATACATTAATATATGGGTGATGTCACTTACACCACCTACTATTGGTTTTGCTGGATTTCCTATTTCTGACGAATTAGAAGGGCTAGAAAATCCGATACCTACTCGACAAACAGATGGTTTATCCATTGATTACCGTTATTTTGGAAGCATTGGTAATATATCTCAAAACTCGAAAGGTAGAACTGCCACCCACGAGATGGGACACTTTTTAGGGCTTAGACATATTTGGGGAGATGGTGGATGTGAGGTCGATGATTATGTTACCGATACACCTTTGCAAAGCCAATCCAATAATTCTTGTATCGTAACTCCCAGGGTTACTTGCGACTCCAGAGATATGGTGGAAAATTTCATGGATTATACGCCAGATAGATGCATGAGCTTGTTTACCGAAGGTCAGGTTGACCGAATGGATGTCATCCTTGCTTTCAGTCCCAGAAGGGCAACTTTGCTGACAAGTCGGGCACTTTCTGATCCTCAATTCTATGACAGCGACATTGAACTGATGGAAATCATTGCCCCTCTTGGCTACATTTGTAGCACTACCGTTTCTCCCATCATTGAAGTGGTGAATAAAGGCAAAGAAACAGTCACAAAAATAAGGGCTAGTATTGAAGCGAATGGCTCTGATCTTGAAACAAAAGACTTTACTGTTAACCTTGCTCCAGGAGAATCAACACAATTGGAATTTAATACCATTAACTTAAATGCTGAAAGCAACACCTTTACAGCAGAAGTATTATTGGTAAACGACACAGAAGATGATGACTGGTCAAATAATGCACTGTCAATTACTGCTATTTTACCTTCCTTTGAGGCCTTGCCTTATGTTTATCCTGGGCATGGTGTAGCATCGGGATGGGAATACATTAATGAAGACAATGACATTACCTGGACGCCATTAAGTCTGCCCATTGACAACGTAACAAATGATGTGTTTCTCCTCAATGGGTTTGATTATAGTGGGCAGGGCGAATTGGATTATTTAGTAAGTCCGGTTTTTGACCTTTCAGGTTTACAAAACCCCCAATTGTCATTTGATTTATCCTATTCTCCTTTCGCTAACAGTGCGTTTACTGAAACATTGATCGTAGCTGTTTCCACTGATTGTGGAAACACTTTCAATCTGCTTTCAGCACCCTATAATAAATCTGGTACCAGTCTCGCTACTTTAGAAGGATCTGTAAATGAGTTTTTCCCTTCTACCGAGCAGCAGTTCAGGAAGGAAATAGTGAATCTCAGTGCCTATGCTGGACAAAATAGCGTCAGATTGGCCTTTGTCTCTATTAACGGTTATGGAAACAATATTTTCCTTAAAAACATAAACATCAATAGAGAAGAAACCTTTCGTTATAATCTGGGAATAAATGAAATACTGGAACCATTACCTGTAGTAAATGGTGATCAGGTGCTGGACAAATTGAGTATTTCCAATACCGGTAACCTTAATTTATCAAGCTTTTATGTAAGCAAAAGTGTCAACGGTTCAGTAGATGGATCTATTTTAGTGGAGTCCATTGATTTGGATGTCGGTGAGTCCACTTCAGTAGATTTAACGAATTCCTTTGATATTGGCTTGAATGAAGTGATTTACCAGGTTTCCGAGCCAAACTTTGATCAAAACGCAGGTGGTGGAGATGAAATGACGAGGTATTTTATACAAAATGATGCCAGTATTTTAGCTCCCTGGCGCCAAAATTTTGATGCTGGCCTTGAGGATTGGATTACCATCAATCCGGAAAATGATTTAAGTCTATGGCAGGTGGCGTCTTCTTCGGGAGCCGACAACGATCAGATGGTTTTGGGCAATATGATTTCAAACAATAGTTATTGGTTGGTATCTCCTGAATTCTCTTTGGCCACAACTGGAAGAGCAGGGCTGATATTTGATTGGGGAGGAAGTGGTTTCGCTTCAGAAAATCCAGCAAGCTTCTCCATAATAGTAAGCACAGATGGAGGTCAAAGTGGCCAAACGGTATGGGAGATGTCTGGAGATAACCTTAATAAAGAAATTTCCACCGCCACTTCTAATGATATACCATCAGAAAGCAGCTTTATCAACCTCAATGATTTTGCTGGGGAGGAGAAGGTAAGGATTTACTTTAAAGTCAATAACACCAGCGATGCGGCTGCTTTGCTTTATTTGGACAATGTCTCTTTGTATTTGTCAGATGACCCAGATCCTGTGATTCCGGAGATCAACCAATCCCTTATTTATCCAAATCCTGCAAATAATAATTTCTATATTTCCTTTAATTTATCGGATTACCAGGATGTGGCAATCCAGTTCTATAGTACTTCTGGTCAGTTGGTCTACGATGTAGATTTCCCCAACACCTTAAATCAAACCTATACTTTTGGAAAAGAGCACCTTAGAAGCGGATTGTTTGTAGTGAAGATCATGGGAGATGATTTCATGTTGACCAAAAAGTTGGTTTTAGACTGATACCAAATGTGGTAATCGACCGTTCTTTCAGAAAAAATATTATTGGTAATTTACAAGATTTAAATTATAGCATTAATTTGCATTAGTATTAAGAGAAAATAAAAAGGTTTGCATCTTTGTAAAGTGGATCAAATCTTGCAATAGACATAATATGAGTGATTTTAAAGTAGGTATTAAGAAAGTAGGGGTGCATCTTTTAATTATTTTGGCCATTACTTTCGGGCTTTTGTTCGTTTTTTTAAGGTTTATCTTCCTGATTATACCCATCATGGGGAGTCTGTAAGTGTACCTGATTTGGAAGGTTTTCAGTACGATGAAGTTCAGGATTACCTGGAAGGAAGAAAGCTGAGGATGGAAATTACATTGGACAGTGGCTTTGTGAAGGAAGCGAAACCTCTTGAAGTACTGAAACAAAATCCTAAGCCAGGAGCCAAGGTAAAGCAGGATCGAAAAATCTATATAACACTCAATGCTAAAAATGCACCATTAATCAGGATGCCCAATTTGTTGAACACCCAGATAAAGAATGCGCAAGAAATTCTGTCCAACTTTGGTTTGGTCAGAGGAGACATTGTGTATAGAGCAGACATTGGCCATAATGTAGTATTGGAACAAAATTACAGAGGCAGGGCAATTAAAGAGGGATTAGAAATACCAAAAGGGTCACAAATTGATTTGGTGGTAGGTGACGGTCTTGGCAAGCAGGTTTTGAATATGCCCAATGTGATAGGTATGGAAGATGTTGAGGCGGAATTTTTGATTCTAGGCTCAGGTTTAAGCATGGGCAATATCAACTATGTAGAAACGGATACAGTACCAAAGGGGACAGTTATAAAACAACTTCCACCTTCAGGATTGAAGATGAAAACAGGAGAACGAGTGGATATTTGGGTTTCTGAACTTGGACGAGAAATTAATTTTTAATGAACAAACTTGAGGGATCGGTTCTGATTTGTGTTTTATTGTTTGGACTCTATTCCAGTCCGAATTGTATGGCGCAATTTCGGCAATTGCCTTTGCCTTCAGCACCTGTTCCTGAGAAACCTATAGAAAATAATACTAATTTAAAAACTAATGAAGATGCCTTGCAGCTCCCTTTTTGGGACGACTTTTCCTCAGGTAATTATTCCCCTTTACTTTGGGAAGCACAAGGCGTCAATGCATCCTTTACCATCGGTATATCTCCTCCGTCATTAGGGGTTGTCGTTTTAGATGGGGTAGATGAAAATGGCCAACCCTATTCCACCACAAGACTGGAACAAGGAGAAGGGGATCAATTAACATCCAAGCCCATAGATCTTTCTCAGCCTACAGCTACCAATGATGTTTACCTTAGCTTTTATTGGCAGGCTGGCGGCAAAGGCGAACGTCCAGATGATTCTGATGCATTGGAATTGTTTTTTTTAGATTCAGATGGTAGTTGGGAGTTGGTATGGAGCCAGGAGGGAAAGGATGACCTATCGACTGATGTATTTGTTCAGGTAATGTTGCCAGTACCTGAAAAATTTCAATTTGAGAACTTTCAATTTAAATTTCAGCACTCGGGAAGGCTTTCAGGCCCTTTCGATACTTGGGTTTTAGATTATATTTACCTGAATAAAGGCAGAAGTGCGGCGGATAGATTCCCTGAAGACAGGGCGCTCACGCAATTGCCAGGCAGTCCTTTTTCTCCTTATTTCGCCATACCCTATTTTGAGTTTGACCAGGAAAAAATCACGGCACCTATCAGCAATGAGTTCAATAACCTGAACAATAGGTTTAGGGCAATTGAATATACCATTAACCTTAAAAACAAAGCCACTGGGGAGCTTTTGGAAGCGCCCAATACCGAAACACCTTTTAATCCAGTACCTCAGGCTTTAGAGCGCAGGGCATTTTCGAGCAGTGAACTTCAGGAGGAAGGACTTGTGGGTTTAATAGATGAACCAATGGACGTGGAGGTGCTAATGTATTTAAGGGCTGGTGACACCTATTTGGAAGCAGGATCGGGTGAAGCCCAAACGTTCAATGTAGACTTCAGAGTAAACGATACAAGCAGGCTGGTGATTCCTTTTAGGGATTATTACGCCTATGACAATGGAACGGCAGACTATGCCGCTGGAATCAACCAAAGAGGAGGGATGCTTGCATTGTCCTATGAACTGTCTACTCCTTCCTACTTGTCAGGTGTTAGCATTCAATTTGTCAATGCGGCTCAGAGAAACAATGCGATAGAATTAATGGTTTGGGATTCTATTTCAAATGAACCCCTCTATCAGGAGGAGGTATTGATCCCTGCTGACGCCGGATTAGGAAGTTTTTCCTACTATCCATTGGATACGAATATACTTGTTGAGGATCATTTTTTTATTGGTTTCACACAGTTTTCAAATGATTATATATACATTGGTTTGGACAAGAGTGGAGATACAGGGGACAATATTTTCTACAATGTGTTAGGGGCATGGCAGCAAAATGATGTTGTTAGAGGCAACCTGATGATGCGGCCTCATTTAAGCCTAATGCCTGTGATAGAGGCGTCTGAATTGTCAGCAGTAGACTTGTTGTTTTACCCCAATCCAGTAACAGAGCGGTTGTATATAATGGGTGAAGTATCAGATATCACAGTATTTGATTTTCAAGGTAGGCTGATAAATATACCTCAAGAGGTGGATAAAGACGGTAAAATTCTTAATTTTACTGAAAGTCAAAAAGGGATGTACCTCATCAATATGGTGAAAAATGGGCAGCCATTAACAAGAAGAATTATTGTTAAATAAGCGATGGAAGACATAGACGTAGAAGAATTAAAAGAAAGGTTAGACAACAAAGAGCAATTTGTTTTTTTGGACGTCAGGGAAACTTACGAGTATGAAGAAGACAACCTTGGAGCTAAGAATATTCCTTTGGCCCAACTTCCCAATAGCCTATCCGAATTGGAATTGAACAAGGAGGATGAAATCATTGTGCATTGCCGTTCTGGTGCAAGAAGTGCAAATGCCAAGGCGTTCCTAGAAAGCAAGGGTTACACCAAGGTTAGAAACGTCTTAGGCGGAATAATGGCCTACAGAGAGTTAGAAGAAGATTGATTGCAATGGCATTTTTTGCTTTACTCAAAAACAAAAGGTTCAGGTGTAAAGCAAAGAATGAACAGTACAATGGCCAACCAGCCAAGAATTGTACGTTTTTGATCTAATTTTCTACCATCAATCACCTCAGGGTGATTGATGCCTAATACCCTTCCTACCAGAAAAGCAAAAAAGAGCCATCCCGAGTATCCTTGAATGCTGGGTGAGATGCTTATAAGGCTGTATTGAATGGCCGCAATGCCAAGCGCCATGATCCATTTGTTGGTGTTAGAAAGACCTGATTTTCGATAACAAATGTAGAGAAAGCCTACATACAGCGGCAATGCCAGTGCCAGGTAGTTCAGGTCTTCAAAAGGACTTATAACCCCTAATCCTGCGTAAAACAAAAACAAGGTATAAACAACCAGTGAAATAATTTTGTGGTGTTTTGGAAAAAGCCCAAAGACCACGTGTCCGCCATCCAATTGCCCAATGGGTAATAAGTTTATTGCTGTAAAGAACAAGGCCAAATACCCTGCAAATAGGTAGGGATAATGGATGATCTCGGACATGGCTGGCATCCGCTCAGGATCTGCCAGGGTTTTTTCCATGGTCCAGAACAATAGATTATAGCCCAATTCAAAATCCATCACTTCTTCATCTTCGCTCAGGACATAGTTTGGGTCCGCATATTCAGGATGGACTTCGTAGATATAGTCGGCTTCGGGCAACTGTGTGAAGCCATAAGTCAATACTGCGAAAGCAACCACAAAACCAGCGAGCGGGCCTGCAACACCGATGTCGAAGAATTTTCTCCTGCTACTAATTATCCCTTTCATTTGAATAATTGCGCCAAAGGTTCCTATAGATGGAGAGCCCAAAAAGCCCAACCATGCTGGAATAAAGAAAGGCAGGGAGGATTTTACCTTGTGATAAATGGAAGTAAACAAGTGTCCCAACTCATGAATCAATAGAATACCGATGAAGGGGAGGGAGAATTGCAGGGAAAGCACAAAATACTCCCATGTAAGCGGTTGTTCGTCGGAAAGTATACTTCGACCATACAGCCATTCCCCACCCGCAAGGGTAGTGGTTATTATAGTTAAAATGAAAAGGGTACCGTGTTTTAAATATTCTTTGGTACTATACATTTTGGAAAAAATTGATTAGGGCTTTGGGGTGGTCAATATGATGTGTCTGTATGCCAACTTTATTCGCACCCAAAAGGTTCTCTTTGAGGTCATCAAAAAACAAACATTTTTCCGGAGCAGCACCAATTTTGCTGACCACTTCCCTGTAAATTTCCTCACCTGGCTTACGCAAACCCATTTCCTGACTTAGAAACAAATGGTCAAAAAGCTCAGGCCAAGTGCCTTCGGGTAATTTTTTCTTAAAAGTTTCTTCCACCACTTTAAAATGAATGCTGTTGGTATTGCTGAGCATATAGAGCGGATATTTTTTCTTCAATGCAATAAGTAGGTCTAGTCTTTCCTGGGGAATGTCTACAAGGATACTGTTCCATGCGTCATCGATCCATTCGTCTTCCCAGTCTGCAGAGAAAAAATTTCTTACTCCATCTCTAAAAGATTTTTCGTCAGATTTCCCTGTTTCAAGATCAAAGTGAACAGGAGAGACCATAAATTCTTTAATTAGGTGATGTTGTTTTTCTGGTAAGCGACTGTTTATTTTTTCAAAAGTCCTTTGGTAATCAATGTCATAGATGACATTCCCTAAATCAAAAATTAAAAATTCAATTTCTTGCAGGTTTTTCATTACAATTTTTGTTGTGATTTTAAAATCAAATATGTAACATTGCATTCCCAAAAGCAAGGTAAAAGGTTCAAAAGACTTCTAATCTTGGTTAGGGAGCCTTTTCTAATTTGAAATACAGTTGGACTTGGTTATTTACTTCCTTTTGTTTGTGGTTGAATAGAAGGGAGTAGATTTTCTTAATAAAAGTGGGGCCTATAACTCAGCTGGTTAGAGTATCTGACTCATAATCAGAAAGTCCCTGGTTCGAGCCCAGGTGGGCCCACTTAATAATCAGGCGCTTACGAGAATTTTTCTCTAAGCGCCTTTTTTATTTGCACTCCATTTGCACAAAAGAAGTGCCTTAGCGTTCCATTTCGTTATAAAATAACTTTAACTATCTGTTTATTTTTGGTTAAAAATCCTTTCAACTTATTCCAAATTTTAATACCTTAAACTTTTAGCTATGGTATAAAGAAAAATGATAATATGAGGGTTTGTTTATTTTTTATTGGCATTTGTGTTTTAATGCTTTCCTGTGAAGAAAAGGGGTTTGAATTTAAAGGCCAAGTCTTCATAGTCACGCAAGGTGGTCAAAATATTCCATTGGGTTTAATATCAATTGGTTTGATGGATTATGATTTAATGAATCAAGAAATTCAAGGAAGTCTAAGTTCTTTTGAAACTGATATTTCGAATTTTGAGAATTCTATAGAAGACCTAAAAAGCAAAATTGAAAGTGAATACATCTTAAAAAACTCACTTTGGGATGATGTATTATTAGAAGCTAAAAATATATCAGTGTCATCCTTTGCTCGTAAAGGTTCTGATTATGCTTTGATAGATGCAAAACCAAGATATAATCAATTTCAATATTTTGTTAAACTTGATGAAGAAAGTAGGGATCAACTGTTGGAAGTCAATGGGGTTGAAAACCTCAAAAATCGTTACAAGCTAAATTCATTAGTAGATTATGATTTGCAAAGAAAAAATATCATTGATTTACATTCTGTTTACAACCAATTAAATAAAGAACTTGATGATTTTAAGGAAGGTTATTCAGTTTTGCCTCCTTTAGAACCAAAATATTTGAAGACAAAGACTAATTCCCAAGGAGATTTTCAATTAAAACTAACGAAGGGTAAATATTTCATTTTCGCTTCTGGATCTCGATTAGTCGGTTCTGAGAAGGAAAAATATATGTGGGCTCAAACTATTGAAATAGATAATGATATTAATGATTTTTTCTTTAGCAATGATAATTTAGTTTCAATTGCTAATATCAGATCCCTTAAATAATTTATTTTTATTCAAATTTTTTGTCTATACTTGGTTTTCATATATTTTTCAAATAAATGAATTTTAATACCTGTTAAGCATCAGTGAAACTGATTTGAAATGCTATGGAAGAAGAAAATGATGGTTGTTTATTGAGGTTGTTTGTTTTTGTGTTATTTTTTGGTGGGGGCCTTTCTCTTGTTTATGCTAACATTATCCCTATATGGACCCCTTTAATCGGAATAATTATGATGATTACTGGAGTGATAGCTTTGTTTAGCAAGAGTTAATAAACATTGAAATGATAATCAAATATTCATTAAATAATTTGAGTAAAATAATGCATTTGGTGGATAGGTGCTAAATGATATTTCTACAAGGGTTGATTTAAGCGGGAATGTTATCGAAATTTTAGAAAAAATATAATACGAAATCTTCTGATTTGGATTGTAGGCTTCCCCATAAATGTATTAAACAAATGATTTTATGTTAAAAACCTCTTTAGAAAAACTTTTGCTTGAAATTCCTGATTTGAAAAAATTGGATTATTTAGATCCAATTTTTAAAAATTGGATAGAAAAATTTAAAAGACTAGTAAAAAAAGAATTTGGAGAAAATTCTCCTGAATTGTCCTCTTTAAATAGAATTACCTTTTGGATATGGTACTCTCCAGCTTATGAGGGGAGAAATGGTGTTACCAAAGAAGAGTATGAAAAGAATGTTTTTATTAAGGGGTTAAAAGAAGCTGAGTTACTATTAAATGATTTAATAGAAGAAGCAAAAGGCAGATTGTCGCTTGAAACTTCTTCATCGACTCAGGGTAAATTTTCCAAAATTTTTATAAGCCACTCCAAAAAGGACAAGGATATTGTTGATGAGATAATTGATGGATTACTTTTGATTGGTGTGGAACCAAAACAAATTTTTTGCACTTCAATTGCAGGGTATGGTATTGAATTAGGTGAAGACTTTCTTGAAAGAATTAAAAATGAACTAAATGGGGAGGTGCTAGTTATATTTGTCCTGACAGAAAACTATTATTCAAGTCCAGTTTGTCTTTGTGAAATGGGAGCAACATGGGTTCAAACTAAATACCATATTCCATGTGTTGTAGCTCCTTTCAGCTTTGAAGATATAAAGGGCGTTATTCCCAATACTCAAGGTTTAAAAATTACTGACAAATTTGGGTGGAATTCATTAAAAACCAAACTTGAGGAAAAATTAGAAATCGAGCCAAAACAAAGCTCAATATGGGAAAATGGTAGGGATAAAATATTAGCAAGACTTGATAATATTTTAAGATTAAAGAAAGCCCCTTGATTTGATTTTAATTTTTTCAATAACAATAATGAAAGAAATGCATAAAATGTAACCCTTTTCAAACATTTTTTACCGCATAAAATCAGTTATGTCATCAACATCTCTTTTTTGGTCTTGTCTTCAAAGCCTGCAAAGTAATTCGTAGTGGTTTTCATGCCGGAGGTTTTTTTTTGATTGTAAAGGTATTTTTCCTTATTTTACAGGTTTTAATCTAAAATTTTAAATATAATGCTTTTACATTCAAATAGCCGCCTCACTTTCGGCAAGTATCAGGGTATGAATCTTGGTCTTATTTATTTACTTTCCCCATCATACATCAATTGGATTCTCGAAGAAACCAGATGTTGTATTGGTGATATTGAGTTTCTGAAATCATTGAAGGTTATAAATAAGTTTGGGAATAATGGTCATCTCGCTCACTATGCTGATATCGACGCAGAAGAGTTTAAGGAAAATTGGTCTCGCAAAGTAGATTTTGAAGATGTAAAATTTTCAGGTTATGAAAACTTTTTCTTCTCTGATCTTGCATTAAATAAAAATAAAGAAAACTTAATTTGGTTTCTGGTGTAGTTAAAGAAAGAGAAATCACGTTAGAAGAAGAAAGAAAAATTATGATCTTTTTACCCAGGAATGAAAATTAATTCCATTGAAACATCCTTTATTCCATCCGAGATGGAGTTGTCAAAGGGCGGAGAAACTGTTTGTTTTTCTTGGTTAATAACAGAAACGAGGCAATTGATTTTTTACCCTGTAGAGAAAAATTAGTGGTTTCTAGTTTTTTTTGGTCCGATTGGCAAATTACTGCAGATAATATGGATAAAATTTTTGATGAAAAACGAGTTGTTGAAGGGCAAGTTGTTGATGGTCAGTTGATTATTAGGGTTTAAATTATTTTGAGTTAGCTATCCAAAAAATTGTTTAAAATATATATGCAATTATTATTTTCGTTTTAAAGTCAGCATCTTGGAACTTCAAGAAGCTCTAGGTGCGGTAAATCCCTGTTGCTGACGGGGATTGGTTGTGTCAGGTGGGCCCACAAATTAGCCGAGAGCAATCTCGGCTTTTTTTATGCCTAATTTTTCTATTTGGCACCGGTGGTTGAACCTGTCGAAGCCATAGGTATTTTAGACCTAAACCATAGGCAACGGCATATTATCATAAAACCTTTAATGCTCTAAATTTTGGCTAAAGCCGGATGATAGGGTAATTCCTTAATAAATGGGCTGAAGCCC
>NZ_ATNM01000070.1 GCF_000427295.1 Cyclobacterium qasimii M12-11B | reverse complement strand
ATGCGGGTAAAGCCCTTTGGTAAGATATGTAGCGTGAACCTTCTTAGGAATTCAGGAGCCTTTAGCGCGCAAGTTTCTTTTTTGCCCTGTTTCCGGTAATTCTTTACCGTAAACTGAACCTTACCGTTTTGAAGTGATTTGATCCGTTGGTTACTGATGGCAATCTTGTGAGAGTACCTGCCTAGGTATTCAATAACTTGTTTGGGGCCGAAGAATGGTTTTTTGCAGTAGATGACCCATTTCTTGGAGAACAATTGCCTTGCAGTGTTCGGGGCCAACAACTTCTTTTCCCTTAGTGCCTGCACCATTCTTGCTCTGAAGACGGTAGACATTTTCTTTACCGGAAAAAGGAAACGTCCCTTGGATAGGGAAGCCTTCCATTTACCGGAAGGTGTCAGTCCACCAGCTGGAACAATGCAATGCAGGTGAGGATGTAAGCTTAGGTTCTGCCCCCAGGTATGTAAAACACTTACCATTCCAGTCTTTGCACCTAGCAACTTGGGGTTGGCAGCAAAGTCCCTGACGACTGACCATGCCGTTTGAAAGAGCAGGTGGTAAAGCTCAGCAGGCTTGCTCAATGCTAATTCATTGAGCCTATCAGGCAGGGTGAATACTACATGAAAATAGGAGGCATTCAACAGGTCCTTTTCCCTGTTCTGTATCCATCGTTCACGTAGGTTTCCCTGGCAGCGTGGACAGTGCCTATTTCTGCAACTATTATAACTCAGGTGTAGCTTATTACAATCAGTATTGTCACAACGATCAATATGTCCTCCCATCTCAGCGGTTCTGCAGCGCATCAGGGCGTAAAGGGTACGTGCTTTCCAAGTATTGGAAGCTATTACAGGAATATTGTTGTGTAAGGCTCTGATAATATCAGCAAGCTGACAGGCAGAATGCTTATTCCTCATAAAGTTTCTCCAGAGGACTAAAAGGAGTCTGCCTGCCGACCCTTGCCACATGGAGATAGACTAAAGTGGTATTGATATCGACATGGCCGAGGAGTTCTTTGAGCGTAAAGATGTCAGTGCCCATCTCGAGTAGGTGGGTGGCATAGCTATGACGAAGAGAATGAGCGGTAACTTGCTTGTGTATACCACTCGCTCGTCTAGCTTCACGGGCGGCCCACTGCACACCTCTGGCACTAATGGGGACAGGTTCACCAGCACTGTTGTTACCGTTAAAGAGATATTCGACAGGTTTTTCTACTTCCAAATAAGTTTTAATTCCTCTTGAAAGAAGGCCACAGAGAGGGACATACCGGTCTTTTCGGCCTTTTCCTTCCCGGACATGTAGCATTTTCCGGTCAAGATCGATATCCGTTATCTTGAGCTTGCAACATTCAAAGTTGCGTAGTCCACAGCCATAAAGTAAAGCGAGGATAAGGCGATGTTTGAGTAGTTTTGGGGCTTTTAAAAGCTCCTTAACTTCCTGCTGACTAAGGACGACAGGAAGTTTTTTTGGCCGTTCGATGGAGGGGAGAATGACGCTGCTTTCCTTCCGGTCAAAGATTCGAAACAGATAGCGCAGTCCGTAAACGGTGTGTTTGAAGAAACTATCGGATGGAGTGTGGTGCTTACGCTTAAGGAAATGGAGGTAATCCTGTATGACTTCGTCATCAAGTTCAAGCAGATCAGAGTTGAGATGCAGTCCCATATGGGACAAACATCGGGCGTAATTATTGAGAGTGCTCTGACTTTTCCCCGAAATGGTTATTGATCTACGGAGTCTTTTGAGTTGTAAATCAAAGCCTGGTACATTTTCACAGGCTTTTTCAATGATAGATTGCTTTTTTTTTCATAGCTTAAAATGTTGAATATTAATGATAAGTCTAATGTAGGAAGAAACGGCAAAAACTGCCGGCTTCCTGCCTTAGCAGGATTCGTTCAACACT
>NZ_ATNM01000069.1 GCF_000427295.1 Cyclobacterium qasimii M12-11B | reverse complement strand
GCGACCCACGGCTATTATTGTTCAGACCCTTCAGGTCTGGGGTTTACAATAAAGCAAATGAAAATATTAATCATGACCGTCATTGCGAACCCCTTAGGGATGGGTTGAGCAGGGGGAAGGGTGTGGCATCTCGTCTTTTATGCGCTTATTTCCTGTAAATAATAAGTAAAAAAAAGAGTATAAAAGGAATCCTTTATTATAAAAAGGACCTTTTATACTCTTTGCATTAAATGATGAATGAAACGGAAAGTATTGCAGCTAAAGTCAGTAAGTAATATTTGTTAATTAATGCAAACTGTTTTACTCCCAATTCAGACGCTTCGTCATTTCATTTCAATTATTTATTTAGCATTGGCCAACATGGTATTGAAGATATCAAGTTGTTCTCTCATGGCAGCAACCCTGTCAGCAGGGGTTGTACGTGCTTCCAATAAAATCCAGCCTTTATAATTCATTTCTACGAATAAGTTCATCAATTCCTGATAAGGGTATTTGCCTTCGTTTAGCTCACGAATATGAACGGTATCACCCAACCATTTTTTAACAGAATTGAAGTTGGCTTCTAGTCCGGGAGCCATCAAATCCTGGTCGTTTGAATTCCAGCAGACTTTAACACTTTTCTCAGTCACCTGATCAAATATGGCTTTCATATTTGGCAATTGTTGTGTCAGTTTTCCATGAACTTCCACACGAACCAACTGTCCCAGATCACTGGCATATTTACCCACTTCGTTAAACGATTTGGCGATCTGTGCGATGGTTTGTTCCTTTGATACCTCAGCAGGTAGTCCGTTTGGTTTTACCTTAATACCAGTAGCACCAATGTCTTTACAGAGCTTAAGGTATTCCTTGGTGCCTTCTATGTTTTGGCGTACTTCTGCTTGATCGGTATAGTGATAAGCATAGTTTGAGCCATAGCCCAAACACGTAACTGGACTGTCCTTAAAGCGTTTTTTTACTTCTTTGCGTTCATTGGCAGACAGACTGGATTCTACTCCGTGTGCATGCTCTGTACGCAATTCTACTCCAAGAAGCCCGGAAGCTTCGCAGTTTTTTAGAAGCGTTGGAAGATCCCAGTCTTTTCCCCATTGATAGGTTACCAGACCAAGATTGATTTTGGGTTTTTTAGCGAAAGCTGCAGCAGTAGCTGGGTCCAATAATGAAAGCCCTATTCCTGCAGCGATACTCTTTTGAAGAAAATTTCGCCTTGTTTGATTGTTATCCATTGAAATGCTTGTGTTTAAAAGGAATTATTGCGTTATTTTTTAGCGTATTCGTCAGCTAAGGCATTGATCTCATCTTCGCTAAGGTGCTCAGATGCCACTACAACCCTATATTTGAAAGTAGCTGTTTCGCCCTTTTTCAAGCTGTAATTCAATTCGTCTTTGCCATCAGAAAGCGCTTTTTGTCCCAATGTGTTTGCAGCAAATAAACCGTAATCTCTAGCATGCCAGTAAGTTGGGTAGCCTGGGTTTTCTGGATGATCAATGATGATTAAAGAAACTTGCTCTCCTTTAATTTCACTGGCCAACTCCATCCAACGGGCTCTTGTACCCCATACATCTCCTCCAGTAATTCCTTCTGCACTTTTGTAATCTCCTTTCACATAAGTGTTGTCCATTTTATCAACTTTGGTTTCTACACCATGTGAATCCATCAAGGTTGTTGGTTTGTCTGAAGGCAATTCCATTTCACGGGCAACACGGATGGCAAACATGCCTTCTTTGTTATCTGTAAATTTCACTTCATCAATCAAAGCAGTTAACTCAGTAGTTCTGTCTATGATACGAATGTCTTTTCCTGCTTTAAAAGCAAATGTAGTTTTCTCTTCCAACATACTGGTGTTGTCTGGAGCTTTCCAAAGAGACTTCGTAACAAGTAAAGCTTTTCCTTTACCGCTTTTCGTTTTTTCAACAGATTGGTGGAAAATTGAACCATACCCATCCTTTTTCGAAGCTGGGATAGCTTCTGAATTGTTCCAAAAATCAAGTCCGTTTACATCACCATAATTTAACCAGATACCTACATGATGAGGGTGGTCAGTTCTGTCTCCTGCTTTATTGATCATTGGATAACTTCTGGTCAGCATATTTCCATCTGGAGAAATTACTGGCCAAAGCACAGGTTTCATTACGTTGTCAGGATAAATATAGGAAGTGAAAAGTTCACCATCCACGATTACATCTACCTTTTTTTCGGAGTCTTTGACTTCGATTTTAATGGATTCTTTGTTTTTCTGACCGAAGAGGAGAAAATTGCTGCTCATTGCCATTATTACTACTAATGCTATGTATTTCATTTGAACACTTTGTTTATACCTGAAATATAATTTAAATTCCCTTTACAAGAAAAACCTGTCAGGACGAATTTTCCTGGCAGGTTTTTCTCTAATTGGTTATCAATATTATAATTATTGATTGTTTAAACCTGGTCTGGAACTTCGAAACCTGGTCTGTAATTACGTGTTAGCATTGCATCTGCCTCTTTATCATTAACGAATGTTTCAGATTTAGGGTTGAATGTTAATACACGGTCTAATTGATAAGCTATATTTCCTAAGTGAGCCAAACCTGAAGACAGGTGAGCTGTTTCTACAGGGCCATTAAGAATGGAAGCATCATGCTTACGAACTGCCTCGATAAAATTAGCAAAGTGACCGTCAGTTCCACCGGCTCCACGATCCATTTCAGATCCAGAAGGTCCACCGTCTTGTCCTGATTTACCAGGGGTTCTATCTTTGCCAAGGAATGTTTGGTATTTATCGTATCCATCAACTACCAAATAACCTTTGTCCCCATAGAAGATATTACCTACAGTAGCTCCATCTTCAGCATTGGTGCACCATGGCCTTACTTCAAACTGAATGATTTTGTTCTCATCAGGATATTTGTATACAGATGTCAATACTTCTGGTACTGTTTTGGCATCATCCCATAAGAATTTCCCTCCCATGGAAGTGATTTTAGTAGGTAGCCCTACATCCAATCCCCACATACACAGATCTGTTTCGTGGATACCTTGGTTACCAACATCACCATTACCATAGTCAAAATTCCAGTGCCAGTTGTAATGCACAAGGTTTTCAGTAAATGGAGTTTTTGGAGCTGGTCCTGTCCATAAATCATAATCCAATCCTTCTGGTACAGGAGAAAATCCTTTGTCACCGATGCTCGGTCTCCATCTAAAAACTAGACCTCTGGCCATGTAAACATTGCCAATATATCCATCGCGCATAAGTTGAACAGCTTCCTGAACTGCAGGAGAGCTTCGAAGCTGTACACCATGCTGTACAATACGGTCGTATTTATGAGCAGCTTCTACCATTTTCCTTCCTTCGGAAATGTTATGGGAACCTGGCTTTTCAACATATACATCTTTTCCTGCTTGGCAAGCCCAGATAGTAGTCAATGCATGCCAGTGATTTGGAGAAGCAATACTGATAACATCAATATCTTTGTCGTCCATTACCCTGCGTAAATCTTGCTCCAAGACTACATCCGCTTTGTATTTTTCTTTAAAGCTTTTTTGACGCTCTTTAAGAATATTCATGTCAGGGTCACAAAAGGTCTTAATTTGGACATTTTTTTGTGACATAAAGCCTTGAATATGGCTTTTACCTCTACCATTTAAACCTAAAACTGCCGCATTAATCCTGTCATTGGCTCCAAATACGCTGGAAGGAACAATAGTAGGAATTATAAGGGCAGCCGAACCGGCTACTGCTGATTTCTTAATAAAGGATCTTCTTGATGATTCCTTATCCATATTCAAAATTGGTTTATTATTGAAGTTATAATTGATTCGACCCATTAAATTAAGAAATTCCCCTGACGAAATAATAACATCAGGGGAATTAATTTACTTTTTATTCACCAATGGTTAATTCTTATTCACCAATGGCTCTCATAGGGTCTTCATTGGGAACGCCTGGAGTTTGAACTACATGTTTCAATGGCTCTATATTCTCCTCAGCACCATTATAACCAGTAGTTTGATTCAAAATTGCTTCAACATTACCTACAAGGTAAGGCTGATATACTGGCCAATAGATGTGTTTTGGATCCATGGTATACTTGGTAGTATTATAAGTAGCCCAAGGCACTTCGTCTCTAAAGAAGGTGTTTTTTTCCATCATCCTGTCATAATAGAAACTACTCACCGAAAGAGATTTCTCGATGTCGTCTCCTGATATAGAATAAGTTTTGCCATTGTAAGCCATTTTGCCTGTTTTAGCAAAAATAACAGACATACGGACCAACTCATCATGACGGTATTCTTCACCAAACAACTCTCTGTTTCGTTCGTCAAGAACAGCACCTATTCCGTCAGTTTGAATGTCTGCAATCGTATACATATCGATAGCATTTGCTCTTTGGCGAATGGTATTGATGTCTTCAGCTACGCCTGCAAAATTGTCTTGCCAGAAGCGGGCTTCTGCTCTTACAAGATAAGCTTCTGCGATACGCATGATATACATGTCCATTTTACCACCATCTTGTCTGTCAGGTCTGTCCTGCTGATTGACAGAATAGAACTTGTACCTTGGGTATCCAAACCAGCAACGGATAGTATCTTCGCAAGTTAAGTTTCCATTGTCATCAAGTAGTTGAAGAGGCTTCAAATAATATTTGCTACCATCATCTAGTAAAGAAGGGTTGTCATACAATAAATCTTCCATTTCAAACCAGTTAAGGTCCTTATGACGGTAATCTTGCTCGTCAATTTTCCCTTTGAAATTCCAGATGTCATATTGTGAATAGTTAGTAGGTCTGGCAAATCCCTGACTTCTACCCCATTTTTTCATCATTCTACCTCTGTCGTCATTGGTGGCTTGTTGTGTATCTGTACCTGTTCTATTGGTACCAGGCTCCCAAACGCCAAGGTTTGTACTTACAAAGTTTGGTCCCCAAGCCCTGATCCTTGCAGATCTACCTTGTGTACCCAAAACAAATGGTTCATTTACTACCAACCATATCCCTTCTGGGTTGCTGGTTTTCTGATTGCCTTTGTCCATGTGCATATAGTTAATGGCATCAGCTGATGCATAACCACTTCTTCCTGGTAATGGGTTACCTGTATTAGGGTTGTTGGTATTGGCTACTTCCACTTCACTAACATCTGATGGGATCATATCGTCAGTGAAAAGTTGCGACTCTCCACCATTGATAACGTCGTCCATTAATTTTTCAGCATCAGCAAAACGAAGGTTTAGCATGTAAAATTTAGCCAATAATACACGTACGGCATCTTTTGGTGCCTGACCTACTGCCAATTGACTCTTTGGTTTAACATGCTGTACTGCATATTCAAGGTCGGCAATCATCTGATCCCATATTCCTTGCATATTGAAGGCTTTAAAATCCCTTCTGGCATCAGTAACTACATTTAGAGGGAAACCTACATTTCCAAAATCCATGGTCAACTGCATGTAGAAAAAGGCCCTAAGGAAATAAGCGGATCCTAATAGGTGGTTTCTTTCTACATCATTGGCTCCATCGGCCCATTCAGGGAAGTCAATATAGTCTATTACAGTATTTGCTTTTTTGATATGGGCATAATTGTCTGCATAAAAAGACAAAGTACGTCCTGCATCATTGTTTCTACTATTGGTAGGGGTTGCGTAGACACGTAAATCTACCCATGCATCTGGTTTATCTGTAGCAGAAACAACAGAGGCATCACTCATGTTGCTATTGAACATCAATTCACGGGTATCTCCATTCCATTGGTCGAAAACCCCTTTGTAAGCCCCGTCCAAGGCTGTTTGCAAACCTGCAGCATCCCCAAAAGTGTTTATTGGACTAAGAAAAGACAATGGCTTTTCATCCAGAAACTCCTCGGTACACGAGAACCCGAATATCAGGAATACAGGGAGTATAATTCCTTTTAATAATTTTATCTTTTTCATTTCTTTTTATTTTAATTTTGTGTTTCTAAAACTGTAAGCGTTCTATGTTTTAGAAAGTTACATCCAAACTAAAAGAATAAGTTCTTGGCATTTCTCTTGCAGATTCAGGATCGCCTAATTCTTTGATCCAAGGAGTGAAAACAGCAACATTTTCTATGTTTACGGCCAACCTCACTCTGCTTGCTTTGACTTTTTCCAAAATGTTTTGAGGCAAACTATAGCCCACTGATACATTTTGAAGCCTTAAATAAGACTGACTTAACCAAGCATTGCCACCACCCAAATTGATGGAGTTGATTCTGGCAAATTCATTTTGTCCATTTAGAGGCGTCCAGTATGGGATGTCATACCAATTGTGGTTTTTGATGTATTGTTGGGAGTTGTTGAAAGGTTCAGAAGTACCGCCTTTATATCCCAATCTAGCAAGGAAAATAACCCCAGCGTCAAAACCTTTGTACTCAAAGTCATTCCTTAAAGTAATGTACCAAGGGTTATTGGTCAATCCCAGGAATACTTTGTCATCAATGTCAATGTCACCATCACCATCCTGATCTACAAATCTGAAGTCACCTGGAAACAGGCCGTACTCTGCTGCTTCTGCTTCTTCACCTACTTGATAAACACCGTCTAGTTCCCAATCCCAAATAATGTCCTTGTTTTCACCAATGAACCATCCGTTTTGCAAATCATCTGGTTCTCTCATTTCTGTATTTCCATCACCATCAGTCATGGCGATAGGATCATTCCCTAATGTGGTAATTTTATTTATCCTATAGGTTACATTAAATGCAGAGGTCCATACAAAATCAGCTGTTGAAACATTAATGGAGTTTAATCCTAAGTCAAAACCTCTGTTTTGTAAATTACCAATATTTGTTTTAATAGATTCAAACCCTGTAATATCAGGTAATTTCTGATCCAATAATAAGGACCTGGTTTCAGACTGGTAAGCATCAAATGATCCACTTAGTTTGTCACCGAAAAGACCAAAATCTATACCTACGTTGAAGGATCCGGTTCTTTCCCAAGAAAGCGCAGGATTGGCTATTCTGATGATTTCAGTATATGGAGTTGGGACGTATCCGCCATCATAATTTAAAAAGACGTTATTGCTTAATTGAGCATAAGCATTATAAGCTTGCAATCCGCTACTGTTGCCATTGACTCCATAACTCAATCTGAATTTTAAGTAATTAAGCGTTGACGCATTTTGCATAAAATCTTCATTACTAATGGTCCATGCTCCAGACACTGAAGGGAAATTAGCATAAATGTTTTCCAAACCGAATCTGGAAAAGCCATCTCTTCTAATGGAGGCTGAGAAGTTGTACTTGTCACTGTAAGCGTAGTTTACCCTTCCCATTATACCTGTTCTTGAGTTTGTCTCATCATAGGAAGACATCGTAGGATTTAGCCCAAGTTGTACTGCATGGTATCCAAGTGCAGATGTAGGTGAAAAGCTATTTGTAAATGACCTGGTTTCCCAGCTTTGGTTTTTTCTGCGTTATATAAACCTGTGAAACTTATTCTATGCTCTCCAAAAGACTTGTCCCAGTTAAGCGTAGTGTTGGATTGCCAGGAGAAGTAATCATTATATCGTCTTTCGGCTTCATCTACAGCTTTTTGAGGATTGCCTTTTTCGTCCAGATCAAATCTTTTGTATACATCAAATCGAGGCGTATAATCCGTTCTCAATGTGAATCCACCTGGAAGGTTTACGGAAGCATATAGCGTTGGATTTATCATAAATCGGGTATAACTTCTTGTATTCCAGGATGGGTCCTGATAAGGGTTGCTTATGTTGGAACCTGCAGCTTGATCGTTTAGGTTTTCCCTGGTTTGTGGCATGCCATTCTTCCAAGGTTGGTCATATGGGGAATAAACCCTAAAACTACCATTGTCAATAGCTTGGTTGCCTTCATTCTGATAGGTGAATTGAGTATTGGCACCAATAGTGAAAAATTCAGCCAAATTAACATCCAAATTCAAACGAGAAGTAATGGTTTCAAAAGACTCACCGATTTGAACAGATTCCCGATCACTGTATCCTAAAGAGTAATAATAAGATACCCTTTCACTTCTTCCTGAAACACTTACGTCATAATCTTGCCTTACACCTGTATGGAACAAGAAGTCCTGCCAGTCATAAGAAACGCCATTTTGATAATTTTCAATTTCATTGTTTAAAAAACCGAAATTATTAATTCGCGCAAGATCGATGGCAGCTGGATCTGTTTCACCAGGAATACCATTTGCGGCTAACCAATCGTCTTGATATTGTGGATCTATGCTATTATAATCTCTGAACCTGGTCCAAGGATCTGTGATGGAATTGGTAATGGTCTCATTCATGTCCGTCAACCAATTCAAGACATCGTCACCACCTTGGTGGGTTTGCTGTCTTCTCGCACCAGTTACTAGGCCTACTCTAGAGCTAAATGTAATCTGAGGTTTGCCGTACTCACCCCTTTTGGTGGTGAAAATTACAACACCATTGGTTGCTTGAGAACCATATACGGCTGCAGCACTTGCATCCTTCAAGACATCCACACTTGCAATCGTGTTAGGATTGATTTCCGCAAGGTCTCCTCGGAAGATCACTCCATCTAATACAATTAGTGGACGATTGGCATTGGATTCATCCGTTGCATCTGCTTTAATAGAGGCGTCTCCACGAACATTGAAACTTGGAACATTTTTGGCACTTGTAGAATAACCCACACTCAAACCTGGTACGGTTGTTCTTAATATTTCAGATACAGAGGTTGGTTTGTATTTCATTACTTCCTCTGCCTGAACATTAATCACAGCTCCTGTAAGGTCTTTCTTCTTTTGGGTACCATAACCAATTACAACCACTTCATCCAAAGCCTGAGTGCTCATGGTAAGTGATACATCGATTGTAGATTGATTGCCCACTTCTATTGTTTGGCTCTCAAAGCCAATGAAAGAAATAACGACAGATGAGTTGTCTGGAATCGTAAGGGTGTATTTACCATCCAGATCGGTTGCGGTTCCTATTGAGGTGCCTGGTACAGAGACTGTCGCACCTGGGATAGGTTGATCATTATTGTCGGTAACTGTTCCGGATATGGTGACATCAAACAAATCTGCAGCTTTCGACTTTCCTGAATTTTTATTTGAGGCTGTCGTAAGGGAATTTTGTTCGATGTTTTTTATATTCTTGTCTAAACTTGTTTGTTGAGCCAATAGGCTTCCTGAAAACAAGCATAACACTAAAGTCGCTAGTGATGATATCGGTTTCATCACTAGTCGAATGAGTAATTTTCTTTTCATAATGGGAAATTGTTAATTGTTTTTGATTTGAAAGGTATCCTTTCTTAAAATCTAGGTTCGGGTTCTGCTATTTTATCTCATTGGCAATTGGTTTGGTGATGAGCGGTGAATAATTTATTTAAAGTGACAATTTAATATTTTGTTTTTTAGTGTTTTTTCTCTTTTTATAAATATATTATACTGTATTTTTAATTAAATGATTGTGAAATAGACTGCATTGGAGCCGTTTTTGCTTTTTTTATTTATTTTCAATAATGCATATTAAAAATTTTTTCTCCTAAAAAAAATATATATCTAATTTTATCTTAAAGCATTCAAGGCCGCTAATTTACTACTTATTCGATCAAAATGGCATTGCTTTTTAAGAGAATTGTTGTCATTTTTTTATTTTTCATTTAGAATAGAAGTGCTGATGTTATCGATATCACTTTTTCCTATTAGAATGGTCATTTTTCAAGAGGATAAAATAGGCTGCCTCCATTCATTAAATACTGCCCTGAGGACTAATTGGGCTTGTTTTAATTGATTTTTTTTATTAAATGTTAACTAAAATTATTTTCACCTGAATTAGGGTTTTGTAAAATGAAAATTGTGGATGGTCATTTTTCTGAAGCAAGTGGCGGTCACTTCAGGCGTACCAGCTAAGAACCGACTCAACTTTCCTCTCCAATTACGAGTTATCAATTTATTGATTGACAGGGATTCGGTTTCTCAACCCATTTCTCAAAGAACAATCCCTTTTTTTATATTTCATTGTAGTTTTATGAATTCATTTTTAACTAAAAATAGGGAGTGTAACCCTTGCTACACTCCCTATAATAGAGATCAAATCCCCACTTTTACCAAAACTTATTGTAATCCTGGGTATTTGGAAGAGTAGTTTTAAGTTAGGCGTTTTTACCAAAATCGAACACCAATAGTTGGGTAAAAAGTATTCAGGTTATTTGTTCCGACCATCCCTACTTGAATGGAAATTACCTGGCTAACTTGTCTGCGGTAAAAAGCCTTGACTGTAGTTTGGTCAAATAATTGGCTTTTTTGGTCATTCAAAAGGTAGCCTATGCCTATCATGTTTTTGTTGTTGGATTTTGCATTGTTCTTTTCCCAGCTAAGTTCAGCGTTTAAAAACCAGTTGTTGTTCACCACTACTTTGTTTTCAATCCTTTCAGGAAAGTAAACTGAATTGGTGATGGAAGCGCCTAAGTCCAATTTCCTCCAGGATATCTTAGCTCTAAATCCAACTTCAGGAGTAAAGTAACCTCCCATATAGTCCAGTCCTACGGGGAAAGTCATTTCCAGTCGATCTACATATGGGACGTAATTTTTTTCAACGTCAAGAATGACTCGGTCAAGTCTTGTTTCAGGAAATGCTTCGGCAAGCCTATAGGTGATGGTTTTGAATTCAGGAAATTCGGTTGCTTTTTTAAGGATAGGCTTAAATTTTAATGTTATATCGGCTGCACTGTTTTCATCGGAGTTGAACAAGAGGAGGAGCTTGCCTTGATTTGGAAATTCAAATGCCAATGAATCGGTAACGGGCCAATCCTCATCCATCCATTCCTGGGTGTTCTTGGGTAACTGATTTTCTACTTCTTGGGCAAGGATCTCATTTTGAATTGCACATAGCAATACCATTAAAGACAATTGGATTAATCTTTTCATAATACAGAATTTTAAAAATTAGTTTTTGGTTTGATAAGTTTTACTTGAATTGAAGCTTTGGAATAATTGGTGGTTACCTCTTGCACTTTTTCTTTTGTACCAAAGAGGCTCAGTTGGCTTGCTGGTTCTTCAGCTGACCATGAGATCTTTACTTCGTGGTAAGTTTTTTTATAAGCGACCATTGGCCGCTGAGCATTCACTTTACTTAAAGTAATTGCTGTGTTGAGATTTAGTGGAGGCATTGCAATTGGTTCAGCTGATATTGGTTTTATTGTCTCACGTTTCGATTGTGATGTATTTTTAACCTGGGATGAAGTAGCAGTTTTCACTACCCTTTTGTCTGCTGTTTTTTGAACTGTATCTATGGCTACCTGCTCTGGATATTTATCAGGTGCATGTGTTTTCGGGTTTTCTGTGATTAATAATGGTCTCTCAGTATTCTGGGAAGGTATAAAGTAATCTAAACCCGTAAATAACAAGAGCAAGGCTATAGCTGCTGCACCTAAATAATACCAGATAATTGCCTTTTTTGGTTTATCAAGCTTTTGCTCTATGGCTCCCCAAATTTCAGCATTAGGTTCAAGAACAGGCAGGTCTTTTATGTTTTTATGGAGTTGCTGTTCAAAGCCTTTATTTTCTAAAATTTTACTCCATAGCGCTGGGTTTGGCTTGTGTATTTTCATGCTTTTAGGAGCTTAGTGATTCGACTTTTTAATAACGATTTAGCATAGTGCAACTGAGATTTTGAAGTGCTCACTGATATATTAAGAAGTTTTGCGGCTTCCTTATGTGAGTATCCTTCCACAGTGGTAAGTAGAAAAACAGCCTTGGCTCCTGTAGGAAGACTAAGTATTGCCTGATCAAGAAGTTCTGCATCAAACCAGGAATCAAATGCCTCACTAGTGTCTACTTCCAAGTTGTCTAAAGGCTCAAAATAGATTTTCTTTTTGCTGCAATTGATAGCCTTTCGAACGGCTATGGTCTTCATCCATGAAATGAGCGCCTCTGGATTTTTGAGCTTTCTGATATTCTGAAAAACGTCTACATAAACCTCCTGAAGAACGTCATGCGCTTCCTCTTCATCGCTGAGTATTCGATAACAAGTAGAATACAGCATTCCTTTGGTCATTTCAAACAGCTGAAATTGTGCATTCCGGTCATTTTGATTGATCCTTTTTATTAGTGCTGCATCTGGTTTCGGTATACTCATTTTTTGTCCTTGTATTTAAAAGAGTCAGATTAGAAGCAAAAGGTTGGAAAGGTGATTGGTAAAACTTTCATGAAATGTTAGTCAAGGGCTTTCCCCAAGTTAATCTTTTTGCAGGGTTGATCAATTGTCAATCTTTTGCGAAGTTCAATTAATCGCTTAGGGATCGTTATTTTCTTAGTAATAATTGTGCTGGCTCAAGAATTACTAAGGATAAAGCATTTGCCAGGAATTATGTCCACCATAATAAATCAACAATGTAGAAGGTACTCCTTAATTAAAGAGACTCAATTATTTAGATCAATGGGAGGTGTTTGACCCAGGAAAAGTTTTTTTTAAAAATGCTGTAATGGTGAATATGAGGGCTTTTTGTCATTACAGCATTTTCATTTTTATTAATACCTATTTCGCAGGAATAACTGATAAAAATAGTCCATTCATCACTTTTTATACTTTGAAAAGTTATTTTTTATACTCTTTGAATGGTAAAATTTAATTTAATCTTTAATTAAGTAAAATAGGTAAATTTTATTTGTTAATAAAATAATATTCAATAGGTTTAAGGTAACGTAACCGATTAGATGATTAACGTTTAATTATCCTTTTATGAAGTATATAATTCTAAATATGGGATTTATTCGATTAATATTATTTGAGTTTCGAAACCAAAATAATCTTTATATAAGTATAAAGTAACCACCTAAACTAAACTGTTTTGAAGAAAAATCACAATGGAAAAATGGGGAAGGAAGAATTCCTTCCCGTCCTTAGCAAGATCAACCGCCTTTTTTATTTAGGGCTGCTAACAGTGATCTTATTTCTGGGTTCAGGGCTAGCGTCTATGACCCATGCACAACAACGAACTGTATCGGGCACAGTTACTGATGCTGAGAGAAATGAAACACTCCCAGGCGTTAATATTTTGGTCAAGAATAGCAATATTGGAACGGTCACTGATATAGATGGTGCCTTTAGTTTAAATATACCTGCAGAGGATGCTGTTCTGGTTTTTTCTTTTGTAGGGTTTGTAACCCAGGAAGTGTCTGTCGCTAATCGACAAACCCTTTCGATTAATCTAAGCCCAGAGCAATCTGATTTGGATGAAGTAGTCGTCATAGGTTATGGTACACGAAAGAAAACTTCTGTTACCTCCTCTATTTCTAAATTAGAAAACCAAAACCTGGATCAATTGCCGGTTGGAAGACTTGAAAATGTCCTCGCAGGTAGAATGGCAGGGGTTAATGTTACCAATACCAGTAACCGGCCAGGTGATGCACCTGATATTAGGGTTCGTGGTTTGGGTTCTATAAGTGCTGGTAATGACCCCTTGGTGGTAATCGATGGGTTTCCTGGAGGAAGTTTAGGACAGTTAAATATGAATGATGTAGAATCCATCGAAGTACTAAAAGATGCATCGTCTACGGCCATATATGGTTCAAGAGGTGCAGGTGGAGTGATTTTAGTAACCACTAAAAGAGGATCAAGCAAACAACCTGAATTAAAAATCAATTCTTATTTCGGCATGTCAAATGCCATTGTTCATGACGACTGGTTAACAGGAGACGAATGGCATAGCTATTTGACCAAATACCAGAACAGGGAATTTGCCTGGGCTGGGGGAGATACTTCCATTCCTATTTGGGGAGATCCAAGAAGACCATTGACTTATCAGGTCAATCCACTCACCAAAGAACTTCCTCAAACCATTTGGCAGGATGAGGTCCTTCAGACAGCTACCATCCAAAATCATAACATTTCCCTATCAGGAGGTACAGAAAATACCAAGTATTACTTGTCAGGTACTTATATGGATGAAGAAGGAGTGTTAAAAACTTCTGGCTATAAAAAATACAGTTTTAGGGCCAATGTGGATGTGAAGATCAATGAAATGATAAGCCTTGGTATGGAATTGAGCCCATCCTATTCCAAAACAAGGTATGCTGGGTCTAATATGGTTTCCCTGGTGAAATATCCACCATTTGTAAGCCCTGATTATATTGATGGTAAATATTCACGAACCTATGATTATATCCCAACTGGTCACTCTGGACAAGCTAGTCCCTATGTTTACCTTTATGGAACTGAGAATAATTCCAATGTTTTCACCAACATAGGTAGAGCCTTTATTAATTTAGACCTAATGGATGGGCTTAGTTTTAAAACATCTGTAGGTACCAATATTTCTTTTATAAACAATGATTATTGGAGTGGTGGAATCGGAGATACACGGGTAAATACCAACGGCAATGTTTCTGATTCAAGAAGTATAAACCTTGTCAATGAGAACGTACTGAATTATACCAAAACGTTTAATGATATTCACAATATAGGTGGTTTGCTTGGTGCTTCTTACCAAAATTCAACCTCTAGATCATTGGCGATGTATGCCGTTTCCAATTCGTTTAATAACGATAAGGTAAAGACGCTTAACAATGCCATTATCAACCCAGCCAATACGACACAATCTAAATCTGAGTGGGGATTGGTGTCCTATTTTGCAAGAGTTAACTATGCATACAAAGACAAGTATCTTTTGGAAGGCTCTTTCAGACGTGATGGAAGTTCCAGGTTTGGGCCGGAAAATAAATGGGGTAATTTCCCTTCCCTTTCAGCTGCTTGGAGGCTATCTGAGGAAGAGTTTATAAAAAACATCCCTAATATTTCAGACTTTAAATTAAGAGCAAGTTATGGGGTTACGGGGAATTTTAACATCGGTAATTTCCAGTATTTAGGTTCTGTGGGTTCAGTAAGTTATTCACCCAATAATTTGTTGGTGAATGGAATTGTTCAAAATTCCATGGCCAACCCAAGGCTTTCCTGGGAGAAAACCAGGGGCTATGATTTTGGATTTGAGATCAGCTTTTTTCAAAACAGGTTTAGCCTGAATGTGGATTATTACGACAACCTAACCACTGGCATGTTGTACAATGTAAACACTCCGGCCATAACTGGTTTTAGTAGTATCATAAACAATGTAGGTGAAGTAAGAAACAGTGGTCTGGATGTAGAGATCGATACCAGAAATCTTGTAGGAGAATTTAAATGGAATTCTTCCTTTAACCTTTCACTAAATAAAAATGAAGTAACGGACCTT
Organism: Cyclobacterium qasimii M12-11B; assembly: GCF_000427295.1. GTDB lineage: Bacteria > Bacteroidota > Bacteroidia > Cytophagales > Cyclobacteriaceae > Cyclobacterium > Cyclobacterium qasimii. The sequence continues at coordinate 44,129 of NZ_ATNM01000069.1, read as the reverse complement.
GGAGAAGTAGATGAGCGAATCAATACTTACTGGTCAATGGACTTCCTATTGAGAGAAGGAGAACCAATGTTTTCTTATTATGGATACCAGTCAATAGGTGTTTTTCAAAATGAAGAACAAATTTCCCAAACCCCTAGTCTTGCAGGTACCAAACCAGGCAACCCAATATTTGAAGATACCAACAATGATGGCAAGATAGATCCTGAAGACAAGGTAGTCTTAGGAAGTTTCCAGCCTAAAATGCTATTGGGTTTTTCAAATGAGTTTTATTGGAAACAATTTGATTTAAGTGTTTTCATGCAAGCTTCATTGGGAGCTAAAATGTTCAATGCAGAAAATCAATTTTACGAAGGGAATACACTTGGAGCCATGAGAAGATCTTTGGTAGAAGACCAATGGTGGTCTGAAGAAGAACCTGGTGATGGCACTAATCCGGCAGCAGCTTTGAGTCAATTATTTGGCTACAATACCAACAATGACTTTTACCTGGAGGATGCTTCCTACCTAAATGTGAGAAGTGTAAACTTAGGTTATACCTTTCCAAATTTCTCAGACGGAAAAGGGATTAAAAGTTTGAGGCTATATGCATCTGTTAATAATTTATTGGTCATCACCAGTAACGGTAACCATGCCTACAATCCTGAAGGAACGACAAGGGGTGAGGTTTCAGGCATAAGCAGTACGCCTGGGGTAAACCTTGGTTCAGAACCCTTGAATAGAACATTTGTCTTGGGACTTAACATTGGCTTTTGATTGGTATAGGCACGAAAAAACAGAAAAATGAAAACTTACAAATTAAATATACTAAGCGCATTAGCGATTTTGCTAAGCTTTACTTCATGTCATGATGATCTGCTCAATCCGATTCCAGAATCATTATTGACCAATGTCAACGCTTTTGAAAATTCGAATGACTTGGATCTGGCAGTTTTAGGGATTTACAACCGGTTGCAATCAAGGTTTCCGACGGACTATGAGTTGATGGAAATACCTTCAGACAATATGTATGGTTATTATTTTGCAACCTCTCCAGGTATGGCAGAAATAGGTTTGCTTGATGTAAGCCCTGAAAACCCCAGACTAAATGTCTTTTGGAAGGATACCTACAATGGCATTTTTAGAGCAAATACTGTTTTGGCAAATATTGATGTGCCTGCAGACTATAGTGCTGAATTAAAAGACAAACATACAGGTGAAGCCAAGTTTATGAGGGCTTACTTCTACTTTGACCTGGTAAGGATTTTTGGAGGTGTACCAGCAGTGACAAGTATCATTGAGGTGGCCGAGTCCAGGCAAGTTCCAAGAGCTACTGAAGCTGAGATTTATGCATTAATTGCCAGTGACCTGAATGATGCCATTGCCAAACTCCCTGCTACTTCCGAACAAGGAAGGGTGTCCAAAGCTGCAGCCATAGCACTTTTGGCTAAGGTGAAGGTTTATGAGGAAAAATGGGGCGATGCCAAAACTTTATTGGAAAGGTTGTTCGCAGATTACGATTATGAATTATTGCCAGCTTTTAAGGACCTGTTTCGCATAGAAACTGAGGTAAACGCTGAATCCATTTTCTCCTTACCCTATTTGGAAGGTACCAATGGTCATAGCCTGACTTATGCCTTGGCACCTACTGCAGGTGTTTACGGGATTATCAACAATGGTAGTCGGGTTGGAAGACCAACATGGAATTTGCATAAGGCCTATGATCCTGAGGATTCCAGGTTTAGTGTCACCATCACAGAATGGCAACGGACCTTTTCTTCTGCACCTGATGATGAACCTTTTTGGTTTCCTTATTTCAATAAATTCATCATTCCAATCGACAATATCAGTAGTTCAGGACTGGATTTGCCTGTTTTGAGATTGGCTGACATGGTATTGCTTTATTCCGAAGCACTCTACCAATTAGGTGATCAGGAAACTGCTCTTACGCAGTTGAATAGCATCAGAGAAAGAGCTTTCGGAGATTCGGACCACAATTATACTTTGGTAGACATTGCTACCGAAGAGATGTTCATAGACAAGCTACTATTGGAAAGAAGACTTGAATTGGCAGTTGAAAACAACAGGTGGTTTGACCTGGTACGTACTGGTAGATTTACCACAGCTTTGACTCAACTTGAAAGTGAGTACAATCCTTCAACAGAAATGGCGGTAATTCAAAATTTGAATGCACAAGCCTATATGAAATATTTCCCTATTCCTTATGAGCAAATTCAATTGGCAGCTCCAGGGGTAATGGAACAAAATGATGGTTATTGATTAGATGTATTAAACCCAGCATTGCTTTATGCTGGGTTTAATTTTATTCAAAAAAACAATAGGTCATGGGCATGACAAGAAGAGAATTTTCGATAAATGGAACTGTTTCCTTTTTGGTTTAATGACGGGTGTTTCGTCCGTTGATTTCAATAAAGAAGCGCCCAGGAAAGATGACTTTGATTTGATGAAAGAGGTGAATAAGTACAGGAAAATAGATGCCTATTCTACCTCAAACATGACACCGGATCAGCTAAGAGACCAAATTGATTTTGCAGACAGGCTATCTATAGAAAAGATGTTTGTTGGCATGCCCATGTTGCCTATAAAAGCTACTCCAGAAGAGTTCAGGAGTATCAACGATAGGGTGATTAAAGGAGTAAAAGCCTATCCTGATCGATTGGTAGGGGAGTTTACTATTAACCCTACTTATAAAAAAGAGGCCTTAGATGAAATAAATCGCTGTGTCGACAATGGACTGGTGGGTACCCGCTTGTACAATCAGGTTAAGATCAGTGACCCCCTGTATGAACCTATTATTGAAAAACTCTCGGCATTAAAAATGATTGTTTTTATGCATGGAGAATGTCAGTTAGGTGTGGGAGGTTACCGAATGAAGTATGATGCTGGAAAATTGACTAGCACTTCTACGCCGGAAGATTTTGTAGCGGCTGCGAAAAAATTCCCAGATGCCAATTTCCAATTTGCACATATCGGAGGTGGAGGAGATTGGGAATGCATGTGTAAAACCTTTGAAAATACGCCCAATATATATGTAGATACAGGGGGTAGCAACAACGAAGAAAACATGATAGACTTTGCCCTTAAGTATTTGGGTGAGGACAGGCTTTTTTTTCGGAACGGACAACAGTTACTACCAAAGCGTAGGAAAAGTACTGGCTTCCAACCTCAATGAAAGACAGAAAAGAAAACTGTTTTTCGACAATTACAATGCTTTGCTGAAGAAAGGAGGTTTTGGTGTTAATTGATATCAATGCCTATGTTGGCAACTGGCCTTACAAGCAGATGGCGTATTCTACCTGTGAAGCACTGCTGAAAAAGATGAATCAGTTTGGTGTTGACAAGGCTGTAGTCGCCAATATGAGCGGGATTTTCTATAAAAATTGTCAGGCAGCCAATGAGGAATTGTTTGCTGAAATTGAATCCTCAGCCACCTATAAAGAAAGAATTATTCCTTTTGCCATTATTAATCCTGTCTACCCTGGGTGGAAAAGTGATTTTGATAAATGTGTAAAAGCCGGAATTAAAGGCATCCGTATTTATCCTCAATACCATGATTATCAATTGACTGATGCCGCATGTGTTGAATTGGTGAAAATGGCGCGAGACCATGACTTGGTTGTTGGGCTGACCGTGAGAATGGTCGATAGCCGACAGAAATCATGGATGGACTTGGATCAATTAGCAGGAACAGATAAACCCGAGCAAGGATTAGTGGATTTATTGCCCATAATAAAGGAAGTGCCAGCCGCCAAATACTTTATATTAAATCTTGCAAATGGTTATCAGCTTAAAAATGACGACTTTGAGTTAATCATGAAAAGTAAGGTTCTGATGGATACTTCCGGTCGATCCCTGGCCAATATGGCACAAGCACTGGAATTCTATGGAGAAGAAAAATTTGCTTTTGGGACGCATGCCCCGATACTGGATTACCTAACAGGAATGTTGCGAATTGAATCATTACGCGAAGAAGAAGCGAGCCAAAGTACCAAAGATTTGCTGAGGTGGAGAAATGCCCAAAGCATGTTGAACTTATAATTAGGATCAATTGGCCTATACTTTTTATGGCCAAATGACGAATCAGGAAATTATTCTTTAAACAATAAATGCTACATAACCAATGAACAAAGCATACAGTAGGAGAAAATTCATGGCTGGTCTTTCTACCAGCTCTTTGGCCATAGCTGCCACACCTGTTTTGCCTGGACTGGGCAATGTATTGATCCAAAATAATGAAAAGCTGGCTATTTTAGGAGGTACAGCCGTAAGAGAAAAAGGCAGGATAGGTCCAGCATGGCCTTATGTGGATGATCAAATGGTGAATGCCATCGTCAAAACAACCCGAAGTGGCATATGGAGCAGGATACAATCTGCTACAGGTAATGTGCCCACTTTTGAAAAGGAATTTGCCAAGCAGATTGGGGTTGGGTACAGTGTAGGGACAGGATCTGGCACCCAGGCCTTAAGTACCTGTGTAGAAGCCTTGGGTATTGGCCCAGGTGATGAGGTGATTACCTCTCCTTATACGGACATGGGGACTATCTCTTCTATTTTGACCAGCAGAGCGCTACCGGTGATGGTAGATCTTGACCTTACTTCTTTCCAGTTGGACCCGGAGGAAGTAGCCAAAAAGATCAATAAGAATACAAAGGCAATCATGCCGGTCCATATCATGGGCGTACCTGCGAACATGGAGCGTATCATGGAATTGGCCGGAAAACATGGTTTGAAAGTAATAGAAGATTCCTGTCAAGCCCCTTTTGCCCGTTATCAGGGTAAAGCCATAGGTACCATAGGGGATTTGGGCTGCTTTAGTTTTCAGGCAAGTAAGGCCATTGCTTGTGGAGAAGGGGGAGCTGTGGTTGGAAACGATCAGGCTTTGATGGAACAATGCTATACGGTTCAGAACAGAGGGGCTTCCAGAAAAGGTAGGAATGAGACCATTGGCCCAAAATACCGGATGAATGAATTTGAAGGGGCCATCCTTATGGGACAGTTGCCGGGGGCCAAAGATAGGTTTTTGGAGCGCAATGAAAATGCAGAATACCTGATTGCTCAATTGGCAGTTATTCCTGGACTGACTCCTCAGAAAAAGTACCCGGGTACCGAAAGCAGTTCCTATTATCACTTTGCGATGTCCTATAACAAAGAACATTTTAATGGTGCTGACAGGAGCCTGTTCTTAAAAGCGCTGAATGCGGAAGGAATTCCTATGGGCTCCTATATAAAAAACGGACTGCACAAAGAACCCTGGATCCAACATGTTTTGGGCTTGGATGAATACCAGACCATGTATACAAAAGAAAGAAGGGAAGAGTACGCTAATTCGCTGGATCTCCCAAATTGCGATAAGATTTGTAACGAAACGCTGATCTCCTTCTGGGGTTCTGGAATGCTTTTAGGCTCTCGTCAGGAAATGGACGAGATAGTTGCCGGAATTACGAAAGTATACGAAAACAGAGACAGTTTGAATAAAATCAAAACCAGCTGAAAAACTTTAACCACCATTGAAAGCCTGAATAACAACATTATGAAAAAAGTAAACCGCCGCAGCTTTTTTAGTACCACACTTAAAGCCACTGCCGCTGCCTCATTGCCACTTAGCTTTTCAACCAACCTACCGGAGGATACAAGAAGTAAACCCAACCTGTTTGCCGGAAAACCTGGGGTTATCGATACCAATGTCAATTTGTTTGATTGGCCATTTAGAAAACTGAAATACGGTGAAACCGATGCTTTGTTGGCCAAGCTATCCAAGCACAGGGTGGAAAAAGCCTGGGCAGGTAGCTTTGAAGCGCTTTTTCACAAAGACATCAACGGTGTCAATGAACGATTGGCCAAGGAATGCAAGCAAAAAGGCAAGGGAATGCTGCTCCCATTCGGTACAGTAAATCTGGCTTGGCCGGATTGGGAAGAAGACTTGAGGCGTTGTGATGAGGTGTACAAGATGCCTGGCGTTAGGATTTACCCCATTTACCAAACCTTTGATCCTAGCCATCCGGATTTTGAAAAATTGGTAGCTCAGGTAGAAAAAAGGAAAATGATCCTGCAAATTGTAGGAGACATGGATGACAGTAGAAATCACCACCCGATCGTCCTCACGAGAGGAGCAGACATGAATTCTTTAATAGACATTATTAAAAAATACCCTAAGGTAAAAATTCAAATGCTTTACTGGACACATAAAATTACCGGTAACCTTTTGGAGCGATTCATTAAGGAGACCAATGTGGTTTTTGACACCTCCAGGATAGAAGGTAGTGGAGCAGTAGGAAGGTTGATTGAAGGCAATCCATGGAATGGGAAGAAGGGTATTCCGTTGGCAGCAGAGCGGGTTTTGTTTGGCTCTCACGCTCCTTATTTCCCTGTAGAGGCAAGTTTTCTGAAATTGATGGAATCACCATTAACGGCTGAGCAGGCCAATGGAATTTTGCAGGGGAATGCCAATAATTTCATGAATTCCTCCTTATAGTTTATTTAAATCCCTTGATAAAAATTACCAATCCATTATGAACAATTTCGCCATAGATCCCCATTTATACGGACTTCCAGATATAGAAGAATTAAAAGCATTTAGAATTTGGGACACCCATTATCATGGGTTTTTGACAGGAACGGAGCCCATAAAGCAACACCAGGAAATGCTGTTTTATGTAAAAAGAATGGGACTGGAGCGTATCATTTCTGTGGATATAGGGGGAACCCTAAGCGACCCTCTGGATCCTAAACCACATGATGCAGCCCAACTTGATATTTTGAATAATGATCCAGACTGGATTTCCGGAATTATCCCCATAGACCCTGGTTTTCCAGATGAGAGTTTAGCTAAAATGAAAAAGTGGATTGCCAAAGGGCCTTGTGTAGGTATCAAGTATGTAGGGGGAAATAAACTGGGAGTGACCTGTGATGCAGATCAAAACGATAAGATCATTCGCTATGCCGCCGAATTAGGAGCTGTGATTTATATCCATACCTGGATTAAGGTAGGGGGAGAACCTAGATGGCCTGGAGGAGGAAATCTTGATGGAGAATCTACCCCAATGGACGTTGCGACGCTAGCCAAACGATTCCCAGATGTGCCATTGATTTGTGGACATGCAGGTGGAGATTGGGAGTTGGCAGCAAGAGCCATCAGACCTTACGAAAATGTATTGTTTGAATTTAGCGGTGCAGATCCGCATTCGGGTTCTGTAGATTATGCGGTAGATATAGTAGGTGTTGACCGAATCGTTTGGGGCGGACATGGACCAAGTCGCTCTTTTTCTACGGAAATGGCTAAAGTCCTAGATGCCTCTCTTTCCCAGAAAGAACGCATGAAAGTATTCGGTGAAAACTACAGAAAAATTGCAAAACCAATATTTGCATCAAAAGGCATAAACATTACGGTGTAAGTAGCCTATCTGTGAACAAATTGACATGATTATGAGACTTAAAAGCTTACTCTTTTCTTTATTGTGTTTGGTTGGAACGCCTGGGTTTGGCCAACAACAAAAGCCTAATGTCCTATTGATTATATCAGACGATCAAGGCTATCACGACCTTGGTTCCTTTGGTAATAAGGATATTTTAACGCCTTATCTGGATCAATTGGCAGCAGAAGGAGTGAGGTTAACTAATTTTTATGTCACTAGTTCTGCTTGTACTCCTTCCAGAAGTGGATTGCTTACAGGTAGGTATCCACAAAGAAATGGGACATTTGAGCTCTTTCGTAACAATATGGTCAATTATGGGCATCGGTATACTGATTACGAATACAGTGTTTCCCCGGAACGGATTTTAGGGACAGACCTTAGAGAGATCTTTATTTCCGAAGTATTAAAAAAAGGGGGCTATACCAGTGGTTATGTAGGAAAGTGGGATTTAGGTCAATTAAAGCGGTATTTACCAATGCAGCAGGGCTATGACAAGTACTATGGTTTTGCCAACACAGGGATTGATTATTTTACCCATGAGCGTTACGGGAGTCCATCCATGATCGATGGCAATCAGTTATCCATAGCGGACAAAGGCACTTACACCACAGACCTTTTTGAAAGGGAAGCACTGGAATTTATCAATGGAAGCGAAGGAAAACCCTTTTTTCTGACCTTGGCTTTCAATGCTCCGCACAGTGCTTCGAACTTAGACCCTGAGATTAAAGGTACCGTTCAGGCTACTGAAAAATACCTGAAAATGTACCCCGAGTCAAATACAAAAAGAGGCGAAAAACAAAGGGCATACAAAGCCGCCGTTACTCAAATGGATCAATCCATTGGAACTATTTTGGAGCGAATAAAGGAAATGGGACAGGAGGAAAATACCCTGGTAATCTTTCTTTCTGACAATGGTGGGATGTCATTGGCAGACAATTCTCCTTTAAGAGGAGGTAAGGCCCAGTTTTTTGAAGGTGGTATAAGAGTTCCTTGTTTGGTCAAATGGCCGGGTAAAATTGTTCCCGGGCAAACAAATGATGCCTTTTTGACTTCTTTGGAATTGTTTCCCATGATGGTTGCAGCGGCAGGTTTAGAACTACCTGAAGCCATCATTTATGATGGCTTTGACATGTTACCGGTACTTAAGGGTAAAACCGATGCTGAAAGAACAGAAATGTTCTGGGAATTTAGAGGTGATCAGGCAGCAAGAATAGGGGATTGGAAATGGGTGCAGTCCGCAAAAGGAAATGGATTGTTTGATCTGAAACTAGACATTGAAGAACAAAATGATTTGTCTTTGGAGAAGCCGGAGAAACTAGAAGAGCTTACCCGGAAGTTTTCAAAATGGAAAGAGGAGATGGAAAATGCAGCACCAAGAGGCCCTTTTAAGGATTTTTAATTGATACAATTAGCTATGGTTTTAAAATACAGTACACCATTAATTTTCTGTTTTGCGCTCCTGCTGCATTCAGCACTTCTGGCACAGGGTGATGGCAAGAAAATCACTTCCATTGAATTAAAAGCAATTCCCGGACTTCAATTTGACAAGGTCAGGTTTTCTGTTGCACCCGGGGTTGAAGTCAAACTGACGGTGACCAACAGTGATGAGGATATGCCCCACAATATGGTCATTACTAAACCCGGAGCAAGAAGCGATGTAGTCCTTGCCGCCCAGCAACTGGCAGAAAAAGGCCCGGAGATGAATTTTATTCCAAAGAGTCCTTTGGTGCTATGGTCCATTCCCGTAATCTATTCGGGCGAAAGCATAACCATTCAGTTTAAAGCGCCGGAGGAGCCAGGTATTTATCCCTATGTATGTACCTATCCTGGTCATGGTTTTATCATGTACGGCTACATGTATGTGACCGAAGACGGTAAAATGCCGGCATTAGAAAACGATGAAAACATCCCACCTTTGCGAAGAACCGGAGACAAGAAAGTGCAGGATTCGGAAAGTGCTGCCATGCACCATCATCCCAAATTGCATCCATACGATAATGTACCTCCTTACCTTTACCGTGTTTTTATCGAGGGATCCAGCCTTGCAAGTATAGCCGTCCACCTTCCCAATCAATTGTCTTATGCTTGGGATGCCGAGTTGTGCCAGTTGCAGTTTGCCTGGCAAGGAGAATTTCTGGACAATACCGATCTATGGCATGGCCATAAAAATGCCTATGCAAAGGTGCTTGGAGAAATATTTTATCGGGAGAAAATGGAATTTCCATTAAGGATTGGTAGTAGAGAAAGTATTCCAAGTCCTGAATTTTTGAAGTACAAATTGATCGATGGCTACCCTGAGTTTCACTATTTGCTCTCAGGAGTGGAGGTTCACGAAATTATTCATCCAAACAAAGAAGGTACAGGATTGATCAGAACAATAAAGGTTAACAATGCAAAAGAACCTATCTGGTTTCTATTCAATGCTGATGGGCAAGTGGAGTATGGGTTTAATAAGGGGGAAACAGAAAATGGTGCCTTGAAACTGAGTCCAGATGAAGCAAAAGAATTTACCATTAGGATGACTAAAAGTAACAAGTGATGACAAAAACGAGACATTTATTAATTGTACTATTAACTGGTCTTTGTATTGTTACAGCCTGTAAGCCCAAACCACAAGGACCCGGAGCCTCTTATCAGGTAACTGACATCCCTGTTCCCGATGGTTTATTGGCAGAAACGGGCGGGCTTGATTTTTTATCAGACGGCCGATTGATCGCTTGTTTTACCCGAGGGGAGGTAATGATTTTTGATCCTAAAACCAATGAATGGTCCTTGTTTGCTGAAGGGCTGCACGAACCATTGGGATTGGTGGTAATCAATGACAGTGAAATTGTGGTATTGCAAAGGCCGGAATTGACTCGGATTACAGACTCGGACAAGGATGGAAAAGCGGATGTGTATGAAAAAATAACGGATGATTTTGGGATATCAGGCAATTACCATGAATTCAATTACGGACCTGTGAGGGACAGTGAAGGAAACTTTTACATTGCCTTAAATACCGCTTCTTCTGGTGGAGGCATTCGGGAAAATGTTCGGGGTGAGTTGCGGCTAAATGGCAGAGATGGGGAAGATGGGAAGAGACAAATGTATTCAGTTGTTCCCTACCGAGGTTGGGTTTTGAAAATTCAGCCTGATGGTAAAGTGATTCCCATGGCCTCGGGTTTCAGGTCACCGAATGGACTGGGTTTTGATGATTCGGGTAACTTGTTTGTTACCGATAACCAAAGCGATTGGGTAGAAACCAGTACCCTGTACCATGTGAAAAAAGAGCGTTTCTTTGGACATCCTGCAAGCCTCGTTTGGCAAGAAGAGTGGAAAGATGCAGACCCATTTTCCCTTCCGATTTCAACATTGGACAGTCTTCGTACCAAGGCGTCGGTATTGTTTCCGCATGGAATTATGGCCAATTCTCCTACCCAACCCTTATTTATTAAAAACAACGAGCAGTTCAAAGATTTTGAGGGGCAATTTTTGATTGGAGAAATGAATCGGGACCGTATTTTCCGGGTGATGCTTGAGGAAGTCGCAGGGGAATTTCAAGGGGCTTGTATTCCATTTGTTGACGGGCAAGGTTTGAGAGTTGGCAACAACCGCTTGGCTTTTGGGCCGGATGGAAGTTTATGGGTAGGACAAATTGAACATGGCTGGAGAGGTGATCAGGGCATTCAAAAGATTTCTTTCACCGGAAACCCACCCATGGATATCGCCAAAATGTCGCTGACCAAAAATGGTTTTGCCATAACCTTTACCCAAGCGGTAAATCCGGAAGGCGCTTTGGCCATTGAAAATTATCAGTTGCGTCGGTATTATTATGCCTACCAGAAAAAACCTTTTGATGAGCCTGTGGATAAAACTACGCAAAGAGATCTACAATCCGTGGCCATAAAAGACATCACGATATCTGCTGATCATATGAGGGTGGAATTGGTTTTGGAAGAGCTAAAACCAGGGTATGTTTATGAGCTAAAATTAGACAGCATTTTCAATCAGGCCGGAAAGCCCCTCGACAATCAACTGATAGCTTATACCCTCAATAACTTATTGCCTTCTTGATAACGAAATAGGAAAGTCATTAAATACTTAATCTACTATTTCTGAAAGGATCGCAAGCACATTGATAGGAAGGAGTAGATGCAATCTACTCCTAGTGGTGTACAATTTATTGACCTGGTGGACTGAGTGTAGTTTGCAACTACACTCAAATATTCGACACTATGTGAAAGGTAGATGCACTATTCCTAGTGTATTTGCGAAAGGGAACTTGCTTTTCGCAACACTGTTCAACCCCATCCGGGGCTGTGAGAAAGGTAAGTAACAGCTTTTCCGTGAGTTGCCACTCAGGGTTATTATTGTTCAGGTCCTTCAGACCTGGGATTTATGAGATAATTGATGCTATCGATTCAGTTCTTTCGAATGGTCCATTATTGCGAAACCAAAGAAGCCTTTAGGGCTTCAACAACAATAGCCATGGGTGCAAATCCATGGACGGAGAATGCTCCATCAATTCCTCAACCTCGGAGCGGGTTGAACATTGGATTTACATTTTTTTTAACCCCTGATAGTAATTGCATTTAATATCCCCATTAATGAGAAGAAGGAAGGATTATACAGAATTTACTCCTAGTGGCGCACCGTGATAGGGCTTACATCTAGATTTTTAGCTAGCTTCTTTGTTGACTATAAATAATATAAAATTGTCATCTGGATGAATGGTATAAGTGTTTAAAAAAGATGGGTTTATCTGCTCGTTATTGTATAGAAGCTCTGAGGAAGCACCAAAAATTAATTTTTCTTGATCGGAATACAAAATATCATGAAAAGAATAATTTGATTTGAAATTATCCACGAAAACAGGGAAAATAACTCCGTTTAACTCTTTTTCTTTTATTAGCATGTTCATGTACTTTCCCTCTTTGAGGATTTTCATCAACAATTCATTAGCTGCGGTAAAATGCAATTCACCTTTTGTAAAATAAAAGTCACCATTTCGCATGCTCGTAAGTAGATCCAATGCATTAATTCCAGAGCCTAGATAATTTTTATCTACCTTTTTGTCTTTGAAATCAATAGTGAATATTCTGGATAATTGAAAATCCTTATCAATCGAATAAATAGTATCATTGAATGCCTTAGAAAAATAAACCTGATTCCCTTCATTATTCATATTAAATGTAAATCTTGAATCGTAATGAAATCCGTAATCATCTGGGTTCACAGGAATATAGGAAGCTTCCACAGTCAAATCCTTTTTATTGATTACCAAAAGATCATAATTCCAATCTCTTTGAAGGTAATTGTTAAAAATTAATAGTTTATTTTCAAAATTCCTTAAAGAATTTGCCTTGAATGGCAGTCGCTTTTGTTCAATTATGTTTAAGTCTCTGTCAAGCACACAATTAATTCCTTTATTTCCATCATGTAGGATAAGGTTGCCATCATAATAAAAGTCAGTAATGGAATTAAAGTCAAATTTCTGATCCAAGTCAAATAATAATTTCCCTTTCAAGCTGCCTTGCTTATCAAATTTGAAAAGGCCTGAAGCATAACCTAAGTCGAGAATGTAATAATGATCATGAGCTGTAATTATTCGGTCTATCTTTCCAATGGTAATTTCCGGATCCAGCTTAACAATTTGAATACTATTACCTAGGTCAGAAATTGGTAATGCTTTTTCTTCTTCAAAGTTGGCTATAACTTTAAGCGGTGCTGTATTATTTTGAATTTTCTCGCTTTTAGACTTACAGGAAATAAATAATACTAGTCCAAAAACTAAAATTAGGCTGTTTAGCTTCATAATTGGAATTAAGATAAACAAATCAATTTTCTCCTACTAGGATTTACTTCTTACCTTCGATTATTATTCATTAACCGAACAGTATCCGATAGAGGTGAAGTTTGCATGATGAACCTCCTGGAAATAATATAATCCTTGGCTAATTTGGAAGGAATTAACGTTCCGTCTTCTGTTACATAAATAGGGGCTGAGTTATAAAATGTCTTTAACACCCCATCTTTCATTTCAGTGATTTCTCCTCTAACCGCTTTTTTTGATACCCATTTCTGTTGTTAAATTGTGTAAAGTGCTGCGGTAAAGGTTAAAAGGATCAGTGTTTATAACCTTTCCTCCTTCCTCAATCACCTCATTATTCTTGTCTAAAACCATTGTATGCCCGGGTTTAGCTTCAGAAATACTGTTGGTTACAAATATTTTGTTCGATTGGTCATAAAAAAAAGGATAGTTCATCTGCATCTCTTCAAACCAATGCTTTTTAAAGCGATCTAAATCCACTAAGGGGCGCACAAGAAAAATAAAACCTATATTTTGGAGGTCTACACTCCCAAGAAAAGCATTCCAGACTTCCAGTTCTCTTTTAAAAGTTTCAGACTTTTGATCAATTATGGAGACCACTTTCACTGGCTTGGTTAAGGGTTCTATAGTCGAAGTATCGTTTACTTTGTAATTATTAGAAGGAAGAGCAAAAGTTTTGGTCAGGTGATCTTCTTGGGCAGTAAGGTACTCTACATGAACAATCATTATTAAACAAATAAAATAAAGTTTTTTCATGGGATGTTATTCAGTTTATAGGAAATAAGTCCTGGATTTTCTTCGTATGTTGAACCGTATAGGGTGTTGGTATTACCATCAATGGCTATTGATCTTAAGTACCTATCCGTTTTATATCTTTTTAAAGGCTTACCTTTCCAATCCAAAACATAAATCGTATTTGTCAATGCTGCTTTCACTCTGGCTTCCCTAGATCTGTCTGCAGGTATTTCTCCACTGTATAAGATAAAAATATAATCTTCAGATGCTGCAACTGACATAAACTCAAATTTCTCATTCTCATTTACCATAACGGCCATGGATCCATTGCCGTTTTGAACACTGAGATTTGTTACTCCCCACGAAAATTTATTGACTTTAATTTCTGGCTCTTGGATTTCAAGTATTCCAAATTCCGGGACTTGGCTCATGCAATAAACCGCCTTTTTCTCTGTGGGATGATTTATGTAGAAGGCCTGATTAGCCAATGCCATAGAAGGTCCACCCTCATATTCCTCCTTATTTAAAAACGACTCATTTTCAATGTTATATGCGCCGAATCTTTTGTGATACATGCTGCCAACAATAAAACTATCAACATGTACAGTATTACCCATGAATCGCTTTTCCTGCTGGTCAATAGTGAACATGTCTTTTGGCTTCTGATTTCCATTTTTTACGTCTTCTATATCAAAAACATAATAATGTATATTATCAGATAAGAAAAGCAATTCATTTTCGTGGTCAAAAGAAAAGGAAAACCCATCACTTAAAAGTTCATTCGGACCTTCTCCTTTTTTACCAAAAGGCCTTACTGATTTCTCTCTTAGATCAATTAGCTTATAGGTGTATTCTCTATCTGGAAATTCATTGACCAGTATTAAACTGTCAAAAAAAGACATGTTGAACATAAAGCTTAAGGGGTTTCCTATTACTTTGAGAGGGATTTCTTTTCCTGAAACTTCAACAATATCTGTTCGGGAGAAATAATCCTTAAAATCTTTCCCTTGAGGATTTTCAGCGCATGAGAATGACATGACAAATACAAGGATTAAAATTGTATTGCAGGCTATTTTTGGGTTCATTTATTCTTTTTCTTGAACAAAGAATGGACTAATATTTGATCACTCTGGCCTTATGAATTAGTTATGGTAATACTAAATTGTGAGTTTATTTCCCACATTAAGATTATTGCATCATAGGTTACCATTTCTTTTTAACAAGCTAACAAGCGACTGACAGTCAAGTAAAAACAACAACTTTTGCAACTAATATATTAAAAACAATCGAGTTTTTGAAATAAGTAATTAGTTATATTGAAAATATCTTAAAATTAGCTTGTTAATCCCTTCTTGGTATAGCCAAATCATTGATCTGGACTGAGTGAGTTTGCAACTACACTCAACTATTCGGGACTATATTAAATAGGAAAAGTCGATACAATCTACTCTTAGTGGGGGAAAGTGAACTTGTATTTCTCAACACTGTTCAACCCCATCCGGGGTTGTGGGAATGGTAGGTAACAGCTTTTCCGTGAGTTGTCACTCACGGTTATTATTGTTCAGGTCCTTCAGACCTGGGATTTGTGAGGTAATTGATGCCATCGATTTAGTTCTTTCGAATAGTCCATTATTACGAAACCAAAGAAGCCTGTAGGTCTTCAATAATAATAGCCATGGTTGCAAACCTATGGACGGTGAATTTCCCATCATTTCCTCAACCCTGACGCGGGTTGAACAGGGTTCGTTTAATTTTTAAACTAGCAGATGGTCTTCCGGATATACATGTCTTTCGATAATTAAGGAGTAGATGCAATCTACTCCTAGTGGGGTTTGATGCTAACGCAATAGCTTTTCAAACAAGTCTAATCTTACGATTCAAAGAAGCCTGACGGGCTTCAATAATAATAGCCATGGGTGCAAACCCATGGACGGTGAATTTCCCATCATTTCCTCAACCCCGACGCGGGTTGAACAGGCTTCTTTCAATTTTTTAAAGTAACAGATGTTCATCCAGATATACATGTCTTTTGATAATTAGGAGTAGATGCAATCTACTCCTAATGGAGATAATTAAGCGTATAGGTAGGTTGTGAAAATGCAAATTTGTATTTATATAATATTATTGTATTCCGCTAAAACGGAATTGTAAGTGGATAAAATGGAAATGTAAGTCGCCAAAACGCAATTGCAGGTGGATAAAATAGAAATGTAAGCTGCTAAAACGCAATTGTAAGATAGAAAAACCAAAATGTAAGGGACATTTCCTTTTTAGCAATGGTGATTTCCCCAAGCGTATTTTTGCTTCGGTTTCCAATTCTTTAATAATTGATGCATCCTCGGCATAATAACTGAGAAGCAACCTGAATTTTGGCTAAGGTTTTAGTCCAGACCGTTCATCAAATTTAGCAAGGCCCAAACCTATCTAAAATCGTCTATTGTAGGTCTTTTGTTTAAATATGATTAATTTAATTGCTGTTTATTTCAATCCAGATTAGGTAAGAAAATCCCGGTTCTTTTAAGGAAGTGATTGCAATTGGTAATAGAAAAGCAATTGCCTATTTGGGGTTCAATACAATTTAAAATAAAACAATAGCACATGCAGGTCCATTGACTCATGTGGTACAATTTAATTTACTATGCATCTAAAACATTTAAGGGTATCCATTTGGTTTTTACTGCCCCTGCTCATTTTCAGTTGTAAAAAAGAGTCCGAATTAGGAATCAAGGACCTTGCAGCCAATGAGGACGTGGCCAATTTTATGGAAAATTACAAGGGTAGAGGTGTATTGACCGACAGCTTGGCAACGCCTACAGCTCCTGAAGATGTGCTAAAGGATTTCACTATTCCGGAGGATTTGTCCTTGGAATTGGTGCTTTCAGAACCTGAAATTGCACAGCCCATACAGGTAAGTTTTGACCATAAAGGTAGAATGTGGGTGGTGCAATACCAACAATACCCTTATCCAAAAGGTTTGAAAATTACGGCCATTGACAATCATACCCGGGTGAAGTTTGATAAAAAATTGGATCCCCCACCGGCAGGAGCCAAAGGAGCTGATACGATTACCTTTTTTGAAGATACAAATGGAGATGGCAAATACGATAAAAGTACAGATGCCATCTCGGGTTTAAATATCACCACAGGCGTGGCCCTGGGAAGGAAGAAAATCTGGGTGTTAAGCCCTCCTTTTTTATTGGCCTACGCGGATGAGAATGAAGATGGATTACCTGAAGGCGACCCAGAAGTGCATTTAGAAGGTTTTGGTTTGGAAGATACCCATGCGGTTGCTAATAGCTTAAGATGGGGGCCTGATGGTTGGCTTTATGGCGCTCAGGGAAGTACGACTACCGCCAATATCAACTCAAAAGTTTCAAAAAATGTGGCCTTCCTTGGTCAGGCGATCTGGCGTTACCACCCAGAGACCAATGTTTTTGAGCTTTTCTCCGAAGGAGGAGGCAACAATGCCTTTAATGTGGAATTTGATCGGAAAGGTAGAGTGTTTTCAGGGACTAATGGTTATGACAGAGGGCCATATTACAAACAAGGAGCCTACTATATCAAAAGCTGGGGCAAACATGGGCCCTTAACGAATCCTTATGCATTTGGCTACCTGCCCAATATGCCTTTGGAAGGAGAGAAGAAAAGATTTACCCATTCATTGATCAAGTATGAGGGAGCTGCTTTGCCAGCGTATTACAATGATCTTATGTTTGCGATCAATCCTTTGCATAATTTCATTCAGCTGACGGCATTTACAGAAAAGGGTTCCTCTTTTGAAAATGTGGACAAGGAAATCGTTTTGTCCACCACGGACAAATGGTTTAGGCCTGTGGATATTAAATTAGGGCCTGATGGGGGTATTTATATTGCAGACTGGTACGATAGCAGGTTGTCCCATGTGGATCCAAGAGATACTTGGCACAAAACCAGTGGAAGAATCTATAGGCTAGGGCCCAAGACCGGAGACAAGCCAATTGAATCCTTTGATATTAGTACTTATTCCAATGAGGAATTGGTGCAATTGCTTTCCCATGAAAACAAATGGTTCCGTCAGGAAGCCTTGAGACAGTTTGGCGACCGGAAAGATCTAAGCAGTATTCCACTATTGATCAAATTGCTACAGACAGGGACTGAACAAGAAGTATTGGAAGCTCTTTGGGCCATTAACCTTACAGCGGGCATAAGCGATGAAGTGGGTAAAATGGGACTGAATCACAAGGATCCTTTTGTAAGGATGTGGACGGTAAGGCTGCTTGGTGACAAGCAATCCCTTAGCCCAGCCATGTTCCAGGAACTTCAAAAACTTGCAGCAAAAGAGTCACATCCAGAGGTGAGGTCACAACTGATGGCTTCGGCCAAAAGACTGACTTCCAACCAGACTTTTTCACTCATAGAAAACTTGCTGAATAACCATGAGGATAGCGAGGATCCGGACATTCCATTGTTGACCTGGTGGGCATTGGAAGAAAAAGCAACTTCGGATAGAGAAGGCGTATTGGCCATGATGGCGGATGATAAAATATGGAATCATCCAATTATGGAAAAGGTACTGCTGGGCAGGTTAATGCAGCGGTACATCATGGAAGGTGGTGAGGAAAACTTTGCCATGGCTACCCAATTATTGGAAGAGGCACCTTCATCCAAACATGTTAAAATATTGATTGAAGGACTACAGGAAGGTTTATTGGGAAGAGAGATGGTAACCCTTCCAGATAATTTGCTGAAAATATTAGAGAAAAACAACAAGGAATTGGGTGACTCTCCGCTTACCCTGGCCTTAAGGCGCAGGGAAGAAAAAGCCTTGGCTGAAGCATTGAAGATCGTCAAAGATCCTAATGCGGAAATCGGATTAAGGTTGTCTTATATTCAGGTCCTGGGAGAAATTAATCAGGATGAAGTGGTTCCTGACCTTTTGAATCTGGTTAAAAATGGCCAATCTTCTCCCGTCATTAAGCAAACAGCGCTACATGCCTTGCAATCCTACAACCAAAAGGAAATTGGTGAACAATTGTCAAAAGCTTATCCGGGATTCAGGGACAATGTCTATGTGAGGGAAGCTGCTATTTCTTTGTTTGCTAGCAGAAAGGAATGGGCGATGGACTTTTTCAATGAAATCGAACAGCCCAAAACAATAAGTCCGGATGACGTAGATTATCACCTTGCCAGGCGATTCAGGTTGCTCCAAGATGAGGAAATCAATACACGAGCTGATAGAATATGGCCGAATAGTAAATTGTTGACTTCGGAAGAAAAGACAAAAAGAATCAATGCTTACGGGGAATTGATTGGTAAAGGTGAGCAGAATGTAAAGAAAGGGCGAACACTCTTTTTGAGCAATTGTGGTTCTTGCCACCAACTGAATGGAGAGGGTGGTATATCAGGTCCGGAGCTTACCGGTTATGATCGATCCAATCCTGATTACCTACTATTGCACATTGTAGATCCAAATGCAGACATCAGAGAAGGATATGAAGTGCAAAGAATTGTAACTACGGATGGGCGTATTCTAGAAGGAAGGCTAAAAACGCAGAGTGGGGGAACGATTACCATCGAACCACCACTAGGGGGTAAATCTACGGTTTTGTCTCAGGAAAGAATTGCAGAAATGGAAGTACAGCAAACCACCTATATGCCAGAGCGGATATTAGAACACCTTTCAGATCAGGAAATAAGTGACCTTTTTGCCTATTTGATGCAGGTTAAATAATTGAAACCAATACTATTTTAAAATGATGAAATCTGGTAAAAGGAGAAAATTTTTGGCGGTGGCAGCTGCAACATTGGCCTCATTTGCTGGGGCACAGCAGTTGTTTGGGAAGTCTACAGTTGACCTTTCTTCTAACTTAAACGGTGAGGAAATTAACGTAAAGCATTTTGGTGCCAAAGGAGATGGCAAAACAGATGATACAGCAGCGATCCAAAAAGCAGTTGCGACAAGTGGGAATCGCTTGTTTTTCCCCAAAGGACATTACAAGATCTCTAAAACCATTTTAATTGATCTGGCAAAAATGGGTTACGCCAGCATTAGGGGAAATGGTGATGCACAGGTGATTATGGCAGGAGCCGGCCCGGCATTTAAAATTGCAGGAACTCATTTTGGCTCAGCTGATCCTGAGGGGTTTGATAAAAAAGTTTGGTCTTCAGAGCGCATGCCTTTAGTAGAAGGATTGTCTATAGAAGGACAGCATAAAGCGGCTGTAGGCATTGAAGCCATAGGCACCATGCAGTTGACCATCACAAGGGTACAAGTAAGGCATACCCTTCATGCGATCCACCTGAGAGAAAACAATAGGAATTTAATCATTGCTGATTGTCACCTTTACGAAAACCATGGCATTGGTATCTTTTATGATGGGGTCAATTTGCACCAATCCAATATTACAGGAAGTCATATCAGTTATAACAAGGAAGGTGGAATTGTCACCAAAGGGGGCAATATCAGGAATATACACATCACAGGCTGTGACATAGAAAGCAATATGGGTTCAGACAAAGCCCCAACTGCGAATGTGCTGATTGATTGCTCAGGTAGTGCAGTTGGAACCGCAGAAGTAGCCATCACGGGTTGTACCATTCAGCACAACCGCAATGCGCCCAATTCAGCAAATATTCGAATCATTGGAAAAGATCAATCGGGAATTGGCAGTGAAAAAGAGCGCTGGGGAAATGTAGCCATCACCGGAAATGTGTTGAGTGATGTGATGGTAAACATTGACTTGCAATATTGCAGGGGAGTGGTAGTTACCGGAAATACCATTTGGCAAGGCTATGATTACGGCTTATTGATGGAGGGCTGTAGCAATGTAGTGTTTGGATCAAATTTGTTTGATGCCAATGCCAATTATCCTTCCGGGACGCTACCATCCAATAAGTTATTGGTCACCAATAGTGAAGATTGTACCTTCTCAGGTGTGCAGATTTATGGCTCTAAGGATAGCCCAGGTCTTGTTGTGCGTGATTCAAAGCGGATAAATATTGGGAATTGTAGCCTACTGAGTTGCGAAAAAGTTGGCCTCTTGTTGGACAATGTTACAGATAGTAAGGTTTCGGGATGCATGATTACAGCCTTAAACCCAGATGACAGTTCCTTTGAACCCATTCAATCCATTGGTGGACACGGAAATAAAATAACGGAATAACCCCAGAGGTTTAAACAAAATCAAATAAAAAATGCATGTAATTTGCTTTTCAAGGAGTAGGATTTGGCTTGTTATTTTATTCATGGTGACAGGAGTACTTGGAAAAAGTTTGGGCCAAACTGTAAAAGAATTCCCTTTTCAGGCGCGTTTGTTGGACGAGAAATATGACTTGCCCAATACCATGATGAAGGGAGTAGGGGCATTTTTGGATCAGGCCCTTCAGGAAAGCAAGGCAACAAGAAATGATTTTTGGCAAAGGGATTTTACAAGTCCTGCAGCTTTCAATCAATCAATTGCCTCCCAAAGACAGGAATTGCAGGAGATTTTGGGGCTGGTAGACGAGAGATCCGCTCCTTTTATGAGCTACCAGGAAAGTGGTTCGCTCGAACCCTATACTTACGAGAATGAAAAATACACCATCTCTGCGGTAAAGTGGAGGGTATTTGACGGAGTGTTTGGCGATTTTTATGCAGAAGGTTTGTTGATCAGCCCCAAGGCTGAAATTAAGGCCAGTGTGGTCTATGTTCCGGATGCAGGCACAGCACCCGAGGTTGTTGCGGGTATGACAGGGAGGGATGAACCAGGTTTTAGTAGGGCTGCACAAATGGCAAGAAATGGGGTTGAGGTGTTGGTTCCTGTTTTACTTAACCGAAAAGACACTTTTTCAGGGAGTAACATACAAGGAAAATTCACCAACCAAACCCATAGAGAGTACATTTACAGACAAGGCTTTATTCTAGGCAGGCATGTGATAGGCTATGAATTGCAAAAAGTATTGGCAGCAGTAGATTGGTTCAAAGCAAAAAATGAACAGACGGGAAAACCACTGAAAATCGGTGTGGCTGGCCATGGAGAAGGAGGGATGCTGTCCCTTTATGTGGCGGCCTTGGATCCTGGGATTTCTGCTTCATTGGTAAGTGGTTATTTTGATCAGAGAGAAGATATATGGAATGAACCTATTTATAGAAATGTCTTTGGCTTGTTGAAGAAATTCGGGGATGCAGAACTGGCGGTTATGAGTTGGCCGCAGAAATTAAACATCGATTATTCATTTTACCCTGAAGCTTCAGGACCACCTGCACCATCAGCAGGAAGGAATGGCGCTGCGCCGGGGGTATTACAAACCCCTGAACTTTCTTCGGTGAAGGCAGAATGGCAAAGGGCAGAAGCAATGCTTCCCAAAGGCAAGAGTAACCTTCGATTTTATGAGGGAAGTAATTCAGCAAATAGCATGCAAACCGATAAAGCATTGGTGACATTCCTAGAAGATCTGGGGGTAGATGCTGAATTAAAAGGAATGGATACTTCTTTATTAAACACTGGCTTACCCAGCCATTGGCTTAATGCAGAAGACAGGCAAGAAAGGGCTGTACGAGCTATGGAAAACCATATGCAGCAACTTATTCCTGCTTCTGAGACCATCCGGGACAATACTTTTTGGCAGACACTTGACACCAATTCGGGAGATTTGAAAGCCATAAAATCAGCCCATAGGGCAAGGTTATGGGAAGAATTGGGGAAGTTGCCCGACCCAAATGTGCCAAACAATACCGAAGCGAGGTTTTATTCAGAAACAGAAGGTTGGACAGCCTATGAAGTGAAACTGGATGTTTGGGAAGGTGTTTTTGCCTGGGGGATATTACTGGTTCCAAAAGGAATAGATCCATCAGTTCCTTTGCCGGCTGTGGTTACCCAGCATGGCTTAGAAGGTTTACCCAAAGATGTTTTGACAAAAGATAAAAGTGAAAGGGCATATAAAGCCTATAAAGGATTTGCTTCAGACTTGGCGGATAGGGGATATGTGGTGTTTGCCCCACACAATTTATATTGGGGACAGGATAATTTCAGGGTTTTGCAAAGAAAAGCCAATCCATTGGGATTGTCCCTATACTCCATCATAACAGGTCAGCACCAACGCATTGTAGACTGGCTGGGTCAGCAGGATTTTGTGGATGCAGAGAAAATTGGGTTTTATGGCCTGTCCTATGGAGGTAAAACAGCCATGCGTGTTCCAGCCCTGGTTGAAGGTTATGCGCTATCTATTTGTTCAGGTGATTTCAATGAATGGGTGCGAAAAGTAGCAAGCACAGATTATGAGGCTTTTAATAGTTATCCCTTTACCGGAGAGTATGAAATTCCTGAGTGGAACCTGGCCAATACATTCAATTATGCTGAAATGGCAGCCTTAATTGCTCCCAGACCATTTATGGTGGAAAGGGGCCATAAGGATGCGGTTGGAACGGACAAATGGGTGGCCTATGAATATGCCAAAGTCAGAAGGCATTATGCGAATATTCAGCAGGAAGGTTCCACCACGATTGCTTATTTTAATGATGGACATACCATTAACGGGAAGGAAAGCTTTGCCTTTTTGGACAGGTTTTTGAAAAATGCTAAATAAATTTGAATTGTAGGCCATCTAATGACGAAACCAATCAACCGGACCCTGAGCGGAGCCGAAGGGCTAAGTATTACGCGTACGTAACCCTAAGGCTTCGGCTTCGCTCAGCCACCGGGTAGAGAAATTAAATCCCCCTATAACCCGGAGGATCAATGCCTTGAGCCCTTATATAGGCAATGGCTGCTCCTCTATGATGCGTAGTATGATCATCCAACAATGCTACCATCTGTCTACGGGTAATTTTTCCGGCAAAAGAATCTATTTTTTCTGATAACTGTGCCTCAGAGAGAGCCGCAATGGTCTTCTTACCATAATCATAAGCCTTGTTGATAAACTCTTTCATTTCTGCTTTGGTTTGAGGTTTTGCAGAAGGATCGAAATCCATTTCATCACCTAGTAAAAATCCTTTTGAGATATTGGCTGCAGCAGCACCTATGTGTGTGATTTGCTCTCTGAAGGACATGGCAAATTCATGGAATTTATCGTCTAACTTGTCATCAGGCATTTTATCAATGGCTTCCAGGGTAAAAGCTTTGCTGTTTTCCCATTTGGCCAGAAACTCTTCCATGGTAGTTTGGGCATGGCTACTCGCCATTCCAATAAGAAGAAAAAGAGCGGTCAGTAGAATGTTTGTTTTTTTCATTGTTTTTGGGTTTATATTAAATCTAAAGTTCGGGAATTATTTTTGTATTTCTATGGGTTGTCTAACTATCCCAAGTTTATACTTTAGAATGTTTACGTATAAAATCCCTCCCGATTTTGGTAGGGACAAGCTCTTGGTCTCCCTTTACAGAAGGGGGATTTTGTGCTTTTCAGATTGACGATTACGTTAATAAGTTTACAATGAATCAGCCAGTTTAAAGCTACCTATTCAGCAATAAATTCTAATTTATCAAACCTCATTAATCAATAGGTGAGTGGAGTTTTAGCGGGTAAATTGCTGTTTATCAGTATGTGATTTTATCAGAAAGTCATCCATATTACCGGACCCTGAGCGAAGTCGAAGGGGTAGGTAGGATGGAAACGTAGCCCTGGCTTCGGCTCCGCTCAGCCACCGGGTATAGAATCCATTCAGCCAATGGGCATATGGATTTGTTTTAAGAACTACAATAGGTTTACAGTTTACGTCAAAATCCCCCTTTGTCCCCCTTTACAGAAGGGGGATTTTGTACTTTTCAGACTGACGATTTCGTCGCTGATTTTGAATTTTCTCAGTCTATTTTAATCTTAACAAAAGAGTATAAAATGTCAGTTTTTCGCAAATCCCCCCTTACAACAACCGAGAAAAGCCACTATGAGCCGTTTCTTCTTTGGGCCATTTATCAAAACTATTCTCCTTTATGACTACCCTTAGGTATCCAAAGGTTTCAGCCAAGGCTTGATGGTAAAGACCAATGATTTTTTCATTGTGTGCGAGAGTAGGGTAGAAAGCAGTGCCCGCAAGAAAACCTTTGGAAAGCATCTGTTGGGTGAAGATGGTTCTTAACATTTCACTTTCAGGATGGTCGAAACTAAAACTAGTCAAAGCGGGAAAACCTTTGACCTTTATAGGGAGGTTTTCATTTACAGCGGTTGTTTGCAGGATATGCTGAACTTGGCGGCCTGAATGCTTAATGGCCTTTTGAACATCCTGCTTTTCCATTTCTGCGATGGTAGCCAATGCGGCTACTGGACCCAAACTTTCTGTCCAATAGGTGCTACTGATGAAAGATCGATTTGCACCTTCCATGGCAGCCTTGGTTCCTATAATTGCCCCGGTGGGATAACCATTTCCTAGAGCTTTGGCAAAAACAGCCATGTCAGGTTTAATGCCATACTTCAAATGCATGCCTCCAAAATGCAAACGCCAACCCACAGTTATTTCATCCATGATCAGCACGATTCCGTTTTTCTTGGTAATGTCTCTAATGGCTTCCAAAAAGCCTGGTGCAGGATCTTCATACCTGCAGGGTTCCATAATGACCGCGGCCAAGTCAGGTTGTTGGTCAATGATTTCCTGAAAGGCCTCAAGGTCATTGAATTTAAACGGGAAGCTGGTATTTCTCAGTGCATCAGGAACACCATCGGGGCTTAATCCCGGAAGTAAGTGTCCCTTGAGTGCGTCATTTTCTCCCAGGTTTGCTGCCAGGTACCAATCCTGCCAGCCATGGTAGCCACAAAGTGCGATTTTATCCTTACCAGTAGTAGCTCTCGCGATTCTTACTGCTACTGCGCAAGCTTCTCCACCGCCTCTGACAAACCTGGCTTGTTCTGCCCAAGGATGAATCTCACAGAGTTTGTCCGCTAATGCTACCTCCTCAGGAGGGTTGAGGGAACACATATTCCCCAGGTTTACTTTTTTAATGATTGCCTTATTTATTTCGGGATGGGCATAACCCAAAATACAAGAACCCACAGCATTGGTGGAAAAGTCATAAAAGTGCTTCCCATCCAAATCCCAAATCTCACATCCTGAAGCCTTCTTAAAATAGGGTGGCCAATGAGTGGGAGCCATGTTCTCAGGCCTTTTGCTCAGTAGCTGTGTGCCTCCAGGGATTATGGTTTTTGCGTGTTTGTAATAGCTTTGGTTCGTTGGTGACGAATACTCATTTAATCCAAGTAAATGCATGGCATTTCCCCAAAAAATCAAATCTAAATCAGACTTATCCAAACCAAAATTATTGGCAGCTTCCTTCAAGGCGTTGAGGGACTCCAAGCCTACTAAGGTAGGCTTGCTCCATGCCTGGTCCCAATTGCAATTGTTTTCATCTAGCCAGATAAAGCCATTGCCTATGCTTACACATTTTCCTCGGATTTGTGAGACGGGGAAATCCGTCCCGAACATTAATTTTTCCGGACCGAAGTGTTTTAATATGGGCAGTATTGCCTGCATTTCGCAAATGCCTGACATGTCAAACCATATATTGGGAATGCTGTTTAGGAATTTTGCCCCTTCAGCATGTAAAGCATGAAAACTCCTTCCACAATGCGCAAGAATCAGTCTTACATTGGGGTATTTCAAGCAGAGCCTTCTAATGTCTTCGCAGTTTTGAGGATCAAGCAAGGCCTTGTCCTTCATGATATGCAACATGATTACCGCCCTATTTTCGTGTGCAGAAGCCCAGATGGGTTCCGGTAAAAAACCTGTAATGCCTGAATGAGGAGTTGGGGTTTCTGTGCTGTACACATGATAAGGTTTGAATCCGACCAGATTGGCATGGGAAAGTCCCAGCTCCAATTCCTTTTGGGAGGTTTCCGGTTTAACCAACATCAATCCTCTGGATAAGGTTGACTTTTCCAGTTCATCAAACAGGAATTGATTGGCAGCGGATAAATTAACGTAGGGCAAGGGGGCAGGGAAAAACAAGCCACCCAGGAGGGAGGCTTTTGGAAGCAATTGTTGGGTGTAATCTTCCCACTGTTCATGACCAGCTATCTCCGGCCCACTGTTCCAAAAACTGTTTTCAGGAGCATTTAAGTCTGCTTTTCTATACCAATGGGCATGAATGTCATAGAATTTCTCCGGTAGAAAGGAGGCCATTGCTTCTATTGCAGACAGGTCTTCAGGGCGCAATTGCCAGGGTTTATTGGTTTTTGATTTTTTCATAAATGAATTCTCACTCATAAATTAATTGATTCTATTGAACAATTTTAAATCAAAACAGGCAAAGGGCAACGTTCTTATGTAAAATTAGTGCCAGAAATTTTTAGGTTTCAGGAATACACCGATTTTTCATCGAATAAATTGAGAACCCTTTTTGCAGGTATAAACCGCCATAGACGATAATTGGTAGGAACTAAAGAGCTATCGGTTACCAAAACCAGTAAACCAGTTATTTTCTTTGGTCAATAATTTTTTTACTCCTCTTCTGCATGGTCTCCTGATTCCCTAAAAATTTATGGTCAATATAACTGAAGATTATTCCTGCTGCAATTCCTGAGAAAAGGGAAGCAGGAGTTATAAAGAGTACTTCTATGTCCATAAATTTGAAAAAGGCTACAGCTATGGCAATTCCTATACTTACCAAGCCTCCTAGAAAGACTCCTCTGGCAGTAGCAAAAGGAATAAATAAAGCCATGAAAAACAACACAAAAAGTGGAGAAACAAAAAGGTTTACCACCTTTACAACCACATCGTAAAGATTGCCTTCCACCCGACTAATCAGTAGACTTAAGGCAAGAGTAAAAATCCCCACAAATAATGAGAGTGTCCTTATTCTCTTGAGTTGATCTACCTTTTTTGGTTTTGATTTTCTTGAAAATCTTTTGATAAGATCTTCTGAGATTACGGAGGAGGTAGCACTTAATCCAGAGGACAAGCTAGACATAGCGGCGGCAAGGATTCCTGCAGCTACTAAGCCTGAAATCCCTACTGGGAGCCCTACTAAAATGAACTTTGGAAACAAGATGTCTGCTTGGGTTGAAACAGATTCATTAGTGGCTAAAAATTGGGGATTGTCCAGGAAATAAGCCAGTACGGCAAGTCCAACAAGTCCCAATAGAAACTGTGCTACAAATGAGGTGATTAGGGAAACTGCGAAAGTTTTTCTGGCTGTTTTGATGTTTTCTGTAGCAAGAAAACGCTGAATAGACATCTGATCAGAGCCTGATGAAGCGACATACCAAATGAGTGTCATTAGGATGGCATTCCCTATGCTCAAACGTTCTCTGGCATCAATGCCCCATTTGTATTCTCCCCAATGATCCAGCCATTGTGTCGGTATCCATGAGGTAGCTGATCCAAAATAAATACTTATCAAAACAATGGTTAGCAAGGCACCTCCCAGCAAAACGCAAGATTGTATCACGTCTGTAAACACCACAGCCTTCAAACCACCCATGGTAGTATAAATAATGGTTACCCCTATTAAAATTATGCTTATCCAAAGTATGTTTGAGGTGGTGTCTTCAAAGCCAAAAATTGAGATGATTGCTGTATTTACTGTGATGAAAATAATGGTTCCCATCCAGAGAAAACGCAGGGATAAAAAGAAAAACGTAGCCAATAAACGTATACTTACACCAAGGTTTATCTCTAGAATTTCATAAGCAGAGGTTACCTTTAATTTCATAAATCGTGGAATTAGGAACCAGCCTACGATATAATAAATTAGAGGAAAAGCCAATACACCAGAGAAGATCACGGGGCCGTATTTGATCATTTCACCAGGATAGGAGAGGTAGCTTAACGAACTAAGCAAAGTGGCAAAAAGCGATAAACCAACGGCTATAGGATTCATTTTGCCGCCACCCAATAAAAAATCTTTTTCGTTCTTGTTCTTCTTTGAAAAGACATACCCAATCACCATCATCCCCACCATATAAATTAGAACGATTACCCAATCTATTGCCGACAATTGATGGGTTGTTTGCTCCATTTGTAGCAAAGAAAAAGCGGCTGTCGCCATAACATCAGCATTTGCAGCAGAGGTTTCAGCATTGATCTCTGTTCCTAAGGGATTGTCGTTGTGAAGAAAGCCCAGCAATATGGATTGGTGGGACCAATCTCCTTTGTGTGCGATCGCTAAAGCCAGCGCCATTCTATCCCCTTTATTGTCGGACTGCTGTAGGGCAAGTATTAAATCTTCAATTATTTTATAAGAGTCGGATTTTTGATGTTCAGGTCCAGCCCAATAGTAAGCGGCGGTAAGCAAGTAAACTTTAGCAATCGAAGTGCCAGGCTCATCCAGTGCCTTTGTTGCCAGGGATTCCCATTTATCTTCCGGAATATTCCCTTCCATTTGCAAGGCATAGGCAGCTTGAAGTCTGGGGATTTCTTCCCGGATACCTAAGATCAAGGCATCTAACATTGGGTTGTTGGTTTTCTCTTGTCCTTGCATGCTGGCCCAAAGGGTATATACCCATAGGCTCCCTTTTTCGCCTTGAAGGATTTCGTCAGTGGTTGCTTTCGCCAAGGAGCTAACAGGTACTCCTAATTTGGCTAGTGTTTCAGCAGCATGAATCCGATCTGTTGCTTCAGTATCTTTGAAAACACCTATGATCTTATCGATGTATAGCTGTCTTTCATTCTCTGTAGGAGCGGATTTGGCCAAAACTCTCCATATTCCGATTCTATACGGTGACTGATCTTCAAATAGAGAAAGCTGCTCTAAAAATGTTTCATAAACTCCCTCGGAAAGGCCTACTTGTAACTTGTACTCGGCAGCATGGACTTTTACCCATTGTTCTTCCTCATGCATCACCTTGTCTAGCACTTCATAAGAAAGGGTTTTATTCTCTTCAGTGAGGACATTGCTTTTTTCTCCACAAGAAAAAAAGACAATTGAAGTAATAAAAAGGAAACTAAAAGAAGCAAATTTTCTGAGGGAAGAATTCATTAATCTTATTTATTTAAGGAGGCTGTATAAGCTTTTTTAGCAACGAGGTCTTCTTTGGCAGAGGCACCGAAATAAATCAATCCCATTGCTTTTCTACTTCTATCCAAACTGCTATTTGGAGCGGCTCTATGGATGGTAAGGGCATGATGGACCAAGACATCTCCCGGTTTTGTTGCGATGAATTCTTCATTTTCTAAATCTGAAGCTGTTCCAAAATCAACAATCTCTTGAGAAAACCCTATTGTTCCAGATTTTCCGTGTGCTCTTACCCCATTTAAATGAGAGCCTTTAACATAGCTCACCCAACCATTATCCTTATCTACTTCTTCCAAAGCAACCCAAAAGGTGACTGCAGACATTGGGTCCAACATAAAATAGTATCCATCCTGGTGTGGGGGAGTGGCTTTTCCGATCTTGGCCGGTTTATTAAAAATTCAACTGTTTTTCCCACAACAGGCTCCCCAAGAAGTTCAGTAGCTAGCGCAGAAAATTTACTATCGAAAAGCGTTTTTTTGAAAAAGGCGTCGTAAACATGAAGGTCCTGGATCATTTTAATACCTTCTTTATTAACTGAGTCTTCGTACTTTATATGCCCTGATGGAATATCCTGTAATCTCCCATCTATAATTTCATCCAACTTGGATTGAATATCGGCTATTTCAGAGCTGCTTAAAAATTCTGGAAAATACAGGAAGCCTTCTTTATTGAATTTCTCTATACAATTTGATCCTTTCATAAGCTTGTCTTTTACATTATGGGTTGGCTTGTTGTGGGTTATTCTCACTTTCAAATGGATACCTTTCCATAAGTGTTTTGATTTTTTTATTGAATTTCAAAAAATCTTCCTCAAAAGTTTCAGCTTCATTTTTTGAATAAGAATAGAAGCCCTCATCATTTTCCATACCTGATTTGCCCTCACTTATCTTAGAAGCCAAAAGTTTGGAGGGCGCGTTTTCTCGTGAAAGTTCTGGGTTGAGGTCTTTCATTACCACGCCATAAATAAATGTCCCCATTAAATCCATGTACCTGAAATTACCGGCAAAAGGCAAATAATAGCCTGGATCATTTCTACATGCTCTATCGATATCTATTGGTTCAGCATAACCGTTGTCGATTAAATAAAAAGACTCTCTGGCCATGGCTGCCAATAACCTACTTCTTATCCCTTTGCCATTTTTCAACAAGTAAGGATCTTTTCCCCAACTTTCCTTCGCCAATTTCATCAGTGCGACTACCGGATCAGTCTTCGTTTGACTGTTGGTGATCACTTCCAGGAAGAAGGTTTGGTGAGCAGGATACACCCAATTGAGTACTATGAGGTCCTCCGGGTTTGGAAATACTTCTTGTAAATCTTCCAAGGGATAGCTTTCCGAATTAATAGCAATAAGGGTATCGGTAGAAACATTTTGAGCTATTTTACCCAGCACTTCTTTTTTTAGATCGATATTTTCGGAGGTATTTGCAATTATTAAGTCTGCAGACTTAAGGGTTGACCACTCTTGATCCTGACTAATCAAGGGATGCGTATCAAGTGCTATTGATAAGGCTGTCTTGGTTAGTTTGTTTCCAATAAGGGAAACCTTATGTCCGGAATTGCCCAGACATAAGGCAATTCCGGAAAGGTCTTTTCCTTCACCCACTAAACAGATTTGTTTTTCTGATGGGGTCATTTTATTTTCATTCATCTGTGTCAGCACTTTTTCTACACTTTTTAATGCATGTAGAATGTCATCTTCAGTATGGATGGCAGAAAGGTACCAAAGGCCTCTACCAATTACGCGGACACCATCGTTGTGCAAGCCAGCAATGAATTGACCTAGTTTGGCCTTGTCTAGTTTTAGCACATCTCTAAATTCATTTAGTCCTTCGCCATCTGAGAATCCAGTATGGATGATCGGACCTATTCCTGAGACAATCATGTTATGCCCAGTCTTTTTAGCAAGCTCTCTTAGACCTGCACGAAGTTGATCGCCAAGTTCAAACATTTTGGCATAAGGGTTTTCCCTTTCTAGGAAAGATACTGTGGCCATGGCCGCTGCTACCGTTGGGTTTGCAGTGTTCATGGTTCCTGCATGGATTACTCTGGCAGAAGAAATTTCTTCTATCCATTCTTTCTTACCGACAATGGCACTGATAGGATATCCACTGCCTATTGCTTTTGCAAATATGGACATGTCTGGCGTAATGCCGAAGAAGGTTTGAGCACCACCTAGACCAATTCTAAAGCCAGTAATAACTTCATCAAAAATCAGGGCTATGTTGTATTCGTCACATAAATCCCTTAGGCCTTGGAGGTAACCTTCATTGGGAAGAATACAACCATTATTGCACATGATAGGCTCTGTGATAATGGCAGCTATTTCATGGTGACTTTCAGCCAGTTTAGCTTTTACCAATTCCAAATCGTTCCAGGGAAGTAAGTGGAATTCATTTATTGAATCAGGAGGTAAGCCTTGGCTCCAAGGGTTAGGACTTGGCACAGCTCTAGGCCCTAAAGCTTCTGGAGATGGCGTAGAAATGCCATAGCAGACATTGTCTAACCAACCATGGTAATGGCCTTCAAATCTTAAAAATTTGCTTTTCCCGGTTTTTGACCTTGCTACTCTGAAAGCAGTTTGAACGGCTTCTGATCCATCCAGGCAAAAACGCATCATCTCAGCTGAAGGGATCAGCTCCTGAAGTTTTTCTGCCAATTCAAGTTCCATGATATGTTGACCGGCAAACAATTGCCCTTTGGCCGAATAATCATTGACTGCTTTTAAAACTTCTGGGTGGGAATGTCCTAAAATCAATGGTCCTTGACTTAAGGTGAAATCCCTGTATTCATTTCCGTCTACATCATAAATACGGCTGCCACTTCCATGGCTGTAAAATAAGGCATGGGGATGATTGTATTTTCTAAATTCAGAGGATACTCCTCCTGCCAACACTTTTTTTGCCCTAGCTAGTAGGTCTGCGGATTTTTGGTACTTTTCGTTATTCATTTTTCTAATTATTAATTTCTGGATATTGTGCAGCCAATTGGAAAATTTCGTGATTAAAGTTTTTAAAATCCTCTTCCCATTTGACCGCTTCTTCTTTGGTATAGCAATATAATCCTTTGCCGTTGTTTACTCCTTTTCCTTTTTCAATTACGATCTTTTGCATTGTAGGAGGAACAGTTTGGGAATTGTTGAGCTGAGGAAATAAATTCTCAAAGATTTCTTTATAATCAGTAAGCCCCATTTGATCCATTCTTTTGAATAGCCCCATATAGGTCATCCAAGAGCCTGGGTCATACCTGAAAGCCTTGTCGATGTCATCCATTGATGCCTCGCCATTCTCTAAAATAGCAAACATTTCACGGTAAACGGCATATAGCATTCTGTTTGTAACGAAGCCTCGAATATCTTTCTTAAGGTAAGTTGGTTCCTTGTTCCATGTGTACGCCAATTCGAGTACCCATTTGGCTATCTCTTCATCTGTTTCCTCACCTTTTGTGACTTCCAAAAAACGCGTCATATAGGCTGGTTCGGCCCAATGAATGCCAATGAATCGTGAAGGAAGGCTTACATTTTCCTGAAGAGTGCTAATGGGGATAGCTGAAGTATTGGTAGCGATGACAGTGGAGCTCTCGGTGTTCTGTGTTATTTTCTTATAAACTTCTGTCTTTATGGCAATCACTTCTGTGACGCATTCTTGAACCAAAAGGCAATTTCTTAGATCTTCATAATTCTCTGAAAGGTGTAGCCTTTCTAAGTATTTACTTACATCCTCTTTTAATAGCCCTGCTTCGGAGGCATGATTCAATTGACTTTGAATTCGATCCAATGCTCCATCCATGTCCGCTGGGAGTGGTGCAATTCCAATTACCTTATGGCCACTTACTAATAGCGAGACCAGGATACTTGTTCCCATTAATCCAAGCCCTACTACACCTATTTCTATGGTTGAAGAATCGTTTTTAACTTTCAATGGTTTTTTGTCGGTTGTTTTAGAATTACCAAAATGAAGCAAGTATTTATTTTCGTGGTTAAAGACAAGCTAACATTCAAATTTATTATTGATCTGTAAAAGTTGCTATTATTATTATGTGTAAAAGTGATACTATTTTTTATACGGTGAATTATTTGAAGTTTATTGATCAAAATGTTTGTGGCTTTCTGGTGAATTCCCTGCATTATTGAAAATCATTGTCAAATAAAAAGCATGATCAACAGAATGTTAATCTGAAAATAGGCGATTAAATCCCTGTATTTGTGCTTAGATTAAAAAAGGAGGGTGATTTGACCTATGAATGCTTAATTAAAAAAATAACCACTACTTATCTCCTGAAAAATCTTGTTAGTTTGATCTTGTGTTGATTACATCGTTTCAAAAATAGGCTTGATTGCGCTGGTAATTTGTTGGTGCCAAAAATAAACCTGAACCATAAAGAGTAAGCTGAATTGGCTGCGCTCCTTGTAAGAAAATGCTGGATAGGGTGGGGATTTATGAAAATATAGCGGCTCCTATTTCGAATTTCACATAAAAAAAGCCCGATAACCAAGTCATCGGGCTTTATAATATATTTCTCTATTTTTCAGAGAATAAAATCTTTTTAAGATTTTCCTGAGTTTCACCAGTTCTTTTTTGAAGTTTACCCAATAATTGGTCTTCCTGGCCCTCGGCATAAACTAAATCATCATCGGTGAGTTCACCATATTTTGCTTTTAGTTTTCCTTTTAATTCGTTCCATTCTCCTTTAAGCTTTAATTTAGATGGCATAATAATGTTGGTTTAAGTTAAAATAAATTAGTATTCTTTATTACTTAGTATAATAGCAATAACTATTCCAGAAAATAATAGGTTATAAAAAATGCGTTATTGAAATATTGATTACAATTCTAATTTAATCTTTAATTATTATCAGAATTCGATTAACGTCTCCTTGGGAGGGTATAAAAGAATACATTTGATTTTTTAAACGATAGCTGCGGACTTTCATTTGGAGCCAAACGCATTATCGTTGGCACAGCAATAGCATTTGCAAATAGGCCTGGTTTAGGATAGGTTTTGCGATTTAGGACTTTAGGCAAAGACAAAATGAACTTCAATTCTCAAGGGAGCACTAAATCCTTGAGTTATTTGTTTGAGGGGAAATTGATAAAAGTTAATTTAGCATTCAGATGAAGAAAAGTAAATTATTTTGGTTAAGCTTTGGACTTGTATTGTCCATTGCCATGTCTTGCACCTCAAATATTGATAAAAAGGGGAGATTTTTATTGAAGGGGAACAATGAGTTAAAGGAGGGGAACCTGAAAGGAGCCATTACTTATTATGATGAAGCTTTAGCAATTGACCCGCAATTTAAGGATGCATTTTTTAACCGGGGTATGGCCAATTATCAACAAGCCAAATTAATAGAGGCCATTTCAGACTTTTCAGAGGCTATCAATATTGACAATACCTATGTTCCTGCTTTGACTCAAAGAGCCATCGCTCATCTTGATTTTGGAGAAAACTATAAGGCATTGGAAGATACCAAGGCCTTGCTACAAATAAATGAGGAAGATGGTCAGGCTTATTTTATTCGAGGTTTGGTACAAACAGAAATGAAGTCCTATGACGAGGCATTAAATGCTTTTAATAAGGCTATCCAATTTTCTCCTGATAATGCGGAGTTGTACATCAATAGTGCTACCGTGCACTATTACAGGAATGACCTTGATGCTGCTGTTGTAGATCTTGAAAAAGCCATGGAATTGAATCCCAGGGAGAGTAAGTTGCATAATCTTTGGTCCTTGATCCACTTTGAAAATGGAGACTACCAAAAAGCCCTTGAATCCGTAGAAGAAGCCATAAACCTTGACAAAGACCATTCTTATTACTACAACAACAGAGGTCTTTACAAGTTATACCTTGATAAACCAGATGATGCGTTGGAAGATATCAATTATAGCTTAAAACAAAACACGAAAAACTATTACGCCATAAGAAATAAGGGAATCTATTACTTCAAGAAAGGCGAAATGTCTTTGGCGAGTAAATTTTTAAATGAGGCCTACAAAGCTGATCCTGAAATGCCACTGCTTTCAGAATACCTGCCTCAATTGGATTCTGAGGCTACCCAGAAATAGGGGGTTAGTTGCTTAGTCATGAATTAGGGATTGAATCTTCTTTATCGTATTGTCAGCATTTCCCGATCTGATGCTTTTGAAATACCCAAAAGATAATCTTATTGGAGGCTAAAATCTATGAACAGATTGATCTTATTCAGGTTACAATATTTTCTCTGAAGAAAAATCAGGATAGGCTATCACGAATCCTTCTGAAAATCTGGATTAGTTTATTAAATCTATTTGCTATAAAAAGGGGAAGGCCACAAAATTAATTGTAGCCTTCCCTTTATTATGAACATGCTGGTTAGTTATAACCAGAAAAAGTGATTCTAACTCACGTTAAGCTTTTGCCTAAATAAGACCTTCCTTAACAAGATTCAATGCAGAACCAGCTTTGAACCATTTGATTTGGCCTTCATTGTAGGTATGGTTTACAGTTATTTTGTCTACACTGCCATCCTTGTGATTAAGTACCACAGTCAAAGGTTTGCCTGGTGCAAAACTATCCAATCCAACAATGTCAATACTGTCGTCTTCCTGAACCAAATCGTAATCCTGAGGATTAGCGAAAGTCAAGCCTAACATACCTTGTTTTTTCAAGTTAGTTTCATGTATTCTAGCAAAAGATTTTACTATAATAGCACGTACTCCCAAGAATCTAGGCTCCATAGCTGCATGTTCTCTAGAAGAACCTTCACCATAGTTTTCGTCACCTACTACTACTGTACCAATATTATGTAATTTATATTGACGTTGTACAGCTGGAACCTCTCCATAACTACCATCCAACTGGTTTTTCACCTTATTGGAAGTTTCGTTGTAGAAGTTGATGGCACCGATTAAAAGGTTGTTTGAAATATTGTCAAGGTGTCCACGGTATCTTAACCATGGGCCAGCCATAGAAATATGATCCGTTGTACATTTACCCTTGGCTTTTATTAAGAGTTTAAGCCCTTTCAAGTCTGTTCCTTCCCATGCTTTGAAAGGCTCTAATAATTGTAGTCGCTCAGAATCAGAAGCTACTTTTACTTCTACCTTAGATCCGTCTTCCGCTGGGGCCAAATAGCCGGCGTCTTCAACAGCAAAACCTTTTGCAGGAAGTTCAAGTCCTGCAGGCTCGTCCAATCTAACTTGCTCACCATCTTCGTTGGTAAGGGTGTCTGTCATTGGGTTGAAGGTAAGATTACCTGCAATTGCCAAAGCAGTAACTACTTCAGGGGATGCTACAAAAGAGTGCGTATTTGGGTTTCCATCAGCTCTTTTTGCAAAGTTTCTGTTAAAAGAGGTAATGATAGAATTTCTTTCTTGTTTTTCAGCTCCATGTCTTGCCCATTGGCCAATACATGGACCACAAGCGTTGGCCAAAACCACACCGCCCATATTCTCAAATATTTTGAGGTATCCATCTCTATCGACAGTGAATCTCACTTGTTCAGAACCTGGAGTAATGGTATATTCTGATTTGGCTTTTAGTTTTTATCTACTGCCTGTTGGGCAAGAGAAGCAGCTCTTGAAATGTCTTCATAAGAAGAATTAGTACAAGAACCGATAAGTCCAACTTCCAATTTTTCTGGCCAATTGTTTCTTTTACTGCTGCAGCAAATTTAGATAGAGGCCAAGCAAGATCTGGCGTAAAAGGACCATTGATATGTGGTTCCAACTCAGAAAGATTAAGCTCAATAACTTCGTCGAAGTATTTTTCAGGAGAAGCATAAACTTCTTCATCACCTGTCAAATATTCTTTGATGCCATTTGCTAGATCTGCAATTTCAGCTCTTGAAGTACCTCTCAAATAAGCTTCAGATTTTTCATCATAACCAAAGATGGAAGTAGTTGCTCCAATTTCAGCACCCATATTACAAATGGTGCCTTTTCCTGTGGCTGATAAAGAGCGAGCTCCTTCTCCAAAATATTCAACTATACAACCGGTACCACCTTTTACGGTAAGAATACCTGCTACTTTTAGGATTACATCCTTAGCAGAAGTCCATCCGGACAATTTACCGGTAAGTTTCACACCAATCAATTTCGGGAATTTCAACTCCCATGGTAAGCCAGCCATTACGTCACAAGCATCTGCTCCACCGACACCAATAGCTACCATTCCCAAACCACCTGCATTAGGTGTGTGTGAATCTGTTCCGATCATCATACCTCCTGGGAAGGCATAATTTTCTAAAACTACCTGGTGGATAATTCCAGCTCCAGGTTTCCAAAATCCAAGACCATACTTGTTGGAGACAGAAGAAAGAAAGTCATAAACCTCTTTATTTTTGTCTTTTGCTTTCGCTAAATCGATAGAAGCTCCAACTTCAGCCTGAATAAGGTGGTCACAGTGAACAGTAGAAGGTACTGCTACTTTAGATTTGCCAGCCTGCATAAATTGCAACAAAGCCATTTGGGCTGTCGCATCTTGCATGGCTACCCTGTCGGGTTTAAAATCAACATAAGATACGCCTCTTTCATGCCCTTGGGTTGGCTCGCCTTCAGAGAGATGGGCATAAAGGATTTTTTCTGTTAAGGTAAGTGGTTTACCCACAACTTTTCTGGCGGCAGCTATACGCTGAGGAAACTCAGCATACAACGACTTAATCATATCTATATCAAAAACCATTAATAATGAAGTTATATTGTTGTTTGATGAAAATTCAATAGGGCGAAAAGATACTAAATTCAATAATTAATTGAACATGATGCTTGTTATTATATGCTTATTTATAAAGGATTTAAAAACAAAATTTAGTTGAAATAGACGGATTAAGCAGTTTTTCTCAAGCTATTCCAGTTCCAAAAGGAAATTTAAGGTGTCTACTTTGTCCGCATATTCATAAACTTCAGGGCTCTGTGCGGTACCCAGGGGGATGCTTCCTTCAAACCAGGCCCCTTTAGAAACGACGCATTGAACCTTGTCTTCTAAAGTGCTTAGATTCTCCTTCAGGGAATCAAGGGATTCATAGATCTCGTAGTAGATCACAGAAATTGGTGAAACCAAATCCTTGGCTTCTACCAATAATAAATGCCCATTGTCAAAATGAGGAACCCTATTGATAAGGTACTTGGACTTGTTGTACTCGTAATTATTGAAGTATTTGTGGTGCTGCAATGCCTCATTTATTTTCTCCATGGCTTTCATGAAGTCCTGAACCTGAGAAAGGTGACTAAAAAATACTTTTGATACATTCCTACAACCCAGGCCATAATAAGTGAAAATATCTGTGGCTAGCAATTCCAAATCTTCTTCAGATTCCTCCCCATTGATCACAGCAACGGAGGTTCTGTTTTTGCGGATTATATGGGGATACTTACCAAAGTAATAGTCGAAATACCTGGCAGAATTATCGCTTCCTGTAGCAATATAAGCATCCATATCTCTCAGTCGCTCTTCGAATGAAATGGTTTCAGCCAATTCTGGAGACAATGCTTTCAACTGTTCTACTAGCCAAGGGATCAGTATACTGTCGGAAGAGCCCAACTTTATTCGAGCATTATGACCAGCCACCAGGGTGCAAAGCAAATCATGAAAGCCAACGCCGGGGATATTACCAGCCATGATAATGCCTATATTCCTGGATGCATTGGTTTCTCTGTTCTCGAAATTGTAGGGCTTGATCCAATTTTTTAATTGCTCATTGGAGAGGTACCTGCCTATTCCTTTAAGGGCTAAAGCGGATTGCTTTGGCGTAAACCAATTGTTATGATTTTGCATTCTATCGAACAACTCCGCTTTTTCTTCATCGGCTAAATGAAGCAGGCGATCACCCAGTGCAGCAAGTAGGGTTAGTCTTTGATTTACATCCATAATTGTGAGAATATAGTAGAAGGTCTTTTTAAGACCCTATCATTTGGTGAACTTTGGCCCAAATATAATTATTAGTGAGCAAAGCTAATGGATAATTGAAATCAAATAGTTAGTGCAACAAATAATGTCTATGAGATATTTTTTGAAAGGAGAATCATTTTGCTTGTGAGATTGTGAATTGGTTA
This sequence comes from Cyclobacterium qasimii M12-11B, assembly GCF_000427295.1. Lineage (GTDB taxonomy): Bacteria > Bacteroidota > Bacteroidia > Cytophagales > Cyclobacteriaceae > Cyclobacterium > Cyclobacterium qasimii. The sequence continues at coordinate 4,249 of NZ_ATNM01000069.1, read as the reverse complement.
GTAGTTTTGTGCTCGAACAAAAATAAGAAGCACAATGGCAATAATGATAACGGACGAATGCATCAACTGTGGTGCATGTGAACCAGAATGCCCTAATACCGCCATTTATGAAGGGGGAATAGAATGGACTTGGGGTGGAGGTACTGAGTTGAATCAGGTAACCCAAGAAGATGGCGCAGTAGTGGCTGGTGATGAAAAACAAGAGCCTGTCTCTGATGAGTTTTATTATATAGTAACTCAAAAGTGTACAGAATGTACTGGTTTTCACGAGGAACCTCAATGCGCTGCGGTCTGTCCAGTAGACTGTTGTATAGATGATCCTGACCACAGAGAGACAGAAGAAGAACTAATTGCTAAGAAAGAGTTTCTTCACGGTGAATAATTTAGTGTAAAGAGGATCAATATTTTGTAGTCACAAAATTGTCTTTTCCAATAGGTATTTTGAAGAATATCACATATTTTGAGAAAAAAAAACATCAATAACTTGAATTTGATATTTGAATTGATTTAACTTGGCATTAAATTGATTTTTGAAAAAATAAATATTTGGATAGTGGAAGATAATAAAGATTACGAAAGAGATGAGATTTTCACCAAAAGGGTAAAAGCAGGTAAGAGAACCTATTTTTTTGATGTTAAGGCTACCCGGTCCAATGACTACTATTTGACCATAACAGAGAGCAAGAGGAAGATCAAGGATGATAATTTCTACTATGAAAAGCACAAAATATTCTTGTATAAAGAGGATTTTGGGAAGTTTGTAGAAGCACTTCAAGAGGCTGTAGGCCACGTGAAAAATGATTTGATGCCAGATTTTGACTTTTCTCAGTTTGATGCTGAACCTGAAACTACCGAATCAACCAATGAAAATAACAACAAATTTGGTGAAGACTTAAAATGGGATTAATACTTTAAGCAGCTGCTATTCTAATCAGAACTTTGCTATAATATTTAATTCAAAAGATATATAAATCGAACCTTGGAAATGTTTTTCCCCTATTAGTGGAAAGCATGGTACAGGGTTCGATTTTTTTGTTATTTTTGATCCATGCTAAAAGTTATATTAACGGCTATAGTTGCTACCATGCTCGTTTTCGTGTTTGGATGGTATTTTTCCAATATTAGCCTATATTTTATATTTTCTCTTGTAATTGCCGCAGCCCTTCGGCCGCTCACCAATAAAATCAATAATTTGTACATAATGGGGCAGCATATTCCCCGTGCGATGGCAATTCTTTTGTCTTTTTTAGCCATTATTTCAGTGGTTTCTTTATTGGTATTGTTGTTTATTCCACTATTTCGATCTCAGGTCGAGTTGTTAAAAGCTTTGGATGTCAACTACCTATACGATCAGATTCAACGACCCATTGACAACCTGGAAGCAATACTTATTCAGTTAAATCTTATCGATAATGAGCCTGGTTACCTGATAAAACATGTGAAAGAAAGCCTGCTTAAGAGTGTCAATGGGATGAATTTCCAGGGATTTATCAATGGCGTAATTTCTACTACAAGTAGTTTCTTTATAAGTATACTGGCCATAGGTTTTATTACTTTTTTCTTACTGTTGGAAAATGGACTGCTACGAAGAAATATTTTGAATTTCATTCCGAATAAATATTTTGAGCTGTCTGTGGCTACTTTTCACAAAGTGGAAAGACTATTGTCCAATTACCTAGTAGGATTATTGATACAGATGTCGGTTATTTTCACGATTGCATCCGTCGGCTTATCGATAGTGAATATAGAATATGCAATGACAATTGCAGTTTTTGCAGCAGTAGCCAACCTTATTCCTTATGCAGGACCAATTTTAGGTGCCACTTTCGGCGTATTGGTTGGGCTTTCAACAGGGGAGTTTAGTACCGCAAATGAAGTATACTTGTTTCTATTTAAGATATTGACAGTGTTTTCTGTGGTGCAGGTAAGTGATAATGTGATCTTACAGCCATTTATTTTTTCTAAATCAGTAAAAGCTCACCCTCTTGAAATTTTTGTTATTATCTTTGTGGGGGCAAAAATTGCCGGTGTATTGGGTATGATTTTCGCGATACCAGTTTATACTATATTTAGGGTTTCTATAAAGGAATTTTACAAAGGGTATAGAGAATACAGGATATTTAGAATAGATAAGATTTAACATTCATGGGAGTTAAGTGTGGAATTGTAGGCTTGCCAAATGTAGGGAAGTCAACATTATTTAATGCCTTGTCAAGTGCAAAGGCTGAAGCGGCAAATTTTCCTTTTGTACCATCGAACCCAATGTGGGTGTCGTAACAGTGCCGGATAAGCGTTTACAAATCTTGGAAGGTTTGGTGAATCCACAAAGAGTACTTCCGACAGTAATCGAATTTGTAGATATAGCTGGATTAGTAAAGGGTGCCAGTAAGGGAGAAGGTTTAGGAAATAAGTTTTTGGGCAATATAAGGGAGGTTGATGCGATAATACACGTGGTCAGATGCTTTGATGATCCCAATGTAGTACACGTAGCAGGTGGAGTGGATCCCCTTTTTGACAAAGAAGTCATTGATACTGAGTTGCAATTAAAAGACATTGAGTCAGTTGATAAAAAACTACTTAGGATTGAGAAAGTTGCAAAGAGTGGAGACGCCAAAGCCAGAAAAGCCGTTGAAAGTTTACAGAAATTTAAAGAAGGTTTAAAGGAAGGTAAGAATGCCAGGGCCATAGAAGCTGATGAAGACGATCTGAAAGCCATTGCTGACATTCATTTATTGACAATTAAGCCTGTATTGTATGTTGCCAATGTAGATGAAGGAAGTATTAAGGAAGGTAATGCGCATGTCGACAGACTCAAGGAAGAAGTAGCCAATGAAAATGCTGATGTGATCCTTTTATGTGCAGCATTGGAAGAGCAAATTGCCGAATTTGAGGAACCCGAAGAAAAAGAAATGTTCTTAGGAGAGTATGGTCTTGAGGAAAGTGGTTTGAACAGATTGATTGCTGGCGCCTATAAATTATTGAATTTAATTACCTATTTCACAGCTGGAGTTCAGGAAGTGAGAGCCTGGACGATCACTAGAGGTTGGAAAGCCCCAGCAGCTGCAGGTGTTATACATACTGATTTTGAGAAAGGGTTCATCAAAGCAGAGGTTATAAAACTAAAAGATTTTGAGGCGTTCAAAACTGAAGCAATTTGCCGTGAAAACGGGAAAATTGCAGTTGAAGGTAAAGAATATGTAGTTTGTGACGGGGACATCATGCATTTTAGGTTCAATGTGTAAATTAATTGAAATATTATTATTAAGTTTGTTGCAACTTATTTATTCAAATGTCAGTTAGTCCTGATAGTACGATGAAATAAATTTTTGTTCAACTTTTCATTTTTATAGTCGTGAGAATTAGATTAATATTTTCCTTAAAGAACAAAGGTGCTTACTTACCCTTTCACCATCAGTACATCTTAGCGCAGTTTCTCAAAGGCCTGATCGTTAAAGGAGGCCAGGAAGAGTTTTTTAACTACAATTTCTTCAACTTTTCAGGTTTAAAAGGCCAAACAAAAGTTAGTAGGAGTGGGTTGCATTATTATTCCAGCTTGGTTACACTTGTTGTCTCAGCTCCTGATGAACCTTTCATAGAGTATCTATTGAAGCAGGTCTTCAAAACCCCGAAAATTGAATTGGGGAATTTGATATTGTCGCCTGAATATACTGAGAAAGAAATTGAGCCACCTTTAGAGACATCCAATAAATTTGTATGTATCTCCCCATTGGTTTTGCTTACTCCCACATTTGATGACGAGTCAGGTAAAAGGTTTATCAACCCTGATACGGATGAGTTTTCAGATCTTTTGTATGAGTCAACACTCACACGAATGGAGAAATCTGGATGGTATGACCAAGAACAAATGGAATCCTTTTATAAATTCCAGGTGGTTCCTGACATGAATTATGTCAATAAACTTCGAGAACAACAGAAAAAGTTCGCAAGAATATACTCTGTTTATGACATGGATGTGAAGTATGAAGTAAGAGGCTATACCTTGCCTTTCACCTTATATGCTGCCAAGGAAGTTCAGGAATTTGTATTTAAGTGTGGGCTAGGAGCCTTTACACACAAAGGTTTTGGAATGCTTGATCTGGCGAACAATATGCCAAGCCAGCGAACAGAACCTTATAAATTTAAAAGAGAGGGTTTTGTGCCTTACAGAGCACAAACTCACGAACCTCGTAAAAACGACGAAAGAGCGGAGAATGAGGATGAAAAACCTGAAGAAGGAAACGATTAAAAA
>NZ_ATNM01000068.1 GCF_000427295.1 Cyclobacterium qasimii M12-11B | reverse complement strand
AAGTCATTGATGTTTTCCAAAAGCACTTTGGCATTAAGGTACGGGACGGATATGGCCAAACAGAAAGCACGCTTTTGGTTGGTGTTTTGAAAGATACGCCTATTAAACCGGGAAGCATGGGAAAACCGACACCGGGAAATCAGGTGGAGATCATAAATGAAGACGGTGAAATCTGCAAACCTGGTGAGGTTGGCGATATCGCTGTTCACCTCAGTACGCCTGCGCTCTTTAAAGAGTATTTTAAAGATCCGGAAAGAATGAAAACACAAATTCGCGGCGATTATTTCCTAACGGGAGACAGAGCAAGAAAAGATGAGGAAGGTTACTTCTGGTTTGAAAGCCGAAATGACGATATTATTATCAGCTCCGGCTATACGATCGGGCCTTTCGAGGTGGAAGACGCGCTTGTTAAGCACCCAGAAGTAAAAGAATGTGCTGTTGTCGCGAGCCCTGATGAAATCAGAGGCTCCATTGTAAAGGCATATGTTGTCCTGCAAAAATCATGAAAAACGCAGTGATGAGCTTGTCAAAATGCTGCAAAACCATGTGAAGACGATTACCGCTCCATACAAATATCCTAGAGAAATTGAATTTGTGGAAAGCCTGCCGAAAAACGGCTTCTGCAAAAAATCAGACGAGTGGAATT
>NZ_ATNM01000067.1 GCF_000427295.1 Cyclobacterium qasimii M12-11B | reverse complement strand
TTTCCAAAGAATTTGCAAATAGAAAACAAAAACCTTCCGCGGACATCACGGAAGGCTTCTCTTCATTATTCAGTCGGTTCAATTTAAGCCATATTTCCCGTCATTTCTGCGGTACACGACATTTGTAAGGTTTGTTTCCGCATTTGTGAAAACAAAGAAATTATGGCCGAGCATATTCATTTGCAAGATCGCTTCTTCACTATCCATCGGCTTTAAATTAAAGCGTTTCTGACGGACGATGTCCAAGCTCTCCTCCTCTTCTATGTCATCCTGAACCGCAATATCTGTATCAGAGCCAAGGCCGTTTGCCAATAAATATTTTGGAGAGCCCTGCTCACGGAATTTACGGTTTACTTTCGTTTTATGCTTACGGATTTGACGTTCCAGTTTGTTTGTTGCGAGATCAATTGCATTGTACATATCCTCGTTATGCACCTCGGACCGAAGCGCCAGATCTGTCATCGGAATCGTAACCTCAACCTTAGACTCCTTGTCATTGTAAAACTTCAAGTTGACGTTCACATCAGCATCCACGCTATGGTCAAAATAGCGCTCCAGCTTGCCGATCTTCCTCTCGACATGATCCTTTAACGCGGGTGTCACTTCAATATTTTCTCCTCTGATGTTATAGTTCATCAAAGAACGCCTCCCTTTTATTAAGGATATGTATCTATTTCTCTTTTACCCTTTACAATTCCTGCTGAAACATAAATCTTTTGTGAAAATTCAGTGAACTTTGTCGAATTTTGTTTGTATTTGCTCTGTTATTGGCGGTTCGGGGGTATATGTATATGCTGATTGAACGAAACAAATACCTCACACACGCCTAATTGATT
>NZ_ATNM01000066.1 GCF_000427295.1 Cyclobacterium qasimii M12-11B | reverse complement strand
TTTTTTTGGTGATCCCGCTGGGGTTCGAACCCAGGACCCTAACATTAAAAGTGTTATGCTCTACCAGCTGAGCTACAGAATCGGTAATTAATTCAAAAGTAACTTTTACCCTTGATTCTTTTGAAAATTTTAACATTGTGATCCTGTCAGGACTCGAACCTGAAACCTACTGCTTAGAAGGCAGTTGCTCTATCCAGTTGAGCTACAGGACCTTTTTTTGTTAAAAAGAAACAGGCTTTTCAGCCCGTTTCTCTGTGCTTTTTCAAAAGCTTGTGCAAATGTAAGGTAGTTTTTTCTAATTGCAAACAGTTATTCAAAAATACTTTTCTTTTCTTCAAAATGATTGGTGATCTTTGTAAAAAAAAACGCCCATGGTTCCGGAGCATTTGTCGCCCATCGATGATTTTTACATTAAAACATTAAGTGAGATTACGCTTAAAAAAGTGCTTTTCTGCAAACCTGATACTCCAGTCTTCAAGGCGGCTCAAATCATGAGGGATGAGAAATCCAGCTGTTTATTTGTGGGAAACAATTTAGAAGAGATTCAAGGAGTGGTCACTGACATTACATTACGGGACAATGTGATGGCAATAGAAGGATCCTTAGAAAGTCCGATAAAAGAGATCATGGATACTAAATTAGTTTCTATCTCTAAAGAGGCATTGGTGTACGAAGCGCTATTGCTTATGTTTAGAACCAAAACGCGTTATTTACTGGTAGAAGATGCAGGTCATTTTGTAGGCGTTACTAGCCGAAACAAAATATTAACTGTTCAGTCACTTTCGCCTTTTGTGTTTATTCAGTCCGTAAAGCAAGCACTTGATGAAGCGGAATTGAAATCAAAGTGGGAACAGGTTCCAGGCATGGTGGAGCAGATGATTCAAAGGGGAGTAAGGTCTGAGATTATAAACCAAGTTATCTCAGCGATAGCAGATATCATCACCTTGAGGGTAATAGAGCAAGTCATCAAGAAAAAGGGACAGCCACCTGCCAGCTTTGTTTTCTTTGTATTGGGGAGCGAAGGAAGAAAGGAACAATCGCTTAAAACAGACCAGGACAATGCAATCATTTATGAAGACAAAGCCAATGAGCATAGGGAATTAGTGCGAGATTATTTTCTTGATTTTGCCAAAACGGTTTCTGATCACTTAAATGAAATAGGCTTTGATTATTGTAAAGGTGGATTCATGGCCAGTAATTCTAAGTGGACCCATTCCTTGTCTCACTGGAAGAAAAATTATGCGGCATGGTTTCAGGAATCATCCATGGAAACCGTGTTGAGTTATGGTACTTTCTTTGATTGTAGACCCATTTATGGTGATTTTTCTTTATTGGATAGCCTGAAGTCTTTTATGGACGAGCAGTTACATTTTCCCCTTGAAAGGTTTTTCTTTAACATGGCGCAAAATGCGCTTCAATATGATACCCAGTTGACCTGGTTAAAGAATATAAAAACTTTTAAAGTAGATCAGGAGGAGGTTTTTGACATTAAGCGTGCAATGACTCCAATGGTAAATGCCATGAGACTTTATGCTTTGGCCAATAGGGTTTTTGAAACCAATACTGGGAAAAGGTTGCAAATTTTAACTGAACTTAAAGTTTTTAGCCCTAGAGAATCCAAAGAGTTGTATCAAGCTTATTATTACCTAATGGGGCTTCGCTTGGAAAAGCAGGCTGCAGCGATTATAAATGAAGGAAACCCACCCTTAAATTATATAAAAATAAGTCAACTTACCCAGGTGCAGATGGTTACTATCAAAGAAATATTCAAAGTAATCAGAGACCTTCAACTAAAACTCAAAATAAAATTCACGAAGTCTTTTTAATGGGTTTTTTGTAAATGCATTTAGTACCTTTTTAGGAAGCGCATTGTAGGTTTAAATTTTAAATTCAAGATTGATACCGTTGGGGGAAGAAGGTTTTAAATTAGCAATTGTAGCCCTGCAATTGGAATAGATTTACAATAATCAAAGTTGAGAAAGTTTATTAAGCTAAACATTTTGCCAATTGGGTCGTTCCTAGGGGTATCACATTTTTATGGAAAACAAAAACCATTCATTCGGTCAAGCCCCAATCGGTAAGTTATTACTTCAACAAGCACTCCCAGCAGCAGTAGGGATATTGGTATTGTCTATTTACGGAATCGTAGATACTATTTTTGTGGGGCGATACGTCGGTTCTCTAGGGATAGCCACTGTCACTGTGGTATTACCTATTTCTTTTTTAATCGCAAGCATAGGCATGTCTATAGGGGTAGGAGGGGCATCTATTATTTCGCGTGCCTTTGGAGATTCAGATGATGAAAGGGCCTTCAATACCTTTGGAAATCAAATTGGGATGACCCTTACTTTGGCACTTTTGTTTGTAGCCATAGGGTATGTTTTTTCGGAGGAGATTTTAAAATTATTTGGAGGGAAAGGTGATGTGCTTGAACCGGCTAAAGATTACTTTAGTATCATTTTAATAGGAATTCCATTTATGGCCTGGGCCATGATGTGTAACAATGTGATACGGGCAGAAGGTTATCCTAAAGTGGCCATGTATATATTAATCGTCCCTGCTGTTTTTAATATTGTCTTGGATCCCATTTTGATTGTGTGGTTTGACATGGGTTTAAAAGGTGCAGCCTGGGCAACTACAATATCTTATATGGCGAGTGCAGGTTATTCGCTATGGTTTTTTGTGTTTGGAAAGTCTTCGATGAAGATGAGTATTGGAAGGATCAAACCCAACTTGAAAATCACTAGTGAGATTGCGTCCCTTGGGGCTGTTACTTTTGCCAGACAGGGCACTGTTAGCATTTTAGCCATCGTTTTAAACAATGAGCTTTTCAAATATGGTGGAGAAATGGGACTTTCTATGTATGGGGTGATCAGTAGGGTGATGATGTTTGCTAATTTCCCTGTTTTGGGTATTACCCAAGGGTTTGTCCCTATAGCAGGCTATAACCACGGTGCAAAATTGCAAAATCGTGTACACGCTACCATTAGACTGGCCCTTAGGTCATCAACACTTGTGGCATTTTTTATTTTTATACTGATATTGATTTTTACAGGCCCTTTGGTGTCTGTGTTTACAGCGGATCAAAACTTAATAAGGGAAAGTATTCCAGCCATGCGGAAATCCTTTTTAGCCACCCCGTTGCTTGCTTTTAGCTTAATCGGAAGTGCTTATTTTCAAGCCGTAGGCAAGGCCAAACCTGCCTTATTATTGGCCCTAAGCAAACAAGGGATATTTCTTATCCCATTGGTTATAATAATGCCAGCCTTATTTGGGTTAGAAGGTATTTGGTACTCATTTCCTTTGGCTGATACTGGCGCCGCCATCATTTCTTATTTCTATTTGAAAAAAGAAACGAAAGCACTATAGTTTTATTTGGTTTTATTATACAAGAAAGAAGCCAGGACAGGGTAGTGGTCTGATAGTATATCAGTAGTCCCCTGGTTCAGTATTTTTGCCGCTAGTAGGGAGGGTTCGAGATTGGAACTTACTAAAATATAATCTATTCTTTTCTTATATTTTTCAAAATCTGATTCAGAGATGTCTTTCCCGACCATGGGTGTTGGAAATGATTTTTTCTCCCCGTCAGAATTTTTTTTCTGAACAGTGTCGATTAGTGGTAGGGAAAGAAACCTTGAAATTACACTGTAATCTATTGTTCCATCCCTTAACGTTTGGTAAGCTTTAGGCCCTTTCTGAACAATCCTCAAACTGTCAGAAAGCTGACTTCTTTTTAAGGAAAAAGGATTTTCATTGTCGAATTCCGCATCGAAAGGGGAGTGGGAATTGAAATCCCCGAGAATCATCAATTGTTTGTCCGGATTATTGAAAATGCCATTTACTGTATAATCGCAGATCATTTCAGCCTCTCGTCTTCTAAATTCCCAGTCGTGTGGACTTAAGTGGACCACGATAAAATCAATTCCATAAGTTTCTGCATGTAGCATTCCATGCCAAAGGCCACCTTGCATTTTTGTTTTCAAATGGATGGGTTCTTTTGAGGTAATGCCTATTGGGTAGCCGTTTTCTTTTAGCAATACCGAATAGCCATGACCAAATTCATTTGCCCACGTTTTTAAATCTTCAGAGGTGAAATCGTTGAGCTCTTGAAAACCAATAACATCTGGATCTACCTCTTTTAGCCATGCGGTCATTTTTTCTTTCCTTTCGATGTCTTTACCCCAGTCAAAGCCATTCCAAATATTGTAACTCAATACTTTAAGTGTATCTGTTTGTGCGAAAAGCGAATGAGAGGATAGGCAGAAGAAGAGCAATGAGGGGAGTAGCTTAATTAAATGTTTGTGCATCTGAAAAATATTTTTGTTATGGATTGAGAGCTTATTTTTTTAACAGAAAGCTTTAAAATTTAGTGTGGAATCCACAATTGAATAGTGTTTTAAATTTAACGTAAAAACCATGTGAATTCCAATTTCCTATTGTTGTATTATTGTCTTAAACTTTGAGTTTTAAGGTTCTTTTTTAATATGGGTTTTAATTTAAAAGAAAATTCAAGTTAAAGTAAACAGGTGAGAAATACATTGGGTTAAAGGATATCATTACATTTGGTAGAATATTTTTTCTATAAGATTTATTAAGTAGTTATTATAGTTTAGTAATTTGTGCTCTTTATATAAAGAGCAATGTATTGTTGGCAAATAATGATTTTATTTAGCGCATTCGTATGAGGGCAAGCTTTAAAATTACATTCATATATGTTTTAGCAGGATCTATCTGGATTGTATGGAGCAATGAATTTGCTGAGTACTTTTTTGCCAATTACTCTAGAGAAACCATCGATTTTGTTAAATCAATAGACGGTGTAGGATTTGTATTGCTAACTGGGGTCATATTGTATTTCCTAATCCAGAGACAGTACAAGTATTTAGGCGACAAGGTCAAAGAGCTTGAGAAAGTCAATCAAGTCCTTGAAGAAGAGCGTGTCAAGTCTGACAATGCCAAAAAACAATTGGACCAATTTATTCTAGTTGCTTCATTTGATCTGGCTGATCCTGTCAGACAAAGTCATGGATTCTTAGAGCTTTTTATTCGGAAGAATAAAGATAAGCTGCCCCAAAATTCCATTGATTTTTTGCAACTCACGCTGGACAATTTCTTGAAGATAAAGGCGGTATTAAGTGACCTTGTTACATTTTCTCAACTGTCAGAAAACCACCATAAACAGGAATTAGTGAATATGGAAGAGGTTTTTGAAAAAGTTGTTCACCTAAATTCCAAAAAGATAAAGGAAGGAAGCCTGGAATTAAAAATTGAACCCTTGCTTGAAGTGATGGGGGATTACAAGCAGCTTATACAATTATTTGACCAATTGATAGCTAACGCCATTAAATTTAAAGACGCTACAAGGCCATTGAATATCGAAATATCGTCTTCAGTATCGGGTGACTTTTGTACCATGGAGGTGAAGGATAACGGTAGGGGAATACCTGCTGAAAATCTAGAAAGTGTATTTTATATCCTCAAACGATATGATTATGGATTTGTTAAACGTGGATCAGGCATGGGCTTGGCAATTTGCAAAAGGATAGTAGAAGGCTCAGGTGGAAAAATTTGGGTTGAATCTACCTTGGGATTGGGAAGCGTGTTTTATGTGCAACTGAAAAATAAATAGGCTTCATTTTTTCTTTTGGAGCTTACATATCATTCTATTAGTTTGAGAAATGTCACTTTTATTGCTTCGAATTGTGCTCGTATGGTTTTAATGGAGTGCCGGTTTGGCCCTGCTGATTATTTACAGCTGAACCTTAGCATTAACTAAGTTTAAATTTGGTTTTATCCGTCTCTAGAAATGATTTTTGCATCATTCATCCTGCTTGTGTTTCTCCAGTATTTCAGCAGTTGTTTAAATTACAAACCCAATTTTGACCTTTGGTGTCATTGTTTTTCCTTGATATAAAAATTAATTTCAATCTTATAAATAAAATGACAAAATTTATAAATATTCGATTGTTCTGTGTCAGGAGACAAAAAAAATGTACTTTTGATTTTGGTTCTAGAAAGAGTTTTTTCTAAATCAGGGGCTTTGCTTCAGGTTTACTTTATTTGTTTTGCTAGAGTGACCAATTAATTTTAAATATGGATAGGTTAAATATACTTTTAGTTGAAGACAATGAGGGAGATATCTTCCTGATTTCAGAAGCGCTGGAAGAATTAAACTTACCTTTGCAAATTAGCTTCGCAAAAGACGGTAGAGAAGCAATAGAATTTTTAAATACCTGTCAAAGGTATGGTAGTAATCCAACCCCAGACTTGGTGTTATTGGACATAAACCTGCCTTTCAAAAATGGATTAGAGGTTCTTAAATTCATAAAAGAGTCTGATAATCTGAGGCGTTTGCCAGTAATAATGCTGACCACCTCATCTAATCAAAAAGACATAAACGATTCCTATACAAATCACGCCAACAGCTATATCGTTAAGCCTTTTGGTTCAGGTGGGTATCATGAAATCCTTCAAAAAGTTCAACTTTTTTGGTTGTCACTTGTTGAATTGCCTTCCAAAATATAGATAAATGAGTTCAGGAATTGAAGCCTTGAAATTTTTAATAATTGAAGACAACGAAGGGGATTATGTTTTGGTCTCTGAATCAATAGAAGAAAAATTTCCTTTTGCAAAAATCGATTGGGCAAAATCGTATAAGTCAGCCGTAGAAACCATTCCCAATGGTTACGATATCATTTTACTCGACCTAAGTTTAGGTGATATGAGTGGTGAAAATTTAATCAAGGATATTAAAAAGAAAGCGTCTAAGACACCTATTGTAGTCTTGACAGGATATTCAAATAAGGAATTTGCTATAAAAACCATTGGGTTGGGGATGTCTGATTACCTAATAAAAGACGAACTGCAACCTGAAATTTTATTTAAAAGCATTACTTACAGTATTGAAAGGAAAAAGGTTTTTAATGAGTTAGAAGAATCAGAACTCAGGTACAAGGAGCTTTTTCAATTTAATCCCATGCCTATGTGGGTGATGGACCAAAGTACCAGTAAGTTTTTAAATGTAAATGATGCTGCTGTGATGAGCTATGGTTTTTCTTTAGAAGAATTTCTGGAGATGACTATCGCTGATATTCAAATTGAAAATATTGGTTTAATTGATAAAACCTCAAAAATAGAGAAGGGAGACTTTTTGAGCGAAGATGTTGCAGGTACCTTTCTTCATAAAAAGAAGGGTGGAGAGATTATAACTGTCGAGACAAGTTTCAATACCATTAATTATAATGGAGAAAAAGTGAAATTAGTCTTGTCCATTGACGTAACTCACAAGCATGCTCATCTAAAGACTATAGAGAAGCAAAATGGGCGATTAAAAGAAATTTCGTGGGTGCAGTCGCATGTGGTAAGAGCACCTCTTGCCAGGCTTATGGGGTTGATCCACCTGCTAGAAATAATGATAGGTAAGCTAACTGATGATCAAAAGGAGATATTAAACCATATTAACAATTCAGCAGTAGAACTGGATGATGTGATCAGAGATATCAATAACAAAGCCAAAAAAGTCGAAAATATTGACTCTTAACGTACTATTTATAATTTTTTTGTAAACACGTAGTCATCCATTATATAGTCTTGGCCAATTGGAATGATTTCAGCTTTAATCTTTTCGAATCCCCGCTTTTCATAAAATTTTATAGCAGAAGAATTGTATTTGTTTACATTCAAAGTTACTGTTTCAAACCCATTGGATCTACCGTACTCTTCCAGATTATTTAGCAAACCTTTCCCTACTCCTTTGCCTTGAGCGGCTGGAAGAATATATAATTTATGGATTTTAATTTGGGGTTGAATGGGTAATTGGGACTCGTAAGCCATGAATCCTAACGATTGCTTTCCAATTGCAGCAAGCCAGAAAATAATTTTACCACCTTCAATTTGGGAGGTTAGTTCTTGGGTATTGTACATCATTCTCATCATGTAATCCAACTGGGATTGACTTAATATCCCATCAAAAGCAACAGGCCAAGTGGTTTTGGCAATGCTTTGAATCTCTGGAATATCTTGAACTGTGGCTTTGTGAATTTTTAGCATTTTTGATTTACTCTGATGAATGACTATAGTAAACTGAGACCCTATCTGGCATTAATATTTATACTAAAACAAAAGATAAATGTACTAGCAACAGACCTCTGATGACTTGAGCCTATCTTAGGACAGGGGACGAGCTTTTATAAGAAAATCCCTCCTAAAAAGTTATTCAGGAGGGATTGCCTTTGTTAAATACAGGTGTCGCTTTCCGTGAGGTTATAAATTAAAGCCTCTTAACTTCACCTGTGTCAGCTTTCTTTTTGTGTCTAGAGGGAAGTCTCCTTTCATCATCCAGTCGTAATACCCAGGTTCTTCCTTGAGCACCTGGGCAATTGGTTTCCCTTTCTGTTTCCCAAAGTTAAAACACTCTTCTCCTTTATCATTGAAAACAAACCGACCAGCTAAGTCGACCATTTTTTCATTGATCAGGCTATGGATTTTTTTCATGTCATTTTCCATAATCCCAATTTTATTGCCTTGAAGGTCTTCAAGTTCTTGGCCCATGTATCTTTCGATTTGAGATTTGAATACTTCGTAGGTTGCGATGGTATCTGCCTCAGCACTGTGAGCATTCTCTAGCGTCTTGCCACAATAGAATTTATAAGCAGAAGAAAGATTTCTTTTTTCCATCATGAAAAAAATCTTTTGGGCATCCAAAAGGTTTCTTTTTTCAATGTCAAAATCTATTCCTGCTCTTAAAAACTCCTCAACCAATAAGGGTATGTCATATTTTAAGACATTGAACCCGGCAAGATCGGTCCCTTCAAAAAAGCGGAACAATTCCCTTGCCACGTCTTTAAAGGTGGGCGCGTCTACCACATCCTTGTCATATATACCGTGTATAAGTGAAGTTTCTAAGGGGATGGGAACGGTAGGATTGATTTTTAAAGTTTTAATTCCTGTGTTGAATCAGGAAGTATTTTTAAAATTGAAATTTCAACAATTCTGTCCGTAGAAATGTTAATTCCTGTAGCTTCAAGATCAAAAAATGCAATGGGAGTTTTGATATTCAAATCCATTTTATTCGTTTAATTAAGTAATGTGAAAAATTATTTTAAATAAAAATGTTCGGGAAAACCGCTGCATAAGGCAGTATTTTATAGGTATAAAATAGGTTAATTCTCCCTGGGCAATTATCGGTGCAAATATAGTAATTTTTTAAGCATTTAGATTTGGAAGTTTTAAATGATAGGTATTTTGGCTTCTGTTTTTAGATTTAACTTAAGTTTACGAATAATTATTGTTAAGTTATCTAACGCTTTGAACATCAAATCATCCAAGTGGATAAGAGGTTGACCTCCTTTATTTGTTCTTTTGGTAATTAGCCAGAAATCTATTCGGTTTTTGATTCTGACCAATACTTGTAGGAGATAACGTAGGCTTGAGAAATTCAGATAGCTGTAGGCAATACTATTCTTATTAATTACTTAAAGTTTTGTCCTTAAGTGGGCATCAAATCTTTAGTGTAGCAGTATGTATTCTCAGCGCTATTTATAAAATGCTTGAGGTATTGAAATGGCATGGTGGGAGTAAGTGATTTGAGGTTTGTTGAACTTCATTTCAAAAAACTTACTTATATAACTATGGAATAAAAATTGGGATTTTCAGGGAAAAGCTGATTGGTAAATTAGCGAGAAATATTTTCTGGAAATTTTGATAAAAAAGAAATACAAATACGCCTAATTGGTTGTTTAAGTAGGTGTTAGAGAAATGTGGATAAGATAGTGCATAAAATGTTTAAAACCTTTGATTTTAATAGGGTACTTTTGTTTATATGTCAGACAATAATAGCAATAGATCAGAGCGCAAAACAAGCAATAGAAGGCGGCCAAATGAATCGTTTTCTGCTTTAGGGAAATTGCCACCTCAAGCCATTGATATGGAAGAGGCGGTATTGGGTGCCTTAATGCTTGAAAAGGATGCCCTGACTACTGTAGTTGATATATTGTCTCCAGGTAGCTTCTACAGAGACTCACATAGTTTGATCTTTGAGGCAATTCTTGACCTTTTTAATGCTGGAGAGCCTGTAGACTTACTTACTGTCGTTAACCAACTCAGGAAAAATGGGAGTTTGGAATTGGCTGGAGGAGTGATTTATATCACTGAATTAACCTCTAAGGTCTCTTCTGCTTCCAATATTGAATACCATGCGAGAGTCATCACCGAACAGGCGATGAAGCGTGATATGATTAAAATTTCCTCAGAGATTCAAAAAGAAGCCTTTGAAGATACCACAGATGTTTTTGAGTTATTGGATAAGATGGAGCAGTCTTTGTTTGAGATCTCTGAAAATAATATAAAGAAAAACTATGTCGATATGCGCTCAATTATGCGTGAGGCCATAGTTGAACTTGAAGGTAAAAAAGGGCAAAAAGATGGGCTTACAGGTGTTCCATCAGGATTTACTGCACTGGACAGAGTGACATCGGGATGGCAAAAGTCTGACCTTGTAATTATAGCTGCCAGACCTGCAATGGGTAAAACAGCCTTTGTGCTTTCAGTACTCCGAAATGCTGCTGTAGACCATGACAGACCAGTAGCCATCTTCTCTCTAGAAATGTCAGCCATTCAGCTGGTCAATCGTTTGATTAGTTCGGAAGCTGAATTGGATTCTGAAAAAATAAAGAAAGGAAATCTTGCCGATTACGAATGGCAACAATTAATACACAAAACAGGTAAGCTCACATCTGCACCATTTTTTGTGGATGATACACCCGCTTTATCCATTCTGGAATTAAGGGCCAAATGTCGAAGACTAAAGGCTCAGAATGACATTCAAATGATTGTAATTGATTATCTTCAATTGATGTCTGGCGACAGTAAAGGGGGCGGAGGTAACCGTGAACAAGAAATTTCAAGTATTTCCAGGGCTTTGAAACAGATTGCCAAAGAGTTAAGTGTTCCGGTGATTGCACTTTCCCAGTTGTCAAGGGCGGTAGAAACAAGGGGCGGCGATAAAAGGCCTCAGTTATCCGATTTGAGGGAGTCTGGAGCCATAGAGCAAGATGCGGATATTGTAATGTTCCTTTATCGTCCAGAGTATTATGGTATTACTGAAGATGAAGATGGGAATAATACTGCAGGTGTTGGAGAAGTAATCATTGCCAAACATAGAAATGGATCACTTGAAAATGTTAAACTGAGGTTTATTGGTAAATACACCAAGTTTACTGATTTGGAAATAAATGTGCCTTACCAACAGCCTCAAGAAGCGCTTTATGGCAGTCGTTTTCCAAGCAATGCCACAGGGAAAGGTTTTGATGAGGAAGGAATGGTAAGAATGGGCAGCAAAGCAAATGGTGATCAAGGAGGAGAAAATCCTTTTCCAGGTGGCAATGAACCGGCGCCATTTTAACCGAAAGGGGTTAGGGGAATTCTTATAGCGGTAAATATAAGGCTTATTGCAAAGTATAGGGTTTAATCATTTTCAAATTGAAAATTTAGATAAGCATTTTCCAATTCCTTTTTAGCATGTAAATTGTTTTGAGTTTTGGCCAATTCTATGCCTTCAGAAAAGATTTTATCCGTTTTTTGCAAATGTTCCTCATTTGCAAAAAACAAAGCAGCATGATAATAAGTAGGGAGATAGTCTTTATGTTCTATTAATAGTTTGTTAAAATAAAAAGAAGCCTTTTCTTTGTCTTGATTTTGGTATTCCAAAGCCAAAGCATAAAGGTTAAAAGGGTCATTAGGTTCTTTTTCTATGTAATTTAGGAGTTCTTTTACCCTGTCAAGATGTTTCATGCTCGTGGAATTAATTTGCTTAATCGTTTTATTTTAATGACAAATTTAAATAAAAATTCATGAAAATATTGGTTTGTATCACACATGTACCTGATACCACTTCAAAGATTCAATTTACTGATAACAATACCAAGTTGGATAAAAATGGAGTTCAATTCATTATAGGGCCATATGACGATTATGCATTGGCGCGAGCTGTAGAGTTAAAAGCTGAAAATAATGGAAGTATCACGGTTCTTAATGTAGGAGAAGCGGAAACGGAGCCAACCCTTCGCAAAGCCTTGGCTATAGGAGCTGATGAGGCCGTTAGAATAAATGCATTTCCTAAGGATGCCCATTTTGTTGCCAAACAAATTGCAGCTTTTTCAAAAGACAATGGCTATGATTTAATTCTTATGGGAAGAGAATCCATTGATTTTAATGGAGGAATGGTTCATGGCATGGTAGGCGAATTACTTGGTATGCCTTCCATATCACCTGTTATGAAATTAGAGATCGAAGGAGGTAAAGGTAAACTTTCCAGGGAAATAGAGGGTGGTAAAGAATTTATCGAGGTAGATTTACCCTTTGTTGCTGGTTGTCAAGAGCCTATTGCGGAATGGAAAATTCCTAATATGCGCGGAATCATGTCTGCTAGAACGAAGCCACTCACCGTAAAGGATCCTGTGGAAGATTCGGCTCCAACAGCTGTGAAATCCTATGAGCTGCCGCCAGCCAAAGGAGCTGTTAAGCTTGTTGACAATGTAGATCAACTGGTAGATTTATTGAAAAACGACGCCAAAATTCTTTAAACAAAATTAGCATGTCAATATTAGTATATATAGAACAAGATCAAGGCAAAATTAAGAGTTCTTCTTTGGAGGCTGTATCTTATGCTGCAGGACTTGCCCAATTACAAGGAGTGAAGGTCAATGTTATAGGCCTGGGATCTATAGCGAGTGATGGCTGGGATCAGGTTGGTCTTGCTGGAGCCAATGCTATCTTTCATTTGGAAGACAAACGTTTGGACCAAGGGGTAATACAGGCGCATGCAGATGCTATCGCACAGGTATTTGATAAGGTTGGTGCTTCCATACTCGTTTTGGCTAAATCTTCCTTAGGAGATGCCGTTGCTGCAAGGTTAGCGATTAAACTTGATGCAGGACTTGTTTCCAACGTGGTTGGGTTGCCTGACTTAAGCAATGGGTTTGTGGTTAGACGTAGCATTTTCACTGGAAAGGCTTTTGCAGAAACTGCCATAAGCGCTGACAAGAAAATCCTGGCTGTTAAAAAGAATATCTATCCTATCAAGACAGATGGTGAAGTTATAAAGGTAGAATCCTTGGATTTGACCATTTCAGATGAAAATTTTGTAGCCAAAATAACTGGAGCAGAAAAGGCCGAAGGAGAAATTTTATTGCCGGAAGCAGATGTGGTTGTATCTGGAGGAAGAGGGCTTAAAGGGCCTGAAAACTGGGGTATGATTGAGGAACTAGCAGACAGTTTACATGCTGCAAAAGGTTGTTCTAAACCAGTTTCTGATTTAGGCTGGCGCCCACATCATGAACATGTTGGACAAACCGGTGTAAAAGTGGCGCCTACCTTGTATATTGCCATAGCGATATCAGGTGCTATTCAACACCTTGCAGGAGTAAATGCTTCGAAGTATATTGTAGTCATAAATAATGATCCGGATGCACCTTTCTTTAAGGCAGCAGATTATGGGATCGTAGGTGATGCTTTTGATGTGGTTCCTAAATTGACACAAGCAATTAAAGCATTAAAATAATTAATCGTGGACAATACAGTTGAGTTAGAAATCTTGGGGCTATCTTCCAATAGCACACAGTCTGGTTCTTTTACCCTGGTTTTGGGTGAATCGGAAGGTAAACGTAAGTTGCCTATAGTTATTGGAATGTTTGAGGCCCAGGCCATAGCTATTGAAATAGAGAAGATTATACCAAACAGGCCAATGACACATGACCTGTTTAAGTCATTTTCTTCTAATTTTGAGTTTTCAATAGATCATATTCTGATATCAGATATGAGAGAAGGAGTGTTTTATGCTAAAATCATGTGCAAAAATTCCTTTAAGAAGGTAGAGATTGATGCCAGACCATCAGATGCTATTGCTATTGCAGTAAGATTTGATGCGCCGATATTTTGTGCCAACTCGGTCATGTCGGAAGCTGCCATAGAATTTTCAGAGGAGGATGAGAAAAGAGAACAGGAGGCCTCTGGTATTTCTAAATCGGGTAAGGGTAAATCTTCCGAGCGTGGTAAATCTCAGGAAGCATCACTCAAAGACTTTAGCTTGGACAAGCTCAATCAAATGCTTGACAAGGCAATTGGAAATGAAGATTATGAAAAAGCTGCCAGGTTAAGGGATGAAATTAACCGAAGAAATTGAAAGGGACGTTTGATTTTCAAATCAGCCCGTAACAATTTTGATTTAAGCTTTTCAAATTATATAAGTAGTCTTGTTGAATTGGTATTCGTTTAACCCATAAGGGTGATTTAAACGCGGAATTTGCTGTTTCTATTTTAATGCATAGTGATTAATACAAAATGATTCCTATTAAAAAATCCAGGATATAAAAACACATGCTTAAATGGACTACTTAAGGGGATTTTTTGGGATCTTAGTACTGGTGATTTTTGCCACAATTTTTTCGTCAAATAGGAAACTCATTGACTGGAGATTGGTAGGAATCGGCATTCTATTGCAGGCTATTTTTGGTATTTTGATTACTAAAGTTAGCTTTGTTGCAAGTGTTTTTTCACAGGTTAGTGCTGGATTTGTTAAGTTTCTGAGTTTTTCTGAGCAAGGAGCCCAATTTATATTTGGCGATTTGGCAACGAATTCCTTTGGTTTTATTTTCGCCTTTCAGGTGTTGCCGACAATTATCTTTTTTTCCACTGTTTCAGCGGGTTTATATTATTTAGGAGTTCTTCAAAAAGTTGTTTTCGGCATTGCTTGGATAATGTCTCGGACCATGAGGCTTTCAGGTCCTGAAAGCTTGTCTGCTGCTGGCAATATTTTCTTGGGACAGACCGAAGCACCCTTATTGGTAAAGCCATTTATCCCCACAATGTCCAGGTCAGAACTGATGTGTCTGATGACGGGTGGGATGGCCACTATAGCCGGAGGCGTATTGGCGGGATATGTAGCCTTTCTAGGAGGCGATGACCCTGTTGAAAAGACCCGATTTGCTACCTACCTATTGGGGGCAAGCATAATGAATGCACCTGCGGCAATAGTTATTTCAAAAATTATAATTCCTGAAGAAAAGGATCGGAAAATAGATGCCCATTTGGATATAAGTGGTGAAGTTCCCGATGTAAATCTAATAGATGCCATGTCGCGAGGTGCATCTGAAGGACTTAGACTTGCCTTAAATGTTGGTGCGATGCTCTTGGCTTTTATCGCAGTAATAGCAGCGTTGAATTATTTATTGTCTGGTATTATCGGGGAATTTCTAGGTTTGAACTCCCTTGTGGTAAGCAGTACCAATGGTACCTTTTCAGGCTTTTCATTAGAGTACCTGCTAGGTCAGGTCTTCAGGCTTTTTGCCTGGGTGATAGGAGTAGAGTGGAAAGATACGCTTGCAGTAGGGTCGTTATTAGGTCAAAAAACTGTCATCAATGAATTTGTAGCTTACCTGGGCTTGGCGGACATGAAAGCAGCCGGCACACTTTCCCCAAAATCAATTGTTATTGCTACTTATGCGCTTTGTGGCTTTTCCAACTTTAGCTCAATCGCCATTCAGGTAGGAGGGATAGGTAGTATAGCGCCCGGGCAACAGGGAAATTTATCAAGGCTAGGGATGCGTGCATTGTTAGCAGCTACCATAGCCTGTTTAATGACAGCCACCATTGCCGGGGCACTTTTTTAATGTTCTGATTGAATCAGAAAAGGGATTTGTGAAAATTAATCGTTGATCACAATTTTGACGATTTTATCCCCTTGTTTGATCTGATCGACAAGTTCTAATCCTTCAGTCACTTTTCCGAAACAAGTATGATTCCTATCCAGGTGTTGCGTGTTTTCTCTGTTGTGACAGATAAAAAACTGAGAACCGCCAGTATTTCTACCTGCATGTGCCATAGAAAGAACACCTTTGTCATGATACTGAAGTTCGCCGTCTAACTCACAATCAATTGTGTATCCAGGGCCACCAGTTCCATTGCCTTTAGGACAACCACCTTGAATCATAAAGTTTGGGATTACACGGTGAAAGCTAAGTCCATCGTAAAACCCTTTGTTAGCTAAATCAATAAAATTTGCCACTGCCTTAGGTGCATCCTGATCGTAAAATTCAACTTTCAAAATGCCCTTATCTGTATGAATTTCTCCTGTTTTCATAAAGCTATAGTTTGTTTTTTTGCAATAATACAGAAATTATGGTAGTATCATGCAATATTTCGGCCCATAAGCCATAAAGGGATATAATTTTATTAGGTATTTAAATGATTCGCTTTTGAAAAAAGAAGACCAATTTTTAGGCAAGCACAATGCTCCTAAGGGAAATTTGGAAATTACGGGTCCACAATTGTTTGGACATCCTAAAGGGTTAATGACTCTTTTTTTTACTGAGATGTGGGAAAGGTTCAGTTATTATGGAATGCGGGCATTGCTTATTCTATTTATGACAGCCCCCATTGCCACCGGAGGACTTGGTTTTGACGACCAGACTTCAGGTGCCATTTATGGATTATACTCCATGTTTGTTTATCTTTTGGCACTTCCTGGAGGATGGATTGCAGATCGAATTATAGGGCTTAAAAAGTCCGTTTGGTACGGCGGGATCATCATTACTCTAGGGCACTTTACCATGGCCTTGCCAGGATTATTGGCTTTGATTTCAGGCAATCATGAACCTAAGGGCGATCTCTCAGGCGTAGATCTTTATTCTTTTTTTCTGGGACTAATTTTAATTGTATTAGGTACAGGACTATTAAAGCCCAACATAAGTTCTATTGTGGGGCAATTGTATCCTGAAAATAGCTCGAAAAGAGATGCGGGTTTCTCTATTTTCTATATGGGTATCAATGTAGGTGCCTTCTTAGCACCTATTGCATGCAGTACGCTAGCTATCTATGATTGGCATTTGGGGTTCGGGTTGGCCGGCTTTGGGATGCTGATGGGCTTGATTCAATATAAGTTGACAGGGAAATACCTAGAAGGGGTAGGCGATCCCGTTTTGCCAGCAAATGAAAAGGAAAGCAAGCAACGAAGTAAATTAATTAAAGGAGTTTGGATAGCATTGGCATTAATCGGAGTGATTATTTCCCTCTTTTTTCTGGGCGTTTTTTCCATTGACCCAGTTGGAGTGGCTGCCATTTCCAATACACTTATTGGAATTGTAGCCTTGTCGTTCTTTTTGTATGTTTTGTTTTTAGGCGGATTATCACCTGACGAAAAGAAAAAAGTACTTGTGGTGATGATTCTGTTTGTCTTTTCATCCATTTTTTGGTCTGGATTTGAACAAGCTGGGTCGTCCTTAAACTTATTCGCTGATAGATTCACCGATAGGAAAGTTCTTGGATGGGAGATACCTGCAGGATACTTTCAATCCATCAATAGTATTTTTATAATTCTATTGGCACCCTTTTTCGGAGCCATGTGGGTTGCCTTAGCAAAAAGAAATTTGGAACCAAGTTCACCGCTAAAATTCGCTTTTGGGTTAGTGTTGTTGGGCATGGGTTTTTTGGTCATGTATTTTGCCGCCAAGATCGCAGCATCGGGTGATTTGGCTGCGCCATCCTGGCTTGTAATCACGTATCTCTTCCATACTTTCGGAGAGCTTAGTCTTAGTCCTGTTGGTTTAAGTTTAACGACCAAGTTGGCACCTAAGAAATTTGTTGGCCAAATGATGGGTATGTGGTTTCTGTCCATTGCCATGGGAAGCCTTATTGCAGGAAGGGTTGCAGGAGGTGTTAGTGGAGGCACTGCTGAAGCTTTGTCCCAAATGCCTAATCAGTACTTGCTGATTGTTTATATTGTGGTAGGAGCAGGCGCTGTGTTAATGGTCTTGGCCAAGCCTATACGTAAATTAATGGGGAATGTGCATTGACCTTTTTAATTCCATTTCAGAGATTAGCTCACCTAATTCTTATTGAAAAATAAAAAGTGACAATTGGAAAGGGGCTGCCGCCCAATTTAAAAGCAGAGAATTCGAAAAAAATATAGACCTATTGTGTAAAATGAAAAAAGCTGGCAATTAATTGCCAGCTTTTTTTTAGTCTTTTTTGCTATCTTTCTTAAAAACAGAGCTCCTGAAGTCAACAGCAGTAATTCCTGCTCCTAAACCTACCAAAATTGCAACGATCAACCAGAAAGTCTGAGCTCCAGATGCTATAGGGGCACTAAATATATCTAATAACATGATGTGATGGTTTTAAATGTCAAATTTGCTTGCAATTTAACACTCAAATTGGGGATTACAAAGCATATTTTTAAAAAGCCCTATTATCTAAAGTTGATTTTAAAAGACTTACTAATGACTTTCTCACTAAATGAATGTTTTGATGGATAGGTTTAGACCCAATTAGTAGGGGGGGGGTAACAAAGTTTGTCCCAGAGAATAGATAAGTTGGTTCCAATTTTATTCATGCCTTTAAACGCTAAAGCCTGATCTATTCCCAAGCCTTAGCCTTTCTGGTAGCGATTGGTTAGTGAAAATTAACCTGAGGGCTTTCTCAGAATTTCATTTCAAAGATGGCCCCTTCTTTGAATGTTTTACCATGGCCAATTTTTACCATGGTAAACGTTTAAATCTTATCAGGTACACGGAAGTTGAGAAGTGAATTTATCACGCAAAAGAAGTACTGTGGCTTTTTTTGGATATAAATTCACGGCTCATAAAGTGCTTTAGGGATGCATTAATCAAAATCATCATCTTCATCAAAGAGATCATCGATAAATTCATCTTCCTCCAGGTCTTTTAAATTTAATTCGAAATCATCCTCGTCATCATCCAAAAATACATCATCTTCCATGTCGTATTTTTCATCATTGAATTCGTCTTCGAATTCATCTTCAAAATCCTCATTCATAAATATAAAATTGAAATAAAACAGTAGTATTCGGTGCTAAATAATGAAAAAATCAGCAATTCTCAACACACATAAAAAAATAAATTTTCACATTACTTTACCGTTAAATTTCAATGGTGAAATCCTTATGGTCAGGGTCGAAAATGAAATGTTTGGTGCTGTTATGGTGATGTTCAAACCTTGGATGTGAATGTCTTTGCTTAACTGTCGAGGAAGTCCGAGGTTTGTGATATAATTGCGGTTAAAATAAGACAGGAGTGGATTGATTAGCTTGGTAGATTTTTATTCTTGGAGGATTGGCTACTAAAAATCAGCTTGATATATTGTTTTATCAAAGGTTTCGTTAAATAATTTTTAACTTTTTTATATTGTCCCGCTTTAGTAATGTCCAATTCATCAATGGAACTGCTTAAAATGTATATTTCAGGATCCTTTTTAATAGGCTTAAATGTCTCTAAAAAATCCCATCCATTCATTTCTGGCATGTTAATGTCTAGAAACAAATAATCTGGCCGGATTTTATAGATGTCCTTTAAAGCAGCAGCAGCGCTGCTGAACGAAAATACCTTAAACGGCTCCAAAACATTCCTTGAAATCAGTTTTTCTGTTACGAATATACTGATAGGGTCATCATCAATTAAGACTATCTTTATCATTTAATTACAAAAAACAGATGGTAAAACGCATTTATTATATTATAAAAATAGTAAAAATAATCTCATTAATAGAATAAATGTAGTTTTTTAACGTAGTTCTTTTTAATTAATTAATTTTTTAGGCTAATATTGTAATACTTTCTTATAGGGATTGTCGAAAGATTGTATTGAAGCATTAAAGAACTGCCTTTATTTATTCTTCCAGAAATTAGAAGTATTGATTTTATTTTAGTTTAACAATGAAATAATAATCAGATAATACAATTAAAAATACACCTGTAAATTTTTAATAACCAGTTGTTTATGTTAGGGTTATGACCGATCACCGTTTCTTTACGGTCTATCCGTTCTAACTTGATATCGCACAATGGACTAGAACTTGAAATAGTAAGCCCAAGAAATCTTTAAATTTACTGTAACCCTAAGGGGAATTATTGGCTTAAAGAAATGACTACTTCATTTCTTTAAAAGGCTTAAAATTTAGAAACCCTCTGAGGTATAGAAATCAGAAAAAATATTGAATTGAAGTGGTCTATTTGAAGTTTAAATGCAGTATTTGACGAAGTATTAATTGATTATAAAATGAACAAGCCGGATTTTGATGATATTTTTATGGAGTTGGCGGTAAACTTGGCCCAACGTTCCCATTGTATAAAAAAACACGTGGGGGCTGTACTTACCAAAGACACCCGGATTATTTCCATAGGTTATAATGGCCCGCCGCCCGGCACGCACAACTGTGATGAAGAATTCCCTGTGGAGGGTTGTAGACGAGATAGCAAAGGAAGTTGTTCTTTGGCATTGCATGCAGAACAAAATGCCATTTTATACGCTGTTAAAAATAAAGCTTCTGTAGAAGGATCTACTTTGTTTGTTACTTTAGCACCATGCCTGCCATGTGCCAGAATTATTTATTCAATGGGAATAACTAAAGTGATTTTCCTTAATTCTTATGCAGAATACAAAGGAATAGGTGTTGATGAAGGCCTTGAGTTTTTGGGAAAATTTGGCGTAAAAATATCAAAATACGCCAAGTTGATAAAGAGTGGAGACGATTTAATCTAAACCTGAATTAGATTTTTTGAATTAACCACATTTACTTCTCTTTCCAGGGAAATACCAAATTTTGCGTGTACTTCGGTTTGAATTTGACGGCTTAATGCCAGAATTTCTTCTCCTTTTCCATTCCCATAATTCACCAAAACCAGGGGCTGTCTTTTATGCACCCCTACTTCTCCCACTTGTTTGCCTTTCCACCCAGCATTTTCGATCAACCATGCAGCAGGAACTTTAACATGGGTTGCATTTGGATAGCCTGGAAGGGTTGGAAATTTTAGCTTTAAATTATCAAATACATCAACAGGAATAACTGGATTTTTGAAAAAACTTCCTGCATTACCAATTACTTTAGGGTCGGGAAGCTTAGATTGACGAATGCTGATAATCGCCTTACTTATGTTTTTAGCTGTAGCAGTGGCCTGATCCATTTGATCCAAGACAGTCTGTATGTCACCATAGCTTATATTGGGTGCATGTACTTTTGAAAGATTGAAAGAAACCTTATAAATGATGTATTTTCCTTTCAGGGAAGTTTTGAATACACTCTCTCTATAGCCAAATTTCACCTCAGAGGCAAGGAAGGTTTTAGTGAGTCCTGTACTGATTTCAATGGCTTCAAGACTCTGAAAAACAGCTTTTATTTCAACACCGTAAGCACCAATATTTTGCATGGGTGCTGCGCCCACAGTTCCAGGAATCAAGGAGAGATTTTCAATTCCACTCAGGCCTTTTTCAAGACTGTAAAGGACAAACTCATGCCAAATTACCCCAGAACCTACTTCTATCAATACGGTTTTGTCATCGGACTTTATCTCTTTAATGCCAGTGATATTGATTTTTAACACCAACGCATACAGCTCTTCAGTGAAAAGTACATTGCTTCCGCCTCCCAAAATAAGGATGGGGACCTTCTTTGTTTTGGCAAATTTAAGGGCTTCCAGAATGTCATCCTTACTTCTTACCTCTGCAAAGAAACTTGCGTTTACATCAATTCCAAACGTGTTGTAGGCCTTTAAAGAAATATTTTCCTGTATCTTCATTGTCTAATTCAAATCACGAATTAAAAGATTATTTAATCAAATTGGAAAGGTTTTAAGAAATAAGCGCTTTATAATTAATAAGCATAAGGGACAATAGAGGGAAACCAAAAGACCATAGCTGCTGAAAATCAGGCGATATTTCACATAAAAGAGTTTATTATGAAAGAAATGGTTATCAACGGGATCAGGGTTAGGCCTGGACAATCCCTGAATATAGAAATTGCTATTGCCCGACTTCCTACGCATACACTTATTGATTTACCTGTATTTATTAGAAGCTCAAACATACCTGGCCCCACTGTACTTATTAGCGGAGGGGTTCATGGAGACGAGATTAATGGTATCGTTACTGTTAAAAGGATGTTGGAAGAAAATATTTTTGAACCTATAAAGGGGACGCTTATTTTTATTCCTTTGGTAAATGTTTATGGCTTCTTGAGTAATTCTCGCACATTTCCAGATGGTAGAGACCTAAATAGAAGTTTCCCAGGGAATAACAAAGGTTCATTAGCCTCCCAAATCGCCCAAATCCTTACCAGAGAAATTATTCCTCAAATAGATTATGGCATAGATTTTCATACAGGGGGTAGAATGTTGTCCAATCATCCTCAGATCCGTGTTGACTTTAAAGATAAAAAAGGGTTGAAACTCGCTGAAGTTTTCGGTGCAAACTTCACTGTAAACTCTGCTCATATCGATAAATCCTTTCGTAAGGAGGCTTTTAAAAACGACAAGCATATATTGGTTTTTGAGGGAGGAG
Organism: Cyclobacterium qasimii M12-11B; assembly: GCF_000427295.1. GTDB lineage: Bacteria > Bacteroidota > Bacteroidia > Cytophagales > Cyclobacteriaceae > Cyclobacterium > Cyclobacterium qasimii. The sequence continues at coordinate 20,291 of NZ_ATNM01000066.1, read as the reverse complement.
AGTCCATGAGGTTGGATGACCATGTGATTCAGGAGGGTATTGCTGGTACCGGCAGGTTGTTGAAACACCTTGAGATGATCGAAGGTGATTACCCTGTGACCAAAACGCGCAAAATTGAGGAAAGTAGTTGGGTTCGTGCAAAGGTTTCCGGCATTTTTAATTCGTCCGTCTCATTGGGTGAGGAAGTGAAAAAAGGGCAGATGCTTGCTAAAATCTCTGACCCTTATGGTCAGGTGAAAGTGCCTGTAAAAGCATCAGCTTCAGGATACATAATAGGTATTAATAACTTGCCTGTAGTGAACGCTGGGGACGCACTTGTTCACATAGGGAAATCACAAATGGAAGAAAATTTACAGACTCAATAGGGGGAAGGTGAACCTTTTCAATACTGTAACACCCATAGGGCTACCCTTTATTTAGGAGAATAGCAGGGCTAGCCTGTAGGGAAGTGCTAGCCCTAAGGTTGTTTGATCATGATTACTCCTTCGCTCAATTTTATGGTTGTTTTAGTGTCGCAGCCTTCAGCATTAGAATAAGTTAGCAAATGAGTTACAGGGGATTCTCCAGTTCTTTGGATTGTCCAGCTTTCTTCACCAGAAACAGGCCTGAATTTCAATAAGGAAAGACATTGAGTATTTATGATTTTTGGCGTTGTAATCACCGCTTCCAATTGGTTTCCACCCCAATTTCTTCCTTTCATCGTTCCAGTGCTACTTATTTCCGTAAGTACCTGTGATAGGATTTTGCCTTGATGTTCCATATCCAACATAAGTCTCGTGCTTGATTCATTCTCATCTTTTAATAGTAACGTATCTGAAGACTCTTCTAGGATCATGCTCGAACTTCTTTTTTGCACTACATGGAACAACCGATGTCCTTCAAATTTACTGTTATCGTACTGGTAATTGTCATAAGAGATTTTTATGGAATCATCGACATTGCTAGAACGGCTACTGTATTTTAGCATCAGTTTCCCTTTACGGTCCGTTGAGCCTGCCTCGCATTTTGGGCTATCATAATCCAGGGTTACCGTCAGATTGTCTTCGCCGATAGAAACCGTAGGGCATCCAGGAAGGCTATCTGTAAAAGTAGTATTGGAAAAGATAGATGCATTGTAAAATGCCAGGTAAAAATGTTCGTCTAAAGTCTTTGAAACCCAGTAAGCTTCCTCGCCTTCAAAAGATTGGTCAATCTGCAAATCCTTGTTGGTATCAAGGTTGCAGGAGAAAAGATAAATTAAAAAAACCAGTGGGATATATTGCTTCATTTTATGCGTTATTTACATTGTTCCCGTTAAATTAATCAAAGATAAATAAACTTTCTCCCAAACATTTCAATCCTTTGAAATTTATGTACTTTGAAATATATTAGTTAACAATAATAAAAAAAATGAAATATCAAGAAGGTATGCTCGTTAATGATGCTTTAAAAGGCAACGTCATTATGATATCTGGAGGTGGTACTGGTTTAGGGGCCGCCATGGGGAGGTATTTTTTAACCCTTGGCGCCAAATTGGTAATATGCAGCAGAAATTATGAGGTCTTGCAAAAGGCCGCCAGTGAAATGGAAAAAGAAACTGGTGGAGAGGTTTTTCCAATAGCTTGTGATTTGAGGGACTATGATCAGGTAGAGAAAATGTATGAACAAGCTTTGGCTCATTATGGTAGAATCGATGCTGTGGTAAACAATGCTGCAGCGAATTTCATCAGCCCTACAGACAGGTTATCGCCCAATGCTTTTCATACCATCGTAGACATTGTATTGAAAGGTACAGCCAACTTAACACTGATTGCAGGTAAAAACTGGATCAAAGAAAAGGCTGCTGGAACGTTTTTGAACATAGTTACCACATATGCTTTTACCGGTTCTGCTTATGTGGTGCCAAGTGCTGCGGCCAAAGCAGGTGTTTTGGCTATGACCCGTTCCTTGGCGGTAGAGTGGGCTCCTCATAATATCCGTTCCAATGCCATTGCACCGGGACCATTTCCTACTGCTGGAGCCTGGGAGCGTTTGCTGCCTGGTGAATTGGCGGAAAAATTTGAACCATCCCGAAGAGTCCCACTTGGGAGGGTAGGAGTGCACCAAGAATTGGCCAATCTAGCAGCATACCTGGTATCTCCCTTTTCCTCCTATATCAATGGGGAAATAATCACTATTGATGGTGGAGAGTGGTTGCAGGGGGCTGGACAGTTTAATGGGCTTAGGGCCATTAAGCCAGAATGGTGGGATGCGATGGAGGAAAAAAGAAAGAAAAAGTAATGTGGCAGATACAAATGAATGCAACACAATACCCTTTCTCAAGCTTATGGATATGTTGATTCTGAAGTGATTTATTAAAGTGGGTCTTCTTTATATACAGGTGGCTTTTTGTAGGGCAATTCCAAACTATGGTCCCAAGAAGGAAGTACTTTACTTATGTTTTCCTCATTAATAGAAGTGGTTTCGATAAAGTACCAATTGTCCCTGCTTTCTGTGCCTACGGCTATCAGGGTGCTCTCGGAGGTGATCGTTCCCCCAGGAACCTTGGTTACTGTAATGAAAGGCACCACAGCGTGAACTTCAGTAGCATTGGTGGTGAATTGAATGTCATCTCCAAATTCCAAGGCCGTAAGCTTTTGCCCTTTATTGATTTTGGTATCCTGAATTTGCTTGAGAATGTTTTTCATGGCAGTACGGCCGCCAGCCCTTTCTATTAACTTAGGGTAGGTGAAATCCAGAAGAATTTCATAATCACCCTGAATCTGAGCATAAGCGTAAATTTGCCCTGCAGTTTTTATTTCTTCTATAACCTGTGCTTCTGCCGTTAAGGTAAATTGACAAATACATACAAAAAGATAGCATAAAAAATTCTTAACCATAACCTTTTTAATTTATCAGCTAAAATAGGTTTTAGTACAGAAAATTCAAGTTAAATGACCGGAAATTTTATTGTTCGATGTCGGTAGCCTCAAAGCTTTCCAACTCACCCTCTCGAATTTGATAGCTAACTTGTATGGGGTTGCAGCAAACTTCGCAGTCTTCGATATAATTTTGCTCTGGAATACTAGGGTCCAATAGCATTGAGATCTCTGCCAGGCAGTAGGGGCATTGGAAAAAATGTTCTAATTCCATAATGAATCAGTTTTGGTGCTATCAGTTATAGCGAAATTGATTTCAGAAAGTTGTGTTTTGAAAAATCATTTTAAACTTTTCGAACATTTTGGTGAGTTTAAGGCTAAGAGCGAAAGCTTATGAGTAGCAATAAATAAATAAAATTACTTTTTTTGATTGAAATGATCTCCTTTGCTTTAGCAAGGCAGTTTATTAGCAACTCTTTTCAACAACGGTAGTTTGTTCTGATTTGAAAGAGAAAATTAATCTCCCGGCATATAGAATGGCATTTATTGATAGACAATGCCTATGAAGAACTAATTAGATCAGGAAAGGTTTAAGGTTGGGTTTTTACTTACAATCCGCTTCCTGAAAGGGATATAGGTGCGTTTTTGCTGTCCAGCACTTCTGTGTTTTCACACTTTAGTATCCGGTAAGGGTATTTTTTCAGCAATTCATAATTATGAGTTGCCATCAGAATGGCTGTACCTCTTTTATTGATTTCCTGAAAAAGTTTGAAAATACCGTCTGAAACATCCGGATCAAGATTTCCAGTAGGTTCATCTGCTAAAAGAATAGAGGGTTCGTTTAATAGTGCTCTGGCGATGACTACACGTTGTTGCTCACCACCAGAAAGTTGGTGAGGCATTTTAGTAGCAGCACCTCCGAGACCTACTCCCATTAAAACCTCTATCATTCGGTTTTTCATCTTGAGTTTGTCTTTCCAACCAGTGGCACGCAATACAAAATAAAGATTTTCAGCTACTGTTCTATCAGGGAAAAGTTGAAAATCCTGAAAAACAATACCCAATTTCCTTCTAAGGAATGGAATGTCTTTTTTATTGATGTCTTGAATAGGGTAGCCAGCAACTGAGGCTTTACCCATAATCAAGGGTAGATCTGCATAAAGGGTCTTCAACAGAGAGCTTTTACCACTTCCTGTTCGCCCGATTAAAAATACAAACTCCCCTTTTTCAATACCGAAGTTTACATTTTTTAAAATGGTATTGATGCCTTGAAAAATACAAGCATCTTCTACCTTGACCACAGGCTCATTGGAAAAAACCATATCAGAGATCTAATTTTTTAAGTTTACCGAAGGGGAGTTCTTTGATGAGCTTTTCAAGCGCTTCTTCTTTTCCTCCAAGCCCGAATTTTTCAATTTTTTTAAGTGGCCTGTCTGCCCTGAAGTAAGCCACAAGTACAAAATTCTCATCCCTGATCTGTATATAATCAGGGATTTTTGCTTTTCCCTTCACTTTGATAATGTACATATCCGGTTGTTTTTAAATTGTAACCTTATCGCTGGGCAATAGTTTTCAAAATGGGGCAAGTATTAAAACCTGCCCCATTGAAATTTATTTGTTTGCTTTGGCATGGTCTGCCAAAAATTGAGCCAATCCTTTGTCAGTAAGTGGGTGATTCAATAAGCTTGTGATCACCTTAAGTGGACAAGTTACTACGTCAGCACCAAGTTCAGCGCATTTTATCAAGTGCATTGTGTGGCGAACAGAGGCCGCAAGGACTTCAGTTTCGTAGCCATAATTTTGATAAATATGAACGATTTGACCGATCAGGTCCAGTCCGTCAAAACCGATGTCATCCAATCTTCCAATAAAAGGAGAAAGGTAAGACGCGCCAGCTTTTGCAGCTAAAATGGCTTGACCTGCTGAAAAGACCAAAGTGCAATTGGTACGGATACCTTCACTTGAGAAATATTTGATGGCTTTGATACCGTCTTTGATCATAGGAACTTTCACAACGATTTTGTCGTCAAGCTTGGCCAGTTCCATGCCTTCTTTAATGATTCCTTCAAAATCTGTAGCAATCACTTCTGCACTTACATTGGCATCTACTATATTGCAGATGGCCTTGTAATGGTTGATGACGTTTTCGTCACCACTGATTCCTTCTTTAGCCATCAAAGAAGGATTTGTAGTAACCCCATCTAATACGCCTAAATCATAGGCCTCTTTTATTTCGTTGAGATTCGCAGTATCAATAAAGAATTTCATGCTTGTTTTTAGGTTTGTTGATTTGTACCGGTAAATTTAAGCCAAAATTAACAAAAAGTAGGGGCTTGTGTACGAAAAGGACAAAAAAATAAGCGGCATCGCACCGCTACGACCGCCTACCCTTGCTTCCTTCCGGACCTGGGGGATTGAGCGGGAGCTGGTCGTGCCGCTTGCAACAAAGGTAACTAATTTCGGTTCACGTACAAAATATTTTTTCTACTCTTCTCTAACCCCTTTATAATCAAAGAAAAAAATATCTGGCAATATTATTGATACCATTTCTTTAGAAATTACCTTATATTTTCGGTGCTTTGTAAGCATAACAGTTATTAGATATGAAAAAGACATTAAGTATTTTAAGTTTGGTATTTATAATGAGTTCATGTGCACTTATCCAACCAAGGATTCCTTATCAACTGGGTATGTCTGAAAGTAAGTTTCTTAGACAGAATAAGGATGCAGTCATTAGTCAAATGAGTGAGGACAAAAAAGTGTATAGAGTCAACAATGGTGACAGGTTCTACCTTTTGGTGACTTTTGAAAACGATGCCCTTACAAATCTTGAGGAAATGGAATTGACTCCACAATGGCCAGCTCAGAGATATATGGATGAAAATAATCCGAATTATAACAATCCCAATTACAACAACCCTAACGGTAGCCCTAATAGGTATCCACAGCAAAATAACCCAAACTGATAGCGTAAAGCTTCGATGTATATAATAACCAGAATCAGGTGCCTTTAGGCATTCATATATTCTGGAATGAGTCATAGGGCCTCCTTAAATTTAAAGGAAGGCCCTTATTTTTGATTATAAGGGTATGTGTCTTTTGGAATTAAACAAAAAAATGTATTAAGTTTATTGGATTGCTTAAAATTATGATTTAATATTTTCCTATATTTAATCCTTATTTAGCATAACAATTCACGATAACATGAACAATAACAGGAGGGAATTTTAAAGAAAATGGGGATGGCGGGAGCTGCCTCAGCAATTTTTCCTGTAGGATTTGCAGGTGCGGAGCCAAAGTCATTTGCCCAGATTAAAAGAAATACTGAAGTCCCTGTAAATATAAAACTAGTATAATTAAATCTAATATTTAAAACCAATGATGAAAACACTTATTAAAACAAGCGCCTTAATGTTGGCCGCAGTCCTTGTAATGTCATGTGCTTCTGATGGCACCGACTTGTTCAATGGTAAAGACCTTACTGGCTGGACGGTATATGGTACTGAAAAATGGTATGTTGAAGATGGTATTTTAGTGTCTGAAAGCGGTCCTGACGGTGAATATGGCTATTTAGGTACAGAGAAAAACTACAAAAACTTTGAATTGACTGCGAAATTCAAACAAGACGAAGATGGAAACAGTGGAATTTTCTTTCGTTCGAACTTTGAAGGTACCAAAGTTTCTGGATGGCAGGTAGAAGTAGCCCCTCCAGGCAATGATACAGGTGGAGTATACGAATCTTATGGCCGTGGATGGTTGATCAAACCAGATCCTGAAAAAGACAAAAACTTGAAATTTGGTGAGTGGAATGACATTAAAATCGTTGTGGTTGATGATCATGTTACCACTTGGTTAAATGGTGTAGAAATGATTGATTATACCGATCCTAAAATTGGTGAAGGTGAAGGTCAGTTGGCACTTCAGATCCATAGTGGTGGAGGCCTTAAGATTTCATGGAAAGATATTAAAGTTAAAGAATTATAAGTCGGGTGTTTTAAAACATCTTGCAAAAAAATTCGTAGAATAAAATAGGATAAAAAGCCCCTTCAATGGGGCTTTTTTGTGTTCGGTTACTATTGTTTGACAAAAGGAACTAACCTTTGAGGCATTTTTAGTAATTTGCGCCCTAGAAAATAATAATATATGTCCAAATTTGATCCGATAAGACCTTTTTATGATAATGAAGTCAATCAGGCACTGAATGAATATGCCCAGCATCCTATGATGAAGGCCATAATGAATTTCACCTTTCCTGATAGATCAGAGGCCGAATGGGAGGAAATGTTTTCAGATATTCATTCAATCAGGGACTTTCAAACAAAAATTATATATGATGCCGTACTCAGAGTATTAGAATTAAGCTCTGATGGTCTGTCTACTTCTGGGTTTGAAAACTTGAAGCCAAATACTTCCTATTTATTTATTTCAAACCACAGGGATATTATTCTAGATACCTCTTTGCTAAATGCCACTTTATTCGAAAATGACTTGGTGATGACCACTTCAGCAATAGGTGATAACCTGGTGAAAAAGCCATTTTTAAAGGCCCTTTCCAGACTCACACGTAATTTTGTTGTTTTCAGAGGGTTAAGTCCAAAAGCCATGTTTGAAAATTCCAAGCTGAATTCAGAGTATATAAAGGAAGCTTTACTGACAGAAAATAGATCGGTATGGATTGCCCAAAGAGAGGGCCGGACCAAGGATGGCATGGACCTTACCCAAAAGGGTATGCTCAAAATGCTGGCATTGGCCAGTGAAAACACACCTTTGAAAGAATATTTTCAGCAATTAAAAATTGTTCCTGTTTCTATTTCTTACGAAAATGATCCCACGGATGTGCTTAAAATGCCGGAGTTATTGGCAAAAGCCAGGGAGGAAATTTACGTGAAGCAGAAAAATGAAGACTTTAAAACTTTAGTGAGTGGAATCATAGGGCAAAAAAAACGTATTCATATTTCTGTTGGAAAAGTATTGGACGAAGAAATTGGAGAAATTCTTGGTGCTGAAGGTTCCATAAATAAACAATTGCAATTACTTGCTGAGGAATTGGATCGAGTGATTGTTCAAAATTACCAGTTATGGCCCACCAATTATATTGCCCTGGACCTTATGCACAATACCAATAAATATGTTGCTCACTATTCCGTAGAAGAAAAAGAAGCCTTTAAGGAAAGAATGGTGAAAGGTATAGACATGGACAATGAAGTGGCGGTACATAATTTTTTGGCAATGTATGCCAATCCAGTGACGCACAAACAAAACATTACAGAGACTGCTTCATAAACGCTGCTTCATGATATTTCGAAAATAACCTATGTAAGCTTTTTTTGAATTAGCTGCCATAGGTTATTCTCGTTTTTGGTAACCCCATAATATGGGGTGGACTTCTTATTGCCCTTCCAATTACATAACAAAATCGTCTTATTAAAGCTTTGTGAAAGAAGCCCTAAAATTCCCTAGCAATGCAACACTGCTACACCCTATACCCGTTTGACTGCGGAAACGGTTCGTAGTGATGATTTAGCTAATTTTTAGAGGTGATAAAACTTATAAATCAGCTTGCATAATCAGGGTGAAAAAGTGATTTAGAAAGTTTGGAAGTGATCGACAATTATATTTTCAAGAACACCTTCCTTGAAATTGAGCTTTACAACATCCATTTTATTGGTCTCTATCGTATGCCCAAAGTACCATTGAGGTGACTTGCTCATTTGAGTGTCATATATTTTGGAAAGGTCTTTGGTAAGCAAATTAATGGCTTCAAACTTATTTTTATACTTTTCATTTTCACTGATGGTTTTTAGCTTGTCATACAATACCGCAACGTCATCTCCTTTACTAATAGCAGATTGTGACAAATCTTTAGGCCATTTTTCTAATTCCTCCCCGCTACCTAAAAAAATGGTTGCAATGCGGTCCTCAATTATCCCTATTTGTACACCTGAAGAGGTTCCTATTTTTTCATCCATGAAAATATAGTGATACAGTGGTAATTTGTTTTCTAGCTCCTCAACACCTTCATAAATGTTTGAGACGATATTTATATATTCAAGCCCTATGTCACCCTTTAATAGATTAACGGCCTCATAGGTGGATTCCGAAGTGCTGCCAATGGTAAAGGTTTTGTAATCCCCAGAACTGATAGTATCTGTACTGATTAAAGAACTATAGGGTGGCTCAGTAATGATTTCTGGCTCTAATTCCTGGTCATTCAAACAACCAAATAAGAGGAGAGGAGAAAGGAGTAGGGTCCAAACGCTAGTAGCATATTTTGCTTTTTTGAATGGGGATACACTGCTTAAAAAGGAGTTTAGTTTGTTTCTTGTCATGGTAAAGGGGTAGTATGAGTAAATAATAGTTTCAAGAACAGTACGATATAAAAAGTATATTTGTCCTGATAAAAATAATTTTCCCTCTAAAAGATATTTTAATTAACTCCAGTCACATTCTTTTAACAAACAATAGCCCTCAGTTTCCACATCGGGCAACTGAGGTTTTTTTCTACGTTTTTTGATCAGTATTTTATCAGATTTTAGTCCCTAATACTTCTGGCAGCAAAGCCAAACTTGGCAATATATAATCAGGTTGGGCAGTCTTTAGTTGCGCCTCATTTTGTGCACCTGTCAATACACCTATTGTCAAACCACATTTGGCATTTTTTCCTTCTTCAATGTCAATGGTAGAGTCTCCGGCTTTCAGTACCTCCTGAGGCGCTGTAATGCCACATATTTCCATGGCTTTGTAAATCATGTCCGGTTGTGGTCTGCCATTTGTCACGTCATCAGCAGTTACCAATCCATCGATGTCTTTCCCTGTTTCCCAGCCTAGTTTTAAAAGTAGCGATAAGGCTGTTTTTCGGTCATAACCAGTATTCAGCACCACAAACACACCTTTATTTCTTAGCCCCTCCATCATTTCTTTTACGCCGGGAAAAGTTTTTACCTCTAACTGCTCATAAGTGAGCTTTAGGGTAGGCTTAAAATTGGCGAAAGCTTCAGCTGCGATGGTGGCAATATCTGTGGCATTGGTGCTGGCTTTCAAAACATCTGTTATTGCCTGGTGTTTTTCCTTACCTGCTCCATGGGCTAAAACTTCTTCCAACGTAACGTTAAAGCCTTTGTCGTTGATTACTTTTTGAACGGTCTTATAAACTACATTGTCCTCGTCTACGGTAGTTCCCGCCATATCAAGTACTACAAGTTTAATTTTATTCATTTTTATAAGTTAATTAGTTTCAGAATATTTTCTTTAGCCAAAGCGGGACTTCCTGTCATTCCTTTTCCTCCGATTCCGGTAAAAATATGAATATTTTCTTCAATTGTCTTTTCAAACAAATCACCACTTTTGCATTGAGCGTATGTGCCATACCAACGATGAGCAATTTCATAGGTTGGAAGGTTTATGATCTCTTTGGCCTTTTTTAGCATGTATTGGTCTATTTCCATGTCCAAATCAAATCCTAGCACATCGCTATTCCCTGCGTCGGCATACTCATGAGAGTCTCCCAGGATCACTGACCCATCCATGGCTTGTTTGAACAGAATATGGATGCCCCATTTTTTTTCATGCGTATCATTGGCCTCCTTCTTTTTTATAGAAGCATATGATGAACATTCCTGAAAGGCCTCATACCTTCGAATAGATTCTCCAGTCAATATGGAGCCTGGCAGTTGATAGGACTTTACCTGTGGCTTGGTTTGCATCATTTGCAATTTAGAAATTTCCATATTGCTTCCTGCAAAAATAGCTGGATACAGTGTTTTAAATTCACTCCCACTACAGACAATGACTTTTGAGGACTTTAAATGCTGTCCACAAGAAGTTTCCGTTTTTACGCATTCTCCCGTATTCTCACATGCCACCACCGTGGTAGACGGGTACAATGTCAAGCCCATCTTTTCAATTAAATACGCCAAAAGGCGGTGGACCATTATCCTGGGTTCAATAGTAATCTCCTCCGGAAAAAATAAACCACCCATTACATAATCAGACCTTAATCCCTGGTATTTGTCCAAACAAGCTTGTTTTCCCAGTAATTGTGAAGAATAATTTCTGGAATTATTAAGTCCATGTAACTCCTCAATGAGCTGCATTTCCTCTATGTCGGAAGCAAGGTAAACAGTCCCCTGATTCCTTACGGTCAAATCAAATAGCTTGTGTAGCGCTTTATAAATGTCTAAACTTTCTCTCCCATAGCTTTGCCATTTGGCATTCATTCCTGAAGGTACGACTTGTCCGAAATTTCTAACAGTTGCCCCTTGAGGAAGCCGGTCTTTTTCTACCAATGCTACCTTCAGTCCCATTTTGAGTGCCTGGTAGGCATGGAAAGTGCCCAATACACCCCCTCCAACTACAATAAGATCAAACATGATTTGTTGTTAAAATTTAGTCTTCTAATATAATAATTACTTATCCTATTCAATGCATACGGTGTAGTAGCTTAACATTGTATTGAATGCTTTGCTTAGGGTTTTATACCTATTCGATAATACTTTCCAGTATTGGCTGTTGCAAAAGCCTCGTCCAAATTCTCAAGATCAAATGACGATCCCACCAGCTCCTTAAAAGGATATTTGAGATGTACTTTTTCTAAAAAGTTTATGGCATTGGCCAAATCCTCAGGCCTGTAATTGTGTAGTCCTTTAAGGCTGAGCAGGTTTCTAACCATGTATTCAGCATTGATAGAGAGGTCCCGTTGGGGGAAGACTGAGCCAACCAGAATGAGGGTCCCCCCAACGGACAAAAGTTTTAAACAATTTTCTATGGCTTCAGGAATACCGGAGGTTTCGATAACAATGTCTATTCCTCCTTCACGATCAATGGTGGTGTTTAATTCAGGTTCTCCAAAAACAAAGGCTTTCTCTGCTCCGAATTTTTGGGAATAGGAAGCTTTATTTGGATCGATGTCCTGACTCCAGATTTTTCTAGCTCCTCCCTCTTTTGCCATCGCACAGGCAGAAAGCCCAAGCATTCCTACACCGTTTATCAGGATGGTTTTATTTTTCAAATCTCCGGCCAACCTTAAAGCACCTGAAATGGTGGCATGGGTACAGTTCAATGGTGCGGCCTCTGCATTGCTTAAGGTCTCGGGTAATTTAAATAGGGTGGTGTTTTTACGAAGATGGCAATGGCTGGCAAAACCTCCATTAAGTTGGTACGCATCATTCATTTGTTCATGACCATATTTGTATAGTCCTTTTGATTTTTGAGGGTATCCCTTTTTGGCGTTATTTGAATTGGGGTCATGTGCATAGATGGTCCAGGTAATTCTGTCTCCTATAGCAAGGTTTTTGCCATAATAATCCTTTATGCCTCCAGCAGCCATTTCTGCTATTGTGCCAATGATTTCATGACCCAAAATGCTATGACTGCAAGAATGCCTTCTGCCATAAAAGGTGTGCAAGTCGCTGGTACAGATGGTTGAGAAATCAATTTTCACCAATAATTCACCTTCTGCTAAAGTTGGGAAAGCAATTGGACTTGTCATAAATGGGGATTCGGGCCGCAAAAAGACCTTAGCAATGGCTTCTTTTTCCATTCTGTGGTTGGGTTATCTAATTTCAATAAAATATATTACCAGAAGTTGGGCATCTGTTTTTTTGCTGTTTATTGGCAAATGAGAGATATTCCCATTGAAGAATAAGGAATCACCTTCTTCCAAGTCAAATGTGTTTTCTCCTAATTCATATTTAATACTGCCATTTATTACATAGAGGTACTCAAAGCCATCCGTAGTTACCCGCTCTCTTTGGGACTTGCCACTGATTGTCAGTAAAGAGATTTCCATTGATGATCTTTCCATTTTATGGTTTAGAATCAATTGATCGTCAAACCCTATGGCTTCCTCTTCCTTTTTTACGGAACGGTATTCATCTTTTCTTTTCAATAAGTAGCCGGGAAATTCTTTTTCGCTCTGAAGGTCTGAAAAAAAGACATTTAGATCTACATTCAGGGTATTAAGCACTTGAATCAATGTTGGTAAAGTTGGGAAAACCCTGCCGTTTTCAATCTTTGAAAGCATAGCGATGCTTATCCCTGATTTATCGGCCAGATCGCCCAATTTTAAGTGGTTTGATTTTCTTATGTCCTTTATTTTGGTGCCAATCCAAGTGGTGAGGTAGGCTGAATTCTCCATTAAATGAGGGTTTTATACAGGGCATTTTAACTCCCATGAACGAAAATGAATTCAAAGATGAAAGTTGATAAAATTTTCTTTATAAGAAAAATTAATTTCTCTTAACGAAAAATTCTTTTTTTGATAATACTTAAATTGAATTTTGATTTTGGGTTTAGGCCTACCTTTATAAACCGATACAAGGTTTCTAATGTCAATCAAAACAGATAAAGGACTTCAATTTTTATGAGCCAACGCATTAAGGTTTCCATTACCAAAACTGATGTTTTGCTGGTTTGCACAGCATTTATGGCTTATACCGGAATGTATGCGGTCAGAAAATCCTTTTTAGCCGGTCAATTTGAAGGCATGGAACTGCAGGGCGGTTTTCATTTCAAAACTTTGTTGATCATTAGTCAGGTGCTTGGTTACATGCTTTCAAAATTCATTGGGATTCGGCTTGTACCTGAAATTCCGGCCTATAAACGTTTTGGCGCTATTGTAGGGCTGGTAGGATTTGGACTTTTGATGCTTCTGGCCTTTGCTTATGTGCCTGTACCGCTTAAACCGGTGGCCATGTTCTTAAATGGTTTGCCCTTGGGGATGATTTTTGGCTTGGTGCTGGTGTATTTGGAAGGGAGAAAAAATTCTGAACTGTTGGTAGCAGGCCTAAGTGCTACATTTATATTCTCTACAGGATTGGTAAAATCAACGGGGATTTGGTTGATGCAAACTTTTCAAGTGAGTGAATTGATGATGCCTTTTGTCACTGGGGCTATTTTTTTCCCAATGCTTGTATTGGCTGCTTATGGTTTGAATAGAGGTAAGCCACCAACCACTGCTGATAAAGAACTTCGTACAGAACGCCTTCCAATGGATAAGAACGCGCGCATGGATTTTATGAAGAAACATGGCCTTGTTTTTTTAGGCCTTGTTTTGGTATATGTGGTATTGACGGTTGTCAGAGATTTTAGGGACAATTTTATAGTGGAATTTTGGGCGGAGTTCAACATGTCGGGACAGCCTGAACTGATTACCCTCACAGAGATTCCAATTGCTGTATTGGTATTGATTATAAGTGCTTTGGGTATACTGGTGTTGGATAATAAAAAAGCTTTTCTTCTAGGGATATATGCAACAATCATCAGTGCCATATTGATGATTGTTTCTACTTTTCTTTTTACACAAGGGACAATGGGTCCGGTATTTTGGATGATTAGTTCAGGCTTTAGTGTATACCTGCCCTATATACTTTTTCATTGCCTCCTGTTCGAAAGGTTGATTGCTTTTTTGAAATACAAGGGGACTGTGGGGTTTTTGTTCTATGTGGCAGATGCACTTGGCTATTTGGCCAGTGTAGGGATTTTGATCTATAAAGAATTTTTGTATACTTCATCTTCTTGGGTTGAATTTTTTACATGGTTAAACCTTGGGAGTGGCGCTTTAATTGTGCTATTGGTATTTGTTTTATTATGGAAATTGAAGGCGATATCTCCAAAGGTCCAATTTGAAAAATTAGCCTAGGTAAAAACGACTTGGTAACAATTCTTGGCTTTTCAAATGCCTTATTATAAGATTAAGAATCTTATTTAGCCAAAATCAGCTGTTAGTATTCCTACTGTCCACGGCTTTCACCCATGGTTATTATTGTTAAAGCCCGTTAGGTGTCTGGTCTAAGTTTAGCAAAGCGTAACTTAGACCTACAAATGAGGAAAGTTTTCAACTTTCGTTCCAAGAGTTATAAAATGCCGTTATCAGTTAAATTTGGATTTTGAAATGATTATACCCTGAAATAGAAGATTTATTCCCTGTTTGGGGTTATATAGGTTTTAATAAAAAGGGAGTGTGTAACTGTTAATTCCCTTGAAACTAGGATTCTCCATTACCTGTAATTTCGATAACACCCCAATACCACAGAAACTGGTCAGCTGCAAAACACAGTAATGAATCTGTTAAAATTCCATCAATCTTTCTCGCTAAATATTCCTGAAGGAACCTTGCCAATCCAAGATTCCGGGGTGTCCCTAATTCCAAACAACCTGGCCACTACTGCGGAGGTGTTGGCATTTGAATTGGGAGATTTTAATTCAACAGCTTTATTAATTCCGGGGCCTTTTATCATCCATGGTACAATCATTTCCTGAACCGATGTCCCACCATGACTCTTACCAATACCACCATGGTCAGTAAAGAGTAGAAAGTTGGTGTCCTCATACAATCCTTCAGCCTTTAGCTGCTTTACAAATTCCCCAATCTTTACATCAATTTCCTCAATGGCCCTGATAAATTCCGGAGACATCCACTCGTGACCATGCCCAGCATGATCTACATGCACAGAATAAAGGAAAGTCAATGTCGGTACATCCTGATTGCTGACAAGAAAATCCAGTGCTGCTTGGTAATTTTGATCATATCGATCATCCTCCTCGTAATTCACCTCATCAAGGTATTTTTTATTGAAAGGTTTGATAAGGCTTTTCCAGTTAAAATAGAAAGCTGTTTTTATTTCGGGAACGTTATCCTCTACGATTTTAAATATAGAAGGATAATAGCCGTCTTCATCCATTTCTTGAGGAGCAATTGTATGGTCTTCCTTTTCCCAATTATTGCCGAAAACACCATGTTGCTCTGGTCCGCCACCGGTCAAGTGACTGGTCCAATTGGGCATGGTAACAGAGGGCATAACCGTTCTGGTGCTGGTGGAAATCACCCCATCAGCAAACAGGGCATCAATATTTGGAGTTGTTGCTTGTTGGTATCCTTCCAGGCCAAAGCCATCAATGCCCAACATAATTACCCGATTTGCCACCGGCGTTTTTTCTTTACAGCCGAAAGAAAACAGAAGTGGGAATAAAAGAAGGAGCAGAGTTGATTTGACTTTTATCATGGGTTGATGGTTTTATACTGTAAAGCTTTGTTTTATTGAATGGGAAATATCCGACTGATAAATATATAAAAATCCAATGGGCAGTAGGTTGCCTGCCCTTTAATAAAAGGCTGTCTTTTTGTTAAATGGTTAAATATTATTGTATAAATAGGGTTGTAGACATTCAAAAGAGGTGCTTATTAGCTGATTTCGATACGATTTCGCCAGCATTTTTGCAGGAAAAAAGCAACAACACCGCCAAAATCAAGTAAAAGTATTCCTACAGTCCACGGGCTTCACCCGTGGTTATTGTTGTTGAAGCCCTTCAGGCTTCTTCGGTTCCGTTTACTAATACAGTAAATCTCTAATTTGCTCGAATGCCATTCTTCTGCTAGCTCGGCTTGGTGGAATGACTAAAAATGGCCTTTAATTTATGCCTTAATGTTTAAATTTGTAATACAACCCTCAAAATCTTAATAGATTGGGATGATTTCAAAACATTGAAAATGTGTCAAACGTTAGCTGATTGCTCTTTGATTTTGTCAGCATTGTTGCAGAAAAAAAGCAACAATACCGCCAAAATCAAGTAAAAGTATTCCTACAGTCCACGGGCTTCACCCGTGGTTATTGTTGTTGAAGCTCTCCAGGCTTCTTTAGACAGTTAGGGTTGAATTATGGCATTGCCCGAATGCATTGATTTAAAAATGGAGAAATACACATTTATATATAGAAGGTTACATTAGAATCCTGACCTTTTCAGTTCACTTTAGTGCCAGGCGCAGCATGAACACCAAAGTGAATAAACAAGGGTTTTCTCGCTCAAAAATCCCAGTGACTTCGACAAGCTCAAGAACCAGTGGTTCGACAACCTCTCCTGCACCGATAATAGATTCTTGAAGTATATACCTTAATTAACAATTAACAATTAACAATTAACAATTAACAATTACCCATCAACCATTATATTAGCCCCTAGTCAATTGAAACAATACGATTTCAAAAATGGAAAAGCTATTTTCTATTTCGAAAACAAAGAAACACCGCTATGAGAATACAGAAAATGTGGACTAGACTTTATTTATTAACGCTGCTATTACTCCCTTCTTTTCTTGGGTGGGCCCAACATACAGAAGAGCTTCCATTGTACAAAAAAGCAAAAATAACACAGGATTGGCTGCTTGGACCTATTGATGCCAAAACGGGGGTGTATAACAGTGTAAAAGGAGAATTGATCCTCAGTAATGGATTGATTGGTCGTGTTTTTAATGTGAAAAAAGGTGGCGCTACAGTAGGCCTTGAAAATGAGATGACAGGGGAGCAAATGCTAAGGTCTATACGGCCGGAGGCAATGGTCACTATTGATGGAATGGAACTGCCTGTGGGAGGATTAATCGGTCAACCCATTCACAATTACCTGCTAGACGAATGGGTAGATCAGATGGAAGTAAATCCTACAGCCTTAAAGCTAGAGAATTATGAGGTTGGAGAAACCAAGCCACGTTTTGCCTGGCAGAAAAGGTTGGAATGGATGCCAAAGGACATTCCATGGCCTGCACCTGGTAAGCGATTGACTTTTACTTATGCTGCTGATGATGCTTTGCTCAATTACCTGGCAGCAAAAGCCTCAACAGATCTTGGTAGAGCGGTATTGTTTAATGATAATTTTGCCCAGCTTAAAGCTTCCTGGAGGCTTACTGCTTCCAAAGGAGACGAAAGAAATTCTTTTATCAATGAAGGAAAGGTGGGGGAAATCATGGCCATGGCCAATCATGCCGTGGTGGCTGAGAGGGATAGTCCGGAGGGGAACAAGGTATGGATAGTACAATTAGACCCGGGAACAGATCAGTCTGCAAGCTGGGGGCCGGGAATGGCCCTGGTCAATGGCAATGGTGATATATATAAATTAAACCTTAGAACCCAGGACAAGACCTTTGGTGTTTTTGATGGGCAAAAGGAAAGCAGTCAGGGGAAATATGAGGAGGGCAAACCCGTTTTTTTGCGGGCGGAAAGAAAAGCTTCCGAATTGTCTTTTTCCTATAGTTATTCCGGAGAAAATTACGAACACCTTGCCGACATCAAAATAGATTCCAGCCCAATAATTAAGCTAAGGCTTGGTAAAATGGATCCCAAGGGAGGTTTTGAGGATTTTGCCACACAAGGAAATCAGGGCAGAAGCCATGTCATGCAGGTCAAGCTTCTAGGTGAACAAAAAGAAACGGACAAAGCTGCCCTTAAAGCCCGGTACAATTACCTGAAAGCGGTCAAAGTACTGGTGCATTATGAGCTCTTTGACGGCATTCCGCTCCTCTCAAAATGGATAACTGTGGAGAATGGAAGCGACCGGGAAATTAAAATAAATGCCTTTAAAAGTGAGATATTGGCTTTGGTAGAGCCGGAAAGCGCTGTAGATGCCAAGACAGAGTGGAAGAAACCGAACATGTCCATAGAGACCGACTTCCGCTTTGGAGGCATGTCCAATGACAACTTGTATTCCAGCAGTATTGCCTGGAATGTTGACCCTATGTACAAAACCCAAGTGAATTATGGTTTACAAACCCCCGTGCTTTTGGAAGCTTATCCTAAGCTTGGCCCTATGAAAAGCCTTGCTCCTGAGGAAACTTTCGAAAGTTTCAGAACCTGGGAATTGTTTCATGACAGTTGGGACAGGGAGAGAATAGGACTGGCGGAAAGAAGAATGTACCGGTCCCAGGCCCCTTGGGCGACAGAGAATCCTATGATGATGCATGTTCGCAATGCCGATAATGCCGCTGTCAAAAAAGCCATCGATCAAAGCGCTGAGGTGGGCTTTGAGATGGTAATCATGACTTTTGGAAGTGGTTTTCAAATAGAAAATGACAGCCCGGAAAATATCAATAGAATGAAAGCATTGGCGGATTATGCACATGCCAAAGGAATCGCCTTGGGCGGGTATTCCTTGCTGGCCAGTAGAAGCATTAGCAAGGAGGATGACGTCGTCATGCCAGAAGGCTTACAACCTCGTTTTGGAAATTCCCCTTGTTTGGAAAGTGAATGGGGCATCAACTATTTTGAAAAGCTGTATAATTTTTATAAAAAGACCGGACAGGATATACTGGAACATGATGGAAGTTACCCCGGAGATGTTTGTGCCAGTCATGAGCACCCCGGACACGAAGGACTTGAGGATTCGCAGTGGAACCAATACCAAAGGATCAAAACCTTTTATGAATGGGCCAGGGGTAAAGGCATTTTTCTCAATGTGCCCGACCACTATTTTATGGCAGGAAGCAATAAAACAGGTATGGGTTACAGGGAGACCAACTGGTCCTTGCCCAGGGCCCAGCAGGAAATCATCGAAAGACAAAATATTTATGACGGTACCTGGCAGAAAACCCCTTCAATGGGCTGGATGTTTGTGCCGCTTGTAGAATACCATGGGGGAGGGAAAGTGGCCACCATAGAGCCCTTGAAGGAACATTTGCCCCATTATGAACAACGTTTGGCCAATCTTTTTGGAGCCGGTGTACAGGCCTGTTTTAGAGGGCCACAGCTTTATGACAGCCCACAAACCAAGGAGATAATTCTTAAATGGGTGAATTTTTATAAGCAACACAGGGAAGTTTTGGATGGAGATATTGTGCACCTGCGAAGACCTGATGGCAGGGATTACGACGGCCTTCTTCATGTCAATCCCAATGGAGAGGAAAAAGGATTGCTAATGCTTTACAATCCCCTGGATGTGCCCATACAAAAAAGTATTTCAGTGAACCTGTATTATACAGGCCTTGACAAAGTAGCCATGCTAGAGGACAATATGGGAAATAAAACAAGCCTAGAATTGAATAGAGATTACACAATTGACTTGCCTGTCAATATTCCGCCCAGGTCTCAGCAGTGGTTTGTGATCAAGTAATTTTGATGCTCAGGAAGAATGCTTTCCTATAATCTTTTGTAGCGTATTCAAGGTCGCTTACATCCTGAAAAAAGGTAGCTGTGAAAATTAGAGAATTATAATTTAAACTATAGATTTATGTAGGTTTCAGCCTTTGTCTTTTTATTCGTTTATGGTTTTAATTTCAACAGTCCATGGATTTTCTACCGGCAGTTATTATTGTTGAAGCCTAAGGCTTCTTTAGTTCTGTTTGAAGTTAAAACAGTAACTGGACCCTAATAATGGAGAAATACACATTCAAATATAGAAGGTTACGTTAGAACCCTGAATTTTTAGTGTCAGGCGCAGCCTGAACACCAAAGAGAAAAACAAAGGGGGGCTCGCTCAAATGTCCCTTTGCCTTCGACAGGCTCAGGCACCGTTATTTCGACAAGCTCAGCCACCGGGTAATCGATAGTCCATACACCGGTAAGGAAGTTGAACATACCCATCACCAGTCCTTCAACAAACCCAAACACCGGTAATAGATTCTTGAAGTAAAACAATTAACAATTAACAATTAACAAATACATACATACATACATACATACATACATACATACA
>NZ_ATNM01000065.1 GCF_000427295.1 Cyclobacterium qasimii M12-11B | reverse complement strand
TCGTGATTTTTTTGTTGTTTTGATAGTAGTTGATAAACATTAAATGAATAGGGCCTATTGAAAAATCTGCTGATAATTTTATTGATTTTGGTGTTTGGGTTTATCGCCTTTTTACTGGTTAAGAGCGATTTTTTTGACTCCAGGTTGAATGGGATGGAAGTAGTACCTCCTAATGCCATTTTCGTTTTTGAAACAAATGATCCTGTAGGCTACTGGAACAATCTGGTGAATCAACCTGTCTGGGAAAAGCTTCACAATTTACCAGCCTTAGCTGACGTTGAGTCACAATTGATTTTTTTAGACAGCATCACTGGTAAAAGTGGTAATCTGGATAAATACCTCAAAGGGCACCGATTTAGATTATCCCTGCATCCTATAGGTAAAGGAGCATTTGGGTTTTTAATTGGTATAGCCTTTGAAAATGAACAATTCTTTGATTTTATCCAGAAACTTGAAGAAAACCCTGACAATGGAATTTCTGGACTGAAGAAAAGAAATTACAGCGGTGTAGCCCTCTATGAAATCAAAACCGATGGTGGGGCGAGAACCTTTACATTTACCCGCTTTGAGAATGTATTGATTGGAAGTCATACTTCCTTTTTAGTGGAAGATGGCATTCGATATGCAAAATCCCTTGAGCTGAAAAACTTTAAGCAATCTTACCCTCATTTATTTCAACCCTCGATCCCATTAAATTCTAAAGGCGTCTTAAGGTTTTCTGGTGAAGGATTTGCCTCCCTGGTCAATGAGATGACAGATGGAATTGCTGAGCCTTTGTTAAAAAACCTGAGGGAAAATAAATTGTCTTCTAATTTGATTCCTTCCTTTAGTGATACAACCATTTCATTTGGAGGGCAGTTTTATACCGATGGAGAGTCTGGTCGAATGGAGTCAGAAGGGGAATCGCCAAATGGATTGTCTTTTGCACCAGTCATTAGCAATAGAGCTGCTTGGGTAACGCAATACCTATTTCCCAGATTTGAAGGTTTCAAACAAATCCCCAACTTAGCTTTTAACCCAAGGCCCTTAATTGCAGCGGCACTTGATGAAAGTCAGGATATTCAAGATTTCTTAAATGCTTTGGGGGGTGAAGCCACCATGGTGCTCGAAGAAAATCTATTTGAAAAGAACCCCAACCAAATTCTTTTGCTTCATCCTGAAAACACGGAACGCAGGTATCGAAATCTCGAGAAGTTTGCTTTGGAAGTGAGTCAAAATGACAGCACAAAGCTTTTCAAAGAGTACTATATGGGAAAAGAAATCTTTATGCTTGATGTAGAGGAATTCCCAGCGCATCTTTTTGAAGGAAACTTCACCGGTTTTTCCAGAAGTTATATTTCCATGGCGGGAAACCACCTGATCATAGGGAATAGTCTCAAAAGCGTAAAAAACCTATTAGAAGATTACTACAATGACAATACCTGGGGGAAATCATTGGCTTATAAGGATATCTTGAAAGAGAATAACAATGGTGCACCTGTTCGGTTGATATTGAACAATGACCGTTTTTACCCCATTTTGATCCAAAACAGTAGTCCTTCCTGGAGTCCTGTGTTTCAGAAATATGCACCTGTTTTTCGTTCTTTTGACTGGATGAATATTTCCATCTTTAAGGAAGGAACGGTCCAAATCAAGTTGGATATTGATTTAGGTGAGCCTGAAATTAACAAGCAGATGATTCTTACTGAATCAAGAAGCACTTCCTTTGGAAAGCAATTGATCTACGGACCTAAAGGAATTCAAAATTTCAATGATCGAAGCACTGATTTTCTGGTACAGGATGAAGATTATTTTATTCATCTGATAAGTGGGGAGGGAGAAAGGGTGTTTTCCCAACAAATCCCTGGTGCCATCATTAGTGAAATACATCAAATAGATTATTTTAAAAACGGAAAACTCCAACTTGTTTTTGCTACAAGGGACTTTATTTATGCATTGGACAGGTATGGAAATTTATTGCCAGGATACCCTATTCCATTCCTACAAGACAAAGAAATAGCCTTTCTAAATGTTTTGGACTATGACAATAATAGGAATTACAGGTATTTCGTGGCAGACAGTGAAGGCGATTTATACTTGTATGATCAGAAGGGTGATTTGTTGGAGGGATGGGTACCCAACATCCATAGGAGCGGAGCGCTAAGTTATATGCCGGGTCACCATCGGGAACCTGACCTTGGAGATTTTATGGTAAGTGTGCACCGCAATGGAAAATTAAACTTGTTTAACCGTAGAGGTGAATCGAAAGTAGGAGGAGGAATTCTCCTTGGGGATGGTATCTCAACGGCTTATGCCATTGAAGAAAGTGGGAACAACGAACCTTCCAAACTCGTAACTATAAATGAGGCTGGAGAAGTGGTAAATGTTAATTTTAAAGGAGAGCTTACCTATAGAAATCAATTGCTTAGACCTGAAACAGATACAAAGTTTAGTCTGGTAAACGACCAGAATAAAACAGATTATGTATGGGTAATTGAGGAGTATAACAAGCTTAAAGTTATGCGGCCAAATGAACAGTTGTTTTTTGAAATGAGTATTCCATCCAGTGAGATAGAGTACATGTATTTTTCTTTTGGAGAAGGCAATAAAATATTTGCTGTACTGGATAAGATGCAGGATTTCGCCTATTTGTATAATGGTAGAGGGCAACTTATCAATCAAAAGCCGATCAGTATTAGCCAAAGCTTATGGATAGACTTCTCTGGAAGTGACAATGAGTATACGCTTATGACAGTGTATGGCGACAAGCTTTACGAATACAAAATACCATTGTAAATTTGAGGGAAGGCAAGTAAAATTAAGGGAGGTTTATAACAATGAATAATTGCATGCGAAATATATTAGTAATTTGTTTTTTGATTTTTTCTGGGTGGTTTTCACCCCTTCAGGCACAAGTTTTCAATTCGGGGTCTTTGGTACTCGAGGATACTACCGATCACAATAACTTCAGTTCTCCTTACCATACGGTTTATACCTTTTTCTATAACTTAAATGAACCAAATTATAACCCAGAGGTAGCGGCTAAAGCATTGAATATGGCTGGAAGCGAAGGGCAAGATGCTGCAGCTTTAGCAGTCAAACTAAAACAGGTGTTTGATGGGAAAGGCGTATTTGTTCGGATGAACACGGTTCCCAATGCTGCTGATTATAGAGATACTATCAGAAATGGGCAACAGGTTTATGTATTTGATGAGTTAACACTTCCATCCGTTTATCTTGAAAAAGTTGGAGATAGATGGAAATTTTCTTCGGCTACCGTAAAAAATGTCAAAGCACTGCACCAGGAAACGTATCCTTTTGGAACAGCAAAGTTGCTTGACATTTTACCCAGAATTGGTAGTCAGGATTATTTCGGATTGTATTTGTGGCAGTTGGTAGGGATTTTCTTTTTGGTATTGATGGTTTTTACAAGTCATAAGTTTTTTACCCTATTGATTGATAGGCTCTTTTATTACCTCCTTGTCAAGTCGGGATATGGACAAATTGCCAAACAGTACCTTCTCCCGGTTGCCAGGATAATCAGTATTTACATCATTATTTTGCTACTGGCAATATTTATTCGTGTTTTACAACTTCCAATTAATATCGCGTCCTGGATCACCTTATTGCTTAATGCAGCCGAACCTTTTATAGTTACCATTATCTTTTATAAGTTGGTGGATGTGCTGTCTGCTTATATGAGTCGGATGGCCGACAAGACGGCTTCTACGCTAGATGATCAATTGGTGCCTTTGGTTCGAAAAACCCTCAAAACCTTTGTCATTGTTATAGGTTCGCTTTTTATATTGAAATACGCCTTGCGCATTGATATAGTGCCTTTCCTTACAGGCCTGTCAATTGGTGGCTTGGCCTTTGCATTGGCTGCCCAGGATACTATCAAAAACTTTTTCGGTTCTGTTATGATCTTTATTGACAAGCCTTTTCAAGTAGGTGACTGGATCACTAGCGGTGAAGTGGATGGTACGGTTGAAGAAGTAGGGTTTCGTTCCACAAGGGTGAGGACTTTTAGAAATTCCCTTGTGTACATTCCCAATGGGAAAATTGCAGATGCTACCGTAGATAACCATGGGCTTAGAAAGTACAGAAGATTCTATACTACTATTACCATTACTTATGATACTCCCACGGAATTGGTTGAAGTGTATTTGAATGGTTTGCGAAAAATCGTTCAAAATCACCCTAAGACCCGGAAGGATTATTATAATATATACCTGAACAATCTTTCAGCTTATAGTTTAGACATCATGTTTTATGTCTTTTTCAAAGTGCCTTCCTGGCCGGAGGAGCTCAAGGCCAGAGAAGAATTGATTCTGTCAGCCATCCGACTAGCCAATGAACTAGGAGTGAGATTTGCCTTTCCCACACAAACGTTACACATGGAAACCTTCCCTGAGAAAAGTGGTTTGATGCCAGTTTATGAAGGAGACAAAGCATCCTATCAGAAACGACTTGATGCATTTATTAAAACTGAAAAGGGAGAGGATAAGGAATAGCCCTTGTCGATTTACTAAAAGCCTTGATTCATTGCATCTTTTTTGAGCTAAATGTTCAAAGGTTGTAGTGTTTCTTGCATCAATACATTGAGGGCCTCAATGCGAAATATCAGTAGGGTAGCCTGAATTTTCTTGCTGTTGTAATGAACTAAATATCCTGGTTTAGTTTGCAAAAACTATCAAAAAGGAACACCACCTTAAGGTTATCATGTATTTTTAACTAAAAATACATGATATAAATCAGGTGCAATTTAATGTACTTTTGCTATAATTACGTTTAATTGTATTTTATCTTTTACCTATACTTACTAACAAATTAGCGTACCTTATAATAGGTGCCAAGTATTGGTCTTTTAGTGAAAACTTACTATCGATATGCTTACGATCTTGTTTTAGACCAGATTGTATTAAAAAAACAATTGTCTAGGAAACAAACAAAATTAATCCTTAATCTGATGAGTAATAGTTTTTTAGTTCTAACTCTAGTGATAATTTCGACGCTACTTTCTTGTTCCAGCGAAAATGAATCCATTACGCCTCAAATTAAAGACATTACTGAAAGTGTTTATGCATCAGGCTTTATAAAAAGCAAAAACCAATATGAGGTGTTTGGGAAGTCCTCTGGGATTATAGAAAAAATATTTGTAACCGAAGGAATGCAGGTGAAAAAGGGCGACCCAATTTTTCAATTGGACAATGAAAACTCAAAAATAGCCACTGAAAATGCAAGACTAGCTTCAGCTGCTGCCGATTATTCTCTAAATAAAGACAAATTACTTGATGCGGAAAAGGCCATTCTCTTAGCGGAAAAGAAACTAGCAAACGATTCTTTAATTTTTCAAAGGCAGAAAAACCTATGGGACAAAAGCATCGGCACCAGAATTGATTTAGAACAGAAAGAGTTGAACTTTGAAAACTCAAAACAGAGTTTGGCTTCTGCTCGCACCAATTATGCGGAGCTAAAACGTCAAGTTAAACTGTCGTCAGACCAAAGCAAAAACAATTTAGAAATCGCAAAAATATTGGAAGGTGATTTCATCGTTAGAAGTGAGGTAGATGGAGTGGTTTATAAAATTAACAAAGAGGTAGGGGATTTAATAAATGGCTCAGTAGCTGCAGCGGTTATCGGCGCTGCGGATTTCATTATAGAATTGAATATTGATGAGTTTGATATAGTAAAAATAAAGAAAGGGCAACAAGCATTCATACGAATGGACAGCTACAAATCTGAAGTATTTGAGGCTAAAATTATTGCCATCGACCCAATGATGAACATTAGGACTAGATCCTTTCAGGCTGAAGCAGTATTTACCAAAAACCCAGCTGAGCTTTTTCCGAACCTTACAGTTGAAGCCAATATTTTAATCCATACCCAACAAAATGCCTTAACTATTCCCAGAAATTATTTGGTGAATGATACAACGGTGATGTTAGAAGGAGGAGCGTTGCAAAAAGTGGATGTTGGCCTAATGGACTACGATCTGGTAGAAATAAAGGCCGGCATAAATGAGAACACCAGGCTAGAACTTCCAGAGTAATGAAGATAAAACACATCACAGAAATCTCTGGTGCACTTATGCGTGCCCGATGGAAACAAACACTTGTTGCGGCTGTTGGTGTTACGTTTAGCATTGCTTTTTTTATTTCCCTGCTGGGTTTTATGGAAGGATTGAATCAGCTGTTGGATGGAATAGTCTTGAACCGGACACCTCACGTTCGTCTATACAATGATATTCTTCCCTCTAAAATTCAGCCCATTGATTTAACCGAAGATTATAAGGATCACCATAATTTTATTAGCTCTCTAAAACCGACCAATACCCGTAAGGAAATATACAATGCCCCACAGATTATTGATAAGCTGAACAAGGACAAACGAGTTATAGGAGTTGCTCCTAAAATAACGGCTCAAGTTTTTTATAACCTTGGGAATATTGACCTAAATGGTATCATTAATGGCGTTGACCCCGAGAAAGAGGCTGCATTTTTCTCGTTTAATGATTATGTATTTGATGGAAAGCCCCTAGATCTTAAAAATGTTTCAAATAGTATCATCCTTGGTCAAGGGGCTGCAGATATCATGAGGGCCAAGGTAGGCGATAATATAACCGTTACTTCAACCGAAGGGGAACAGTTTTCCTTAAAAGTAATTGGGTTTTTTCAGTCGGGAATTGCAGAGATAGATAAAGTTCAAAGCTTTGCTAGTTTGTCTACAACCCAAAAAATCCTTGGAGAGAACAGCAATTATATCAGTGATATTCAAATCAAATTACAAGACATGACTCAAGCCCCAGCCATGGCAGTAGAATATGAAAACTTCTTTAAAATAGACGCAGAAGACATACAAACCGCCAATGCTCAGTTTGAAACAGGTAGCAGTGTACGTTCAATTATTTCCTATGCCGTTGGCATTACTTTACTAATCGTTTCTGGCTTTGGGATCTACAATATATTAAACATGCTCATTTATGAAAAAATGGATACTATTGCCATACTAAAAGCCACAGGTTTTGCTGGTACTGATGTAAAGAAGATTTTCATCTCCATATCCTTGAGTATAGGTATTGCGGGAGCATTGGCTGGGATACTTTTTGGGTTTTACTTTCAATAACCATAGATGCCATTCCTTTTAATTCACCGTCCATGCCCACAGTAACTACTTATCCAATTGACTATGGCATTCAATATTATACAGTAGCAGCAATTTTTGCATTGGTCACCACCTTTTTTGCAGGATGGTTTCCTGCAATTAAAGCAAGTAAGGTAGATCCTGTAATCATAATCAGAGGAAAGTAGATGAAGGGAAATATACTATTAGAAGCTCAGGCGATTAGCAAATCATTCCTAAATCCTGTCAAGATTGACATCCTTAAGGAGGTTTCATTTAGTCTGTCTCGAGGCGAATACGCCTCAATCATTGGCAGGTCAGGCAGTGGGAAATCTACTTTGCTTTACATTCTCTCGACCATGGATACCGACTTTACAGGGGAACTCTTATTAGATGGTATAAGCATCCGAGGCAAGTCAGAAAAAGAATTGGCAGCCATACGGAATGAAAAGATAGGCTTTGTATTTCAATTCCATTATTTATTAAATGAGTTTACAGCATTAAAGAATGTGATGTTGCCAGGCTTTAAGTTGGATAGGCTAAGTGAAGAAGAATTAGAGCACAATGCTTATGAGTTCCTGAAAGATTTAGGAATAGAAAAATTAGCCCATAAAATGGCCAATCAATTGTCTGGCGGGGAAAAACAACGGGTTGCCATCGCTAGGGCAATGATAAATGATCCCCTGATAATTATGTGTGATGAGCCTACCGGAAATTTGGACAGTAAAAATGCGGACATTGTGTTCAACATATTTAAAGAACTAACGGAAGAATATAACAAAACACTTTTGGTGGTCACCCACGATTTGGATTTTGCTCAAAAAACACAACGCATTATAGAGTTGGCTGATGGCAAGGTTTTGCGGGGGTAAATACGTTTGGCCAACAGTAATTACCAACCACTCTAATGCAACTCATCTAAACCAAAATCACTCTAACGCCTTTTTCTTCGAGCATTTCTACATAATGTGTGGAGAGGTTCTTGTCAACAATTAAGGTGTCTATGTCTTCAAGGTTGGCGATCTTCCCAAAACTCTTTTTGCCAAACTTGCTGCTGTCTGCTAAAACGATTGTTTTTTGAGCCGATGCAATCATGATACTGTTTAAATGAGCCTCTAATATATTGGATGTTGTCAATCCAAATTCAGGGTCAATGCCATCTACACTGATAAATAATTTGTTGCAGGCAAAATCCTTTATCATGTTTTCGGCAAAATGCCCTACTACTGAACTACTGCTCTTTCGCACAACTCCGCCCAGCTGAACTACCTCGGCTCCTGGTACATCCAATAATGCCATACTAACATTCATGGCAGCAGTAAGCACGGTGATTGAAAGCGTTTTGGGTATGGACTGAGCAAATGCCAGAACCGTTGTTCCCGAGCCAATAATAATCACATCGTCTTGTTGGAGAAATGTGGTGGCTTTTTCTGCTATAGCATTTTTTTGACTTACCTGGACCAATCTCTTTTCAGTAACTGGTTTGTCATTGACATAGGGGGCGACAGGGGTGGCGCTTCCATGGGTTCTAAAAAGCAAGCCCTTTTCTTCCAGGATTCTGAGGTCTTTCCTGACAGTAACCATGGTGACATCCATTTCCTTACTCAAAGCTGCCACACTAACATAGCCCGCTTCCTCAAGCTTGTCTAATATGTGTTTATGTCTTTTAGCAATTACCATAATAGGAGAAAGATTGAAGTGCAAATATACAAAATGATTTCCTTTTGTTTCTTTTTATTTCCTTTTGTGTTACTTTAGTAATGTAAAATGGTGGCGATGATTAGAAAGAATAGTTTATCAAGAATTAAAGACGAAAAGGGAAGTTGGGACCTGGTAATAATCGGAGGCGGTGCTTCTGGGTTAGGTGTTGCATTGGATGCATTATCGAGGGGTTTGAAGGTCTTATTATTAGAGAAATCGGATTTTGCTAAAGGCACTTCAAGCCGTAGCACCAAGCTTGTGCATGGAGGAGTTCGTTACCTGGCTCAGGGTGAAATAGGTTTGGTTTTGGAAGCCTTGAGAGAGCGGGGTCGATTATTGAGGAATGCGCCTCATTTGACTATCAATCAGCCCTTTGTTATTCCTCTGTATACGCATTTTGATCGACTAAAATATGGCCTGGGCCTAAAAATATACGATTGGATGGCTGGTAGCCTGAGGCTTGGGAAATCCAAGTTTGTATCCAGGGAAGAAACCATTAAAAGGTTGCCTCAAATTCGTCAAAAAGGATTGAAAGGCGGAATTCTATACCATGATGGGCAATTTGATGATGCCCGGTTGGCCTTGGTAATTGCCAAGACCTGTATTGAAATGGGAGGTTGCATTCTTAATTATGCAAGGGTCAACAAATTGACTAAAGATGACTCAGGTAAAATTAATGGCTTGGTCTTTAGGGATTTAATAGGTAAGAAGAATTATGTCATTTCCGCAACTTCTGTTGTCAATGCTACAGGTGTTTTTGCGGATAAAATCCTGCAAATGGATAACCCTGAAGCCCGTAGAATGATCCAGCCAAGTCAAGGGATTCATTTGGTGATGGACAGCTCCTTTTTGGGAGGTAATGATGCATTAATGATTCCTGAAACTTCTGATGGCAGGGTGCTTTTTGCTGTTCCATGGGAAGGCAAGTTAGTAGTAGGGACTACCGATACTTTGGTGAAAAAACCAAAAATGGAGCCGAGGCCTTTGGCTGCTGAGATTAATTTCATATTGGATACAGCTAGTAATTATCTAGTGAAACCACCGAAGAGAGCAGATGTTTTGTCTGTTTTTGCCGGTCTTCGACCCCTTGCAGCTCCTAAAGAAGGAAGTACTAAAACCAAGGAAATCTCCAGAAGCCATAAAGTTATTGTTTCTAAAAGTAAGTTGATCACCATCACTGGTGGGAAGTGGACTACTTTCAGGAAAATGGGAGAGGACACTGTGGATGCTCATTTTAAAAGTCAGGGAATAAGTAAAATAGAAAGTACTTCAGCAGACAAGCATCTCCATGGATACAGTGAGGAAAAGATAAAAGGGCATTTGCAGCTGTACGGAACAGATGCCAAATTTATTCTTGATTTGCAGAAGAAAGATTCAGCTTTGGCGGAGCGAATACACGAAAATTACCCCTATACTGGAGCTGAAGTGGTCTTTGCCGTTCGGGAAGAGATGGCACTCAAGATTGAAGATTTCCTTTCTCGTCGTTGCAGGATTTTATTACTTGATGCCAAAGCATCTATGCTAATGGCTCCGAAAGTAGCGGCTATAATGGCGAAGGAACTTGGCAAAGATGAGGCATGGATAAGTGAAGAGTTAGAAGAATTTTATAAATTAGCCAGAAAGTATTTAATAAATATCTAAAACCCAATGAACCCAAACAATCAATATATAATGGCCATGGACCAGGGGACGACCAGTTCGCGCGCCATAATCTTTAATAAACAAGGGCAAATTGTAGCCACAGCCCAAAAGGATTTTGAGCAATTCTTTCCAAAATCTGGTTGGGTGGAACATGATCCCAACGAAATATGGTCTTCACAAGCCTCTGTGGCAACTGAAGCCCTTACCAAAGCCAATATCACTGCCAGTCAGGTGGCTGCCATAGGGATTACCAATCAAAGGGAGACTACCATACTATGGGATAGAAAAACCGGCGAACCAGTTTTTAATGCCATTGTATGGCAGGATCGACGTACGGCCGCTTACTGTAATTCCCTTAAGGAAGCCGGCCATTCAGAAATGGTTCAGGATAAAACCGGTTTGATCATAGATGCCTATTTTTCTGGAACCAAGATCAAATGGATACTTGATAATGTAGAAGGAGCCAGAGAAAGGGCGGAAAAGGGAGAATTGTGTTTTGGCACCGTGGACAGTTGGCTAGTATGGAAAATGACAGCTGGCAAAACGCATGTTACCGATATTACAAATGCCAGCCGGACGATGATTTTCAATATTCACGAAAGGAAATGGGACAAAGAATTGCTTGAGCTTTTGGATATTCCTGCGGCCATTTTACCCGAAGTAAAGTCAAGTAGCGAAGTTTATGGCAAAACTTCAGGCAATTTGCTTTCAGCAAAAATTCCAATTGCTGGAATTGCTGGTGATCAGCAAGCGGCCTTATTCGGTCAATTGTGTACAGAACCTGGAATGGCAAAAACTACTTATGGTACAGGTTGTTTTCTAGTAATGAATACCGGAGATAAGCCCGTTAAATCTAACAATAAACTATTGACCACTATCGCTTGGCAAATAGGGGATAAGGTCAATTACGCCTTGGAAGGAAGTGTGTTTATAGGTGGAGCAGGCATCCAATGGCTAAGAGACGGTTTAGGAATATTTAATGACGCAAAAGACAGTGAGGCCATGGCTTCAAGTCTGGATCACAATGATGGCGTTTATTTTGTACCTGCTCTCACGGGATTGGGAGCCCCCTATTGGGACCAGGAAGCCAGAGGTGCTTTTTTTGGGATCACCAGGGGAACTACAAAAGCCCATATGGCCAGGGCAGGATTGGAAGCCATCGCTTTTCAGGTGCATGATGTATTGAAAGCGATGGAGAAAGATGCTGGAGAAGAAACTGTTGAACTGCGTGTGGATGGTGGAGCTACTGCCAATAATTTCTTAATGCAATTTCAAGCTGATTTGAACCAGTGCTCGATAAAACGACCTGAAATTATTGAAACCACTGCCTTGGGCGCAGCATACCTCGCAGGACTAGCAATAGGATACTGGAAAGACATGGATGAAATTAGAAGCTTATGGAAAGCAGATGAAACCTTTGAACCCAAACAGGATACAGAAATGATGCGATCAACTTTAGCCTATTGGCACAAAGCAGTTGAGAGATCATTAAACTGGATAAACGGTTAAATATGAACGTTTATATAGCTGAATTTATCGGAACCGCTTTGCTTTTGGCCATGGGCTCAGGAGTAGTAGCGAATGTAGTATTGAATAAAACCAAAGGACAAAATTCAGGTTGGATGGTCATCACTACTGCCTGGGCTTTGGGTGTTTTTATCGGAGTGGTGGTTGCAGGACCCCACAGCGGTGCCCATCTAAATCCAGCAGTAAGCATTGGATTGGCTATTGTGGGTGAATTTGGTTGGGAAATGGTGCCAGGTTATATCTTGGCTCAAGTATTAGGCGCTATGTTTGGAGCAGGTATTTCCTATTTGGTCTACAAGGATCACTTTGACGTTACGGATGATCCGGCGCTTAAATTTGCCCCATTCGGGACTGCCCCTGCGATAAGAAAATTGTCTTCCAATTTCACATCGGAAGTGATCGGTACCTTTGTTTTGATCATTGTTATTTTATACTCTACCGGTCCTGTCATAGATGATGGTCAGGGGACCCCAATAGGATTGGGATCTATCGGTGCACTGCCTGTAGCCTTTTTAGTTTGGGTAATAGGCCTTTCTTTGGGTGGCACTACAGGGTATGCTATAAATCCTGCAAGAGACCTTGGGCCCAGGATTATGCATCAACTGCTTCCAATAAAAGGAAAAGGAACCTCCGACTGGAGTTACAGTTGGGTGCCAATCGTTGGTCCTGTAGTAGGAGCTGCCTTGGCGGCATCGCTTTTTTTGCTTCTTGGGACTGGAGGAGTGTTGTAAATCTATTTCAAATGGAATCTAAGCCCACCGTTTAAGTGGGTGTGTGAGGTAGAAATATTAAAGAGACTAGTATTTAACGTTTTAACGTAGGTAAATCACTAAATAGTGATTTGTTTAGGTGCGTTTTTAAACAAAGAAAAATCCGAGAGTTAACTTCTCGGATTTTTTTGTTTCAGGTAAAAATTCTATCCAGGTTCAACTTAAGTAGAAATAGGGGAAAGCGATAAATCTAGTAACTCCTTCCCAGTATCTGAATTCTGTTTGAATCTAATTTTATAAAGATAAATAGCAGGATCGTAAACGACCAAAGTGAAGAACCTCCATAGCTGAAGAAAGGCAAAGGAATCCCCACCACTGGAAATAGCCCAATGGTCATGGCAATGTTTATGGTAAAGTGGAACAATAACAAGCTAACCACGCAATAACCATAAATTCTTGAAAACCGTGTTTTTTGTCTTTCCGCTAAAAAAACGAGCCTTAGTAGCATGGTGACAAACAAGGCAATCATTACAAAACTTCCGACCCATCCAAATTCTTCACCTAGGGTACAAAAAATGAAATCGGTATGTTGTTCAGGTACAAAGTCAAACTTTGTTTGGGTGCCTTCCAGATAGCCTTTTCCCAATAAACCACCTGAACCGATGGCTATTTTTGATTGGGTAACATTCCAGCCTACACCGAGAGGATCAACATCTGGGTCGAACAAAACCATGATTCGATTTTGCTGGTGTTCAGGAAGTTTTTCTACCACATAGTCCAGACTTAAGGCATACACCGCCATGATACATCCCAGAAAAACAAAGCTTATTGCGTTCTGCCAGGATTTTTTACTCATCGCTACCAAAATAAGGATGACGACACCGATGCTCCCAAATAAATAGAGGTTGTTTTCGATGGCCAGGGTAAGGATGGTAAGACCCACTAGTGACAGTCCGATGACATAGTACCTTTGTGGCATGCCTTCTCTATAAAGCATGATGAAAAACGCACTGTAAACCATTGCAGTACCTGTATCCGGCTGTAATAATATAAGGACAATTGGTAAGAAGATAACTCCTAAGGCCTTCATTTGGTCTTTAAGCTTGCTTAGATCAAAGCTTGGGCCTTCCATAACCTTTGCCAATGCCAGTGCAGTGGCAAACTTGGTGAATTCTGCGGGTTGCAATCTAAAAGCACCTATCTCAAACCAAGCCCTTTGTCCGTTGATTTCTTTGCCTATAAAAGGGGTTAAAAAAAGGATGAGGACAAATATTGCATATAGTACGAGACTAAGGTTATGAAAAAGGCGGTAATCTGCTACCATGATGATTATGATAAGCAGAATGGCTGTACCTATCCATACCAACTGTTTCCCTGAGTTGATGGAAAAATCGAAAATGGAGGTAGCATTTTGTTCATCGTATACTGCTGCATAGATATTCAGCCAGCCTATAAAAACCAACGCGAAATATAACCCTACAGTTACCCAGTCTATTTTATGTAAATTGGTGTCTTTTTGTCTCACTTAATAAATAAAATCTCCTTTTAGCACATATTCCTCCAATTCCGGTCTTTTAACTTCTCCGGTAAGGTACTTTTCAATCAAAAGACTCGCTGTACTTGCAGCAGCTCTTCCTCCCCATCCCGCATTTTCCACATAGACTGCAATGGCTATTTTTGGATCATCTTTTGGGGCAAAAGCAATGAAGACAGAATGATCTTCACCAGCAGGATTTTGCGCCGTACCAGTTTTACCTGCTATTTCGATGTCTTTCATTATAGCTCTTGTGGCAGTACCAGACAAGGCTTGAACCATTGCATCCTGTATCAAATCAAAATGTTTTGCTTCAACACCTGAATCCCTTTTTTCTTTAAATCTTGCTGGAATTCTGGACGGATCATCATTGATCGATTTGATCAAATGGGGAGTATAAAAGTACCCTTTGTTCGCAAAAATGACTGCAAGATTTGCCATTTGTAACGGGGTAACCAACATCTCACCCTGTCCAATTGATAGGGAGTAAATGGTAGAGTATTTCCACCTTCCTTTGCCGTAGATTTTGTCATATAGGCTACTTGAAGGAATAGAGCCACCTTTTTCTCCATTTATGTCTACTCCCAATCGGTTGTTTAAACCAAATTTAACAACTGCTTTTTGCCATTTGTCAAGTCCAATTTGGGTATCCGTATAGGTGTTGGTAGAAACTTCCTGGTTGATTACCTGCCTAAAGGCCTGGTGATAATAAGGGTTACAAGAATTTCTTATGGCACCAAATAGATTTACTGGTGTAGGGTGGTTATGGCAATTAACCAAGGATTTATTACAAGGGAAAGTAGAATTTGGTGTCAGGATTCCTTCCTGAAGTCCGATTAAGGATTGGACAATTTTAAAAATTGATCCGGGAGGATAGGTTGCCATGATGGGTCTATTAAACAGTGGCTTTTCAGGGTCATTGTTTAAAACGGTATAATTTTGCCCAAATTTTGCACCCGTTAAAACATTCGGGTCATAAGTAGGTGCGGAAATAATGGTAAGGATTTCTCCGGTTTTGGGTTCTATTGCCACAATGGATCCCCGCTTGCCTTGCATTAGTTGCTCTCCATAAAGCTGTAAGTTCAAATCAATAGTCGATTGCAGGTTTTCCCCGGGCATAGAAAGGGTGTCCAGGTCTCCATTTTTAAAAGCGCCTTTTTCAATGCCTCGGACATTGACGAGCTTGTATTTAACGCCTTTCTTTCCGCGCAATTCAGGTTCATAATAAGCCTCTAGACCACTATGTCCAACATAATCGCCCTGAACATAATACCGACTGCTGTCACGGGAAAGTTGAGAACCACTTATTTCTCCAATATATCCAAGTATATTAGCAGCAGAAGATCTAGGGTAAGACCTTACGGATCGGGTCATCACGAAGAGGCCTTTGTAATCGATGAGAAAATCCTGCACTTTGGCAAAGTCTTCCTTGGAAATTTGCTTGATTAAGGGATAGGGTTTTACCCAAGAGTAATTTTTTGCTGCCGTGAAATTCTCTATCAAGTAATCTTTTTCAATATCAAACAAGTTGCAGAACCTGGCTGTATCTTTTAGACTAAAGTCTTTTGGGATTACCATCAGGTCAAAAACAGGGTCATTAAAGACCAATAAAGCGCCATTTCTATCGTAAACAAGCCCTCGATAAGGATGGTCTACTACCCGTTGGATGGCATTGCGCTCTGCTTTCCTAAGGTAACTGTCATCTGTTACCTGAATTAAAAATAATTTACCCAATAAAATCAAAGCAATTACCCCAATTGTAATGGCAACGACTAAAGATCTTCCTGTGTACATTTATACTACCCTTTCTTTTTTGTAAAATATTGCTTGTACGATTGCTCCCAAGAGAAATGTGAACGCCATACTGCTGAATACTCTAATAACGAGCGGGAGGTACAAATCCGTTCCTAAACTATCAATATAAAAAAATATAAGATGATGAATAAGGATCAGCGGTAGGCAGTATAATATATACCAGGCCAATCCCATGTTCAATAAAGTGGGGGGGACATTGTCATCATAGCCTCCAGTGGGGATAATTGCCTTGATCCATGAATTCCGAAGAAAGGCAAGAAACACGGTGCTGGCTGCATGAATCCCAAAACTATCATAAAACATATCTATGAATAGCCCTAAGAAAAAGCCAATTAATAACAATGAAATGGTAGGTACTTCATGTGGAAGACTCAAAAGAAAAAATACATATAAAAAGCAAAAGGAGTAGCCAAACAAAACCAAATCCTTCAGGATGAAAACCTGAATTAGAAAGTAAAGGCAAAAGCTAAAGCTATATTTGAGTAAATTAACTGTTGTCATTGATTGGGATTCACCATTTCTATTTCCAAACTGTCCATTTCTTCTCGTAGATCATTTTTTACCAGATATACGAAATTGAGTTTACTAAAATCAGCCCCCAAACTGATTGTTATGTCAAGGTAGTTGGTCTCATTTCCATAAGAAACCTCTTTTACCTTGCCTACTGGAATGCCTTCAGGGAAGACGGCATTGTATCCGGAGGTAACTATTTCCTGGCCGGGCTCCACCATCACATGCCGTGGAACATAGAGCAATTTGGCTTCACTTGAGTTAATTCCATCCCATTTTATAGAGCCAAAAACCTCTGTTGCTTTTATCTTAGAGGAGATCAGAAGGTCTGTATGTAATAAAGATATTACCGAAGAGAAATGGTTGCTTGTACCTTTTACTCTTCCAATAATACCTTGTTCATTGAATACACCCATTCCTTCTACTACGCCGTCTACTTTTCCCTTATCCAGCGTGATGAAGTTTTGGCTCAGATTGATAGAATTATTGATTACCCTGGCCGACCAGAAGTTGTAATTATTACTAAGGGTACTGTCTAAAGCGAAATAGGCAGAATCGGCAACGGGAGTCATTCTATCCAGCCGGTTGAGAAGGGAAGCATTCTTCTCAGCCAATGCTTTGTTGGTAGAATAGAGCGTAAAATAAGAGACAAAGTTGTTTTTTGAAGACAATAAACGCCCTGTAAACTTATTGCTACTATTAAAATAGACCGCCCCCTGTGGTGAATTATGCGTGAAAATAATCCCCAATGCCAGTAATTCCAGAATCAGAAAAAGAATAAATGCCCTTAGTCTATATAAAAATAGAAAGATTTGCTGCATCTTCTTTTTAGGTCATGAGAACAGTTCTGAATTGTTTGATGTTTTTCAAGACATTACCAGTGCCTCTTACTACTGCCCTAAGTGGGTCTTCTGCAATATGAATTGGCAACTTGGTCTTTTGGTGTAACCTTCTGTCCAAGCCTTTAAGCAATGCGCCACCACCTGTTAGATGGATGCCATTGTCATAAATATCAGCAGAAAGTTCCGGAGGAGCAATCTCCAATGCCTTGAGTACAGCCTCTTCAATTTTAGAAACAGACTTGTCCAAAGCAAAAGCGATTTCTGAATAAGAAACTTTTATGACCTTTGGAATACCGGTCATTAAATCTCTACCTCTTATTTCATAATCTTCCGGTGGATCATCAAGCTCAGTCAATGCTGAACCGATGGCGATCTTAACTTTTTCTGCAGATCTTTCTCCAATAAGCAGGTTGTGTTGTCGTCGCATATAATCCAGGATGTCCTTGGTGAAAGTATCACCAGCTACCCTTATGGATTGGTCTGCAACTATTCCTGAAAGCGCTATAAGTGCTATTTCAGTGGTTCCACCTCCGATATCCACGATCATGGATCCCATTGGTTTCTCTATGTCTATACCTATACCGATAGCTGCTGCTAAGGGTTCATATATCATGTAAACTTCTTTGCCACCAGCATGTTCTGCAGAATCTCTGACAGCTCGCTTTTCCACTTCAGTAATGCCGGAAGGGATACAAATCACCATTCTATGAGATTGGGGAAACATACCTTTGTTATGTCCAGGGATCATTTTGATCAATCCTCTGATCATTTGTTCGGCTGCATAAAAATCCGCAATTACTCCGTCTTTTAATGGGCGGATCGTCTTGATATTCTCATGCGTTTTCTCGTGCATGTTCATGGCCTCACGGCCAATAGCCAATACTTTATTGGTTGTTTTATCTATAGCGATTATGGATGGTTCATCCACAATTATTTTTTCTTTATGTATAATTAGCGTATTGGCTGTACCTAAGTCAATGGCGATGTCACTTGAGAAAAAGTCGAATAATCCCATTTTAATATTTTCTAATTAAATGATTCTTGTTTCTTTAAATTTAACACAATTAAATCCGTGGGAGTAAACAGGTCTGGCCTATTATTCCAACTTTCTGTAGTACCGAAGAGGTGATTTCATCAGATTTACCAGGGATTAATCAACAGTTGATTTATGATTAATTGGTAAATCTGGTTTTATCCATGTCCCCAAGCAGCTGCAACCGCTCATCTTCAATATAGCCTTAATTTAGGTAGCTTTAGCACTTAAAACGAATCCTATTACCGATTACATAATCTGCGTCTAATTTGTCAGCAATGTAAAAGGAATATTATTGGAAATCGGTATTTTTTCCAGATGAATCATATAAATATTCATCTGGAAAAAAATACCAAAGCCATTGTCAATTAATGCTTGAAATGTCTGATACCCGTCATCACCATGCTCATGCCATTGGCATCACAATAAGCGATGCTGTCTTTGTCTTTGATAGAGCCTCCTGGTTGTACCACTGCAGATATTCCTTCCTTTCCAGCGATTTCTACACAATCTGGGAATGGGAAAAATGCGTCAGATGCCATAACAGCACCTTTGAGGTCAAAGCCAAATGCTTTGGCTTTCTCTATCGCTTGTTGGAGCGCATCTACTCTGCTGGTTTGTCCTACACCACTTGAAAAGAGTTGGTCATGGTTGCTGAGAATGATGGTGTTTGATTTAGTGTGTTTACAGATTTTTAACGCAAATACCAAGGCGTCTTTTTCAGCTTCACTTGGAGCCACTTTAGTCACTACCTCAAATTGCGCTTTGGTTTCCGTTTTTAAGTCTTTGTCCTGTTCTACAAATCCATTCAAAAGCGTTTTGACTTGCTTGGCACCAGTCAAATTCATTTTTTGCTTTAAAAGGATTCTTTTCTTCTTTCCTTTTAGCAAGTCCATAGCATCTTGATCGAAATCTGGAGCTATAAGCACTTCAAAAAACAATCCATGTATGGCTTCGGCCGCAGCCAAATCTACTTTTTTATTGGTTATTAAAACACCGCCAAAAGCAGAGATCGTATCTGCAGCAAATGCTTTCTCGTAAGCTTCCTTAACAGTCGCTCCTAGTGCAACACCACAAGCATTGGTATGTTTTAAAATAGCGAAAGCAGTTTCTTCAGTGAACTCAGCAATTAAAGACACTGCAGCATCCACATCGACCAAATTGTTGTAAGACAATTCTTTTCCGTTTAGCTGATCGAACAAGGCCTTAAGGTCTCCGTAAAAACGTGCTTCCTGGTGTGGGTTTTCTCCGTACCTTAAATCCGATGCATTTTCTTCACTTATTTTTAAGGCAGGAATGTTTTCTTCCTGATTAAAATAATTGAATATATGCGTGTCATAATTGGAGGATACTTTAAAAGCCTGGGCTGCGAAATACCTACGGTCAGCGGTAGTCAAAGCCCCGTTTTGTGCTTTTAGTCTTTCCTCTAATTCCCCGTATTGTGCTTTTGAAGCAATGATGGTTACATCTTTGCAGTTTTTCGCGGCTGCTCTGATTAATGCAATTCCTCCAATGTCAATTTTTTCTATAATGTCTGCTTCAGAAGCGCCAGATGCCACGGTCTCTTCAAAAGGATAAAGATCTACGATTACTAAATCGATGGCTGGAATACCATACTCAGTTGCCTGTTTGATATCGCCTTCATTTTCCCTTCTATACAAAATACCTCCAAATACCTTTGGATGAAGGGTTTTTACCCTACCTCCAAAAATTGAAGGATAGCCAGTCAGTTCCTCCACCGGAATTACATCAGCACCTTGCTCTTCGATAAATTTCTGTGTTCCACCCGTAGAATAGATGGTTACTCCCTGGTTTTTTAATAGTTCAATGATGGGTTCCAGGTTGTCTTTATAATATACCGAGATAAGCGCAGATTGTATTTTTTTTCAGCCATTACTGTTGTAATTTATCACATTTAAACCCATCGGAAAATTTTAATTGGAATTAAACCGATAGAGAAGGAAATTATTTGGTATTTACTTTTTAATATAACTTTACGAAGAGACAAAGTTAGGAAAATCAAGGCATTAAATCAGACTTTCAATGATTTTTGGATAGTATTTATGTTCTAGGACATGAACTTTCTCTGCAATTTGTTCAGGACTGTCATTTTCACCTACAGCTACCGCAGTTTGAAAGATGATTTTTCCCTCATCATAATTTTCATTGACAAGGTGAATGGTGATTCCGGTTTCGGTGTCTCCAGCTGCTTTTACTGCCCTATGCACATTGTCTCCATACATTCCTTTCCCTCCATAATTTGGCAATAGCGCGGGATGAATATTGACCATAAGGTCTGGAAAAGCCTGGATTAGATTTCCTGGA
Organism: Cyclobacterium qasimii M12-11B; assembly: GCF_000427295.1. Lineage (GTDB taxonomy): Bacteria > Bacteroidota > Bacteroidia > Cytophagales > Cyclobacteriaceae > Cyclobacterium > Cyclobacterium qasimii. The sequence continues at coordinate 72,638 of NZ_ATNM01000065.1, read as the reverse complement.
ATTTGAAGCAAAAAACCGGCCAATACAACGAAATCAATTTTTTGGTCTCGAAGCACTTCAGTGAATTCCCCGCTTTCCAATTCCGCTTTGGAAAATACATGGCTAGGCACATTCAATTTTTTTGCTCTTTCAAGTACATATGCACCTTTTTTGTTTGAGGCAATTAATGCAATGCGGGCTTTTGTAGACCCTTGGAAATGGCTTATTATTTTCTCCGCATTTGATCCGCTTCCAGAAGCGAGTATGGCAATGTTTTTCACTGTATGATTTGTTTTATTCTCACTGTAAAAATACAAAGGAATCTCTTTGCATTCCACATTTATTTATCCCGTTGTCCTGTTTATTTAGCAGGGAAATGTAACGCCACCTCAGGGTGCATTGTGTAGAATCGAAATTGTTCTCCATCATAAACAGGGAAACCACTAGATTTGTTGTCTCCCATGATAGGGTTTTCAGGATATTTTGTCCAGGTTTTCAAGTCTTTCGAAACGGCCATGTTCATGGTCCAATCGCTCCAATCTTCTAAGGAAGTAGCGTGGTAGTAGGCATAATAATGGTCCTGATATTTAATTATTTTATTTACAGCCACTCCATATATATCATAAGCCTCAGGCCCCATAGTAATTACTGGGTCATCCTGAACATTTGTCCACACTTTTCGGTCTGTAGAAGTTGCCAGCCAAATGCCCAGATCGCCTCTTTCGTAAAACAGATACCAAATCCCATCTTCTACCCAAACAGTTGGTGTGCCATAAGCACCTTCGCTAATTGGTGAGCCATCCACTTTCTTGATATTAAGATCTCCTTGGTTTTCCCAATGGATGCGATCAGTGGAAGTAAGCATTTTGGCGATGTCACCTCTTCCTTCGGCAAACATATAATAAACACCATCTTCTTTCCAGACCATCATGTCTTCTACCCAACTCTCACTGAAAATAGGATTGCCTTCATACCTGGTCCATTCGATGCCATCTTCTGAAAAGGCATATCCTAAATTGAGGAACCTGTCTTCACCAAACTTATCAAATCCAGTATACCACATATGATAGCCGTCCTCCTCTTTCATTATAAATCCCCTTTCCCTGATGCCACTGTCCCAGGCGCCTTCACTTGCCGCCGTAAAAATCGGGTTTCCTTCTACTGGACTGAACTTGGTAATTTCGTCAGGAAAGAGTTGTGGTGTTTCTTCAGCTACAGTATTTGACTGATTGCTTTTTCCTGAACAGGAGAGGAAGAGAAAAGGGACAGCGAAAAAGACTAAGGCGATGATGTTGTTTTTCATATTGATGGTTTTTAAATTTTCTTAAAGGAATCCCATACTTAGTATGCCTGTAAGCATAAGTATTTTAGATATAGTACTTAATTCAGAGAAATGAGATTTTCGATCAGCCTTGTATATTTTCACCATAAAAGCGATGAAAAACAGACTAAGCCCTCCGAAATAAAGGAAGAGTAAAGGCTCATTTATCTTAAATGTGACAAATAGAATAGCTGCAACAAATAGGAAAGCAATGATAAATATAATGTTTTTGGTTTTTCTAAACCCCAGAACAATTGGTAAGGTCTTGCAGCCATGTTTCCGGTCTCCATTTCGGTCTTCTATGTCCTTCAATATCTCACGCATTAAATTGATGAAAAAGGCAAATATGGCATAGGTGATGATTAAAAGCTCTGATTTTTGGTAATATATTCCAACAATCCAGATGGCAAGGCCTGTTAAAGAAGCCACAGTTAAGTTGCCTATAAAAGGAAGTCGCTTGAGGGAATTGCTGTAAAGCCATAAAAGGAATGCTGCCACAAAGGTGATGGCTCCGATTTTTGGGTGCACCAATAAGCCAATCATAATACCAACGACATTCATTACGGTATGAAGAATCATTACCATGCGCCTTTTCATTCCCTTCCCGATCACTACGGCTTGAGGCCTGTTGACATAATCAATCTTTACATCATAGTAATCATTAATCATGTAACCTGAGGCCGTAAGGATGACCGTTGAAATGATCAATAAGTAGAGGTGATAATCCTGCAATACCGATAACCCATTGTTGGTGGTACCAACAAGAAAGAAGGCTGTCATCAATTGCGCAAAGGCGACCATTAGCAGGTTTTCCGGACGGATAATTTTCATAAACCCACCAAAAGTAAATACAGGAGAAGCCTTTGGATTTTTCATGCTACAAAACTAATGAGATTAAGTGCAATCTGAACATTAAGAATTAATAAAATACTGATTATTATAGAGATAACGGCTATTAAGTTAATAACAATAATTAATGGCTGTCCATAATGTCTTGAGAAATATTTCTATAAATCTCTGCAAGTTGTTCATTATAACTTAGGTAATCATGGTGGTTTTCCAAAGTATTGATATCATTTCTTACAGCTGGGCCAGTTTGAGCATCACTGGCTCCCAGTAGAAGTGTTTTATTCATCTGCTCAATGATCAGCGGTTTTAAAATGTCAAAATCCAAGCCTTGGCGTTTCATTATGGATTCAGCCATAAACACCATGTGATTAGTGAAATTTGCCGCAAATACTGCTGCAACATGGATGGACCTTCGGTCTTTTGACCTGATTTCATGACTTGGGGCCTTGAGACTTTTACAAAGTTTTTTCAAGTTTTTCAAGGTTTCTTTGTCCTCGGACTCCAGAAGAAAAGGGACTTCCTCAAAGGATACCTCCCGGCTTTTACTGAAGCCTTGTAAAGGATAAAGTATGCCGGTGAAATCGGCTGAGCTGTAGGACAAAATGTCCAAAGGCATGGTGCCACTTGTATGCACAAGAATACTACGCTCTGGCAACAGTACCGCTTCTGCAACCTGAGCTATGGCCTGGTCACTTACCGCAATGATAAATAAATTGGCCTTGCTTTCTGTGAAATCCAGGTGATCCTGAGGCTCTGTAGCATATAGTCGGGAAGAAAGTTGACGCGCTTTTTGGATGTCTCTTCCATACACCTCCAATATTTCATGCCCCGCATTCTCCAAAGCGGATGACAGGTGCCAGGCCACATTACCCGTTCCGATAATCGCTATAGTAAACTTCATGTCCATAAATTTATAAAAAATAACCCCTAAAGTTATTTAGGGGTTAAAACTTATCTATTTACTTTTTAGAAATTATTCCAGGCCTTTGGCTTTCATTTTTTGGAATTCATCAAACCTACGGAATATGGCTACAGAGAAGCCTATCAACATAATGATCGTACCGAGCCACAATACATTGATCATGGGTTTGACAGCAGCTTTCATTACTACATAATCCTTTTGGTAGGTGTTGACCTTGAATACAAATTTGTTTTCTTCGGGAACAATATTGTCGACTTCTACTTTGATGCCCAGGTCATGGTCGATGTGTTCAACTTTGCCTACTTGATTTCCTCGAATTAAGAATACTGGTTTCAATGTTTTCTTTACATCATAATCCATAATGGTAAGGACTGCCTGAACAGCTATGTCTCCTTCTTCTAAGGGGATTCCATCCATTTCTTTGACCACATCCGCACTCTCAAATTGAGTAACAAAATCATTGATGAAAAACTGTTCACCAGGGGCGGCATTGATAAACTGGTCATCATTCCACTCCGGTTCTTCGTAATCATTGATCGCTGAGACGTGGGTATAAAGATCTTTGGTTAAGTATCTTTTTGAGTCTGGAGAAGAAATTAAACCCATGGTAGGGTTAGGTTGAGACATGGGGTACAATGTGAATTTCTTGTCATCTTCCTGAAAATACTCCACCTTAAAGTAAGAGTTTTCTTCCAAAACCAGTTTGAGCGTATCGCCTTTTTGAAAGTACACTTTGTCCTTAACTTCAATGTTTTCTAAAGCCAGGGCTTGATTTACTCCATCGAGGGATTCCATTGCATCTGCTTTGACATAGTCAGGAACGCCTACTACTTTCTTGTACCTTCCTCTATAGACTACATCATAATCTTTCATCTGTAGCGGCTTGTTGATCCAAAGCAATACATTTTCTTTGTTCAGGTCATCTTCCCAATCTTTTTTATAAGTTAGGCCAGACATATTGATGGATATGGTGTCGGAGTATCCTGAGGAGAACATTATCCCAATCAGAATCATACCTAGTCCAATATGGGCAAGAGATCCTCCTGCCAATTTAAAGGTTTTATGCTTCAATAATTTCACTAAAATAGAGAAATTGGCCACAATGGTGAATGCTCCAGCAAGGACGATCACGATATAGGTAACGTCATAAACTTTACCAACTGTGATGATTACGGCTGCCAAAACCATAGAGATGATATATGGGGTAACCAAGGCATTTTTAAGATCCTCCTTGGTCATTTTGTTCCACCAGAAATACTGCCCTACACCCGTTAATAAGGCAAGTGCAACTGCAAACCAAAGTTGGAATTTGGTATAGAATCCAATTTGATCAGCTGGTGGAGCTAGATTTGACAAGCCACCAAACATTTCAATAATGGCATTGTAAACCGGAATGGAAGTAGGTACAATCACCTGAAAAGCCATTAGGGCTAAGGTAGTGGCGCCTATAAAGATCCAAAATTCCCTGGAATATACCGATGCTTCTTTTTCTGAGGTTGGAATGTGTTTCCACTCCTTGGCGGTAAGGAAGATGGCAATGGCAAGGAAGAACAACATGTAAATAAGTAGTTGTCCAGATAATCCCAGATCAGTAAAAGAATGTACAGAAGAATCACCCAAGACACCACTTCTAACCAGAAAAGTAGCATACAGTACCAGTATAAACGAGCCAATGACGAGTATCATGGAGGTTTTTAGTGCGGTGCTGCTTTTCTTAAATGTGATCATGGTATGAATCGCTGCTACCATGATTAGCCATGGAACATAGACGGCATTTTCTACTGGATCCCAGTTCCAATACCCTCCAAAGTTTAACGTAACATAAGCCCAATAAGCACCCATTATAATGCCCATACCTAAAATCATGGCAGAGAAAATGGCCCAAGGTAATGCGGGTCTTATCCATTCAGAATATCTCTTTAAGGTTAACCCAGCCATTAAAAAAGCAAAAGGAACCAAAGTAGATGCATAACCCAGAAATAGGGTAGGTGGATGGATTACCATCCAGATATTTTGCAATAAAGGGTTTAAGCCTGTACCGTCTTCAGGAACGAAATCCGGATTGATTTGAAATATTGGTGCTTCTGAAACATCGCGGAGTAGCATAAAAGGTGAACTACCAATTTTCAGGTCTCCAATAACGATTCCCAGTATCATGGATACTAAAAATGCCTGAACGAGCATGAACACCAACATGACAGGTCCTTCCCAGAATTTATTGGTATTGATGATAACCAGACCAAGTACTACATCCCAGAATATCCAAAGAATAAAAGCACCTTCCTGACCTTCCCAGAAACTGGAGATCATATAATGTACTGGCAGGCCTTTCGAAGAATGGGAGTAAGCGTAGAAATATTCAAACCGATGGTTGTAAATTATTTCAAAGAGGCAGAATGCAATAGAAATAGCCGCAAAACCGTGAATGTAAAAAGTGATTCGGCTAAAGTTTTTCCAGGATGGTTTATCCAACTCGCTAGCACGGGTGTAATAGAAGTAGGATACTGCTGAGACTAAGGCACTGACAAAAGCCAGAATTACCATAAAGTGCCCCAAATTACCCATAAAGGTATTCGTCATTATAAGGTTCTTTTTTTGTGTATAATAAGACCAGAATCAATCAGGATGTTGTAGGTTTTACATCTGTTTCCTGGTATTTAGATGGACACTTCATTAGAATTTTTTCAGCTACAAACATTTCTTCGGTCTTGTATGTACCTATGACCACTACTTGTTCTGACCTAATAAAGTCAGCTGGCACAGGTTCATTGTAATACACTTGCTGTTCTTTGCCGTCATTGTCTACCATTATGAAAATAAAAGAGGTTTTGTCTTCTCCTACCTCTATTCCTTCCACTTCACCGCTTTGTCCTTTTTTCAGTTGACCTACCACGTGAATGGCTTCGGTTTTCCCATTCATGGCCATCGCTTTGGCAGTTGAAAAGCTTTCGTAAGTACTGGCATCACCTATAGAAGTGATAATGATTACAATAGCTACTGCTATAATGCCCAAGCCTAATATATGTCCTCTTTTCATGACTTAATTGTTATATTTTTTTTCCAACCCACTAATCTTTCTATCTGTTTGTATCACATAAACGAGAATACCACCTAAAACAATTCCAATAATGCTGACTAATACGTAGATTTTTCCTTCCGACCGCATTTTATCCGCCATTTCGACACCTGAATTCTGGTAATCCTTTTCTGTAATGCCAATTTTATCCTGAGCCTTCGCAAAAAAGCTGATAAACAACAAGAATATAATAATGAACTTTTTCATATTACTGATTGATCAATTTGTCTTCTAAATTTCTTTCCAAACGTCTTAACCTCACCCTTACCGTACTTATCCAGGTGCCAAGTAGGGTCCAGCCTATTATGGCCGGATAAAATACCGTCCTTAAGCTACTGTCCATATCGTAGGCATTGAATCCTGGGTTTCCGCCATTGCCGGGATGAAGGCTATCTGTAAGTCTGGGGAGGATGAATATCAATGGAATAAAAACAGCGAAAGCAAAGATGCTGTACACTGCGCTGATTTTTGCTCTTTGGTAGACGTCTGTAAGAGAGTTACGCAAAACCAGGTAGGCGAAATACATTAATAAGCCTATTGCCGATGCGTTAAGTTTGGGGTCGTTGGTCCAGAAATCACCCCAAGTGAATTTGGCCCAGACCATGCCTGTTGTTATGCCTATGACACCAAACAATATGGCGCCATTTGTGAATTCTACAGCCATGTCATCGTCAGCAAGGCTTCCAGTTCTAAGGTGTCGTACACCATAAATAACTGCAACCACCAGCATAATTAACATTGCAAACCACATGGTCACATGAAAGAACAATCCTCTGATCGTTTCATTCAGAATTGGAAGTCTGGGAACATCAATCAATAAACCTGCAATTATGGTATAAGCCAGTAATAAAATGGCCAATATTTTCCACCAATAAGCCTTCATATTCGATAGTGTTTAGTGGGTCAAGTTCTTCCCATTGCTTTCATCTATAGATTAGTATCCATAAATGCCTGAATCTTTAACAACAGTGAGTACAGGTGGGAAAATTGATTATTGACCTCATTGAATCAACACGCAAAAATAGGGCATATTAAGTGATTTATTTACTTTTATCCCGTTTATTTGCTTATCGGTAAGTGTAAATCAAAAAGCGGCTTTTAGTGGTGTTTTGAGAAAGCATATAAACTGCTTTTCCGAAGCATTCGGATGGTTGGTTTTTTTAGTAAAAGGCCTGAAACTGGTATTTTATTTGGTTTTGGTGATTTTCTTCCAAAGGTGAAATTAAAGTGTTTTTCGGATAAAATATTACGTCCAAACCTTCAACTGGCAATGGTACACTTCGAAATTCGCCTGAATCACTTTGAAATTTAGGAAACTACACTGTTTTTATCTTCCTTTTGTGTACTTGAGGGGGCACTCTTTCTCCTGTTTTATAGCTATAAATAATTCCGTTTACCCGGATTATGTAATCAGATGGCCTATTGCACATTTTGGGTTTAATTCCTTACAAATTTAACCCCTGCTGATATCATGTTTGATCGGAAGGTGGTATTCCGGTCATACCGGTAAAATTTAAGGTCAATACTTTTTAATCCCCATTTCTCAATATGGACCTTGGTGAAAATATCTGTATAGGAGATCCCAAAGCCAAATTGGTTGGCCGAGAATTCAGATAAATCATAATCAGAAGTGTAAAATTCATCTGTAGACAATGCTGTTTCATAAGGATTGAAATAATCAGCAGCGGTTTGATTGTAAAACCTATAAGATGGATACAAAGTAAAGTTACTGGTTATTTTGATTGGGACTTCAATGCTTGCAGTATGTGATGCAATTCCCCAGTCATCGAAATAATACCTGTAAAAAGTCCTTAGTGACAGCCTCTCATTCAAGTACCAATTGAGTCTCCCGCCAATAGCCACTTTAAACCTATTGTCAGGTAGTCGCTCATTGGCATCTGCCAATTGAAAATTGTCAATAAATGAATCTGCAACATCACTGAAATAAACCCTTTGAAATGGTGTGGAAAGCAGGCCTTGCTGTTGAATAAAATCAAGGGCCATTGATCCTTGTACATTTTTGTGTAGGATTTGTGAAATACCGAGTCCCATCGAATAAGAATTTCGTCCTTTTGCATCATATTCATTAAAAACAGGGTTGTAATTTGTATTGCCTGAAATGGTATTGTTAGTAAATAAGTTATTTGTTAAACCATTTTCTCCGGCCGAAAAAGGCCTTAATTCAATTGGGTATATAGTAGTCCAGGAATCAAAATACACATTTCCTTTTATGCTAAGTTCCGTGTTTTGCTCATTGAAGAGTTTGGTATAAGCGCCTCCAGCACCTACGGAAAAATAGTCATATTCATTGGCGAAAGAAATGCTTGTAGACCAAATGGAATTGCGATCGTCAGAACTATGGCTATAACTTCCGTTAAAGTTTGTCCATACATCGCTTTTGGAAGCACCAGAAGAGGCTTGGAAAGCATCAGCTGTTCCACCGTCAAATGGATCGATATTACTAGATGAAGCAGAGGTGTAAGCAGATATTCCTGCATCAATGGTTAAAATATCATCCTCATTTAGGGGGATGGAAATTATAAATGTGGTAGTTAAATCGGTTAATGCTTCGGTTCCAATGCCACCGCTTACGGCAGCATTATCGCCATCTTGGCTATAATAACTCGATAAAATATCGACTTCTGCGGTTTCCAATACCCGCTTTTTATATACTTGGGTACTATCTTGTGAATAACCTATAAAAGGAGTAATAAACAAGCAAAGGAAAATGATTTGTTTTAAGGAATGCATATTTCTTGTTTAATTAATTACAACCACATCCTCCACCGGTTTTCCCACTGTTGGCACCTACTGCTGCTTCTCTATAAGAATGCATTGTGGATACATTTCGGTCAAACTTCTTTTCAGAAAGGGCCATGTCCGGATCATTAATGTTTATTTTCTCATATCCTTTTACAACCGTACAACTGCTTGCCAGGCAAGCGATAATTGCGAAGTATACCATTGTTTTTTTCATAACTTATCGATGACTATGTTATTCGATTTTGAAATATTCCCCTTATCATCTATAATGATACATTCTATGTTGGGAAGTTGATTAATACGGTCTAAGCCAGCTTCTTTTCCCATTACAAATACGGATGTCGCAAGGGCGTCTGCAAGCTCTGCCTTTGGAGCAAAAACGGTAACGCTAATAATTCCAATAGAAGGATATCCCGTTCTTGGGTCAATTATGTGTGAATACCTTTTGCCATTAAAGTCAACATATTTCTCGTAGTCACCTGAGGTGACAACTGCACCGTTGTTGATTGGCAATAAGGCAAAAACTTTGTTCTTATTGAGTGGGTTGGTAATTGCGACTTTCCATTCGCTACCATCAACTTGTTGGCCCCAGGAATTCATGTCGCCCGAAGCATTGATAATGCCAGAACTTACTCCTTTAGCTACAAGTAATTGTTTAGCCATATCTGCTGCATACCCCTTTCCAATAGCCCCAAAGCCAATTTTCATTCCCCTGATTTTGAGAAACACAGTAAGCTTGTCTTTGTCTAGCAAAATTTTAGTATAGCCTACTTTGGCTACTGAAGCACGGATGTCTTCTTCCGAAGGCATTTTTTTCATACTGCCATCAAACTTCCAGATTTTATCCATTGAGGCATAACTGATGTCAAAAGCACCATCAGTCAATTTCGAGATCATGATGGCCCTCTCAATTAGGCTGAATAGTTCTGCCTCAACTTTGACTGGTTTGATTCCAGCGAACTTATTTATTTCGGAAGTTTGAGAATTTTCATCCCATGAAGAGATTAATTTTTCTATTCTGTCAATTTCTTCAATTGCACTATCTATGTAATCCTTTGCTGTAATGGAATCTTCGGCAACGACAGTAATGTCAAATCTGCTCCCCATTAATTTCAGGGTGCGTTTGTGAGCTTGTTGCGCATAAGAGGTGATAGCCAATAAGAAAACAAAAAGCGTAATGAATAGTCTCATTTTATTTGACAAAACTGTTCAGTTCCTGAATATAAGCTTTTGGTGTAATTTTTTTATAGCCTGTTTCTCCCAATAAGGTTCCTTTATTGTCCAGAACGACTACCAATGGGAATACTCCTTCTTTATCATATTTCTCCGCCAATTTCGCGTTGGCTGTAGCCTGTTTTTCTGGCAAAGCATTTTTCTTTTTCTAGGGAAATCTGCCTGAAACATTATGTAATTGTCTTTAGCGTACGCTATAAAAGTCTCGGTGGTCCAAATCTCTCTGCTTAATTTTATACAAGGAGCACACCAGTCCGATCCTTGGAATACCAAAATAATGGGCTTTTTTTCTTTAGTAGCCAATTCTTTTGCCTTCGAGAAATCAGTCTGCCAATCCTGAGCGAATCCTGAACTAATATTGATAAATGCAATGATTAAAATGATGATGCTTTTTTTCATGGTCGCGTGAAATTGTTTACTGTTCTCAGAATTATTTAATTCATAAATGGGTCTGCTAATCAAGGGGAGGGTAATTCAACTCTGATTCAAAGACATTGATAAGTAACGTTTTGCAAATAATTTAGGTCAATAATTTGGTCATATTGAAGCTAAAAAAGGCGACAATATGACCAAAGTCATGAATTCACTGAAGGTTATGCATTAGAATTACCTGATTTTAATTGGAAGGTGATTTCATCAGGTACCAGAATGTATCTTGGCTTTTTCGGGGATTATGGGGTATTCCTTGCCGATGAAAGAAACTACCCATTATTCAATTAACGTTTTGATTGATAGGTAAGTTTATAAGAGAGTGAATAAAGTTTGTTAATCACTGTTTTACAACCAAAAAACTCGGGTCCTGTTGGGTCTTTTCTAGGTCCCGATATGGTCTAAGTTTAGCGAAATGTAACTTAGACCCAAAATGCCGAAAGTTTCCAAATTCATTTAATAGCCCAGCTTTGCTCACAAACAAATTTATTAAAAAAAACCTCAATAGGAATGGGCTTCAGCCCATTTACAAAGGCCAACATTATCTTATCCGGATTTAGCTAAAATTTAAAGAGTAAATGAAAGGACTTATTTTGTTTGTATTTTTTTATTAGAGCGAATTTATCAATTTGAATCTTTACCTTTTTACAAATCTGATTTTTCTTTATTGAGAATTTGGAAAGATTCCTCCGGAGGGAGAAAAATAATTAACCCCCCACATTGATTTCAAATTTAAAAATCAGGTTTAAAAGTATAGATAGTTTCATTAATAGTTTTACTTTTGATTAGTTATAAATAAATATCATCCTTAAAACGTTGGCAGTGGAAAGAATGCTTTTTTTACGTTTTTTGGTACAGTGGTACATGCTTTTTGATTGAGTTTTTTTTCAAATCACTTGGTATTGCCTTTTTTAAGCGTCCTTATAATTTGGTCTAGTTTATAGAGATAGTTTTTGTAACTGGTACAATGAAATTTTTGGAACCAGAATTGACTTATTGCAATCGTTGCTTTTTGTGAAAGGTTTTCAATAAATAGTCTATCTGATATTGTCTATAAAATCGTGATTTGTCAGGGGAAGGGTTGCTCTTTTAGCCTTTAAATAATAATGAAAAGGTTGGAGCAGCAATCAAAAAAAGCGTTTAATTTTTTGGTGTTGATCTAAACTTAAAATTGGAAAAAATACATGATAAAGAAAACATTGTTTTATATAGTTTTGATTAATTTTTTAATTGCTTGTAATGGGGAAGATGGAACTCATGGAATTGATGGCAAAAACAGTCTTATTAATGTTTTAGAGGAAAGTGCAGGTGATTTCTGTGAGAATGCTGGCTTAAAAATAGAAACTGGACTCGATGCCAACTCCAATGGAATCCTTGAGATTTACGAAGTTCAAAACACAAAGTACATCTGTAACGGAGTCGATGGAAATAGCAGTCTTACCACTGTTATTAATGAACCAAGTGGAGCCAACTGTGTAAATGGTGGGATAAAGTTGAATTCAGGTTTAGATATAAATGGAAACGGTAATTTGGAAGAAAATGAAATAACCTCTACCGCCTATGTTTGTGATGGGATAAACGGAACAGCGGGCCTAATAAAAATTACCAATGAAAATTCAGGTGACAATTGCATAAATGGAGGTTTGAAAATTGATTATGGCTTGGATTCTGATATGGATGGAATCTTAAATGAAAATGAAGTAGAATATACTTCTTATACATGTAATGGATTGAATGGGACTCTAAGTCTTATTAATATTACTGATGAACCTGATGGAAATATATGTGCGTATAGCGGCATAAAAATTGAAGCAGGGCTTGATCAAAATGAGAATAAAATTTTGGACAAAAGCGAAGTTCTGGTAACCAAATATGTTTGCAATGGAAGTAGTGGGGTGATTAATGAAGAAATCCGGCTAAAGATTGCCGAAGGAGTAGGTAGTTCAGCCAATACGACCAGCACATCTCCAACAATTGTATCGGGTATCCCATTTGACATTAGAAATTATCCAAATGTGGGAACAGTTTACTTTGAAGCTGATCCATATGTAGAAAAAAGCAGTAACCATGCTTTACTTGAACTGTACAATATTACCGACAATACTGTAATCACCAGTTCTTTGATTAGAACGAGTAATCGATATACCGAAAAAGAATTTTTAAGAACAGAAAACCTCATCAATAATCTTCCTAATAAGAACATAGTTTTAGGGATAAGGTTAAGATCGGAAGTTGATGGATCCTTTTCAGCTAGTGGAGTTCCTTATTTGGTGTTAAAAGAGTAATTATTTAAATGTACATGGGATTATAATTAATGGCTCATGTACTTTATTAAATAGTATTGCCCATAGGGAGTTTATCTGATGCACTGGTCAAAGTTTTGCGAAGCGTAACTTAGACCCAAAATGCCGAAAGTCTCCTTTCATTTAATAATCCAGCATTTCTTACATTCAAATTGATAAATATAACCAATTCAATAGGAATGGGATTCAGCCCATTTATAAAGGGCATTGTCATTTCATTCGGCTTTAGCCAAAATTTTAAGGAAAATAGAAAGCCTTTTAATTATGGTTAGCCTTTGGTTAGGGCTTCAAAATAATTTAATGACCTCATCGGGTGAAACATTGGGCTAAATCCCCTAGACGACATATTGCAATTCAATCCCCCAGCTGAAGCTGGGGGCTATTGATATTCTGGAATCGATTCGATTGAAAATTTGATCGACCATGTCGTTTTCGGGATATACCAGAATTCCCATCTGGTCTAAGTTTAGCGAAGCGTAACTTAGACCTAAAATGCCGAAAGTTTCCAACTTTCATTCAATAATCTAGCTTTCCACCCACACAAATTAATTGTCGAAACCTCCTCAATAGGAATGGGCTTTAGCCCATTTAAAAAGGACAATACCATTTCATTTGGCTTTAGCCGAAATAGAGAGAACAAATTAATTATAAATAACTGATTTTTTGGCTTCGGAAGGCTCAGCCCCCATTCTACAGGCTTAACTCCTCCAAAGATAGGGGAAAAGCAGGTAGGAGGTGGCCAGTACAATTGCATTGATGGCCATTAAAGTCAGGATCTTTTCGGCACTTATGCCCCTGTCTAATCCATCAATTGCACTCTTGGAAACCTGGATAGTCATCAGAAGTATTGGGATCATTACTGGAAAACTTAAAATGGCCATCAAGGTACCATTGTTTCCTGCTTTTGAGGCAATGGCAGAGACCATGGTTAGGGCGGCCGAAAAACCAATGGCTCCTAGCAAAAGGTTCAGAAGGAATAAAGAATTGTCAGCTACAGGATTTCCGAAAACCACACTAAATACCAGGTAGCCCAATAGCGCCAACACCAGGGTGAGTCCAGTATTGTAAATGGTTTTGGATAAAATAATGGCCTCAGGTGAAGCGATCATAAAATAATAGAGTTGCCTACCTTGCTGTTCCTGTACGAAACTTTTTGCCACAGCATTTACTGCCGAAAAAAGGATAATGATCCAATAAAGGGCATTCCATATGGGTACTTGCAATTTCCCCTGGCCTGTCCCCATACTTAAATAGGCAATAAAAACAGCACTGGTCACATAAAGGAGTATTCCATTGATGGCATACTTTTGCCGCCATTCCAACAAGGCTTCTTTTTTTACCAACAAAGCTATTTCCTTCCACATATAGAGGGCAAATATAGGCACCTAATCATAATAATTCCCCCGTAATGCCAAATTTTATTGCTTTCTACTGGTCTGTTTCCCCTTTTTAGGGGTTATTAGTGTGTACGAATATTTTAAACAATTAAATTTACCACCCAATTGAAGCCGAGTCATCGGGTTTAAATCAATAATATTACCATGAGTTTTGAAAACGATAGGAGAAAATTTTTAGGAAAAATGGCATTAGGAACTTTGGCAGGACTTACCCCTTGGAATAGTCTATTGGCGAATACGCCAATGTCAGCAAAAGCTGTCGAAAAAGCTTTTATACCTGTAATGCTGACCCCTTATAAAGCAGACATGACTGTAGATTATAAAGGGTTAAAAAAACTTACCGATTACTATCTTGAATCAGGTGCTCGTGGTTTCTTCGCCAATTGCCTAAGCAGTGAGATGTATGACCTGAGCCCAGAGGAAAGACTGAAAGTAACCAAGACCGTTGTTAAAAGGGTCAATGGGAAATTCCCTGTCGTTGCGACAGGTTCTTTTGGGGATACAGCAAAGGAAAAAGCTGAATTCACCAAGCAAATTGCTGATACTGGCGTTGACGCCGTAATTATGATTACTTCTCACTTTGCAGAAAAGGGAGAGTCCGATGATGTGGTCATCAAAAATTTGGAAGCTTATTTGTCTTTAACAGGTGACATCACTTTAGGAACCTATGAATGCCCAACTCCTTATAAAAGGATACTTTCTCAAAGGGTACAACAGTTTTTGTTGGATTCAGGAAGGCTTGTGTACCACAAAGACACATCTGAAGACATCGACAATATTCTTCAAAAACTTAAAACTGCAGAGGGTACTAAAATGGGCTTTTACAATGCCCACATGGGTAGCGCAGTAGCTTCCCTTCGCAATGGAGGGGCTGGATTGTCCCCAATAGCAGGTAATTATTACCCAGAGGTAATCGCATGGATTTGTAAAAATGCCAGTGATACTGGAAAAACAGAGCAGGTGGATTGGTTGCAAGACCAAGTTAGAGACATGGAACGTAGGGTGACCGCCAATTACATGCTTTCTTCCAGGTATTTCCTTAATAAAGAAGGGCTGGATTTGGAAATTGTAAGCAGAAGAGCAAAAAATCCACTTACTTCAGCTCAGCAAAGTGTAGTGGACACATGCTATGCTGAGGTGCAGGGCTGGAAACAGAAATTATCGATATAATCAACTTTAATGACATGAAAAAGGGCTTCTTTTATTAAAGAAGCCCTTTTTCATTTTAAATGTTTTGTTATAAATGCCTACGCTATGGTGTCAAAACCCAAATAAGGAACCAATGCTTTTGGCATTTTAATGCCATTTTCACTCTGGTTGTTCTCCAAAATGGCAGCCATTATTCTAGGTAACGCCAAAGCACTTCCATTGAGTGTATGGGCCAAAACGGTCTTTTTGTCTTTGTTCTTAAAGCGTAATTTCAACCGATTGGTTTGGTAGGTTTCAAAATTACTTACAGAACTTACTTCCAGCCACCTTTCCTGCGCAGCTGAATACACTTCCATATCAAATGTCAATGCGGAGGTGAATCCCAAGTCTCCCCCACAAAGTCTTAAGACCCTGTAAGGCAACTCTAGTTTTTGCAACAAGCCTTGAACGTGCAAGCTCATCTCCTCCAGGGTATTGTACGAATTATCAGGATGGGTAACTTGTACAATTTCCACCTTGTCAAATTGGTGTAGTCTATTCAATCCCCTTACATGTGCTCCCCAACTTCCAGCTTCTCTTCTAAAGCAAGGTGTATAGCCCGTATTCTTTTTAGGCAACTCATCTTCCTGAAGAATTACGTCCCGGTACATATTTGTAATCGGAACTTCAGCGGTAGGTATAAGGTATAGGCCATCTTCTTGCGCAAAGTACATTTGGCCTTCCTTGTCTGGAAGTTGCCCTGTAGCATAGCCACTTTCTTCATTGATTAATATGGGTGGCTGCACTTCTGTATAACCCGCTTTCTCTGCTTCATCTAAGAAAAAGTTGATCAAAGCCCTTTGCATCTTGGCTCCTTTGCCTTTGTAAACAGGAAACCCTGCACCAGCGATTTTAACCCCGAGCTCAAAGTCAACAATGTCATATTTTTTAATCAACTCCCAATGAGGGCTTTTATTGCCTTCTTCCAATTGTGGGACCGTTCCGTTTTCTAAGACGATCTCATTGTCTTCTGCAGATTTACCTGCAGGAACAGATGAATGTGGAATATTGGGTATAGTATATAGAATCTGGGTTAGTTCAGTTTCAGTCTGCGAATAGCTTTCTTCCAAAGACTTCACCTGTGTTTTTATCTCAGAAGTTCTCAGCTTAATCTTTTCTGCCTCTTCCTTATTGCCAGCCTGCATCAATTTACCAATTTGCTTCGAAATTGTGTTGGACTCAGCCTGAAGGGTGTCTCGCTCTAGCTGAATTTGTTTCCTTAGGTCTTCTAGCTTTAATACATTTCCCAGCACTTCTTCAGGGTTTTCAAAATTCCTGGCGTTAAGCCTTTCGCAGGCCTGGGAAAAGTTTGCTCTTATTTCATTTACCTGAAGCATATCTAATTGTAACTTTGTTTCGCGAAATTAATTTTTAGGTGGCAAAGATAAGGAATAAGTTCTGAGTAAAGTGGGCAAATGACTGATAATTTGGATTAACGGATTGACAAAACAGGGCTAAATGCCTATCTTCAAGCTTTAAATTCTAACAACCGAAAAATTGACTATGAAATCAAGTTTTATTGCAATTTTGTTCTGTTTTTTCGCCGTTTCTATAGTAGAAGCCCAAGAAAGACCTTTGAAAATCATTATGATAGGTGCACATCCTGATGATTGCGATATAAAAAGTGGTGGCACAGCATCCCTTTTTGTGGCTATGGGCCACAAAGTAAAATTTGTCTCTGTCACAAATGGTGATGCAGGACATATGGAAGAGGGGGGTGGAATGCTTGCCAAAAGGCGTATTGCTGAAACCCAGGAAGTGGCCAAAAGACTTGGCGTTTCTTATGACGTTTTGGATAACCATGACGGTGAATTACTACCTACGCTAGCCATAAGGCTTCAGATTATCCGGAAAATCAGGGAATGGGATGCGGATGTGGTCATTGCTCCAAGACCTAATGACTACCATCCCGATCATCGCTATACCGGTGTGTTGGTACAGGATGCTGCCTATATGGTAGGTGTTCCTAATGTGGCTCCAGATACACCACCTCTAAGTAAAAACCCGGTGTTTTTATACTTTCAGGATCATTTCCAAAAGCCTAATCCATTTGAGCCTCATATAGCGATAGACATTACCTCGGTAATCGACAAGAAAATACATGGCTTGGACGCACATGAATCTCAATTTTATGAGTGGCTACCGTGGATAGCGGGCTACGCTGACGAGGTGCCTGAAGGTAAACAAGAAAGAATAGCCTGGTTAAAAGAAAAAAGAGGAGGAGGGATAAATCCTGCTGTGAGGAAGAGCCTGGAGAAATGGTATGGCCCTGCTAAGGCTGAAAAAGCGCAGTATGCGGAAGCTTTTGAAGTTTGTGAATACGGTTCCCAGCCTTCAGAAGAAGATTTGAAGCGATTGTTCCCTATGTTGGGAAAGTGATATTGAATGTAAAGTATTAATTATTAGAAAATTTCATATTAAATGAAGGGGAAAAATGTTTTGGTCACGGGTGGGGCCAGTGGAATAGGTTTGGCAATAGTGGAGAAATTTGCAGTTTCTGGTGCCTCAGTCTATGTATTGGATTTTAATCAGGAAAATGGGCTGGATATTGTCGGGAAACTAAAAGACAAAGGTTATGATGTCTATTTTAAGCAAACAGATGTTTCTAATCAGGCCAATGTAAATGAGGTCATAGAAGCAATTCCCGGTGAAATAGATGTGTTGATCAACAATGCCGGCGTCTCTCATATTGGAAACATTGAATCGACAGAAGGCGCTGATTTAGATCGTTTATTTGCGGTGAATGTAAAAGGAGTATTCCATTGTTCTAAAGCAGTGATTGGAAGGATGATCGCCAATGGTGGAGGAGTGATTATTAACATGGCCTCTATTGCAGCTACCGTTGGTATACCGGATCGTTTTGCTTATTCTATGAGTAAAAGTGCAGTGCTCAACATGACACTTAGCATTGCAAGGGATTATGTCAAAGACAATATTCGATGCAATGCCATTTCGCCGGCGAGGGTACATACTCCTTTTGTGGACAATTATATTTCCAAAACCTATCCGGGAAAAGAAAAGGAAATGTTTGAACAGCTTTCGGCTACTCAACCAATTGGAAGAATGGCAGCTCCTGCAGAAGTGGCCAGTATGGCTTTCTTTTTAGCGTCTGATGAAGCCAAGTTTTTAACCGGTGCTGATTATTTGGTAGACGGTGGATTTTCTAAATTGAAAATGTAATTACTTTAAACTATAATTGAAAAATGAAATTAATAAGATTTGGAAAAGTAGGGCAGGAGAAGCCCGGAGTGATAACCTCTGAAGGTAAAAAATTGATTGTTCAGCTTTTGGTTTAGATTGGACCGCTGAATTTTTAGGCGATGAAGGTAATCTGAAGAAATTAGAAGCATGGTTAGAGGCGAATGCAGCAAGTTGCCCGGAAATCGGATCTGATGTGAGATTAGGATCTCCCGTTCCTTTTCCATCCAAAATTATTTGTGTAGGGTTGAATTACTCTTTACACGCAAAGGAAAGTGGCATGGCCGTTCCTGAGCAACCCGTGTTGTTTATGAAAGCTACTTCTGCGCTTTCAGGACCTTTTGATCCAATTGTGATTCCAAAGAACTCCCAAGCAACGGATTGGGAAGTTGAGTTGGCAGTCGTAATAGGCAAAAAAGCCAGTTACGTATCCGAAGAGGATGCCATGGATCATGTGTTTGGTTATGTTGTTCACAATGATGTAAGTGAGAGGGATTTCCAGTTAAGACACGGTGGACAGTGGGTTAAAGGGAAAAGTGCTGATTCCTTTGCTCCACTAGGACCTAATTTAGTAACTAAGGACGAAATTCCTGATCCTCACAAATTGAGGTTGTGGCTTAAGGTAAATGGTGAAATGTTGCAAGACAGCAATACTTCTGACTTGGTTTTCAATATTCCTCAACTGGTAAGTCATATCAGTCAATACATGAGTTTATTGCCTGGTGATGTGATCAGTACAGGAACACCTGCAGGTGTTGGTATGGGGCTGAAGCCACCAAGATACATGAAGGCCGGTGATGTTGTAGAACTGGGTATTGATGGTTTAGGTGTTTCTAGTCAAGTTGCTGAAGACTACAAAGGCTAAAAAGTCACGGTATAATAGTTATTGATTGAAACGGGCAGGATTTAATTCTGTCCGTTTTTTTTATTCATCCACTTTGTCCAAATATACTTTTAAATGGATGCTCATTTTTTCCCGGAAGGATTCAGGCGTACCCTGTTGAAGGTCGTGCAATAAGTCACGGTGAGTAACAGCATTCTTAACCTCGGATTTACTGATGATTTGCCCGCTGTGTACAAGGTTGAATATAGGCAGCAGCATTTTCTGAAACCTCAAAAGCGTTTGATTGCCTGAAATTTCATAAAGCATGGAATGAAAATCTACATCGTACCTGTTTTTCAGGAACTTGTCTTTCGTTTCTTCTTCTTTTTTTACAAGTAATTCAAGCTTTTCCAGGTTGGCCTTGGATTTTCTCATAAACAAAAAGTCTGTGATGCCCATTTCCAAAACCAAACGCAACTCAAAAATGTCCTGGAGGGTGGCACTGTCTAATAACATCGGATTCAATACCCGCTCGAAGCTCCCTAAAATATCTGGTTGTGTCAAGATAATGCCCCTATTCCTTTTGGACTCTATTAAACCAAGTGTTCTAAGTCTTGAGAGTGCTTCTCTTAAGGCGGTTCTGCTTACCCCCATGGATAGCGCAAGTTCGGCCTCTTTTGGGATCGCATCACCTGGCTGGAGATTGGCTTCCGCAAAGTACTCTCTTAAGTTTTGTTCTACCTTGTCTACCAATGATAAGGTGGCATCTAAAACTGGTTTTGGCTTGACACTGAATTTGCTCACTTATGTTTTTGGTTTTTTTGACTCCCGCAAATATAATAAGTATTATTAAACTGCTCCCTTAATTACCACTCTACTCTTTCATATCTATACTTATAGTCAAAATAAAATAGGATTTTTTACCTCTAATAGGCCTATAAATGAAGATTTTTTGGTAATTCCATCATTAATATTAATCTTATTTAAAATATATAATACATAATAAAAGATCTTAATTTTTAATAACGCCTCCTTTTTCATCGCTAAATTTTACTTTTCAGGTAATTTGGGTGTTTTAATTGAATAGTACAGTAAGTTAAATCAGTGATTCTTGCATCATTATAAAAACTATAAAACTAGTATTACATATGCTCCGGCGAGGATTTTCCCCAAGGGGTTATAGACCAAGTATGCGTATTTTTTTTAAGGTATTTGTATTTGTTATCCTCATTATGGGAAGATGTATCGTTTTGTTACTTAATGTCGGTGAATTGTGGAATGTGTTAGGTTTAGTTTTTTAAAGTAGTTTTGGAAGTTTTTCATTTATGATTTATTCGTTTCATGGTAAAATAAAGAATAATATTTTGTTTGTTAATTTTTTATTAAAAAATCTTTATTTATTGGATGACTGGATTTTGAGGGCTAGAATTATTCATTATATTTGAATAAATAATACATATTATTATTTAACTTTAATACCTATAAACAAGCAGTTTATAGGTGGATGTTAATGAAACATAACATAAATAGGACAAATATGATCGAGAAACTCTACACAAAATGGTGGCAATCCGTTTTTATAGTGTTGCTGTTAATAACCTTCTCTACAGAGAAGACTTGGGCCCAGTCCCAAAATGTAACAGGGACAGTATATTCCGAAGAAGATGGAAGTACAATTCCTGGTGTCAATATCATTCACGTGGGTACTGCCACTGGAACGGTTACAGATATGGACGGGAAGTTTACCATAAGCCTGTCAGGTAACAATACCGTATTGAAATTTTCTGCTATTGGTTTTAAACCGCAGGAAATAAGCATTGGAAATCAAACCAATATTGATGTAACCTTAGAAACAGCCCTTGGTGCACTTGATGAAATCATTGTTGTTGGTTATGGCGAGCAATCCAGAGAAAAATTAACTTCTGCAGTAAGTACACTTGATACCAAGGTGCTTGAAAATGTACCTTTAGGTAATGCAGCTTCAGCTTTGCAGGGAACAGTTTCTGGGGTAAGGGTTCAAACATTAAGTGGTCAGCCAGGTGCTGCACCAAGAATAATCGTAAGGGGTGGAACTTCAATAAACGACCCGAATGGTGCCGAGCCATTATATGTAGTGGACGGTGTAATTAGAGATGATATTCAAGGGATCAATCCTATGGATATTGAATCCATGCAGGTTTTAAAAGATGCGGCCTCTACAGCGATTTATGGCTCCAGAGCATCTAATGGTGTGGTTATTTTGACTACGAAAACCGGTAAGGCTGGTGATACTAAGGTTACCTATAGGTACACTATTGGTACCTCACAATTAAGAGAAAAATATGACCTGCTTTCTGCAAGGGATTATATATACTATTCAAGATTAGGAATAGCCGCTACAGGTATCAAATCTCCCACAAGACTTGCCCAGTTAGATGGGGCCTTCGGGTATGGCATTGGTAACGACCTTACCAATAACACGGCTTATACTACTCAATACCTGACACCTGAAAATGAATACAAGCTGAGTGAAGGATGGCAAAGTATGCCGGACCCAGTTGATCCTACCAAAACCATTATTTTTGACGAAGTTGATTGGCAGGATCAGTTGTTTAGAACTGCAGTGACCCAAGACCACTATTTGAATTTATCAGGAGGTACTGAAAAAGCAACTTTTAATATTGGTGTGGGTTATTCGGATATGGATGGAATAGCAATTACCACCAATTATAAAAGATTCACTGCCAATATGAATGGTAGGTTAAAAGTAAGTGACAAGTTGTTTGTATTTGCAGGCTTGAATTTCACCAGGTCCTCCGATAATTTGGTGTACAGTGAAAATAGCTTGTTTGAAAGATCTATCGCTACTCCTCCTACTGCAAAGTATGCATTTGAAGATGGAACCCTTGCTCCGGGAGTCGGTCGTTCTTTGGGTAATCCAGCCTATCAATTAAGTCGTAGTGTTAATGACAATACATTAAGTCTTATGACATTGAGTGGTGGTGCCAATTGGGAGTTAGCTCCAGGCCTCAGCTTTGAACCTTCAGCATCTCTTTATACCAAAGCCAATACAGCTAACACATTCTTGATGTCTTATCTCAATTCACCAACCCAATTGGTGGAAGATAGAATTGCTACAGGAAGCCAAACAAACTGGGAGCAATTACAGTTGGATGCAGTTTTAAACTATGAAAAAAGCTTTGCTCAACTACATAATTTCACTGCCACCCTTGGCTATTCAATGTATCAGAGAGACAATTATAGTCTTTTTGCTCAGGGTAGAGGAGCAGCAACAGATTTAATCCCGACATTAAATGCTTCAGGGGAAGCTGTACAGGTTTCCAGTTCTAAAGGGAAGCAGTTGATCCTGGGTTATTTTGGTAGAGCCAATTACGATTTTGATAATAAGTATTTATTTTCAATGAGTGCCAGGTATGATGGTGCTTCTAATTTAGGATCTGAATACAAATGGGGTTTCTTCCCTGGGGTATCTGCTGGTTGGAATTTACATAACGAATCTTTCTGGGACTCGCCAGCAGCTATTGATAAGTTTAAGTTGAGAGCTAGTTATGGTCTCAATGGTAACCTTGGTAATTTAGCGGATTTCCAGGCTCAAGGAGCCTACAGTGTTGGGGGTATTTATCAAGGAAATGCCGCTGTTGAATACACTACTATTGCCAACCCAAATCTTAAATGGGAACAATCCAGAACTTTTGATGTGGGGTTTGATGCAGGTCTTTTCAATAATAGGCTTACTGTTCTGTTTGATTATTATCAAAGGGTAACTTCCAATCTAATCACCACCTTGGCCATGCCGAAGTTGACTGGTTTCACCAGCATTTTAACAAACCTGGGTAGTTTGGAGAACAGTGGTGTAGAGCTTGAAGTAAATTTTAATGTGCTTTCAACGAAGGATTGGATGTGGGACATTGGGTTCAACACTTCTTTTGTGAAGAATAAAATATTGGAACTGCCTGAAAATGACAATGAAAACAACAGAATTGGCGGTTTGTTCTTGTATGATGAAGAAATTGGAGATTATGCCTGGAAAGGTGGTTTACAAGAAGGTGGACAAATCGGCGAAATGTACGGTTATCAATACCTGTCGGTATTTCCTACTGATGAGGCAGCAGCTGCAGCTCCTCAGGATTTAATCATGGCAGGTCCTGACAGAACCAGGTATGGAGGAGATGTGGATTGGCAGGATGTCGATGGTAATAATGTGATAGACACAAGAGACAGGGTTTATATGGGGAATATCTTCCCAAAATGGACCGGAGGTTTTTCAAATAACGTGAACTATAAAGGAGTGAACCTTTACTTGAGAATGGATTATACCACCGGACATACCATTTATAATTATGTAAGGGCCAATTTGGATGGAGAGTTCGTTGGAAATACCAACATGAGCTCAAATATCGCCAGGTCTTGGGAAAACCAGGGAGATGTGACAGATGTTCCCAAATTTTACTGGGCAGATCAGGTAGCCCAAAGCAATTACTGGAGAGGTGATCCTAGAAACCTGGACAATGGTGGAGGAAGTTCTGTGAATTATGAAAAGGGAGATTTCCTTGCCTTAAGGGAGCTTACTATAAGTTATGATTATACTGCAGGATGGTACAAAAAGATTGGAATTGAAGGAATTAGGCTTAACCTGACAGGTAATAACCTTGTTTATTTTACCAGCTTTAGTGGTCTTTCTCCGGAAGATGGAGGGATAAACAGAGGACGTTTTCCTGTTCCTCGTAACATCATGCTAGGTATTAACCTTTCTCTTTAATTAAGTCCTGATCAAATATAAAAAGTCATGAAAAAATTAGTTAATATAAAGATATACCTGCTCGGCGTTGTTGTTTTTTTCTGAATTATTCCTGTACAGAACCTTTGGAATTAGCACCCATTAGTTCAATAGGGGCTAACTCATTCTGGCAATCAGAACAAGATGCCGTAGGCGGAGTAATAGGGATGTACAACCAGTTTAGGGATTTGTCAAGTAGGACACTCTATTTTATGGGTGAAGCAAGGAGTGAAATAATGGGTGAAGGAGTTCAAAATGCGGACTATAGAAGAAAGTATTTTGAAAATGACATGAATGAAGGAAACGCTGATTTGGATTGGTTGCAAACCTACAAGGTGATCAATTATGCCAACCTTGTCATAAAAAATGTTCCAAACATTTCCTTTCCTAGTGAAGAGAATAAAAATGATTTGTTAGCGCAAGCTTATAGCATGAGAGCATTTGTGTATTTTGTTCTTGCGAAAACCTGGGGAGATGTTCCTTTGATCACTGATCCTGTAGAAGGCTATGATGCAGAAACGACCTTTCAGGAAAGGGCCGCGGTTGCTACTGTTTTTGAATTGATTAAAGATGATTTGGACATGGCGATAAGCTTGTTTCCAAGTAACGAGTTTGAGAATGGCCGATCCATGTGGTCCAAGCCTGCAGCCAATACGCTCAAAGGAGATGTGTATTTGTGGACAGGTAAAACCATGGGTGGAGGTGATGCTGATATTACCATTGCTTTGAGTGCCTTGAATGAAGCGAACACGGCTGATCTAAGTCTATTGGATGATTATTCCAGGGTTTTTGACTTTGATAATAAAGGAAATCAAGAGATCATTTTCTCAGTTCATTTTAGTGATTTTGAGGTTTCCGACAACATGTTTTCAGACATGTATATCAATGCCCTTGATGTAAGAGAGACCTTTGATCAGGAAACATTAGAAACGATTGGAACCCCC
The DNA here is from genome assembly GCF_000427295.1 of Cyclobacterium qasimii M12-11B. GTDB lineage: Bacteria > Bacteroidota > Bacteroidia > Cytophagales > Cyclobacteriaceae > Cyclobacterium > Cyclobacterium qasimii. Next base: position 47,436 of record NZ_ATNM01000065.1, on the reverse strand, counting down.
GGAGGATTTAATTGGTGGGCCCCTTCTGCTACAATGAGAGATCAGTTTATGGATGAAGATAGCCGGAAATCAGCTAGTTTTTTGGAGGTATATTCCAATGAAGCCGATAATGCTTATATAACCACGATTGTAACAAAGGGTAGTGGGTATACTGAATCAGGTTCTAGAAGGTTTCTTGATGATATTGTGATTTACAGACAAGCTGAGTTGTTGCTGCTTATAGCTGAAGCTAAAAATGCCCTTGGTCAGGATCCAACTGCTGAAATAAATAGTGTGAGAAGTAGGGCTTATGGCGAGAATTTCTCTAGCTACGAATTCACTAGTAGTTCTCAAACTGAAAACGACGAAGCCATATTGCAGGAAAGATTATTTGAATTGGCTTTTGAAGGAAAAAGATGGTGGGATCTCGTTCGCTTTGATAAAGCATTTGAGAAAGTGCCTTCCTTACAAGGAAAAGAAGGTCAAAACTACCTTATGTTGTGGCCTATAACTTTGGAAACCATAAGCTTAAATTCTAAAATAACCCAAAATACTGGTTACGAGCAGTAATAAAAATGCAGTCTTAAACCTATAAATAGCCCTAATAACCATGTTTAAAATTCACCGATTTTTAACCCTAATTGTGATCATGACTGCCCTTTCCCTTTCGGGAAAGGCGCAGCATGTTCTTTTAAATGCTGACAATGGTAAAGCGATCTCCACAGGAGCTTTGGTACATCATGATGTAGAAGAAATAAAAGGCCTTAAAATGGGGCCTTTTGTCAAATTAGACAATGGGGACATTCTGACAGTGGAGGGAACAGATTGCACCATTAGCAATGACAATGGTAAAACCTGGCAAAGCTATCCTGTATTTGAAGATCCTGAAAATTTCTTGATTTCAAATGAACGGGCAATACTAAAGACCAGCAATGGGGTGATCATCCTGGCTTTTATGAATTTGCAGGAAAGGGCAAATTGGAATTGGCAAGAAGAAATTTCGGATTCGCCGGGAGCCAGACTACCGACCTATACGGTGAGAAGTTTAGACGGGGGTAAAACCTGGCAAGATGTGCAAAAGCTCCATAATGAGTGGACCGGTGCGGTTCGTGACATGATAGAAACCGAAAATGGGAATATAGTCTTCACCTCCATGATGATGAGACACCACCCGGGCCACCATACGGTATTGACTTATAAGTCGGGCAATGAAGGTAAAACCTGGGAAAGGTCTAATATTATTGATCTTGGTGGTATTGGTCACCATAGCGGTGTAACAGAAGCTACCCTGGAAGCCCTTGAATTCGGAAAATTATGGCTATTGATGCGGACCAATTGGGGTACTTTTTGGGAAGCTTTCTCAATGGACGATGGTAAAACCTGGGACAATATACGTCCTACTGATATAGCTGCAAGTTCTGCACCAGGACTTCTTAAAAGGCTCGAAAGTGGCAGATTAATTTTGGTGTGGAATAGAAGATTCCCTGAAGGAACCGATCAATATCCCTTACGAGGAGGGGACAGACAATGGTCGGAAGTAGCGGCCAGTAATCATAGGGGTGAATTGTCCATCGCCTTATCTGAAGACGATGGTAAAACCTGGTCAGACCCAATAGTAATTGCTAAAATTGGCGATAATCAAAAAACGGACCCAACCTTTAAGTGGATTTCTTATCCCTATGTTTTTGAACGAAACCCTGGAGAATTATGGGTGACCACCATGCAGGGAGAACTACGTGTTAAATTTTATGAGAAGGATTTTACACATTAATTGGATCATTGGTGTAAAAGCAAACTTGATGAGAAAATCAAGATTTGACTATTGCATATTTCGGGTTTAAAATGTTTACTTAAATATTTGTCTTTAATCGATAATAAAGAAAATGAAAAGATTCTCTAGAAGAAGGTTTTTTGAAAAATCTTTATTTCTGCTTCCATTGCCAGCAATTTTATCTTTTACCAATAAACTCACAAGCTTGGAGGATCTTCCTATTTCTCCACTTTCAGGTGAAAGTGACAAGGAGCGCATTTCCGCCTTACTAAAAGATAAAGTGCCATTGATATGGACCTTTACTGGAGACAGTATTACCCATGGAGCAAAACACACTCATGGGTACCGCTCCTATCCCGAAGTTTTTGGAGAACGCATTCGCTGGGAATTGGGAAGAGTAAGAGATGTAATTATAAATACAGGAATCAGCGGAAATACAACCGAAACAATCCTTCAGGACTTTGACTGGAGGATTAAACAGTTCAAGCCAAATGTTGTGTCTTTGATGATTGGTACAAATGATTGTTCCAATGAGAAGGTATCAATAGAAGCTTATGAAGAGAATCTTAACCTTTTGGTTAAAAAATTCAGGGGGCTCGGTGCAATTCCTATCCTTCACACCCCTAATCTAATTATCAAAGAATTGGATCCTAGCAGAGCAAGTTTGGATAAATATGTTGCCGTAATAAGGAAGGTTGCAATAGAAGAAAACATTATCCTGGTTGATAATTATGGGCATTGGCTTGAGACAGCTGAAAAGGCTGACGGTATAAACGTAAATAAGGAATGGTTGAATGATCCGCTACATCCAGATGGTGAAGGGCATTCTGAAATAGCAAGGCTGATGTTCAAGGAGCTCTCAATTTTTGACCCTGAAGCGTCTACCTGTGGCGGGCCTTATTATGAAGGGAAACATTAAATGGCGCCTATGTGCAAAACGATATTGATGAAAGAAATTAGATTTTTGGTATTATCGGGTTTGATCCTTCTGAGTTTTGTGAATTTTTCTGAAGCACAGGTACTACTGAATCCTTCAGAAGTGGTGCTTCATATTGGAGAAGACGGTATTCCTCCTAGAAATAGCGAGGGAGCCTTTATTCAATTGAAAGACGGAAGGATTTTATTTGCCTATTCCAAATTCGAAGGAGGATCTGGTGACCATGCAAATGGATCAATCGCTGGACGCTATTCTTCAGATGGAGGAAAAACCTGGACCAAAAATGATGAGATAATCGTTTCCAATGAAGGGGGTATGAATGTCATGTCCGTGTCATTTTTAAGGTTAGACAACGGTTCAATCGCTATTTTCTACGCTAGAAAAAATTCTTTGGACGATTGCAAACCCTTTATGCGGATCTCTAATGACGAAGCACAAACCTGGTCCGCCCCCATCCCTATGATCAATGACAAGGATGGTTATTTCGTTTTGAACAATGACAGGGTAATTCAACTTCCTGGCGGAAGACTTTTGGCACCTGTTTCACTGCATAAAACTGCTGGAGTTGATTTTAGCATGCGTGGTAGTATTTACTGCTACTACTCCGACGACCAGGGTAAAACCTGGAACAGTAGCCAGGAAATGCCCAACCAAGACAATGTCGTCGTGCAAGAACCCGGGGTGGTATTGCTAAAAAATGGTGACATTATGATGTGGTTAAGAACCGATAGAGGTGTCCAGTACTTAAGTACATCCCAAGATAGTGGACTTACCTGGGAAGAAGTTCATCCTTCAAAAAATTGTCTCACCCAGAGCTCCAGCCTCTCTAAAAAGAATCCCGAAAACCGGAGACCTTTTGTTGATTTGGAACAACAATAAAAGTTTAGATAAAAAGACAGCTACTTTCAGAACGCCACTGACAGCGGCCATTTCTAAGGATGAGGGCAAAAGTTGGAAGCACCTAAAAGTACTTGAAAATGACCCTGAAGGTTTTTTCTGCTATACAGCCATCTCTTTTGTAGACAATGAAGTATTACTTGGGTATATGGCTGCAGAGCGATTGGGATTAAAAGAAAAAATACCTTTGGTAGTGCGGAAATTAAATTTGGATGAATTTTACGACTAAATGATATGAATATGACAATGAACAAATTGAGTGGCGCAATCAAAATGTTGGTTTTAACTGCTTTGATAGCCTATGGTTGTGGCGGTAAGCCAGTAGAAGACCAAACAGCCGAATCCGATACCACTGCGAAAGAGATTGAAAGTATTCCTGGTAGTTTAGTTTTAAACCCTGGAGACAATAACCCAAGAAACAGTGAAGGTGATTTTATTGAGCTAGAAGATGGAAGAATGCTTTTCGTCTATTCTCATTATTATGGCGAATCTTCCAGTGATCATGCAACAGCTTATTTGGCTGGAAGGTATTCAGATGATAAAGGACAGACCTGGACTTCAGAGGATGTGGAAGTTTTGCCAAATGAAGGTGGAATGAATGTGATGTCAGTTTCCTTGTTGCGATTGCAAAATGGTGACATCGCCCTGTTTTATTTGAGGAAAAACAATACAGACGATTGTATTCCTTATATGAGAATTTCAAAGGATGAAGCCAAAACCTGGTCAGAACCTATTGCATGTATTACCGACAATGAAGGTTATTTTGTACTTAACAATGACAGGGTTATTCAACTTGAAGATGGTACTCTAGTTCTTGCTGTAGCCAAACATGCTGGCCCTGGGATGGAATGGAGAGGTAGAGCTGACCTTTTTTCTTATTCTTCTACTGACAACGGACAAACATGGGAAAGTAGCGAATTGGTACCTAACCCAAAAGAAATAGTTTTGCAAGAGCCAGGCTTAGTTGAACTTAATGATGGTTCACTTTTGATGGTCATTAGGACAGATGCAGGCGTTCAATGCTATTCTTATTCCAAAGACAAAGGGAAAACCTGGTCAGAAGTAGAAAAAAGTACTTTGGTTTCCCCCGTGTCACCAGCGACAATTGAAAGAATTCCTGGAACAGGAGATTTATTGGCTGTTTGGAACAATAACTTATCAGAAGATCCAGATGTGGCCAAGCTTAGGACACCTTTGAGCTCAGCCATTTCTAAAGACGAAGGAAAAACATGGAGCAATTACAAGACTTTGGAGAACGATCCTGATGGTTGGTACTGCTATATCGCCATGGATTTTGTAGGTGATGATGTGTTATTGGGCTATTGTGCAGGTAACAGACCAGCTGGAACAAGCCTTTCAGTTACCAAAGTAACTAAGCTAAGTACGGACTGGTTTTATAAAGATTAATTAACATGAAAGAACTTTTAGGCAACAGATTTAAATTGATTTTATCAGGTTTACTACTCTTGGTATTGATGGCTTCATGCGAATCTGGCCTGAAAAGTTCTGGAGAAACAAAACCCAATATTATTCTAATTGTTTCAGAAGATCATGGGCAAGACCTTGGTGCTTATGGTAATAGCATAGTAACAACTCCAAACATTGACGCATTGGCAGAAAATGGAGTCCTATTTGAAAATGCCTATACCACGTATTCTGTCTGTAGCCCCTCCAGAGGCTCAATTTTGACGGGGCTTTATCCTCATCAAAATGGTCAGATAGGATTGGCCACACATGATTTTGAAATGTATAAGGCCTTTGATAACATCCCTTTCTATTTGAAAGAAGAGGGGTATAGTACAGGATGCCTGGGAAAACTGCATGTCAATCCAGAATCAGCATTTCCATTCGACTTTCATGAAATTGAAAGCTCAAATTTTGCCAAGGAAAAAATGGGTGATTATGCGGTTAAAGCGTCTGAGTTTATCAGAGCTGCAGGTGAACAACCATTTTTTCTTATGGTCAATTTTCCTGATGCACATTTCCCTCTATTAAGGAAGGTTGAAGGTCTTCCTACGATTGAAGTTACGGGAGACAATGTGTCAAGTACACTGCCTTTTGTAGGTGCAAATACAGAACGACTGAGAGAGCAGACTGCGGACTATTATAGTCAGATTAATCGATTGGATGAATCTATTGGAATGTTGTTGGATTCTCTTAAAGCTACTGGAAAAGCAGAAAACACCTTGATAATTTTCCTCAGTGATCATGGGGCTCAGTTTTCCAGAGGTAAAACCACAAATTATGAAGCAGGCCTAAAAATACCTTTAATAGTGAACTGGCCAGGAAAATTAACTGGAGGACAGGTGATGCATGATGAACTGGTATCTGTAATCGATATTTTTCCAACCATAGTGGATGCGGTTTCTGACCAAAAACAATCGGGACTTCCTGGAAAATCGCTTTTAGCGGTAGGTAAAGGGAAGGATAGTGGGCATGAGTATATTTTTGCAGGAGGAATGATTGGAACGGCTAAGTATTTTTATCCTAAAAGAAGTGTTCGAGGCAAACAATACAAGTTGATTCATAATTTGTTCAGTGGAACGCCTGATCCCTACTTTTCCGTGTATACGGATCATATTTATCCAACTGTTTTGTCAGGTACTTCCAGAGAAGAAATAGCCTCATTATCAGATGAACTTAAAGAAGTTTATGAGCGCTGGGAGAACCCACCTGCTTTTGAGTTTTATGATTTGGAGAATGACCCTTGGGAGTTTAGAAATCTGGCAGATGATCCCAATTATAAGGAGGAGATGGAGCGCTTAAAGCGTGTGCTTAATAATTGGAGGATAGATACAAGAGACCCATTTATGGATTCAGTTAATGTAAAAATGATCAGGGAAGAAGTTGACTCAATAAACAAGTATTATCCAGATCATAGCTATCAAAAAGACAGCTCTTTTCATTGGCGATATCCGGATTATTTTGGGCGTTATGTTTTGGAAGAGAATTAACCTACCATAGAAAATAGTTAAAAATATGAATGGAAATAATTTAAGTATGAAGCTAGGTAAGGGATTGATTTTTCTATTCCTCCTTTTTAGTTTTTCCGCCTTGGATGAGTTAAAAGCCCAGGATAGAAAAACTGTTTTGCAGTTGGATCCAGGAGAAAACAATCCCCGAAACAGTGAGGGAGATTTTATCCGCTTAAAAGATGGGCGGATCATGTTTATTTACACCCATTTTACGGGCAAATCCGCCAGTGATTTTGGCTCCGCTTTTTTGGCAGCAAGGTATTCTGAAGATGATGGTCAAACCTGGACTGATGAGGACAGGACCATAGTTCCAAATGATGGGAGAATGAATGTCATGTCCGTTTCATTATTGAGACTCCAGGATGGCAATATTGCATTGTTTTACGCTCGTAAAAACGGTTTAAGCGATTGCAAACCCTTGATGCGAATTTCCAAAGATGAAGGAGAAACCTGGTCAGCACCTACATCTTGTATTACGGATCGGGAAGGATACTTTGTCCTCAATAATAACAGGGTGCTCCAATTGGAAAATGGCAGGTTGATAATGCCTGTAGCCTTACACAGAACTTCGGAAGGAGAAGATTTCAACGAAAATGGTCAGTTATTCACCTATTTTTCCGATGACAATGGCGCAACCTGGAAGTCAGGAAAAGAAGTGAAAAACCAAAACAATATCGTCTTTCAAGAGCCTGGTTTGGTTGCCCTGAAAAACGGAAAATTGATGATGATTATTCGTACTGATGATGGTGTGCAATATTCCTCTTATTCTAAAAACTTAGGAAAGAAATGGACTCCCGCAAAACCTACAAATATTTCATCTCCAGTCTCTCCGGCTACTATTGCAAGAATCCCTTCTACAGGGGATTTATTGATGGTCTGGAACAATAACGGAGTAAAACAAGGAATGTACAAGGGGAAAAGGACCCCATTGAATATTGCCATTTCTAAAGATGAAGGCAAAACCTGGGAAAGCGAAAAAGTTTTGGAAGATGATCCTGATGGTTGGTATTGTTATACGGCCATTCATTTTGTAAATGATGATGAGGTCTTACTCTCCTATTGTGCGGGGGATAGACCTGCAGGAACAGGGCTTTCCGTAACCAGATTGACGCTTTTAGATTTGGATTGGGTTTACGGAGAATAAGTAATTCGATATGTTATTGAAGCCTGAAATATATTTGGCTAGCATAAATTTAATGCAGAGATGAACCTATTAGTTGTTTTGTTTTTATTAAAGTTATTGCCATTGACGGTAGTGGATGCCGTTTTTAATGCCAATTTCAAACAGCGCGCTGAAACAGAAACCGTTTCCTTGATGGGGGATAAACTAAAAGTTGTCGCTTTTGGGAACTCAATAACAGCAACACGAAGTACCATAGAACAGGTTTTTGCCCAAAGGTTGCCTTCACTGCTTTTGGAGAAAGGCATAGCGGCAGAAGTGATCAATTCCGGGATTCCAGGAAGTCATACTGGTAGCATTAAAGACCATGATTTATTCAAAATTAAACATGGTATGGACAGATTCGAAACGGATGTCCTAGCTCATAATCCTGATTTGGTGATCATAGGTTTTGGTACCAATGATGCCCATATAGATGATTCCGGGCCTGATGGGAAATCAAGAATTCCATTAAAACAGTATAAAAGCAACCTGGAATTCATGATAAAGGAACTACAATCCCGAGGGACTAAGGTCCTTTTAATCGCACCGAATGGACTGAGAGGAAAGTATCCTGAATACCAGAATGTTAGGCTGAAACAATATGTAGCCGTTGTTAAAAAGCTATCAAATAAATACAAGACAGGTCTGGTGGACAATTTCAAGCTGTTTTCCGACTATTATGACAGTAAGGAAAATACAGTAGAAGAAATATTACTGGACGGGGTGCATCCCAATGACAAGGGGCATGCACTAATGGCAGACAAAATATGCCAAGAAATAGTTAGAATCGAAAAGTTGAAAAATTAAATTAAAAATGGCTGAATTATTTTCGTCCCATATTATCAAGGCTTCTAAAGAAGGCCCAAATGGGCTTATAATTGCAGGGGTTCACGGTGATGAATACGAACCTGTCCTGGCGGTGTTGAAGTTAATTAACCAGTTGAAAGAGACCTTGATAGCTGGTTCGATTACACTTGTGCCAATTACTAATAGAAACGCCTATTTTTCAGGAGCACGGGTAGGAGAAGACAAGCTTGACCTTGCCAGGACTTGCCCTGGAGATTCTCAAGGTACCATTACCCAACAAGTTGCTGCAGAAATAAGTGAGCTGATCAAAAAAGCAGATTTCTTTATTGACATGCACACGGGAGGAGACTTGTTTGATATTTCTCCCCTTTCAGGTTATATGTTGCACCAGGACCCATCGGTTTTGGACACTCAGAGAGCCATGGCAGCCGCTTTTAACTTGCCTATTGTTTGGGGAACAAGTCCTGAACTAGAGGGAAGAACTTTATCAGTAGCAAGGGATGCCAATGTGCCGGCTATTTATAGTGAGTACAGAGGTGGAGGTTACCGGGCAGAAGGGGTGGATGACCTTGTTGAAGGTTGTGAGAATGTATTGAAGTATTTCGGTATGTTGCCTGGCCAGGCCAGTCAGGCAAACATTCAATATACGCTTGAAGACAATAAGCCTGGAAGTGGGCATTTGCAGGTGATGCATCCTGCCCCTGAAGAAGGGATATTTATTGCTCAGGTTGATTTGGGTGATTCCGTTAGCGAAGGAGATAAGTTGGGGTATTTACTAAGAGAGAATGGGGAGAAAGGAGCGGACATCATTGCGCAACGATCAGGAATGGTATTCTTAAAAAGGGCGGTGCCTATGGCAAAGGCAGGAGATGCACTTGCTGGAATTTTACCAATACAATAAATAGCATTAAATGAAAAGTGAAGAGGAAAACAAGCCTAGGGTAGTTATTGTTACCGGCGCTTCTAGAGGCATAGGCAAGGCAATTACAGAGGCTTTTGTTGCCAATGGTGATTTTGTTGCCATGGTTTCAGAAAACAAAGATGAATTGCAGGACGCAGCGAATTCTCTTTCAAAACCAGAAAATGTTTTGGTCTTAGATGGAGACCTGGCAATAGATGATTTTGTGGATGAAATCGTGGAGGCGACATTTAGTAAATGGGGTAGAATAGATGTTTTAATTAACAATGCAGCTTGGAGAACCATTGAGACTTTGAATACCATTTCCAGGGAAAATTGGGAAAAGACCTTAAAGATCTGTCTCACCTCTCCGGTATTTCTTTCGAAATTGGCAGCAAAAAAGATGGCGTCTGGACGCAAGGGAGGAGTAATTGTCCACCTGAGCAGTGTTATGGCAGAAAGAGCAGGAGGTTCAAGCCCAGCCTATATTGCTGCAAAAGGTGCTTTGTTAAGCTTAACCTATGAAATGGCAGCCTTGTATGGGCCGTCAGGTATCAGAGTTGTAGCGGTTTGCCCTGGAAATGTAACCACGGCCATGAGCAGTAATTTCAAAGATACCGAAGGCATTGATGTAAGTCAGAGCCTGGTGAATGAAATGGAAGACATGACACCTCTACAACGAAGTGCCTCACCTGAGGAAATTGCTAACGGCGTTTTCTGGTTGGCTTCTGACAATGCTTCTTTTGTAAATGGGACCTCATTGGTTATCGATGGAGGATTTACCCATAATTTCAATAGTTATAAAAACAAGAACCTACAATTCCCCAACGAATTTTGAAAGGAATAAGCAAATACACACCGTTATTAAATTTACCCCAGGGAATAGCACCATTTTCATTGGGAGAAGGAAATACGCCCTTGATTAAGTCAAGGCAAATTGGCCCTGAATTGGGTTTTCCAAACCTTTATTTCAAATTGGAATCCTCCAATCCTTCCGGTTCCTACAAAGACCGCTTCGCTGCTTTTGCCATAGCAGATGTTTTGGCGAATAAAGGCAAGATTTGCTTGGCTACCTCCAGTGGGAATACTGGTGCCGCACTCGCTGCTTATGCAGCCGCAGCAGGTATTCCTTGCAAAATTGCGATAGTAGATGGCGCGCCTGAAGGTAAATTAAAACAAATGAGGGCTTATGGTGCCTCTTTGTATGTTATTAAAGAATTTGGAAAGAACAGTGAAGTAAGCGAAAGGGTATTCGACAAGCTTGGTGAAGTAGCTATAGAAAACAATACCCGCTTACAAGTAAGTGCTTTTAAGTACAGTCCTATTGGGATGACAGGCGTACAAACGATAAGTTTTGAGCTGGCAGAAGACCTTGAGCATGTGGGCAATGTATTTGTACCGTCCGGAGGTGGAGGCTTGGCCTTGGCGATTGCCAGAGGCTTTCAAACATGGAAATGCCAGCATGCAAATTTTGAAGTGCCAAAAGTGCATTGCGTTCAACCTGAGGGAAATGATACCATTGCCGGAAATCTGAGAAAAGGCTTGGAAGAAGCCCAGGCTGTAACAAATGCCACGACTAAAGTGAGCGGGCTTCAAGTGGCCAATGTAATAGACGGAACGGAAACCTTAAGAGAATGCAAGGCAACTGGTGGAAATGGTTTTTTGGTCAGTGATGAAGAGACCTTTGAATGTCAGCGATTATTGGCAATAAAAGAAGGGATATACACAGAACCTGCGGGTGCGGTAGCTTTGGCGGGATGGATGAAAGCGGTAGCCGCTGGTGAAGTGGATAAAGATGCCAATGCAGTTTGTATTGTCTCTGGAAGTGGATTTAAAGACCCCGATGCCGTTGAAGAGTTGATTGTCCACAACCCGGTAAGCTATTTAAGTAGTTATAAAGAAATGGATCAATATTTTGCAGTATAAAAGATAAATCAATTAAATATGTATGAAAATTTGAAAGGGGTATGGCCAGCAATGCTTACTCCAATGGATGGCAATGGTCGTCCTGAATTTAAGCAGTTAGAGAAGTGGGTAGATGTTTTAATATCTCAGGGTGGAGTAGATGGCTTGTATCTACTTGGATCTACAGGTCAAGGGTTTTTACTAAGTGAAGCTGACAGAAACAAGGTGACTGAGATTACTGCAGATGTCAATGCGGGTAGAGTGCCAATTATGGTACAGGTAGGTTCCATGACGACACAGGAGTCTGTACGTTTAGCCAAGCATGCTGCTTCATGCAAAATAGATGGTATTTCCTCTGTTGCGCCTGTTTATTATGGTCCTACAGACGGAAGTTCAGGGATGGCATTGGAACATTATCGAGCTATTGCTACCGCTACAGATTTGCCTTTCTTTCCTTACCAATTGGGTTCCACCAGTTTTTCAGACGGATTGGGCGGATTTGTAAATAAATTACTCAAGATGCCTAATATGGTGGGCATGAAATTGACTACCAATAACCTTCTTGAGATTAGTACCATTTCTTATAGTTCAAAGGGTGAGTTGGTGCTTTTTAGTGGAGCAGATGAATTGATGTGTCATGCAGTCTTATGTGGTACTAATGGTGCCATTGGTTCTTATTATAATGTTTTCGAGCCTGAGTGTAAACATGTTCGAGATGCATTTGTAAAAGGGGATGTGGCATTGGCAACAGACTTCATGCTGGTTTTCCAAGAGGTAATTGCTGAAACCTTACCAAATATCTGGACTTTCTTTAGACAAGCCATTCAAATGAGGTATGGAGTAGATATTGGGGCTTCTATAGCACCAGTGGGTAATACCAATAAAGTTTGGGAAGACAAGAAAGTGGAAGAATTGATTGATAGAGTTGTAAAAGCAGCAAAAATAGGTGCTTAATATTGGATTGGGATATTGCTATCCTAATACATGGTAAAATCACACGATAATCAGGCAGATAGTCTGGTTATCATGTGGTTTTACCAATCCCCTGAAGAATGTTCAGGACAGGCCCTGATAAAAGTTCAGGACGGGTTATTTCGAATTCTTTCGTATAATCTGGATTAATAATAATATTTGACTGATCAGATTTGTAAATTGTATTTAAAATCCACCCAATTAAAATCCGGGTAAAACAAATCACAGAAAAACGATTAAAAAAATTATGGTAAACAAAGAAGTTATTTCAGGCGAAGGTGTTCCAAGAAGTCCATTGCCTTTTTCTCCAGCACTCAAAGTAAACAATATGGTCTTCGTTTCTGGCCAGGCTTCGGTTGATGAAAATGGGAAAATCGTAAACGACACATTTGAAAATGAAGTAAGAAGATCTTTTGATAACGCTAAAAAGATCCTGGCGGCCGCTGGTTTAGATTTTAGTGATGTGGTTCAGGTGAGAAACTACGTAGGAAATCAAGAGGACCTGGCGGAATTTAACGCCATTTATAAAGAATACTTTCAGGCACCATTTCCTGCTAGAACTACCTTGATTGGTTGCTTGGGTACTTTGCTGAAATTTGAAGTAGATTTAGTAGCATATGTTGAATAGTTCAAAAAAACGCATTGGTATAATCGGTGTTTACCATGAATCAAACACCTTTTTAGACCAGGAAACTACTTGGGGAGATTTCGAAAATGGACACCTGCTGTATGGACAGGATGTTATAGCCGAATACCGTGATGCTTTTCATGAAATTGGTGGCATGGTTTCGATTTTAAGCGCTGAAGAGGACATAGAACTTGTCCCTTTGTTTTATGCTGAAGCGACTCCAGGAGGAATAATTGCTGAAGAAACGGCTATTCGCTTAATCAAAGAAGTGGAGCGAACCCTAAAAGAGGCTCCTCAATTAGATGGCTTAATGGTAGTGCCTCATGGTGCTGGTGTTAGTGTGCCCTATTTGGATTTTGATGGTCATTGGTTAAAAATGGTTCGGGAAATCCTGGGGCCAGATCTTCCTATTATTGGCACCATTGATCCACATTGCAATCTAAGTGAGACAATGGTGGAGGCGGTAGATGCGCTTGTTGCTTACAAAACCAATCCTCATGTAGACCAAAGAGATGTAGGTAAATCAGCAGCTATCTTGATGGTGGATACGCTTAAGGGCAAGATAAAGCCTGAAATGTTTCTTATGCAAACGAAGGTGGCAATAAGCATTGAAATGCAGCACACTGGATCTGATCCTTGCAAAACCTTATTTGCCTTTGCCAGGGAAATTCAGGATGATCCTGGCGTATTGTCTACAAATGTTGTTTTGGGATTTCCTTATGCTGATGTACCAGAAATGGGAACGAGCTTTATTGTGATAACCAATAACGATAAATACCTGGCAGAAAATAAAGCAAATGTTTTAAATGATTATTTGCTTAAAAACCACCAGGATTTTTCTGGAAAGAAAATAGGCTTGGAAGAATTGCCGGAGCATATCGACAAAGCTGAAAAACCTTTGCTGATACTGGATATGGGTGACAATGTTGGTGGCGGTTCACCGGCAGACAGCACCTTTCTTCTTGATGTTTTGGAATCCTGTTCTGGAGTAAAAAGTTTTGTGTGTATCTATGATCCTGAAGCAGTAGCTGAAATTAAGGCGAAGAATCCAGAAGGGTATTACACTATAAATATTGGCGCAAAAACAGACAAATTACATGGTGAAACCATGTCTTTGGAAGTGAAACTGGAGGAAATTGTAGATGGGAAATTCACAGAGAAAGAACCAAGACATGGTGGACAGGTCAACTTCAATATGGGAGAAACAGCCATTGTAACCAGCAAAGCCGGCAATACCATTATGCTTACCTCCTTGCGTATTGTACCATTTAGTCTTCAGCAATTGCTTCATTTTAATATTGACCCATCGTCCTATGATGTGTTGGTGGCAAAAGGAGTTAATGCGCCATTGGCAGCTTACCAATCTGTATGCAAAACGATTTTAAGGGCCAATACCCCTGGCGTTACAAGGGCAGATATGGCAAGTTTGACTTACAAGCACCGAAGAAAACCTTTGTTTCCATTGGATAAAATATAAGTTAAATGAAGAAAGGAAACCACATTCACCAGAAGCTCCCTGATCCTAATGCCATCCAGCCAGAAATCATGTTGGAGCTGGAATATTATACAGAGGGGCCAGTTTTAGGGAATGATGGTTTCCTTTATTACACGAATCTGGCAGGTGAAGGAATTTACCGGTATCAAGATGAAAAACCCAAACTATGGGCCAAAGGAAAACGGCCAAATGGACAAGCGATCATAGCCAATGGAGACCACCTGCTCTGTGACAGTTTGTCTGCCAGAGTAACAAGGTATGACCGGGAGGGGAAGCTACTGGGAGATGTATCTCCTGCTGAAATCAATGGGGTGACGATCAGTTGTCCCAATGATGTCGCAGTGCATACAGACAAAGGTTTCTTTTTCACCGATTCCATAAGGCACAATGGGGGTGTATATTTTGTAGGCTGGGAGGGTGAGGCATATGCTGTCGCCACTGGTATTGATTTCCCAAATGGCATTGTGTTCCATAAAGATAAAAATGTATTGTACATCGCTGAAAGCTATAAAAACAGGATATTGAAAATAGACCTGAGTCTTCCTGAAACAAGCCCTGATTCCTTAACGGTGCTGGCAACCTTGCCATTTAATGATAAAAACAAGGAGACCGGAAACCTTCCGGATGGTTTGGCGATGGATAGGGAAGGCAGAATATGGGTTGCTCATTATGGAATGCAGGCCATACAGGTGCTTTCGGAGGAGGGGGAATTGCTCGCTAGCTACGATTCGGGTATTCCACTTACCAGCAACCTTTGCTTTGCAGGTGGCTATTTATGGATAACAGGTGGAGTAGGCGAACCAGGGCCAGGTAAAGTAAGCCGAATTAACATTGGCATTGAAGGCATGCCATTGAATTAAATGGACAGAACAAAGAAGGAAATGATAGGGATTGGAATTATAGGTGCGGGAAATTTTAGCTCAAGACATATTGAAGCCATACAAAAAATCCCATCACTTGAATTGAAGGCAATTTGCAGAAGAGATGCAGCTTCATTATCCATACTCACTGACAAATACAATCTTAAAGGAGTTACAGATTACCGCGAATTGATATGTGATCCTGAGATAGGTGCCGTTCTTATTGCCACGCCCCACCATTTGCATACAAAGATTGCTCTTGAGGCCGCTGCCGCAGGAAAGCATATTTTGCTAGAAAAGCCTATGGCATCAACTTATTCAGACTGTAAAGCCATCCATGAAGCCAGTGTTAAATCAGGCGTAAAGTTAATGATTGGGCAAGTCGCTCAATTTTCACCTTCTTTTATTGCTGCAAAAACTGCTATTGCTTCTGGAGAAATTGGTGAAATATACATGGTTAAAGCCAGCTCAATATCATTTTGGAAACATGGTGATCGGAAGGATTGGCACTTGAAGAAGGTTTCTGGTGGAGGATATTTGCTCACTGTAGCCATCCATCAATTGGATGCCTTGTGTGCTTTGATACCTTCTGATGTCAGCAGTGTTTATGCCAAAATGACCAATGCTTTTCATGAAGATGAAGTAGAGGATGGAGGGGTGATTATGCTGGGTTTCAAAAACGGTCAGAAAGCTTCCCTGCATTACTCAGGATTTAAAAATGGCGTGAATGATATCTGCATCGATTTTAACGGAAGCACAGGCAGTCTTAAAATTGACAATACCAAAGGTACTTTCTTGGGAAAGGATCAAAATTATCAGCTTCTACCTGATTCCTATTCCGAAGATTGGATGAATGAAGCTTTGGTCAATCAATGGGAGGAGTTTTCCAAAGCTATAATGGAAGACCGAGAGCCAATTGCTTCTGGTGGGCTTACCTTAAAAGCCATGGAAGTTTTATTTGCAGCTTTTGATTCTGCTGCTACAGGAGCGCCTATAAGGCTACATTAAATTAAAAATAATTACTATAATTCAATATAAAAATGCATTCAACGCTGGAAAGATACTTATTTGTTACTCTATTTTTTATTCTTGTAGTTTTTCAAGCAGTTGGTAAAGAAGTAAGATGGGAGGAATTGCCTGCTATTCCGGACAAAGAGGGTTTTGCTGGAATGTTTGCAGGCGTGAGTAATGGTGCTTTATTAGTAGGTGGCGGTGCTAATTTTCCAGAAAAGAGGCCTTGGGAAGGTGGTGAAAAAGTATGGTATGATGAGATTTACTTTATGGAAAACACTGAAGCGGGCTGGACAGTTGCGGGGCAAAAGTTACCACAACCATTGGCTTATTCTGTTTCCGGAAGTTACAAAAATAAGGTTTGGATTATAGGTGGAAATGATGCCAAAGCGCATAGCAATTTGGTCATTAGCCTGGTTTATCGTAAGGGAGAAATTGTTTTGGAAAATGATTACCCACCGCTTCCAGTTCCATTGGCAAGCATGACAGGAACAATTCTGGACGGGGTATTTTATGTTTTAGGAGGGCAGAAGACCGCTACTGGCCTTGCAGAGACAAAATTCTATTATCTTGATTTAAAGAAAAGCAAAGCAGAGATGAAGTGGGAGGAAGGCCCTGCATTTCCAGGTATGGCTAGAATCCAGGCTGTAGCCGCTTCACACAAAGAGGCATTTTATATTTTTAGTGGTTTTGGCCTTTATAAAAACACAGACGAAAGTTTAGGCAGGACCTTGTTAAAGGATGCTTACCGATTTATTCCTGGAGATCAACCTGCACAAGGAATTTGGGAGAAATTAAAAGATTTGCCCAGAGGTGTTGCCGCAGCACCTTCGCCAGCATTCAGTTTGGGTGGAGACCATATTTTGATTCCCGGTGGTCTGGATGAAAAAACATTGACGCATACTGACCCTGCAAGTCATCCTGGGTTTTTGGATAAAATGCTGGCTTACAATACCAATTCTGAGGAATGGGTAGAAATGGGAGACATGCCTGAGGGTACTTCCAGGGTTACTGCCCCATCTGTCTATTGGGATGGTTTTTGGGTTGTTCCAAATGGAGAAAAAGGCCCAGGCGTTAGGTCGCCTAAAGTTTTTGGCTTATCCGTACACAATCCATTTGGTTGGGCCAACTGGACTACTTTAGGCGCTTATTTGGCTTGTATGCTTGGGATTGGCTTCTATTTTTCAAGTAGAGAAAATACCACCACGGAATATTTTCTGGCAGGGAAGCGCATACCTTGGTGGGCAGCAGGACTAAGTATATATGGTACACAGTTAAGTGCAATTACCTTTATGGCCATTCCAGTCATTGTTTATGCCACCAATTGGCGCCTGGCAGTGGGCTCCTTTATGATTTTAGCGATTGTACCTTTGATTATTAAATTTTACCTGCCCTTTTTTAAGCGTTTAAACATTACTACGGCCTATGAATACCTGGAGTTGAGGTTTGATGTAAGGGTTCGCCTTCTGGGTAGCTTGACTTTTATTGTATTTCAGTTGGCCCGTATGGGTGTGGTACTTTATTTACCAGCCATAGCGATCTCGTCGGTAACCAATATGGATATTTTTTTGTGTATCGCCATAATGGGCGTTTTCAGTACCATCTATACGGTTTTGGGTGGTATGGAAGCCGTGATTTGGACAGATGTAATTCAGGTTGTGGTATTGTTAGGAGGAGCGTTACTATCCATATTTATAGCGATAGCCAATATTGATGGCGGTTTTTCTACAGTAATTGACGTAGGGATGGAATACCATAAATTTAAGCTGGTAGACTGGTCTTGGGATTACACACAGCTGGTTTTCTGGGTGGCCATTGTAGGGTTTTTCTTTTAAATTTAATCCCTTATACCTCAGATCAGGTAGTAATCCAACGTTACCTTACTGTGAGAGATGAAAAAGCAGCGGCGAAAAGTCTTTGGACAAATGGGATTATTACGATTCCTGGGATATTTTTATTCTTTGGTTTGGGAACTGTACTATTTGTTTATTACCTCACCAATCCAGAAAAAATTGGAAGTGCCAATCCTGAAGAGCTATTGCCTTACTATATAGTAGCAGAACTTCCTATGGGTATTGCTGGGCTAGTGATTGCTGGAATCTTTGCAGCAAGTATGTCTTCACTGGACAGTAGTATGAACAGTATCTCTACGGCCTACATCACAGACATTCACAAGTACCTAAAGCCAGGGCTCAGAGATCGGGAGTACTTAAAATTGGCCAAGACTGTTACGGTTATTATGGGGGTTTTTGGGACCTTAACAGCCGTTTGGATTGCAGCTACTGAGGTAGGGTTTATTTTTGATTTGTTCCAAAAGTTAGTGGGAATGATTGGCGGCTGTCTGGCAGGTGTTTTTATCCTGGCGATATTTAGTCAAAGAGCCAATGCAATTGGAGTGATTATTGGGACGCTTTCAGGGGCTGGGATTACTTTTATGGTCAGCAGGTATACAGATGTGAATGGATACCTCTATGGCGCTGTAGGTGTGCTAAGTTGTGTTGTCATTGGGTTTGTTTTTAGTTTAATATTCCCCAAAGGTAAAAGCCAGCCTGAAGGCCTCACTTATAAGTCAATGATAAAAAAATAACCGTTTTGTGCTTTTATGCTAGCGAATGCATTTCGAAAAGTGTCAAAATGGCAGTCAGTTAAGGCTGGTTTAAAAAGGGTTTCGCTAAAGTGGTGCTTTCTGTTTTCTAACTGTTTTACTTATTCCAATTGGAGGTGTGTCACCGTGGCATAAACAATGATGCTGATTTTTACGGCTGCAATTCTACATTTCTCTTACCTTGAGCTGTATGCAGGATAAGTTAAATGGGGCATTAGCTGTGTAGACCGTTTCATGAGGTGTCCGTTTTTACTATAAAAGTGCTGATTGTCTTTCGATTACATTGTTTTCTAAGAAAGTGGAGAACAGGCTTCTATTCGTTATGTTGTATAATCATGGTTATAAAAAACAGATCTAAATGGACTGTTTTTAAGGATTAAAAAATAAAACAAACTTTACATTAACTTTTTCTCGTTGCAAATTGTTGTTAATGAGTTATATTGAAATTGCCTTCTTTAGTATGAGGGCATTGTTTATTTTGTTTTTGGTGATTATTTAAGAATATGCTGAAAGAAATACTCTTTTTTATGTTAAATGCTGTTAAATAGCAAACCTAAAACCCAACTGGCATCGTTTTAGAAGTAACAATATGAAAGAATATTTCGTGTTAATTGATTTAATTTAAAAGAAAGGTATACAATGAATAGAAAACAGTTTTTCCTTGGAATCGTGCTCGCTTCTTTAATAGGGGGATTTGTAGCAGTTCTTGGTGTGGGTTTTTTACAAACCAATCAAGATTCCACCACAAATTTTACTGAAAAGCAAAACGCCAGTTTGGTGAATTGGCTTAGTGATGACAAGTTTGTGATTCCTGAAGGAATTAATTTTGTGGCTTCAGCAGCTCAAGTAACGCCTGCTGTAGTACACGTAAGAAGTACAGTAACCACAAGTAGGAGCCAACAAGGTGTGGATCCAATGGAAGAGTTATTTGGTTTCAGATCTCCAAGAGGCGAAGCCACTCCACGAGAAGGTAAAAGCACTGGATCTGGTGCAATTATTTCCGAAGATGGATACATCGTGACCAACAATCACGTGATAGAAAATGCTTCGAAGGTAGAGATTACCTTAGAGGACAACAGGCGGTTTACTGCCAGGGTAATAGGTTTAGATCCAACAACGGATCTTGCATTGCTAAAGATTGATGCGAATAACCTGCCTTTTATTCCCTTTGGAAACTCAGATGAGGCTCAAATTGGAGAATGGGTTCTAGCAGTAGGTAATCCTTACGAATTGAATTCAACGGTAACTGCTGGTATCATCAGCGCCAAATCAAGAAATATTGGCATCCTCCGAGATGAGAGCAATATGCAAGTAGAGTCATTTATCCAGACTGATGCAGCTGTTAACCCAGGAAACTCGGGCGGACCATTGGTAAACCTTAATGGAGAGATTATTGGGGTCAATACAGCCATTGCCTCAAGAACAGGTGGTTTTAGTGGATATTCATTTGCAGTTCCAAGTAGCATTGCAAAAAAAGTAATGGATGATCTTTTAGAATTTGGCACTGTACAGAGAGGATTGCTTGGTGTAATTATCAGGGATGTAAATGCTGACCTTGCGGAGTCAATTGGTGAAGAAGTGAAAGCTGACAGAGGTGTCTTCGTTGATAAAGTCAATGAAGGCAGTGGTGGCGAAGAAGCAGGTTTACAAAGAGGAGATATTATCATAGGCATTGATGGTGCAGATACGTACACAACCTCCTCCCTACAAGAAAGGGTCGCTAGAAAGCGTCCTGGAGATAAGATTAATGTTAAATTCCTTCGGGACGGGAAAGAAATGACGACTACGGCAACACTTAAGAATGTATCAGGAGATACGAAGGTCGTGGTTAAGACAATTCCAAAAATTACGGAATTTGAAGGAGTAGTCTTTGAAGACTTAAAAGTAGAGTACAAAGCTAGACTTGAACTTGAAGGTGGAGCGACAATATCCTCCATCGACAATAAATCATGGAAAGATGCAGGTGTTCAAGAAGGCTTTATAATCACTAAAATCGGAAGGATCAAAATCCTTACAGGTGAGGATGTGATCAAAGCCCTTAAGAACTACGAGGGAGAAGAAGTAATTATTTTAGGAGTCTATCCAAATGGGCAGCGTTCTTATTATGAATTGAGTCTATAATAGAATAGATCATCAAGTACAATCAACTTACTAAATATAAAAAGGTCACCTTAATGGTGGCCTTTTTTATTGCATTAAAAGATTCAGCTTAAGTAATGTCTGTCGGTTTATAAAAAAAGGAAAAGCGTCATGAAAGATTTTTTGAATAAGAAAATGATCATTTTGACTAAATGAGATTTACGGAAACTTCCATCGAGCTACATTTTTTTCCTTTAGCCGGCCATTCATTTCCCATTGAGGAAGTGTTATTTCATCAATATTGAGATGTGTTGCTGTGTCTCTCTGGAAAAGGCCTCGTCTTTGGTTTCAAAGCTTTCAGTATAAACAACTTCCCAGTCACCGACCTTGCCAGTAAATGTCTTCTTATGGTTTGAATTATGTTTGCGAACCCTTTCCTTAAGGTCATCACATGTTGCGCCGATATAAAAACGGTTTTTAATCTAAGAAAACAATATGTAAAAATGGCAGGACATGAAATAAAAAAGCCTTATCAAAAGGCTTGGTGTGGGTGTTGAGGGATTCGAACCCCCGACCCTTCCGATGTAAATCGGAATGCTCTGAGGTATTATGGTTTGGAATTAAGAAGGTCTAGTATCTTCTTTCGGCTTTTCCATTTTTTAACTTCTCGCTCTCTGGCAAAGGCTTCCTCCTTAGTTTCAAAGCTTTCAGAATAAATAACCTCCCAGTCACCTACCGTTCCGGTAAATCCCTTCTTATGGTTTGAATTATGTTTGCGAACCCTTTCCTTAAGGTCATCACAGGTTGCGCCGATATAAAAACGGTTTTTAATGCCGGAAAACAATATGTAAAAATGGCATGACATGAAATAAAAAAGCCTTATTAAAAGGCTTGATGTGGGAGTTGAGGGATTCGAACCCCCGACCCTCTGCTTGTAAGGCAGATGCTCTGAACCAACTGAGCTAAACTCCCAATATTTTAATGCTGTTTTGAAAGATATAAGAGTTAAGAATTCGTTCTTTTGACCCTTCCGATTAAAATCGGAATGCTCTGAACCAACTGAGCTAAACTCCCAATATGCTTTTAACAACTTGTATTGTTAAACCGGTACTTTTACCGGAAATGTGATTTATAATTATTGTGGGAGTTGAGGGATTCGAACCCCCGACCCTCTGCTTGTAAGGCAGATGCTCTGAACCAACTGAGCTAAACTCCCAATACGTTTTAACAATCGATCACATGACCCTTCCGATTAAAATCGGAATGCTCTGAACCAACTGAGCTAAACTCGCAATATTTTAAATTAGTTTTAGGTTACTTTTAACCTTCTAATTACTATTTTTTCAACAAATTAACCAAGTGGTATGAAGTACGCTTAAAGCAATTAGCAGCGGTAAATCACCCGATTTGGATTGCAAATGTAGGGTTAAATTTTAATGTTGCAAAAATATACCTGATTTTTTTCCAATTAAAATTGCTGTTGAAGCTTTTTATGAATCCGCATATAAAACTCACGCCATTAACACATGCATTTTAGTGTAGATTTCGGTAACCTGTACCACGATATGGTGAACTTGAATTCACTTTTGTTTTGCAAGCTTAGGAACTTTATCAACCCTGGGATTATTTCTTCAAAATTTCTTTTGTAAAGGAAGATTAATTTGCCGATTTTTAGGATTAATATCGGATGATCTAATAGGCTTTCTGCTCTCTGTAAGAAGTCAGCGGTAGTACTTGCTACTAATCATCAGGAAATGATGTCAACGGCCCTTGGCTTAATTTCGGGACACATGCAGGTTCTGCAGGTGGTTTAAGGGAAGGAAAAGGAACCAGTTTTGAAGGTGGTCAGCGAGTACCCTGTATCGTGAAATGGCCCAGAAGAATCCCAGCTGGTACCATCAACAATAAGCTGGCTTCCACCATCGATTTTTTTCCAACTTTTGCCGAAATATTGAAGGTGCCTTTACCGGAAAGAAAAATTGATGGCATTAGTATCTTGGCTTTATGGGAGAATGTGCCTGATGCCAATCCCAGGAAAACGTTTAACTATTATTACCAAAAAAATGCTTTGGAGGCCATTAGAAAAGACAATTGGAAACTCGTGTTTCCACATTTACACCGTACTTATGAAGGGTCTTCTCCTGGCAAAGAAGGAGTGAATGGAGAGACCAGGCAAATAGCAACAGGCATGGCCTTGTACGATCTCCGAAGAGATACGGGAGAGCGTTATGATGTGCAGCAAGAAAATCCCCAAATTGTAGCGGAATTATCAGCACTGGCTAATGAAGTCCGTCAAGATATGGGGGATGATTTGATGGATATAGCTGGAAAAAACAGGCGTGAACCTGGTAGAATTGAAACAATTAAACAATAAATACCATGAATTTTTGTAAACTCAAATTAATCTTTTACATGGCTGCAATTGTCTATATGGCAACAGGATGTAATACCAAAGAGGAGGAAAATACGGATGAAAAACCACCCAATATCCTCTTTATCATGTCAGATGATCATGCTTATCAGGCGATCAGCGCTTATGGGCATGATTTAAATGAAACGCCGAATATAGACCGGATTGCGAATGAAGGGGCGATCTTTACCAGAGCCACCGTTACCAACTCCATTTGTGCGCCTAGCCGGGCAGTACTTCTTACTGGTAAACACAGTTTTGTCAATGGTAAGGTAGACAATGTTCAACCCTTTGATTGGAACCAAGACAATTTCCCGAAGCTATTACAGGCTAATGGTTACCAAACAGCTTTGATCGGAAAGATCCACTTGGATGGATTGCCTCAGGGTTTTGATTATTCCATGGTTTTGCCTGGACAAGGAAATTATTACAATCCAGACTTTTTGGTAGATGGTAAGAAAACAAGGTTTGAGGGTTATGTGACCGACATTACCACAGATGAAGCTTTAAAATGGTTGGAAACTGGAAGGGATAAAGAAAAACCTTTTGCATTGATGTACCATCAAAAGGCACCTCATAGAAACTGGAAACCCGCAGAAGAATACCTGACCTTGTATGATGACAAGGATTTCACCCCTCCAGCCAGTTTCTTTGACCAGGAAACCAACTATGTGGGTAGAGGCACTGCTGCCAAGACACAAGAGATGGAAATAGATGGACATGCCCGATGGGGACATGATTTTAAAATGGAAGTGGATCCTTACGGTGACAGTACTGGTTTTGCCAATGAATTAAAGCGTTTTAATCCTGAACAACTGGCCAAGTGGAAAGCGGCCTATGATCCAAAAAATGAAGCTTTTAAAAAGGCTTTTGGGCAAGGAGATGAATCTACTTTTAGTGCTGAGAAAAAGAGAGAAATCGCTCATTGGAAATTTAACCGTTACATTAAAGATTACTTAAGAACAATCAAGTCAGTAGATGATGGAGTAGGTGAGGTGCTGGATTACCTGGAGGCTAATGGTCTTGCAGAGAATACAATAGTAGTCTATACTTCCGATCAGGGATTCTATTTGGGTGAGCATGGTTGGTTTGACAAGCGTTTTATGTATGAAGAATCCTTCAGAACGCCTCTTTTGGTTCGATATCCAAAGGAAATAAAAGCAGGGACCAAAATCGATAAATTGGTTCAGAATCTAGATTTTGCGCCTACCTTCTTGGATTATGCGGGTGTTGAAACACCTAAAGAAATGCAGGGAGAATCGTTCCGAAAATTGGTCAGTGGAGAATCAGGTGAATGGAGAGATGCTGTCTATTACACTTATTATGAGTATCCTTCTGTACACATGGTAAAGCGTCATTATGGGGTGGCCACAGACCGCTACAAGTTGATGCATTTCTATTATGACATTGACGAGTGGGAAATGTATGACTTGAAAACAGATCCTTCTGAGATGAACAATGTATATGACGATCCAGAATATGCAGAGGTAAGGACCATGATGCATGAAAGGCTGAAAGGACTCCGTGAAAAATACGGAGACAGTGACGAGAATGATAAAAAATACCTGGATGCTTATCTGGAAGCACGGAAAAAATAAATAAAGGAACTGTCTAAATTTCTTTAGGTAGTGGAAAAGCCCCTGCAAATGGATAATTTCCGTATGCAGGGGCTTCTTTGCTTTAACCCGGATTCGAATACATCGATTAGTAATGTTTTGAAGCCAAAATTGTATATTATATATTTCTCTAACCCTAGGGCTGCCGCCATTGGGTACAAAAATTCCACCTCGGTGGGGTTTTTCGGATTTATTGAATTTTTTAGCTTAACATGAGCATAGAATGTAATGTTAAGCTATAAAGAGTTAGATGGAATCGAAGTTTTCTTTTCCTACCCTAAATTCACTTACTTTAACCTGAAATTCATTCCCGCTCGTGCCCATCTTCCCGGCATTTGCACGGTTCCGGCTTCTACATAATCCGTATTGCTAATGTTCGAAACTTCTGTAAAAAAGCTGAATTTTTTCAAGCGATTATAATCCAAACGGGCATCAAATAGAAAATAGGGGTCCAAACTCATCCTTTCTATGTACCTCATTTTAGCGGTAAGTTCAAAGCTTTCTTTAAAAGTGAGCTGCAAACCGGTGATTAACTGGTGACGCAAAGCTGTTAGGGAATACCTCGTTTCTATGCCTTCTTTCTCAATGAGGTTGGCATCTATGTAGTTATAACTGAGGCTAATTTCACTTAATTTTAAATCCTTTTGCGTATCAGCAAATTGATAATGGAATCCCGTTTCTATTCCCTGAAAGGTGACCTCGTTAAAATTTTGAGGCTTCCATGGCGATTCAGTATCGGCTCTGGTCCATTCTATCAGGTTGTCGGTATGTCTGTTGAAATACACTATTTCTGCTCTGAATCCTTCTTTCAAAATTTTAAATCCACCTTCATAATTGATCGCTTTTTCAGGTTTCAGCTCCTCGTTGCCTATATTGGTAGGACCAACATAGTACAAATCAGTATAAGTAGGGATTCGGAAGCTCATACCAAAATTGGCGTAGGTTCTCAGCCATGGGTTGAGTTGATAACCAACCTCAGCTCCTGGAAAATGTTTCCATCCATATTCTGAATAATAATTGGAATAGAGCCCAGCTCTAACGTCCCCATGTTTAGAGAAATTCATGCGGTGTTCTAAAAAAGCGCCCATGATGGTCCTTTCTCTCAAGCCGAGATTATTGCTGTCTATTTCTTCCTGCCTTCCTTCGACTCCATAGCCTACAGTACCAAAATCTGTGTCCTGACGACCATTGATTTCTAGGGCGTAGACATTGGTAGTATGTTGGTTTTGGAAAAAGGAAGGATCATTTCTTACCAACCTGAATTCGTCTTTATTACTTCTCCAATAAGCCCGTGTCTGAAGATAAGTATTGCCTTTTTCCAGCGTATGGCTGATGGCCGCCAGGCTGGTTTGGACGCTTTCCCATTGGTCAGGGAAGGTGCTTGTATAAAAACCATTTGCGCCAAAGTCCCTATTGGCAAAAGACAGGATGGTTTTTAATTCCTGCGAATTTGTCAAGGCTATTCCAGCTTCATAGAACAGGGTATTGATCGAATAATCGCTGTTGTGCCAATGGCCATCGCTGGCATCGTGAGCAACTGAGATGTTTTGTTTTAACTTCCCTATCGGTAGAGACGCTTGAATAGAACCTCCTCTCATGCCAAAATCACCACCGTAAACGCCTCCGTTCACGTTGAACCTATCAGATAGTTCCGTAACTATGTTTATTGCACCAGCATAGGCATTCTGCCCGTATATTCTGGAAGCAGGTCCTTTGAGTACATCAATTCTCTGCACACTGGACAAGGGTACGGGGATATTGACCATGTGGTGGCCTGTCTGCGGATCTGAAAGCTTGATTCCATTGACCAACATAAGGGTTTGCTCGAAAGAGCCACCTCGTATGCCTATGTCTGCCTGCACACCACTTACTCCTCTTTGCCTAACGTCAATGCCTGGTGTGAAAGAAAGGATTTCCTGTAGGCTCCTTCCTGGGGTTGTTTCAATTTCCTTTCTATGGATAATATTTATGTTTCGGGAGCTCTTGGAAAAGGGGATTTTCATCCTATTCTCCTTAATGATTACTTCATCCAAGGTATGCGTGATGCTGTCATTTTGGGCCAGTGTGGTTAATGCACTGAGCAAAAGAAAGCTTAATAGTAGGCAGTATTTCATATGAATAGTTATTTGCGGCCCAAAGTACCCTTCAAAAACTTAGAAATACAAATCCGAAGATCGTAGTCGTTCAAGACCGCAAACTTATAGTTCTAATAAAGAGACCTGTATTTAACGAAATAAACTTTTAATTTTTAGCTGATATGATGGCTTTTTTTGTTCCAGACATTGCAAGTTAAAGAACGAATAATACCTGTGAATTCCTTTTTGTTACTCAATTCTTTTAATTTAGCAAAAAAAGAATTATGAAATATAATCATCTAAGCAAATGGCTGGTTGTAGCCTTTTTGTTTTCCAGCAATTGGGTTTTGGCCCAGGTGGAAAGCAATAACCAGAATGACTTCAATGAATTTACCTACCGTCAAGGTTCAGCCTATAGGGCTGCTTCAGGCAAGCCAGGGCCAGACTATTGGCAAAATGGAGCCGATTATAAAATTGCTGTTACCATTGATGAAGACGAGCATACCGTTACTGGTAAGGTAGACATTACCTATACCAATAATAGTCCGGAAAGTTTGTCATTTATTTGGCTTCACCTGGAGCAAAACAGGTTTACGCCAGATTCCAGGGGTACACTTACTACACCTATTCAGGGCAATAGGTACAATGGTGATATTGATGGTGGCTATACGATCAATAATGTAGCTGCACAATTGAGTAAAAGAGGAAGTACGGTTTCTTCAAAACATATCATTACAGATACGAGGATGCAGGTTTTCTTTAATGAACCTATTCCTGCTAAGGGTGGAGTGGCCACTGTTTCAATGAATTTCACATTTAAGGTTCCTGTAAAAGGCATGGACAGAATGGGAAGGCTGACTGTAGCTGATGGTACCATATACGCTTTGGCGCAATGGTATCCAAAAGTAGCGGTTTTTGATGATGTGGAGGGTTGGAACATAGAGCCATACCTTGGAGCAGGAGAGTTTTACCTGGACTATGGTGACTTTGATTATAAAGTGACCGTTCCTTATGACCATATTGTGGTAGGTTCGGGTGCACTTCAGAATCCCAAAGAAGTACTGAATGGGACTTTATTGGAACGATTAGAAAAGGCAAGCAATAGCGACACAACTGTTTATCTCGTAAAACCTGAGGAGGTTTTAAAGCCAGAATTAACCAGACCGAAACAGGAGGGTACCCTTACCTGGCACTTCAAAATAGAAAATGCCAGAGATGTAGCCTTTTCTTCTTCTAAGGCTTTTATCTGGGATGCTGCCCAAATAAATTTACCTGAAGGTAAAAAGGCCATTGCGCAATCTGTTTACCCAAAAGAAAGTGACGGACAGGATGCCTGGAGCCGTTCTACAGAATACAGCAAGGCGTCTATCGAACATTACTCCAATAAATGGTATCCTTATCCTTACCCCGCGGCAGTAAATGTTGCGGCAGACATTAACGGTATGGAATACCCTGGTTTGAATTTCTGTAGCTATAAAAGCAAAGAAGGTTCCCTTTGGGGCGTGACAGACCATGAGTTTGGTCACAATTGGTTCCCTATGATTGTAGGAACGAATGAAAGGCGTTATGCATGGATGGACGAAGGGTTCAATTCATTTATCAACCATTACAGTTCTGTCGCATTCAACGAGGGAGAGTATGGTTCTGACTTACAGCAAACAAGAAAATACGTAAACTGGCTAAACAGCGAAGATAGGGAAGGAATCGACACTTATCCTGATGTTGCCAATACCTCAAACTTAGGGATGATTGCCTATATGAAACCAGCCATTGGGTTGTTTCTTTTAAGGGAGTATATATTGGGTGAAGAGCGTTTTGACAATGCCTTTAAGGCTTATATTGAAGCATGGGCTTACAAGCATCCCCAGCCAAATGATTTCTTCAATATCATCGAAAATGTAGGAGGAGAAAACCTTTCCTGGTTTTGGAAGTCCTGGTTTTATGGCACTGATAATATTGATCTGGCCATAGAAAATGTAGTGCCTTATGGCAATGATCAGGTGGTGATTTTAAGCAATAAAGGTGGCGTGCCAATGCCTGTGAAATTGGGCCTAACCTATGCAGATGGCAGCAAGGAAAGAATAATGTTGCCTGTAGAAATATGGCAAAGGGGAGACAGTTGGAATTACCAACACAAATCCAACAAACAGCTGGTCGGTGTTGAAATTGACCCTGACAAAGTGCTTCCAGACATTAATATTGCCAATGACAAATGGCCAAGTGATATTTATAAAGAGTAGGCATAAAAGGAGGGGCATTCTAGCCCCTCCTTTTATTTTTATTTAGCATTTCCAATAAAGGACAGACGATTTTCCTTTTAAACATCATCGTTGATTTCTAGCCAATAGCCGTTTGGATCTTGAAAGAATATCTGCCTAATACCATCCGGGCGGAGGTTAACCTTCCCATTACTGCCTTTTGAATCCCCAAAAGGCACCTCATGTTTATTCAATTTCTCCATAAAACCTTCCAGGTCTTTGACGCAAAAGCATATGTGGTTGGTTCGATCTACTTTTTGTTCTTTCCAAGGCTGTTCTCTTGCTATTACATGTACAGAAAGTCCATGTCCAATATCGAACCAAGTATGTAAGTGATCTTTAAAGGGATCCTCAATTTTTTGAAGGCCAATAACCTCACTGTAAAAGTCATTGGTTTCTTCAAGGTTACGTGCGTAAATGGCGTAATGATTAAATTTAATTTGAACAGATTCACTCATTTGGAGTAGCGGGTTAGGGTTTAAATCTGGATTGTATTTTTTAAGTTAAACCCGGATTATACAATAGGGTTCGTGATGAGTAATTTCATCACGTAATAGATGATCTATTGCCTATTTCGGGTTAAAATTACTAAGGCACAAAAAAAGCCGGAGAAATTGTTCCCCCGGCTTATATGGTGATAATGTTATTATTCTTCTTTAAAGAAAGCCAAAGCCCCTGCATTGTCCAGCAGCTTTATTGCTTGTTGGTAAATTTCATTGACCTCGTTAATCACCTTATAAAAGGCGTCATCATCGTAGATGTTTCTAGCCATGTGGGCTTTGAGGAGAATCTTTAAATAGTTTTTCGATTTAGCAAAGTCCTTTTCATTGAACTTCACCTTGTATTTTTCTCCTGTTTTGACCAAATCACTTAGCATCGCATCCGTAATTTCGAAGTCTTTGTTAAATGCCTCAAAAGACATTTTATCAAATTTCTTTTTATTTATATCCAGGTAATCCAAGATGTATTCCCTCCATGACTCAGAGCTAAACAGCCTGTTGACATAAGAGCTTGACATACTTGTATCCATAGGAACAAAGTAATCAGGCATGATACCACCTCCGCCATATACGGTTCTTCCTTTCAAAGTTTCGTATTTCAAGGTGTCGTTAAAGTCTATGCTGTCAGCACTAAAGAATTCTCCATGCTCTAGTCGATTGTAATAATCCATGGCATAATCTTCTTCGCTCTCCCCATAAGGTTTCTGAATGGATCTTCCCGAAGGCGTATAGTACCTGGCAATGGTAAGTCTTAATTCAGCACCGTCCGATAAATCTATAGGCATCTGCACAAGTCCTTTACCGAAAGATCTCCGGCCTACAATTAGCCCTCTATCGTTGTCCTGTATGGCACCGGCTACAATTTCAGAGGCGGAAGCACTTCCTTCATTTACCAAGACAATCACTGCGCCTTCTTCAAATGCGCCAGGGCGAACTGCAAAAGCTTCCTGATTGTATCTATCCAGTTTTCCTTTTTGAGAAACAATTACAGCCTTGTCTTTCAACATTTCATCTGCAATATTTATGGCCGCTCCCATATAGCCTCCAGGATTTCCCTGAAGATCCATTATTAAACGCTTCATTCCCTCAGCCTTCAATTCTTCCAAAGCACTTCTAAATTCCTCATGCGTGTTGGCTGCAAATCGGGTTATTTTAATATAACCTGTTTCACCGTCTATCATGTAAGCGGCGTTCACACTGTATTGAGGTATTTTATCACGTGTGATTTTAAAGTCCAGAAGGTCTTCTTCTCGCTTTCTTTTAATAGCAATTTCTACCTGACTGCCTTTTGGCCCACGTAGTAAATCAAAAACATCTCTATTGGTAATACCTGTTCCTGCTACCGTTTCACCATCTACTTTTACGATTTGATCTCCTGGTAGCAAACCTATCTTCTCAGAAGGCCCACCGGTTAAAGGGGATACCACATATATGGTGTCTCTTAAAATACCAAACTCAATGCCTATCCCGTCAAATTCTCCATCTAGCTGAGACTTTGCCAAGGCTGCATCCTTCGCTGGAATATAACTGGAGTGAGGATCAAGTTTCCCGAGCATTTTTTCAATGCCAAATTCTACCAACTCGTTGGTATCTACACTGTCTACATAATCCCTGTTGATGTAAGTAATGATCTCCTGCAATTTATAAATTGCTGATTTTAGATCATTTCTATCTGATGAGGGTTCTGCAAAGGTTGCTCCTATCCAAATACCCGCCGAAATACCCAAAGCCAGGAAAATTGGTAGTCTTATTTGTGATTTCGTATTCTTCTTTATGCTCACGTTGTTCCTGTTTATATTTTTATGCAAAGAAAAGCATCGTTTAATTTAATGGTTTTTCGCCAATTTTACAATTAAACATCTATTACTGGCGTTTCGTTTAGATAAACGTAATATTTTTAAAATCGGTGCGCTAACTTACTTTTTTTACATTTATTTCTTTTAATTTTGTGTTAATGCACTCTTCCGAAAACAAACATATAAAATCCATTGGAGAATTGGTTACTGAAAACCATGTTTTAGCTGAAGTACTGCACTATTTTGGCATTAGTTTCTTTCATCATGAGGAACATTCCTTGAAAGAAGTCTGTGCCAAATACAATGTGAACCCTTCCCAGGTAATTGCTGAGTTGGAAGAATGGGCTGGCAGGGTAGAGCCAACTAAAGATGAACTCTTTCTTCATCCTATAGGCGTTTTGGTAGGATATCTCAAGAAAAAACACCGGCATTTTATCAGGCAGGCCTTGCCTTTCCTTACCAGTATGGTGGAGGGAATCGAAATGGATAAATCCCAAAAAAGCCTGATCACTGATTTGAGATTGATGTTTCCCTTGTTTGTGGACGACTTTATTCACCACATTCATGAAGAGGAGGATAGCCTTTTTGAAAGGATTGCCTATTTGCATGAAATTGAAAATGGTTCGGTTCCATTGTCTGAGGGGATTAAAGTTTTTACTTTACCGTCGATTCAGAAAATGGCTGAAGAGCATGATGCACATGATGATGAAATGAAGGGTATCAGGAAACTTACAAACGATTACCAGATTTCTAATAGCGCAAGCGTATCTGTGCGTGTATTGTACCTTGAACTTCAAAAGCTCGAAAGTGAATTAATGATACATGCTAAAATTGAAAATGACCTGCTTTTCCCAAAGGCAGTAGAACTTGAACGTGAGGTTTTAAGAAAGCTTCGTTTGCAAATTAAGAACAATTGATGGGCAGGGTGCTGGCCATTGACCTGGGAACTAAGCGTACTGGCTTAGCTGTTACTGACCCTTTGGTGATTGTAGCAAGTCCTTTGGAAACTATACCTACACACAAATTGTTGGATTACCTAAAGAATTACACAAGTAAGGAAGAGGTCTCTACAATAGTTTTGGGATGGCCAAAATCCCTGGATGGTACGGATACTAACATGACACAACCTGTTGTGGCCATGGAGAAAAAATTAAGGAAAATATTCCCTGAGATAAAGGTTGAATTGGTAGATGAACGCTTCACCTCCAAAATGGCCATGCAATCCATGATCAGTATGGGAAGCAAGAAAAAAGATAGAATGGAAAAAGCGGGTAACCTGGATAAAATTAGTGCCGCTATAATTTTACAAACATATTTAGAAAGAAAATGATATACCCTATAGTAGCTTACGGTCACCAAGTATTAAAGAAAGAGGCAGAAGAAATTCATGAAGGTGATGATGTTAGCGGGTTAATTTCGGATATGTTTGACACCATGGGCAAAGCCAATGGTGTAGGTCTTGCTGCCCCTCAAATCAATAAGGGGATACGTCTTTTTGTGCTCGACAGTAACCTGATGTTGGACGAAGAAGACGACGAGAAAGGCATAAGAAAAGCTTTTATTAACCCCATTATTCTTGACGAATATGGAGACAAATATACCTTTGAAGAAGGATGCTTGAGTATTCCAGAAGTGAGGGCAGAAATAACAAGACCTGAAAAATTAACCATTGAGTACTTTGATGAAAATTGGAATCTCAAAGAAGAAGAGTTTTCAGGCATGACCGCCAGGGTTATTCAACACGAATATGACCACCTGGAAGGGATCCTATTTGTGGATTACCTCAAAGGCCTTAAAAGAAGAATGGTAAAAGGTAAATTGGTGGATATTAGCAAAGGCAAAGTGTCAACCGATTACCGAATGCTTTACCCCTGATTAAAGAGTTTTAATTTTTTATAGGTCGTCATCATGCAAAATCTAACCTTAGCTTTAGTACAATCTGATCTTTATTGGGAAAATAGCGCTGCTAACCTTGCCATGTTTGAGGAAAAGCTATGGGCGATGGACCAAAAGGTGGACATTATCGTCTTACCGGAAATGTTTACTACCGGTTTTACCATGAATTCCGCCAGTCAGTCAGAACCCATGAACCTGCATGCCACCAAGTGGATGCTTCAAATGGCCGGGCAGTTGAAATCCATCATTACAGGGAGTGTGATCATTAAAGCAGAAGGAAAGCATTACAACCGCTTGCTTTGGGCAACTCCAGATGGTGAGCTGTTGCACTATGACAAACGACACCTTTTCCGAATGGCTGGGGAAGACAATTATTTTTCAATGGGGCTTGAAAATAAACTTTTACCTGCAAAGGTTGGAAGATACGACCACAGGTTTGTTATGATTTAAGGTTTCCACTTTGGTCCAGAAATGCTTCCACTCCTGAAGGTGAAATGGATTATGATTTGCTTTTTTATATTGCTTCATGGCCTGCGTCTAGGGTAACTGCCTGGGATGCCTTGCTCAGAGCCAGGGCCGTAGAAAATCTTAGCTATTGCGTTGGAGTGAACCGTGTAGGTGAAGATGGAAATGGTGTAAGTTATTGTGGACATTCTGCTGCTTACGGATTCAAAGGCGAGGATATTATTCAATCTGGTGAATCTGCAAAGATATCCATCGTAGAGTTGAGCGGAAAAGAGCTTGTAGATTACCGTACCAAATTCCCCGCATGGAAAGATGCGGATGGCTTTTCTATAGAGTGACCCGAACTGAAAAATAGTTTACAGGTTAAATAAAAAAAACCCTTGATCCACCTTTAAAAAAAGGGAGGTTTTTCAGGATTAGCGAGTACATTTCTGATTCGAAATTTCAGGAGCCGACATAAATTCTAACTTTTAGCAATAAAATACCAATTTCCGAAAATCCCCCTTGATTAAGGGGGGATTCTTACGATAATTTTTTGAGTTAATGACTCCTCCATCAAGGACTAACGACTAACTTTCTATAATGCCTTTCATTGGCCTCATTGATAACTTCGACGAGGTACAAGCCTGGAGGTAATCCATAGCTATTAAGTAAGTTTTCCTGATTTTTTATCAGGACGATGTCCTTGTATATAAGTTTTCCCGAAGTACTGTAAAGGTTTAGCTTTGCGTCCCTATTGGTGATTAACTTAAACTCTTGTCCATTGGTAGGGTTCGGAAAGAGTAAGATTTCAGTAGTAGACCCGGGCTCGGAACCTCCATCGTCTAATTGGCTCAGGTATTCCAAACCACCGGCTCTGCTTCCAAGGATCAAATCAAAACCTTCTCCCAACAATTCCGGCACAAATGTTAGGGAGGTATTTCTGCCAAACCTGGTAGGGTCAAATGTTTGGTCATACAAATGAATAGCAACTTGAACCCTCTCGCTTTCCTGAAGAAAATCTTCAATCGCATACAAGATTCCCTGTTGGTTGATAGCCATTAACAAAGGAGATGCCCCTGATTTTACGGCAACGGATAGTGTTCTTGCGACAGGATTGTCTATAAAACCTAAAAAATCATTTTCCAATAAATCCACCTCAAATCCCTTGTCAATGTCCAAGGAATAAAGCAGTAACTCCCCGGTTTGTCTTGCCAAAAGCAGGTAGTCATTCGCTTGGTCGTGAAAAAGATGAACCTGATCCAAACCTCTCAAAACAAGCGAAGGGAGTATTATTTCATGGCGTTCTTCAGGACTGGCAACAGGCGCCACGTAAATTTTTTTATAAGGGACGTTTTCTTCATAAATGTCCCCTGCAATGATATGGAAAGATTGATTGTCTTTGGAAGTGTACCTTTGGTAATTGGGTTCTGTTAATTCGAGTTCACTAATATTGAGATAATCACTGGATGTGAGTACGGCTTTATTTGCTGTTATTTCATAAGCGAATATTCTCCCTTGTACATCGTCTCCTACCTTGGTATTGGCTGCGATGAAGAGTTCACCATTGGATTTATTTCCAATAAAAAAAGGCCTGGAATTTTCTCCAAATTCCAGCATATCCGGTTTTAAAAACAGTTCAGGGCTGGTATTTGGTCCTGGTGGGATACGGTACAGTGCTTTCGCAAAGTCTATTTTATAATTGTAAGAAGTGGCAGAAGAGTGGGAAGAAACAATCAAATCCTCTTCCAATACATAAGCCGCATGGAAAATAGGGAATTGAGGCAATTGACCAAATTGAGGGATGCTTGTACTGATAGAGGTGAAAACTGGTGCTATATCTGTCCCTTCATTGGCTAAGAAATACAGGCTGTTGCATTCATCCCTTCCCATAAGGAGGTCTTTGATACCATCCTGATTTAGGTCTTTGTATAGTAGGGAATGTCCACCGGAATGAAGGGTTTTCAACCTTTCTGCCTCCAGCCGGGCGTTACTTATGGGGCTTCCACCACATGTGAAACCAAAACTAATGTCACCACAATCACAAAACTCAAAATTCCCCCAATGATTTTGAGAAGCCTTGAATTGGTCAATGTCAGGACTGCCGTTGCGTTCCATGCTGGTGTTCTGGTAGTACTCCAAAAAATCTCCTGAGGCAAAATTAAAAGTTAGTACATCCAAATCCCCATCCTGGTCTAGGTCTTCAATTAGCGGAATGTCCAATATATTGGCCGTGAGGTTAGATCCATTTTCCAGGCGTAAAAAGCTTTGAGCGACTTCCCAAACTGGTATAGCACTGTCCTGAGGGGTAATGTTTTTGTAGGCCTTGATGCCAAACGGAGAGCCGGTAAACAAATCTTTTTTACCATCCCCATCAAAATCCACCAGGAGCAGAAATGCATTGACATCTTCAGGGAACAAATAACTTCCCCCCGGGAGAAAGCGATAGGCAGTACCATTTTTCTCAAAAACCTTTATGTTTCCTGAGTTGATGTCCCAAATTACCAATTCCTCTTCACCATTGTTGTTGCTGTCAAATTGCTGGAGTTGTGCCGCATTTATCCCGCCAGCAAATGGCATGGGAAGGACCTCACCATTTTCGTCCAATACCTCCAAATTTGTTTCGAAAGCAAAGTTGTATTGGGCCTTTGCAATATTATAAAAGAGGGTAAATAGTATAAGTAAGCGAATGGTTTTTGTCAACATAAGTGAAAATAATGAATTGGCTTCAAATCTCCTGTACTGGCAAAATTAAATTTTTGCGATTCATTTAGAAAGGTATTTTTCATCTTTAACGGCCATAATTGAAAACAGATGCATTACTTTTGTCTCTCATTTCAGCATTTAGATTACCTGTCTTAAGTTTGATCAAAGTAAACCATAAAACCACTATGGACAAAATAGCGCAATTGTACTCCCTTTTCCTTTCTTCAGCACGTGTGTCGACAGATACGCGTACCATTGCAGATGGAGACTTGTTTTTGCCTTAAAAGGGCCCTCTTTTGATGGGAACCAATATGCGCAAAAAGCCCTGGAAGCAGGTGCCAAAGCTGTTGTCGTCGATGATCCGGAAGTGGTGGAGAATGAAAGCTATTTTTTAGTAGAAGACGTTTTGGTGGCTTTGCAGCAATTGGCCATGCACCACCGTAAACAATTGTCCCTACCTGTCATAGGGCTTACAGGTTCCAATGGCAAGACCACCACCAAGGAATTATTGATAAGGGCTTTGTCTCCTAAGTACAAGGTGCAGGCCACTCAAGGCAATCTTAACAACCATATAGGGGTTCCGTTGACCCTATTGGGATTGAAGCCGGAAACTGAAATTGCCATAATAGAAATGGGGGCCAACAAGCAAGGGGACATCGATGAATTGTGTCGGATAGCCCTGCCTAGCCATGGGTTGATTACCAATATAGGCAAGGCCCATTTGGAAGGCATGGGAGGGACGGAAGGCGTATTGAAGACAAAAACAGAACTTTTTCAGTTTCTACTGGAAACGAATGGTCAGGTATTTATCAATTCGAGGCAAGAAATCTTTACCAATATGATCAAGAGATTCAAAAATCCTGTCCTGTTTCCTGGAAAGGCTGATTTTTGCCAGGTAGAATTCCTGAACGCATCACCTAATGTCTCCTTTAGCCTGCCTCCCGATGAGACAAACTATGTTTCCAACCTAATAGGGCATTATAACTTTGACAATATTGCTGCAGCCCTATGTGTGGCCAGTTTTTTTTGAGGTTCCTATGAAGGAAGCTGCGGCAGCCATTACTGCTTATGTTCCTGAAAACATGCGTTCTCAGGTCATCGAAAAAAGAAGCAACCTGATATTACTGGATGCCTACAATGCCAACCCTACCAGCATGGAAGCTGCGCTTGATGCATTTGGAAAGCTAAATAAGAGAAAGCATAAGATGGTAATCCTTGGCGACATGTATGAGTTGGGGGATTACAGCAAGGCTGAACATGAGCATTTGGGAGAACTTGTCAACAAAATGACCTTGGATAAAATCTGTTTTACAGGAAAAGACACCCAGTATGCCTTGTCAAAAGCACCCAAAGCCCTTTATTTTCCCGATCCTTTTTCCCTAAGGAACTGGCTACAGGACTCCAATTTGGAAGATTATCAAATTCTAATCAAAGGGAGTAGAGGCATGAAGTTGGAAGGATTGCTTGGTTTTATTTAGGGGGCTTTTGAGAAAACCTGGTGAATCTTATGTGCCACCGTTTTCTCAAAACCCTCAGGTGTATTCTGATCCTATTTTTACTAATTCGTGTTCTTTTCATCTTTACGTTTGGTTGGGTTTTTCACCTATTGACACAATACATAGGAGTATTTGTTATCACCAAGTACCGATAAGGAAAGGGGGTTACACTTCTTCTTAATCGAAGGGAGGAGCAACTGTAGCTGGGAAGGCAATGTGTTTCAGCCCGAAATAGGCAATAGACTTTCTATTCCGTGTTGAAGTCGCTTCAAAATCAGCCAAACAGCCTGTTTTCTTGCGATTACAACGCTTCCTGAGAAAGTTAAGGAAATCCTTTTACACAATCCGGGTTCAAAATAGTGACTTCAAACGATTTAGATAGTAGGGAAATCCTGAAATTTTGTATCTTGTGGTAACCAATTTTTTCAACCTTATGCGTAAGACCATTATTTTGAAAAATAATAGGCTTCAAAAGGGGTATTAAAAAGCTGGTTATTCCTCATCAGTACCACCTTCCTGAACAAACATTTGCATGAAAGGCTGAGGGATATAAGGTACACACATGCGCTACTTGGGCATCAAAGCAGTAGAGCGACAGAAATTATTTGCAGGTAAGTAACCGTGAAATTAAAGAGATCCGAAGCCCAATAGAGGACATGGGTATAAAAATATAATAGGAAGTAAAACTGCACCAAGTCAGCAATATAGGGTTATATTGTGCAATAAAACTGCGCATATAAACGAGTTACCTGCAAGCAAAAAAAAACACCCTAGTAACTTCCTAATTTAATATATTATTAGTATTTTTGACAAAACTTGACAAGTCAATAGTTAGCAAAATGGGTTTAAATAAATTAGAATTAGGGAAATATCTACGAGAGTTAAGAACTTTAAAGAGTGAAACTTTACATCAGGTTTCAAAAGGAACTGATATAGACTCTCCCCTTTTAAGTAAAATAGAAAGAAGTGAACGACTTCCAACTTCAGAACAAATAAAACGACTTGCAGAATATTACAAAATATCGGAAGAAAAATTAAAAATACAACACGTTGCTGAAAAAATATTGAAAGATTATGGTGCTAACGATATTACATTTAATGCTGTTAAACTAGTGAATGAACAATTGATAAATTATAATAAAAAGAATAAAAAATAATTATTTTGAAGCAAGACATAAAGAAAATAATTTCAAAATTTAATAGCCAATTAAATACAACTTGTGCAGAAATCTCTGTTTCAGATTTAAGTGTGTTTTTTTCTGTGTTGATTTCAAGTTTTATTCTTAAAAATAGAAAAACAAATATTCAATTAAATCAGATTCATTCTGATAATATATTATTGACTTTTAAAGACGAATTGCTAATAATTGAAGATAGATTTCCTGAACTTATTGAATCATTTAAAGAGACAAAAAAAAGCATTAATTCAAAATTACTTACTCCAACTATTAGTGATTTACAGTTAAGTTTTGAAAATGTAAATGAGGATATAATAGATATTATTTCTTGGTCTTTTCAATATTTAAAAAAGGAATTAACCAACAAAGCGTTTAAGAAGACTGGTCAGAATAACAATAAGATTGAAGATGCTGATTTGCTTTTAACAACCCAGTTTTTCACTGACAGTTATATGGTTAAATATTTAGTGGATGAAACAGTTTTAAGTATTAAACCTCAAGAACTCGAAGATATAGTTATAATTGACCCAGCGTCTGGAGGAGGCAATTTTCTGAATTATTCTTTTGAAAGATTATTTTATTTGTTTAAGTCTCACAAAAAAGATTGGACAGATAATGAAATTGTTGATTGGTTATTAAATAATGCAATAGTTGGTTATGATTTAGACTCCAATCTTTCAAAAATTGCCTCATTATCTTTATTCATTAATGCTTGTCAATATTCAATACCAGATAAGTCAGTATCAATTAATATTTTCGGAGGAAAAGAAAATGACAATTTAGGTTTTTTAAATACTAAAATCACTTCAAATTCAATTAATAGAGCAACAATAAACTCTAAACTAAAAAGGATTAATCAAGATAACCTTAAGAAAATATTTTTGACGAATCCACCTTTTATGGGTAAAAGAGATATGGATGTAACTCTTAAAAACTACTTGTTAAATAAATACCCAGAAAGTAAAGGAGACTTATGTGTTTCTTTTATTCAAAGAATTATGCAGATAATGAATCACAACGATATACTATCTATTGTAACTCAAAATAACTGGATGTATTTGTCTTCTTTAAAAGGGTTTAGAGAATTATTTTTAAAGGAAAACAGTTTAAGAGTTTGTGTAGATTTAGGAACCAATGCTTTTGAAGATATAAATGGAGAGAAAACTAATATAGCCTTGTGTGTCATAGAGAAATCAAATTCAAGTCCTACCTTATTTATTAATCTTAAGCATAAAAAAGGAAATGAAAAGAAGTTATTAGTTTCAAGTAATAATATGCCTGTAGAAGTTGTGTATACAGTCAATCAGAATGCGTTTTTAGATAATCAAAACTTTGAGTTTAACTACCAACTAACTGATAGATTTGAAACTATTAAAAAATTCAATTTGTATTCTGATTATGGTAACCCAATGCAAGGTACATCCACAGGAAATAATAAAGAATTCGTAAAGTATGCTTGGGAAGTAAATGGAAACTCTGACTGGAAACTTGTTAGTAAAGGTGGTGGTTTTAGTAAATGGGTTGGATTAAATTATTACAAAGTACTTTGGGGTGAAAACGCAGAATTTATTAAAGCTAATAAAGGAAGTGCTCTTCGTAATATAAATAAAATCCCTTCCACAGAGTTAGTATATAGTGATACTGGCACTCTAGGATTAAATGTAAGGATTTTAAAAAACAACCAAGTATTTATAGCTTCTGGTCCAGGAATTCAAGTGATTAAAGGCGACAAATTTGCTCATTTAGCATTTTTAAACTCTAGAGTTGCAACTTTTCTTTTAAAATTAATTAATCCAAAATTCACAATTAGTGCAGGTTACATTTCTAATATTCCTGTTGCTAAAAACATACTAGATTCTAAATATATATCTAATAAAAGTGAGTTATGTCTCAATTTAAAGGATGATTATTTAAAAAACAAACTACCGAATTTTGAATTTAATCACATCGATTATTTTACGATTAAAAAATTAGACAATTTTATTAATGAATGCATATTGAAAGATTTAGAGAATGATTTTCAGCGCTTATTGTTAGAATTTAAGATTGAAGATAGGATTCGAGGAGAATACAAATTTGGGAAAGAAGAATTGGCAGAAATGAAAAGGATGGTTGGAGAATCACCTTTTTATAATAAAAAACAAAAAGGAATTGTCGATTATAGAATTAGATTCATTTTTAAGTAATTGCATAGACATCAATTGCCTTTCAAGAAGTAAGACAATTAATGGATTTTCTATTGGAAGTGAAAGTATATTGGAAGAACTTTCATATATATATGATTTAAGTCCTAAAGTTATATATACGCATCTTGTTAATAATATTAAGCTATTGAAATCTACACAAGATAAATATTATAAAGATTTACTTCACAAATTGGTTCTTTTTGAGTTAGGAATTAATCATATTTCAGATTATTCAAAGAAGATAATTAATTTAAATGTTTAGTACAGACATTAAAACATAAANATTTTTTTCTAAAAATTTAAAAGACTTGAATAAGACAATCGCACTCATTGTTATTAAACACCATAAAACTAGTTTTTTGAATAAGCCTTTAGTATCAATATATAATGAATCTGTAATTGTTGGTCAAGAGTAATATGATTAAAGCATTAGAAATATTTTCAGCTATACTAAAGGAATATCTTTCCTTGAGATTTAACGGTTTTAAAAATATTAATCCTATTGAACTTAATAAAGAGAGATTTAGAATAAGAGCAGCATTTATAGCTGTAATTATATATTTAAAAACAATAATAGCAGAAAAAGTGAACTTGTTCTAGTTGAAGCAAACGAATGGCTAAAGCTTAATTTCCATAAAGAAAATTTCTTCTCTTCAATATTAAATGATATACCAGAAGATTTATCATCAATCATTGAAAGTAGTTTTGCGAATTTCAGCAGTATTGATGATGTTGATATTATTACATTATATGAAGATTTATTAAGTATTGAATCTTTTACTGGTGATATTGAAACAACGATTTCAAACGCCAAAAATTATAGAAATAAGTTAGGTAGTTACTATACTCCTAAAAGTTTAGCGAGGAAAATAACGCAAAGAACAATTGACACTTTTTTTTGAGCTTAATTATAATATTGAAAATCTTTCTAGCTCCAAAAAAACAGACATAAGTAAAGAGCTATTGGATGATTTAAAAGAAATAACATTTGCTGACTTTTCTTGTGGTGGTGGAATTTTTCTTTTAGAGGTCATTTCTTATTTTGTAACCCTTTTCGAGAAATCCAATTTAAATTCAACAGAAAAAGATGTGTTATTGGTTAACATTGCCAAAAACATTTATGCTTATGATGTAGATTGTATAGCACTCGAAGTTGCTAAAATACTTTTAACATTGAAGATTAATCAAACTTCAAGTTACAGTCTAATTAATTACAATTTCAGTCATTGCAATTTTCTATTGCATTCAGATTTTGAAGAATCTTCATTTGAAAAACAGAAAATATTTTCTAGTGGCTTTATATATCATAGTAAATTATCTGTTGATAATAAAAATTTAAAGAAAGTTGATGTTATACTCGGAAATCCTCCTTGGGAAAAAATTAGATTTGAAGAAAAGAAATTTTATGCACTTTATGATAATATAATTTCCAACGCACATTTTAAATCCTCAAGGACAAAAGAGATTAGAAAGTTAAAGGAGAAAAATATTGAATTAGCAGAATTTGCTAATTCATTTAAGGAGGAAATTAATTTAGCAAAGGCTAAATTAAAAAAAGATTCTTTTTTCAATTTATCGCATAAGGGAGAGCTTAATACTTATGCCTTGTTTACTGATGCAGCATATAAATTGAAAACTAAAAGAGGTGTCATAGGATTGGTTTTAAAAAGCAGTATTGTTACAAGTCAAGTCAATAAACTATTATTTAATACTCTTTCAAAAAGCAATTCTTTAATTGCAATTTATGACTTTATTAATCGAAAAAAAATATTCAATATTGATAGTAGAGAGAGATTTTGCTTTCTGTTATTAGGTAATTCAAAAACGAACTCATTTTCTGTTTCAATGAATCTATTAGATTGTGATGATTTAAATAAATCGAAATCTACTGTTATATTATCGAGTAGCGATTTATTTTTAATCAATCCTCTTACAGGAATGTTACCAAATTTTTCAAATAAAGATGAAATCAATTTTTTAATTAGAGTTTCAAAAAACAATCCTTATTTCGAAGATGTATATGATGATGTGAAATTCGGTCGAATAGTTCACTTCACAAGCCATTCGGCTTTTATTACTAAAATAAAACATCTGAAAATTTAGGAATATTTGAAGGAAAATTTTTCAATCAATTTGACAATAAGTATTCTGGCTTTAATGACGTTGATGATAAATTACGATATGGTAATAAATCATCATCCAGAATAATTAATGATTCTGAAAAAGAAGATATATTATTTTATCCCGAGTCGAGATATTTTATAAGTGAAAAAAAATGGATGGAACTTTCAAAAAATCATTCAGAAGATTATATGTTATGCTGGCGAAGTTTAACTTCTGCAACTAATACTAGGACTTGTATTGCAACTGTACTACCTTTTATACCAGCGTCTCAATCAGTTCAATTTTTAACAACTAATCAGTATGATTTGTTTTATTTAAATGGACTTTTTAATTCAGTAGTTTTTGATTTTATATTAAAGAAAAAAATAAATGGAATAGACTTAACACAAAACTTAATCAAACAAGTTCCTGTACCTAATAATCAACTATTAGATGAAAAATTAGAGCTTTATGATACAGTTCTTTCTGTTAAAAATCACATATCATTTTTAGTTTCATTATTATACAAAAATGACACAAAACTTGTGCAACTTGTAAATATTAATCAATACAGTAATTCAAACAATAATCTCTTAAATAGATTTGAAATA
Organism: Cyclobacterium qasimii M12-11B; assembly: GCF_000427295.1. Classification (GTDB taxonomy): domain Bacteria; phylum Bacteroidota; class Bacteroidia; order Cytophagales; family Cyclobacteriaceae; genus Cyclobacterium; species Cyclobacterium qasimii. The sequence goes on along the minus strand of NZ_ATNM01000065.1, from coordinate 3,180 downwards.
ATTAGATATATTGATTTGCTATTTATTTATCTATATCGTCTAGGAAATAATGAAATACGACTTCTTTTAGGATCGTTTATTAAACAATATTCTGAAAATGATATAGAATGGTTTATAGAGAGTTATTCCAAACTTAAATCAAATAAATCCATAGGCTCTACCTGTATTTCCTCGACCCATTTTCCCCCAAACAGTTGAGTTTTCTATTAAGGTTTCCTTGTCATTTAAATCAAGTATTTCTAATTTATATATTTCATCTTGAATTTTAGTGAATAATAGAATTTTATATACAAAACCACCTTCTTGACCTAATTGCATCCTAGATATTGAAGTCAGTTTATCTCCATCATCTGTGACACCTTTTAATAATAATCTCCAATTACTATTTCCTAATCTATACTCAATAGGATTATCTTTATAAAGCTTACCACCTAATTTTATATCAATATGTTTTATAGTATCTATTTCATCAGGTACAATCCCAAAATATGCAACACTTCCTTGAATTATTTCATCATCTAGTTTTCCCTGCTTACTTAAATCAAGTTGATTCTTTGAGCCTCCTGTAACCTTGCCTGTTTCAATCCACATTGAACCAGTTTCCAATTCAATAATTTCTGAAGTTATGCTTTCTTCTTTATCTTCGTTAAAACATATTTCCTCTTTTGTTACAACCTTTTTATAACCTTTTGGAGGTCTTTTTGCTTTAAGTTTTCCAAATTTTTTGAGTAAAGAATCGTAAGCTGCTGAATCCTTTGAACCAAATTCTTTATTTACTTTATTCTGTTTTTTCCAATTAACAGCTTCTGGAAGGACAACTTTGCTGTCAATAAGAATTTTTAACAATTCTGGAGTTAATTTATTGCAACTTGGGTTTTCATCATTTAAAATTGTATTGTAATATTCATAAACTTCAGCTAGAAAATTATTCCCAGTTTCATCCTCTTCAATATTAAAACTTACAGATACCGAAGCTTCAATACTTTGAAAAAGTCCTCTTTTAGTGAAATTTGAAGAACCAATTATTGCTCTTGAATATTCATCACCTTCAAAAGTGTATATTTTTGGATGATAAATTATACTGTTAGGTGAAAATATTATGTAGGTTTCAATTCCTAATTCAATCAATTTTTCCAAGGCTTCTTTTGATGTGCTATTCAAATCTACACCTACATATAAGCAGACAGAACCGCCATTTCCTATAAACCCTGTTAATTCATCAATGATATTTTCAATGCCACTTTTACTTATAAAAGCAACGAAAGCCTTAAACGAAGTATATCTTTCATCATTTAAAGAATCAATCAAATAATCACCAGCTGCAATATCGTTTTCTGAATCTAATCCTTGACCAATAAATTTTAATTCCATTTAATTATATTTTTTGTAAATTTATATTAAATTTAATGATTATCATTGTTTATTGACAATCGAATCTAATAAAACAGCCAGCAGGTAACAAAATGTAAACGTAATTGCGGTTCTGTGCTTAATTTAAAGTTTATATCTTTGAACAAAGTTTAGTGATAAATTGAAAGTAAGTGCCTTGAAATCCGCAACTACGCTTACATCAAACGTTGAGGGTAATGCTAAAAGACGACTATGATAGCAAACAGACCAAAATATTTGGAAGAAAATTTAAAGTATTATAAGGAGTTTCCTATTGGCTTTAACCTGGATGCTGACTATCATAAATTGCCTCCATTGCTAAACTTAGACTTTCATACTTTAAATGGAATTTTACCATTGACTAAATCAAGGTTTGATTTTATCGGAAAAAACGGAAATGTAGAAGATCAAGAATCAACAGTAATATTCACTAATCCACTTCCAGAAGAATATGAATATTATGAAAGTATTGGAGCAACTGAATTTCAAGCAATTCAAATAGTAATGAACTTTCACACTTTAAAAGAAGAAAGGGACAAGGCTTTACGTGGAATACCATATAGTATTTCACTAGTTCCAATGGAGAAGAATAAGAAAATAGACACTTGGAATATTAATCTATTAAAACAATTTGACTTAGAAAAATTATGTCAAGAAGGTGGTTATGTTTATTCTGACTTCAATCCATTTCAAGGTTGGTATGACGGGTATGTTTCCCACTACAATGTATTTTCTAGCATCCCTAATAAAGGATATTCTGACTGTATCGGTTTTGTTTGGGGAATGTATTTTCTTTCACCAGTATTTGACAAAAAAGAAGTTCAAATAATAGAAAACCCAACATTTAGTAAGCAAATCAATGCAAAATACAGACGATTCAAGACTGATTTGTATTTTAAGCAATTTCAAGACACAAGACCGAGAAGAATATGGGGATGTGATTCTCCAATCGAATTATTTGTTTTACAAGGACTGAGCCTTAGAGAACTGTATCCTGAAATTCAGATGTGCTTTTATAAAAACAGAGAAATTTTTCCCAACTACTATCAAATGCAAGAAAATGAAATTTGGGTAGGACAAGAACAACTTATAACTTCTGCTGACTTCTATTTCCCTGAAAAAAAACTTGCTATATTTTGTGACGGAAAGGAATTTCACGATGAAATGAAAGACAAAGAAATAAGCAAGAAACTAAATGATATTGGTGTGGACGTTTTAAGATTTAGTGGAAAACAGATAAATGAAGACCTGACTTCTGTATTAGATGAAATTGAAAAACGAGCAAAATAAAAACACTACCCACAATAACTAAGCATTCTGACGGCTGGAACAGCCTAGTCTGAATGCAATGTTGAACGAAAGGGTGTTGGGAATTAGGATTACTATGGGGAATGGTTTTCCCTGTTTTATTTTTCAATGGTTGGAGGATGAAAAAGTTAGGTAGTTATAGGTTTTTCCTTTACGTTGTTTTGTTTTTTTAGTAGGCTAAAGTCACTTTTATGATGTTTTAAGCGTGATTATTAGGTGGTTTTTCCCTTTTGGACATACCTGTCCCATTAAGCTAACTGGCGCTTTTTATTTTGCTTTCTGATTTTCTTAAACCAGTTGGCTGGTGGCCCCCGTTGGTCAAAACATGCCACTGTATGCAGTTCCCCGGTTTTGCAACAAGGACACTTTCTGAGCAGGGAAGCAGGTTTTTCCCCAACTTCTATCACCACCTGACCGATTTGAAGGTCGATATTGACCTTATGTGTGGCCTTAAATGCACTGGCCAAGATGCCATAATGCCTG
>NZ_ATNM01000064.1 GCF_000427295.1 Cyclobacterium qasimii M12-11B | reverse complement strand
AGGGAAAATTGTTGCAGATAGTGGAGCTGCCCAACGCATCGCCCAATTTCTGATGAATGGTTTTGGTAAAGAACGCGTCAATTGGGCAATTGCACTTACGGCTTTTATCGTAGGCATTCCTTTGTTTTTCAATGTAGGATTTGTACTGCTAGTGCCATTGGTGTTTGCGGTAGCTTATCAATATAAAATCCCTGTAATGATTTTGGGGATACCCATGCTTGCCGCTTTGTCAATTACACATGGGTTACTTCCGCCACATCCGGCTCCGGTAGCGTTAGTCGCACAGTTTGGTGCCAATATAGGGACTACGCTTATTTATGGTTTTATAATTGGGATTCCAGTAATTGTTATAGGTGGGCCTTTATTGGGGAAATTACCCTACCTGCGCCAAATGAAAATCACTCCCTTGGAAGTGTTTAGCGTGAAGCCAAAAGAAGAAAGTGAACTTCCTGGACTTGTAAACAGTCTTTTTACTGCCTTACTTCCCGTATTCCTATTGATTGCGCTGTCCTTAATAGGCATGGGGATGAATGAAGAAAGCCCAGGCTATGGCTTAATAATGTTTTTTGGTGACCCCAATATTGTGATGTTGATCTCTCTTATTTGGGCGACCTTTAGCCTGGGAATATTGAAGGGCATACAGATTGCCGACATTATGAATAGGTATGCCTCGGCAGTAAAGGAAATAGCGCTGATCTTATTAATTATTGCTGGAGCGGGTGCATACAAAGAGGTATTGGTAGACAGTGGTGTAAGTGGAGAGATTGGCGAATCTCTTCAGCAATTGTCAATTAATCCATTGCTTTTGGGCTGGTTAATTGCAGCAGTGATTCGGGTATCTGTCGGTTCGGCCACGGTGGCGGCACTTACTGCTGCTGGAATAATCGCTCCTTTAGTTGCTTCCGGAGTAGGAGATCCAAACTTGATGGTCTTGGCTATAGGCAGTGGTAGTCTGATCTTTTCTCATGTAAATGATGGAGGGTTTTGGCTGGTAAAAGAATATTTTAACTTAAGTATAAAGCAAACCTTTCTCTCATGGACCTTACTGGAAACAGTATTGTCAGTGTTGGGATTAATAGGGGTTTTAATTTTGGATTTATTTATATAACATAAACTTAAAAAATAGAGACATGTCAGCAGAAGCAAAAATTAAAGAATTGGGTTTAGTATTGCCTCCAGCGCCACCTCCAGGAGGTGTTTACCGTCCGCTTATAATCACTGGAAATCTATTGTTTCTTTCGGGACATGGTCCGGTTTTGGAAAATGGAGACATGATCAGAGGGAAAATAGGCATTGACTTGGATAAAGTGGAAGGTAAAGCTGCCGCCAGGCAAGTAGGGTTAACGATGCTTTCTACCCTTCAAACTGAGTTGGGAAGTTTAAACAAGATCAAAAGAGTTGTTAAAGTCTTGGGAATGGTGAACTGTTCTTTGGACTTTGAAGAACATCCTTTTGTTATCAATGGTTGTAGCGAACTATTTGCTGAAGTCTGGGGAGAAGAAAATGGTCTTGGCTCAAGAAGTGCCATTGGCTTTGGTTCTTTGCCGGGCAATATTTCGGTTGAAATAGAAGCTACATTTGAAATCCATCAATAGTAATTATATGAATGACGATTGGTACAAATTAAACCATCCTGAAAAAATAGATAGTCCAGCATTGTTGGTGTATTTGGACAGGGCAAAAGAAAACATTCAAAAAGTCATTAAAGAGGTAGGCACAGCTGACCGGTTGAGGCCACACATAAAGACCAATAAATCTGCAGAGGCCTGTCAACTAATGATGGATGCCGGAATCAAGGCATTCAAAGGAGCAACGATTGCTGAAATTGAATTGCTTGCAAGTATTGGAGCGAAAGACATTATGCTAGCTTACCAGCCTGTAGGGCCTAAAGTGGATCGCTTTTTGGCTTTAATTGCGCATTATCCAGATGTTAAGTTCCACTGTCTGATAGACCATATTGATGCGGCCAAGGCTTTGAATGAAAAAGCATTGGCAAGCAATCAAAAAATTGGCATCTATATAGATTTAAACGCTGGAACAAATAGGACAGGGGTAGTACCCGGCAAGCAGGCAGAAGATTTATTTGAACAAATCTTACAATTGAAAGGCTTGCAAAATATAGGCTTTCACCTTTATGATGGTCACTTGAGAGATCCCGATATCAAGCTTAGAGAAATAGCTTGTGACGAAGGCTTTGCGCCAATTTCTCAAATGAGGGAAAAGCTAGAAAACAAATACAACCTGACACTTGATGTCATCGCTGGAGGAACAACCACTTTTCCTTTTCATTCTAAAAGGGCGCGTATAACATGTGCTCCTGGAACATTTATTTACTGGGATGAAGGATATGCGAGTGGTCTTCCAGAGCAGTCTTTCTTATATGCTGCATTGGTATTGTGTAGGGTGATTTCTTTGCCAACCTCAAACTATATTTGCGTGGACCTTGGGTATAAAGCTATTGCCTCTGAAAACCCATTGGCAGAGCGTGTAAAATTTCTAAATGCACCAGAACTAGTGCCTGTAGGCCACAGTGAGGAGCACTTGGTTTTGGATGCAAAAGAAGGCCATTCCTATAAAATCGGGGATGTTCTATTTGGTGTTCCAATTCATATTTGTCCAACAGTTGCTTCCTATCAGGAGGCCTTGGTTATTCAAAATGGAGAGCAGGTTGCTACTTGGAAAACCGTAGCCAGAGACAGGAGAATTACTTTTTGAGGACAATAATTTAACTCATTTAAATCAACCAGAAAGATGTTTACAATAGATGCCCATTTAGATTTAAGTATGAATGCGCTTGAATGGAACAGGGACCTTACCCAACCTGTAGAAGCGTTAAATGCCAGGGAAAAAGGGATGACGGATAAAACAGATCGGGGAAATGCCACTGTTTCTCTACCTACTTTAAGAAAGGGAGAGATTGGATTGGTAGTAGCTACTCAGATTGCACGTTATGTGGCGCCGGATAACCCACTTCCAGGCTGGAACAGCCCGGAACAAGCCTGGGCTCAAACCCAAGGCCAGTTGGCATGGTATGAGGCCATGGAAGCCAAAGGAGAAATGGTTCAAATTCGAGATAAAAAGTCTTTAAATGAACATGTAGCCCTTTGGATGAATGGAGAGCCTAATGATAAGAAACCTGTAGGCTATATTCTTTCTTTAGAAGGTGCTGATTCAATAGTGAACCTGAGCTATCTTGAAAAATCCTATGAAAAAGGATTGAGGGCTTTAGGGCCTGCACATTATGGTCCGGGAAGATATGCCCAAGGTACAGATGCTTCCGGGCCTTTGGGGGAAAATGGCCGGGCCTTGCTTAAAGAGATGGAAAGGCTGAATATTATTTTAGATGCTACCCATTTGTGTGATGTTTGTTTTTGGGAGGCCTTGGATCATTTTAATGGATCTGTATGGGCTAGCCATAACAATTGCAGGTCATTGGTGGATCACAATAGGCAGTTTAGCGACGAAATGATCAAGGCACTTGTTGATAGAGGTGCTGTAATAGGAGGTGCTTTAGATGCCTGGATGATGGTGCCTAATTGGATAAGAGGAACTTCCTTGCCAAAAGAAATGGACTGTGATCTGGAGAAAATCATAGATCATATGGATCATATTTGCCAAATCGCAGGGAATGCCAATCATATAGGTATAGGTACTGACTTGGACGGGGCGTATGGAAGAGAACAAAGTCCTTATGACCTTGAAACAATTGCAGATTTAAGAAGAATTCCTGGAATGTTGCAAAAAAGAGGTTATACCGAAGCCGATATTGAGAAGGTCATGCATAAAAATTGGTTAAGATTTTTGAATGAAGCTTGGTCTTAATCTGTTTTGTTTAATAAAATAATTTAATATTAAACAAAAATTTATAAACCTATAATTGTTAAAATTGTAGTTGAAATCCCCCTTTAGGTGTCTATAGGGGGATTTTTTTATTCTCATTTTTATTTTCAGTTGTAATTTGTTTAACCTTGTGTGAAAAATACTACACAAAATATTTGCTATACTGTTTAACAATACCTATGTTTGATTAAACAAAAACACAGGGTCTATGACAACTTTAGAATTTAGTTATTCACTTACGAAGCTCAGCACGTCCTTAAAGCCGTTTGCTTTAAAATTGACAAGGGATATGGATGATGCCAATGATCTATTACAGGATACCATGGTGAAGGCCTTTACCAACAAGGATAAGTTTGCCGACGGTACAAATTTGAAAGCTTGGTTGTATACCATTATGAAAAACACCTTCATTACCAATTACCAACGAATGGTAAGGAGAGGGACATTTGTTGATACGACTGAAAACTTACACTTTATCAATTCAGGAGCGGCAGTGATAGAAAATGGCGTCTTTGGAGATTTTACGATGAAGGACATTACCAAAGCCATCGATAAATTGGATGAGGTTTACAAGTCTCCCTTCTTGATGCATTACAAAGGTTTTAAATACCATGAAATAGCAATACAACTAAATATACCCATTGGAACGGTAAAAAACAGAATACATATTGCAAGGAAGATTTTAAAAGACGATCTTAAGGTTTATACCACCATCAATTAATCAATGAAGCCAAAAGAAGTTGTTGTAATAGGTTCGGGTTTTTCAGGGCTTTCCACTGCCACACATCTCGCAGCTGCGGGATATAAAGTGACTGTTTTAGAAAAAAACGAGGTCCTTGGAGGAAGGGCAAGGAAATTTAATTCAGCCGGTTTTACATTTGATATGGGACCAAGCTGGTACTGGATGCCGGATGTTTTTGACAGGTACTTCAGTAATTTTGGAAAAAAAACGTCTGATTATTATGATTTAATTCGTTTAGACCCCTCTTATTCAGTGATTTTTGGGCAAGAGGATGTCATGGAAATCCCGGCAAATCTGGATCAATTTAAATTGGCCTTGGAAAAACTGGAGCCAGGGGTAAGTGAAAAGTTGGATGATTTTCTGGAACAGGCAGCTTTCAAATACCAAAGAGGGATCAATGACCTGGTACATAGGCCAAGTGTTTCTTTAACCGAATTTCTAGACCTTAAACTATTCAGGGATGTTTTGAAAATGGATATTTTCCAATCCATGTCCAAGCACATTCGGAAGTACTTTAAGAACGAAAAGATTATTCGTTTGATGGAGTTTCCTGTTTTGTTCCTTGGAGAAACAGCACAAAATATTCCAGCATTGTACAGTTTAATGAACTATGCAGACATAGCCTTGGGAACCTGGTATCCAAAGGGTGGTATGCATAAAATCATTGAAGGAATGGTGACTTTAGCGAAAGACAATGGGGTTGTTTTTAGAAACAATGCGGAAGTAGTAAAAATTATGGCTGATGATGGCAAAGCCAAATCCGTCCAACTACTCTCAGGAGAAGAAATAGCATTTGATATTTTAGTAGCGAGTGCTGATTATCACCATGTAGACAAACACTTGCTTGAACCTAAATACAGTAACTATAGTGATAAATACTGGGACAGTAGGGTCTTGGCACCTTCATCACTATTGTTCTACCTGGGAGTTAATAAACGATTAAAAAACCTTCTTCACCATAATTTGTTTTTCGACGAACCTCTCGAACCTCACGCAGATGCCATTTATACCAATCCAAGGTGGCCTGAGAAACCGCTGTTTTATGCCTCGGTGCCTTCTATTACTGATGCCACTGTGGCTCCAGAAGGAATGGAAAATTTATTCTTATTGATACCGCTGGCCCCAGACCTTGAAGACAGCGAAGCTACCAGAAATAAATATTTTAACATAATTATGAGTAGACTTGAGAAGCATACAGGTCAGGACATTAGGTCTCATATTGTTTACAACCGTTCCTATGCACACAGTGACTTCAAGAAAGATTACCATGCTTTTAAAGGAAATGCATATGGTTTGGCAAATACTTTGAGGCAAACGGCAATTTTAAAGCCATCTCTTAGGAATAAGAAATTAACTAACCTATATTATTCAGGACAGTTGACTGTACCAGGGCCTGGAGTTCCTCCCTCTTTAATTTCTGGGGAGGTAGTAGCGAAAGAAATTATAAAGAACACCATAAATAAATAATTTTCAACCATTGAAAATGATATGATGGATCCAAAGCAACTCTTTGATGACACCGCCCTGGAGTGTAGTAAATTAATCACACAACGCTACAGCACTTCATTTACTTTAGGTATTAAAACGCTTTGCAAAAAGCTACACATGCCAATTTATGGAATTTATGGTTATGTGCGGTATGCAGATGAAATCGTTGATACCTTTCATGATAAAGATAAAGCGAGTTTGTTGGAGAATTTTAGGCAAGACACTTATAAGGCCATTGATGAGGAGATAAGCATGAACCCAGTCCTGCATGCTTTTCAATTAATTGTAAACAAATACCATATAGAGAGGGACTTAATCGATGCTTTTCTGAACAGCATGGCAATGGACCTTGATTTTGCCACTTATAACGATTCAAAATACAAAGAATACATTTATGGTTCTGCTGAAGTTGTTGGATTGATGTGTTTAAGGGTGTTTTGTGAAGGAGATCAGGGAAATTATGAACACTTAAAGCATGCTGCCTGTAAACTGGGTTCGGCCTTTCAGAAAGTTAATTTCTTGCGAGATTTAAAAAGCGATTACGAGGACCGAGGGAGAGTATATTTTCCGGGAGTGGATTTTAATAGCTTTGATAGCCATGTAAAAGCAGAAATAGAAGCGGATATCAAGCAAGACTTTGACGAAGCGCTTATAGGCATAAACCAATTGCCAAAAGGGGCCATGCTTGGTGTTAAAATTGCCTATCTGTATTACCTGAAACTGTTTTATAAAATCAAGTCTTTATCTCCAGAGATAATTACGAAAAAACGTATTAGAATACCGAATGCAAGAAAATTTGCCCTTTTAGTCAGTACCTATTTTGGCTATAAAGTTGGATGGAATTGATGAAATTAGACCTTTTCGTCCGGAACTGTTTGGATAGTTGATAACGTTTGTTTATTAAGATACTTCTACCATGTATCTTAATCTGAAAAAGAGGAGCATTAAAAAAACATTTGATTACAAAGTTGGTTTAATAGATATGTTGAAATTGGATGTACATATTGATCAGTATTCAGGCTTTTGCTTTGGTGTAGTTTATGCCATTGAAATGGCTGAAGAAATTTTAGACGATGAAGGCCTCCTTTATTGCTTGGGAGATATAGTCCATAATGATGAGGAGGTCAAAAGGTTGACCAAGAAAGGTCTGATTATAATCAATCATGAGGAGCTCCAGAAATTAACAAATAAAAAGGTTTTGATTAGGGCACATGGTGAGCCACCGGCTACTTATGAATTGGCCATTAATAATAACCTTACCTTGGTAGATGCCAGCTGTCCTGTGGTATTGAAGCTTCAAAACAGGATCAAAAACTCCTTTGATAAAGATGAAAACATCTACATCTACGGGAAGCATGGGCATGCTGAGGTTATAGGACTTCTTGGTCAAACAAGAAATAAAGCAGTTGTTTTTCAAGATATCGAGGAACTTGATCTTCCCAACCTGCCAAAAAACATCACACTGTACAGTCAGACCACTAAGAGCACAGACAAGTTTTATGAAATAAATAAGGTGTTAACGGACAACGGTATCACCATTAATACCAATGATACGATTTGCAGACAGGTGTCTAATCGTGACAAAGAGCTTAGAGGATTTGCGGCCAAGTTTGACCATATTGTCTTTGTAAGTGGCACTAAATCTTCCAATGGAAAAGTATTGTTCAATGTCTGCAAAGAAAAGAACCCACAAACCTATTTTGTATCTTGCCCTGAAGAGGTAGATGCCAAATGGTTTAAAGCCGGGGAAAGTGTTGGGATTTGTGGCGCCACCTCGACACCAATGTGGTTAATGCAGAAAGTTGAGGAAACGATTAAAACCTTTTAATAGTTTTTTGATCTTTTAATTTTTAATTGTGTCCATGAATATTACGTTAAAACGGCAGTTGTCTTCATCGGTTGATCCTAAAGGTGTTATTATCGCTTTTTCTATTATTGCCCTGTGGACAACTTCATTGCTGTTATTACTTCACCTTCAAGTAGATTATTCAAACCCGTTCCTTTACCTTGGTATTTTGGTGCAGATGCATCTCTATACAGGGCTTTTTATTACAGCCCATGATGCCATGCATGGCGTAGTATCAGGGAATAAAAATTAAATTATTTTATTGGATGGTTTTCAGCCATGTTGTTTTCTTTCAATTTCTATTGGAAGTTATTTCCCAACCATCATAAACACCACAATCACGTGGCAACAGATGGTGACCCAGACTTCCATTCATCGGGGAAATTTCTCCCCTGGTACCTGAGTTTCATTCTGAATTATTTAAATATATGGCAATTCCTTTTAATGGCAGTTACCTTCAATTTGCTGAAACTTGTTTTTCCAGTACCTAATTTAGTGCTGTTTTGGATGTTGCCTGCGATATTGTCTACCCTTCAATTGTTTTATTTTGGCACGTATTTGCCGCATAAGGGAATGCACAGCAACAAACACCATTCAGGCACTTTAAAGAAAAACCATTTATGGGCATTCCTTTCTTGTTATTTTTTGGTTATCACTTTGAACATCATGAATTTCCATATGCACCGTGGTGGAGGCTGTGGAAAACCAAAAATCTTTCTAACTAACAATCAGGTAATCTGCCTGATTGTCAAAACCCATTACGAATTGTGTCTCAACCCATTGCTATGAAGAAGCTTTTACTATTAACCCTATTGTTTTTATCTTTCCTCACTTTACACGCACAAGAGGGGACCATACAAGGGAAAATAATTAACCCAATCAACAACGACCCTATTCCTTTTGCAAACATTATTGTCCAGGGATTAGAAATCGGAGCGGTATCTGATCTAGACGGAAATTATGTAATCAATGGATTAGAGCCTGGGTTGTATAATCTGAAGGCTTCGTTTGTTGGCTTTAAGGCAAAAACCGTATTTGAGGTTCAGGTAACTAAAGCCAGTGCGGTTCAATTGGACTTTGAGTTGGAAGAGGATGCGTCCAACCTTCAAGAAGTAATTGTGGATGCTACATTTAGCAGAACGGAAGAAAAGCCTATTTCTGTTAGACAGCTTAACGCCAATGAAATAGAAAGGTACCCAGGTGGAAATAGAGACATTAGTAGGGTGATACAGTCCCTGCCAGGAGTAGCAAGTTCTGCAAGTTTCAGAAATGATATTATTATTCGTGGAGGTGCCCCCAATGAAAATAAATTCTTCATTGATGAAATAGAAGTGCCTGTAATAAACCATTTTGCTACCCAAGGTTCATCAGGGGGGCCTGTGGGGATTTTAAACGTAAACCTGATAAAGAATGTAGAAGTATTGAGTGGAGGTTTTCCCGCCAATAGGATGAATGCGCTGAGTTCCTTTTTCGAGTTTCAATTAAAAGATGGTCGGCGCGACAAGATGCTTACCCAGGTTACATTGGGAGCGAGTGAAATCACGCTATCCAACGAAGGGCCTATAGGTGAAAAAACAACTTATATCTTTTCAGCAAGGAGGTCTTATCTCCAGGCGCTGTTCAGGTTGATCGGATTGCCTTTTTTACCCACATTTAATGATTTCACCTTTAAGACCAAAACGAAAATCAATGCTAAAACAGAATTGACGGTTTTAGGAGTGGGAGCCATTGACCAATTCGCGCTCAATTTTGATGTTCCAGATGATGAAACCAAAGAGGATAAAGAAGACAGATTGTATTTACTAGATAACCTGCCCATCTCAACTCAGTGGAATTATGCGACGGGAGCAAAATTAAAACGTTTTAGAGACAATGGATTCTGGACTTTCATTTTGAGCAGAAACATGCTCAATAACCAATCCTACAAATATGCAGGGAACGATGAATCTAGTGAAGACAACTTGCAATATAATTATCTGTCCCAAGAGAGTGAAAACAAGTTTAGGGCAGAGAATAGTATTTTTTCAGATGGTTACACCCTTCAATATGGCGTGAATTATGAATTCAGTCGCTACTTGATAGAAAATTACGATACTCAATTTCCTGATGAAGATGGAATGCCTCGTGATGTCACTACCATCTCCCTTTTTAATAGTTACGGTGGGTTTTTGATGGGGAGTAAGAAGTATTTAGATGATCGTCTTGTTGTCAATTTGGGTGTGAGAATGGATGGGAGTGATTTTGGAAAGACTGCCAAGAATCCATTGAATCAACTTAGTCCCAGATTTTCTACCAGTTACCAACTGAAAGACAATTTGTTTTGGAATGCAAATGCAGGCATTTATTACCAGAAACCTCCTTATACAGTATTGGGGTACCAGAACAATGAAGGGGCTTATGTCAATCAAGACAATGATGTTAAGTTTATGAGGAGCACCCATTATATCACAGGGTTTGAATGGCAGTATCCAGCGAAAAACCGAAAATTTTCCGCTGAGGTTTTTTATAAAAGTTACGCAAATTACCCTAGTTCTATTAGGAACGGAATTGCCTTGGCAAATCTCGGAGCTGATTTTGGAGTGATAGGCAATGAACCTGTAACTTCTGATGCAAAGGGAAGGGCCTATGGATTGGAATTACTTGCCCAACAACGACTATTTAAAGGGTTTTATGGAATAGCAGCACTTACACTTGTAAGAAGTGAATTCACCAATCCATCGACAGGATACCTTCCTTCGTCATGGGACAATCGATTTATTGTAAGTCTAACGGCAGGTAAGCGATTCAAAAGAGATTGGGAAATTGGTGCCAGGTGGAGGTTTTTGGGAGGAACTCCTTATACCCCTTATGACCTGGAATCTTCCTCTTTGCGTGCCAATTGGGACCTTTTCAGCAGAGGGCAACTTGACTATACAAGGATCAATGGGGAACGCCTTAAAAGCTTTCACCAGTTGGATTTAAGGGTAGATAAGAAATATTTTTACAATAAATGGAATCTCAATTTGTATTTTGACATACAAAACGCCTATAATTTTCAGGCCGAACAGCAGGCCAATTTAATCCCTCAACGAAATGATCAGGATGGATTTGTAGTAAATCCCGATGATCCGAGTCGCTATTTAATAAGAGAAGTTGCCAATCCCGCAGGTACAGTGCTCCCTACAGTTGGAGTAATTGTGGAATTTTGATTTTTATCCGATGGTATAATATTTGTCTGAAGGGAGTCTAAAATCCCTTCAGACAAATTTCGGCTATGAGGCATATTAATGGTAACTTCGTGGCCAAATGGGGAGAATCAACGCTTTTTTTCTGCTACTAATGCTACATAGCAACCTGGCATTTGCTCAGGAAGCAGATACTCTTTCAACAGATATAGCGATTATTGATAAGCTGTTTGGCTTTGCAGATGATTTGGTTGACAAAGTAAGTACAGATACATGGACGTTCATTCCTGCAATTACTTATGCGCCGGAAACCAGCTTGGGGATTGGAGGACGTGCCATGAAAGTTTTTAATCTGGGGGATTTAGCGTCTAAAACCAAAACCCGACCATCTTCCCTTCCTCTCACGCTTCTTTATACCCTGAAAAATCAGGTAATTGTTTCAGGTGAAGTTGACCTGTGGATGGACCAGAATAATTCCTTTTTAAATTCAAGAGTAGTCCTGTCTGATTATCCATTTGTGTTTTCAGGTTTGGGGAATGAAATTATTGAAGAGGAAAAGTATGCTACTCGATATTTATATTATCACCTTTTGTACCATAAAAAAATAGCCCGAGGGATCTTCCTTGGTCCCAGGTATGAATTCAGAGGCGACAATATTTACCAAAAAGCCGAGAATGGATTACTTGAATCCGGAGATATACCTGGAAGCAATGGGCAGCATTTATCTGGATTGGGTATTTCAATGAATATTGATACCAGAGATAATATTTTTCAACCAAGAAAGGGGATGTACCACCAACTGTCTTGGATGGAATTTCATTCTGTCTTTGGGAGTGATTTTAATTTTACCCAATGGGTGTTTGATCTGCGAAAGTACCATGCAATTAACGAAAAACAGGTGATCGCGGGGCAAGCCTGGTTTAGTTTTACAAAAGGTACGGCACCTTTTCAACACCTTTCTTTGATTGGGGGAAGTGATCTTATGCGTGGGTATTTTGAGGGCAGGTACAGAGACAAGCATGCGATGGTTTACCAGGCGGAATGGAGGACACCTCTTTATCGAAAATTAAATATGGTGTTGTTTGGCAGTGGTGGTCAGGTGGCGAATCAATTGTCTGGGTTTAACTTTAGACAATTGCGATGGGCGGCTGGCTTTGGGTTTAGGTATAAATTAAACTCTGAAGGGTTAAACCTCAGGATAGACTTGGCTTTTGGAGATCAATCAGCTTTCTATTTTGGCTTAAATGAAGTGATTTAATCGATGCGTTCTTATAATCCTGGCCATAATGTATACTTGTTCTTCTCAGTTAAAGCTGTGACGAGTAAAGAGGGAGATTGTATATTTCAGGTTAAAATATTACTTTGAAAATGAAGATTTATATTTCCCGAATTCTTCTTAAAACTTCCAGAATAAATTTATTAAAATATGGAGATTAATGCGTTAAATAAATTGCTTGGAAACATAGATCTTTACCTGCTGGATCAAATATTGAAAAACAGGTTTACTAAAGAAATGATGATGCTAGATGCGGGTTGTGGTGAGGGTAGAAATACGCATTATTTTATTCAAAAAGGATATCGGGTTGTTGGGGTAGATGCTAATCCTTCAGCAATCAGCATGGCAAGGATTTCTGGGAGGACATTGGATACGAATTTTGACCCTCAGCGTTTTCAAGTGGCAAATTTAGAGGATATTCCATTTCATACAGCCGCATTTGATGTGGTTTTAAGTAGTGCAGTTTTGCATTTTGCCAAAAGCAAAGACCATTTTCTTGCCCTATTGAAAGAGCATATGCGGGTTTTAAAGCAGGGGGGGATTTTCTGGCTACGAATGTGTACGGATGCTGGAGGAGCTTTTGAATTGTTGGATCAGTCGTCACTTTTAATGCAAAAGCTTCCTGATGGAACCGAAAGGTTCATTTTGACAGAGTCCTTAATTAAGGAGATAATGATAGAATACCAGTTAAGCCTCCTGGAACCAGCCAAGTCTGTTGTGGTTCATAATAAAAGAGCTATGGGGGTGTTTGTTTTTCAGAAAGAAGGTAGAACAAAGTGATTGAAACAATAAACATGCAATATGCATTAGAGTTGGTAGGTACCTACTTTTTTGCTATTTCCGGAGCCTTAGCCATTCAGAATAAGGACCAGGATTTATTTGGAGTTGGCTTTATGGGTTTTATTACTGCCATTGGTGGAGGAAGTTTGAGGGATATTTTGATCGGAGCTTATCCATTGGTTTGGATAGAAAATGTCAACTTTCTATATGCGATTTTTGCTGGTTTGATTACTACATTTCTATTCTTCTCTCACATGGCCAAGCTCAGGAAGACCTTGTTTTATTTGACACTTTGGGAATTGCTTTTTTTACAATTCTAGGAGTAGAGAAATGTCTAAACCTGGGATTTAGACCTGAGGTAGCAGCAATAATGGGGATGTTCAGTGCCGTGATGGGAGGAGTGATTAGAGATACACTGACCAATGAGATCCCCATACTTTTCAGGAAAGAAGTGTATGCATCAGCCTGCCTTGCAGGTGCTGTTGTGTATCTTACCTTGGATTATTTTGGCCTTGATAGAGATACAAATCTTTTGGGATCTATTGCCTTGATCATAATCATTCGATTAGTTGCTGTAAAATTCAAACTCAACTTACCTATTCTCAAATAATGATTAATTTGCGCTTTCGTTTTCCAATTTACTCAATGGTCATTTATCCATAATTTGAGTATCTCATTAACCATTTATATTTAATTATTATTGAATTATGCAAATACAGATTTTTCAAGACGAGGAAAGTTTACACCGTGCCGTCGCTAAGGAGCTGATTGAAGCTGTGAAAACCAAACCAAACACTGTGTTAGGATTGTCTACTGGAAGCTCTCCTCTGGGAACGTATGCCAATATGATAAAAGACCACCAAGTGAGTGGTACAGACTATTCTGATGTAGTGACATTTAATCTGGATGAATATGTAGGGCTAGATGGAACACACTCCCAGAGCTATAGGTATTTTATGAATACATCACTATTGAATCACCTCAATATCCCTTTGAATCAAACCAATGTTCCTAATGGCACTGGAGATCTTAAGGAGGCTTGCGAAAGTTATGAGGCTAAAATAGTTAGTGCTGGAGGGATTGATTTACAGTTGTTGGGCATCGGAACCAATGGACATATTGGGTTTAATGAACCAGGAACAGCATTCGATACAAGAACACATGTTACCCAATTGCTTCAGGAGACCATAGATGGAAACGCTCGTTTTTTCGATAGTGCAGCAGATGTGCCAAAGAGGCTGTAACTATGGGTATAGATACTATCATGGACGTAAAAAAATTATTCTGATTGCCTATGGGAGTAAAAAAGCAGCTGCCATTAGAGAAATGGTTAATGGGCCTGTCACAGATTCAATGCCTGCCTCTATTCTTCAAAAACATCAAGATGTCACCTTATTTCTAGATGAAGAAGCCGCTTCTTTGCTTAAAAAATAAATCCAAAGGAATTGGAACCGTAGTTCTTTACCAAGAGTGATTCATAATTAAGTTTCTTAAGTAAACTTTAAATACGGTTCCTTTTCCTACTTCACTCTCAATTTCTATTTTACCATCATGGGCTCTTATTTGTTCTCTAATTAGATACAAACCAAGCCCCTTTCCTTCAACATGGTTGTGAAACCTTTGGTAAAGGCCAAAAATCCGATCGCCATACCTTGTGAGATCCAGTCCAATACCATTGTCTTCAAACCTAATCACACAATACTCATTTTCTTTATAGGTGCTTATTTTAACGATAGGGCTTCTTTCCGGGTGTTTGTATTTCACTGAATTGGTCATGAAGTTCATAAAGAAATTTTCTAAATGAGCGTAGACATAATTTATGTCATTTAGACCTGAGAAATCTTTTTCGATCTTTATTCCGGACTCCTTAAGCTGATTGAATAGGCTTTTTTCTATATTATTAAGTAAGAGTTTAAAGTCGATTTTGCTCCACTTTAGGTATTTTTTGCTTTTTTATGGAAACTACCTCTATAAGGTCCTGTAGGGTAGTGTCAAGCAAATTGGTGGAGATCTTAAGATTCTCCCAGATCTCTCTATTGCCTGGGTCTGCAGGGTTTTCATCGTTGTATAAGTCCAGGAGCAATGAAATATTAACTATTGGGGCTCTTAAGTTATGGGAGACAATATAGGCAAACCTTAAAAGCTCTTCATTGTGGGATTTAAGGTCCTTTATTAGTTTTTCTTTATCTGATTCTAGCCTTTTAGCTTCGGTTATGTTTTGGGTCACCAGTAGAATACGGTCTACTTCCTTAGCATTGTTCATAAGGGGAACACCACTTTGAAGGAATTTCATGTGGCGCGCCTCTGTTTCATAACTTACCCTTTGGCCTCTTAATACTTTATTGAGGCTGCTCTTAGTGATCTTTAAATTATCCCCTGAAAACTGTTTTAATAGATTGGTGCCAATTAAGGATTTGGGGTCTGTGCCTGACAACTGATATTCTTCCCCATCTGTAAATAGATAATTAAACGATTTGTCTAAAACATCTACAGAACCACGGGGGAAATTTTCTGCAATACTTCTAAACAACTGCTCTGAAGCAATTAATTTTTTCTCAGAAAGGGTTCTATCGGTGATGTCATCAACAAATATCACATAGGATTCTTTGTTTTCATTTCCATATTGGATTTTGGTGAATGATATTTTCAATTCTTTATAATCATCCTCCCCAATGGGTAAATGGAAATAATCAGTTTTGAGGCTAGACTTCAGAAAGTCTGAAATAACCTCTAGTAAGGTCGTATTGGTATCGTTTTTAAGCAATTTAGTCTTCATCAGTTCATCCTTATTATTAAGGTTGAACACAGGAAGGGTTTTGTTATTAATTAAAATAAGCTCAAACTGATGATTTACAGCGAATATGGCATAGGCAGTACCATTTAGAATGGCATCATGCATGAAATTGGTTTCCTGAAGTACATTCTCAAACCGACACCTGTTCAACTCCTTGCTAATCCAATCTCTTAAAATGCTAAATAATTCCCCATAATAGGCTTTATTGTTGAAAGGCTGATCATGGAGTAAACACAAAGTGCCAATCTTATTCATTTCGGTGTCGAATAAAGACAGCCTTAAAAGCGAAGTGATTTTATGTTCGATAAAAAATGAAATATGGCTTAATACGTGGTCCTTTTCAGAACTGATCATCAAGAAATTATTGGCAGGATCTATTGGCAGAAGCTCTTCATTCAACAAATTTTCCCACCATTTATCACTGTCATTAATGTTTTTTCCCGATTCACAGATGGATAATATTTCCATTTTATTAGTGCCCGATTCCAAATTGCCAATAATACAAAACCTTATTCCTAATTTTTTGTAAATCAGATGGTTGATTTCCTCGAAAAGGTTTTGCCCCTTAAACAATGTGGAGATTGCAGAAACCTCGGTCATCATGTTTTGAATAAAATTCTTCTCTGTCAGATTTTGTAATACATCCTTCTTGTCTTCTAATGTTTTTATTTTCTTTTTATGCTGTAAAGCATTTATTAATGTTCCTGTAAGACCTTCTTCCTGTGTAATGGCACTTTTAAAAACCCGTATATTATTTGTTAAGTATTGAAAAGTATCCTTTTTATTTCTTACTCTGTAAGTAAAAGAATAATTGTCTTTTTCATAATGCTCACGGGAAACAAAATCCTCTACAAGTTTTCGATCTTCAGGATGTATTATTTTGAGCCAATCCCATAAAATAAAACTTCTTAAATTACCGTCCTCATAACCCAAAAGGTTGCACAATGGGCCAGACCATAAGATTTCCCTACTCTTTTTTAAATACTTGAAATAAATTATTTCATGGTTTTCGTTACCGTTTATAGCAACACTATTTTGGCGTTTAGATTGAGGGACTCGATTGTCTTGATATTCCTCGAGTTGGAGAGATCTGTAATCAGCTGAAATGTTCTTGGATTTGAACCTTAAATTTATGAATGAGAATTCGGCATTGTCCGTTTCTTGATTCAATAAATTGTCAAGCGTACCTTCCGTCAAAAATGGAAACCTAATCTTCAAATACCCACGAAAATCATTAAGATTTGAAGGAAAATAATCCTCTGTTTTACTCACCGCAGTGAGGATAGATTGGTCTTTGAAATTTATGATCCAGGAGGGGCATGAACCAGTCATGTCTTGACTGATCATCGTATTGATAAGGTGGCTATTATCTTCATGCGCAAGAATGCACCCTTCAAATTTTAAAAAGAGGAAAGATTGGGAGTCTACAATGAGGGGGATTTCAAGCGTTTTGTTTTTTCTAAACTTTCAAATATTAAATCAAAAAGTGAGTTTTGAAGCGTTGGGAATAAGGCATTTATTTCATCAATATTTAATTTGTCGTCGTCTTTTTTCTTCCATGAATTAAAACTACAGGATTGGTAGAGGATCTCAAAGACTCCATTGTTTGACCTTTTTAAAGTTAATAAAAGGGTTTTAAAAATATTTTTAACCATCAGGTGGGTGAGGTGAAAGATTAAAATCTTCTTAAAAGTTTTAATAAATTTATAAAAATTTCCGGTCTTAATGCAAAAAATGTATAAAGTTCACTATTTCCTATATTAAATTCATTATTTTACTTACATAATGAGATTCTCTACAATTGCTTCTCCAATAAAAATGTAACCTTGTGGATATTTGTTTTAGTTTTGTCTTCAGGATCTATTCGAAGCAGCTCTAATGAAATGACTTTACCCTCTTTAGATCTGAGTAATTCGGTGATTTCAGATAGCTCCCAAAACATTGTTGGAATCTTATTTATTGTTAGGATTTCATCCATCTGCCTTGCTCCATGAATTTGAGCAGGAGAACCCTCCTTTACATTGTGAATATAGTATCTTTTTTCTTCCAGAGAAATTACCCTAACAGTCAATCCACTCATGTCATACTTGAAAGGGGTCTTGTATTTTGCTCCTTTTTTATATAATATTCTTTCTCGAGGGTAATCTATGATGATCTTCATATGGTTTAATAATTCGGAACCTAAGCTGCCCATTCTACCAGTCTTTATCAGCACTTCAGAATACGCATTCTTTTCAGGGTAGGAAGTGATTACATTTCTGAAATTCAAGCCAGATATGGTTAGTTTTTTCACCCTTGCCACATGTCCCTCCAGATCTCCTCCCAAAGACCTGCCTAAGCTGCTCTTGATATTTATCTCCGGTAGTATTATGTCATCATCTGTTTCTTGATTGAGCAATAATCCGTGGTTGGCACCTGTGTCAATGAGTAATTTTGCTTCAAGGTCAGGACCATCGATTTGATTTATGGTAGTGAGAATGTAGGGTTTATTACCCAATAGTTCAATAGGAATCTCTCTAAACCAAAAGGGTTTCCATTTGAATGTTTCGCGATTGTAAAATGTAATAAGGCCATTGTCATAGTCGACTTTAATCGGATTGTTTTTGAAAAATTCATGTCCGATTACGCCGAATATGGGTACTCCCAAAACCTTTTCTAGTTCCAAGAAATCATCATCTAAAACAAGGATGGCTTGAAATATTCCTTCTATTGGACCAATGTCAAAGTGGTTGTTAGGGGATACAGAAGCACTTAAAACCGTTTTCCCATCAGCACCCACCAAATTGAGTTTTCGGGTGTAAACCATTTCCAACTCATCTGCTATTGATTTACTGAAAAAAATATTTGATTTCACCCCGGTGTCAAAGAGGAAATTTACGGCGGGGCCCCCATTAATAGATACGGGTAGAATGATAAGGCTATTTGAATCAATAAAAGGTAGAACAATTTTCTTTTGGTCTCTTTTCATATAAAAACCAGGCACTTGAGCCTTTACAGGACAAGCCAGTAAAATCGAAACCAAAAGATAAAATAACCACTTTGTCTTATGATACATGATTCTTAATTGTTCCTTTAATATAGAAAATTAATTTCAGTAGTAAGAAATATTTAAGTTCTTAGTTAAGTCTGAACTAGGTAATAGTTTTATAATTGTAGGGGATGTACCTTAATAATTGCTGTTCGTTGCTTTGCAATAGTGAAGCCAATTTCAGATCCACACTTTATTGATGGGATAACTTTGAACAAGTCTGATTGTTTGATATTCTAAGTTGAGGACTAGGTAATAGCTCAAAAGCAGGCTGATAGATAGGCTTTTGGAGATTATGTAGGTCGACCATTGTTTGTTACTAGCTGGATGTCCTATTTAGAACTATTGAAAATAGCCACTCAATCACCGATTGAAAAGTTTTATGGTTTGAAAAATCTAAAAAATAGCTCATCTTTATTCTTTATAATAATAAACCATGGCCGATAAGTCGATAATTGAGAAAGCAAAAAAAATATTTGAAAACTACCTTGTACGGCAAGGTAGTCGTAAAACACCTGAAAGGTTTTCTGTAATAGATGAATTATATGCTTTGCCGCAAGATGAGCATATAGATGTCGAAGGGTTATTTTTGAGGATGCGGAACAATGGCTATTCTATTAGCCGTGCCACTATATACAATACCCTTGATCTGTTAGTAGAGTGTGGATTGGCTGTTAAGCACCAGTTTAAGGACAAGGTGGCCTTGTATGAACAAGCATTGACCTATAAGCACCATGACCATTACGTCTGCAATCAATGCAGAAAAATTCTAGAATTTTCCGATCAAAGAATTAATTTGATCAAGGAAGAAATGGGGAATACCTTTTCCGCTAATATTACCAGTCACTCACTTGTGCTATATGGGGATTGTCAAATCCGAGATTGTAAAAACCTTCCAATGCATTAACTTCTCCTTAAATGCAATTTTACATGGGGTTGTGTTAGTTTTTATCTGAAAAAACCTTTTGATAAACAGGTTTTCTCATTGAAAACTGAACATAGAGAAAGGGGTACAGTAGATAATCCAGCAGTAGATTTGGACTGGAAAAACTGATCTCATCTATTATTTTAGCCTTGTCATTCCCATCCAATAGGATGCGGTGCTTGTGGCGCCATTTTTTAAGGAAAAAAGGAAGTTTTATGCCTTCATCGATGAAGTAATATTCCGCATCATCCAAATGATCAGCCGTGATTTCACTTGTCCAGACCTGCTTAAAAAATATAAAATTAAGTTCCAAACTTACGAGATCGCCTTTTGCTGACCCATCGAATCTCAGCAATTTAACAGGTGGAAAAGGCGGGTTTAATGCCTTGAATAAATCGGCATTAAACCCCTCTTTAACTTTTAAATAATTTTGATTTACTTTGGTCGTTAGACTAATATTCATAAAGTCTCCTGATTTGCAATTGGCTTATTGCATTTTTTTCAAGTATTTGAAAAGGTCACTGTCTGAGGATATTACCAGGCTAGTCTCTTTGTCCATAGAATTCTCGAGAGCTTCCATTGAACGAAGAAATTTATATAAATCGATTGATTGTCTGTTTCGATTATAGGCAGCGGCATAAATTTCTGTGGCTTCAGCATCTGCCCTACCACGGATTTCTTCACCTTGTCTTATGGCCTCAGATTGTATTTGCGCCAAGTCACGTTCCTTGTCACCAAGGATTTTTCTAGCTCCACCCTGTCCTTCAGATCTGAACTGGTCAGCTATTCTATTTCTCTCACTTATCATCCTGTCGTAAACCCTGTCCCTGACTTCATCTACGTAGTTCATTCTTTTAAAACGGAAATCCAATATTCTTACTCCAAGATCAGAAGTTCTTTCATTGGCTTTCTGTAAAATGATATCTTCGATTTCATCTCTTCCCACTTCGATTTCTTCAAGTACTTCGAGTTCTTGCATGAACTGCTCAGTTATTTCAGGCTCTCTATTCGTTGAACGGACAATGTCTAGAAGGTTATGGTTTGCAATCGCATTCCTGGTTTCTCCATCAAGGATGTCATCAAGCCGTGACTGAGCAGATCTCTCGTCTCTTAGTCGAATGAAAAACTGAAGCGGATTGGTAATCTCCCATCGGGCATAGGTGTCTACGAAAATATACTTTTTATCTTTTGTTGGAACCTGATTTTTATCACCATCCCATTCAAGGTAACGTTTATCAAAAAACTGTACTTTTTGAATAAATGGCATTACGAAATTAACTCCTGGGCTAGTCCTTGGTTCTCCAACAGGCTTACCAAATTGAGTGACAATTGCTTGCTGGGTTTCGTCGAGTATGAAAATACTTTGAGCGGTAAGCATTAAGGCTATTACTCCCAGTATTATATAAAATATATTGCTTTTTTTCATGCTTTGATGAGGTTAATTTTGAAGTTCGTACTTTACTTAAGGGGCAGGAGTAGATCCACTAGCTTTATTGATGTTTAGCAATGGTAGTACGTTGCTTCCCCGTTCATCAGTGATGATTTTATTACCGATTTTTGGTAGAACTTTCTCTAGGGTTTCCAAATAAATCCTTTGTTTGGTTACTTCTGGTGATTTGATGTAGGCCTCAAAAATGGAATTAAACCTTTCCGCTTCTCCTCTTGCACCATTTACCCTTGTCAAGGCATATGCTTCTGCCAATTGGATGGTTTCTTCTGCTTCACCTCTTGCTCTTGGGATGATTCGGTTATAATCGGCTTCTGCCTGATTGATTAAGGTCTCTCTTTCTTGTTGGGCTTCATTCACTGCATTGAAACTTGGTTTTACCGGTTCAGGCGGATTTACATCCTGTAAAACTACTTGGTCTACCCGGATGCCATTTTCATATTCATCGCACATTTCCTGTAACAATACTTCTACACTGGTAGCTATTTCCTGTCTTCCTACAGTCAATACTTCGTTGACGGTCCTGTCTCCCACAATTTTTCTCATTGCAGACTCTGACATATCATTTAACGTTTTTTCAGCATTTCTTACCTTGAATAGGTATTTGTAGGAATCTACAATTCTATATTGTATTACCCATTCCACATCTGTTAAATTCAGGTCACCGGTCAGCATCATACTCTCGTCTATATAGCCAGACTTTGCATATGTTGATTGACCGTTAGAGGATGTGGAAGTAGAACGAAAGCCAAATTCCTGCTTTAATTGTCTTTGGACTGGTATTTTATACATGGTTTCCACAAAGGGAATGATGAAACTTAAGCCTGGCGAAACCGTGCGATTGTATTCGCCAAGTTGAATAACTACACCTTCTTCCTCTGGGCCTACTGTTTTAATAGCTGAAAACACCATGATAATTACTACCAATCCGAGAATTATTTTGGACAGGTATTTTTTTATCCAGTCCGGATCGATATTGATTTCAAATTGTTTTTCTGACATAAGTTTACTTTTTTTGCAATTTACGATTAATTGACAGAAATACCTTCGGTAATATTTTTCATTTCCCCAATTGAATTAGCTAACGTAGAATATGCTGATGGGTTGGTAATCTTGCTTCAAGCCTTTGAATCAATGCTGTTTTTTGGCTTTATTTGTCTTCAATTGTCAATCTTGTGGTGAGTTTAAATGCCAAATAGTAGAAGTAGGCTATAATTCTTATTGCAATACCCAAAGGAAGAGTCCAAACAAAATCAACCAGACGATATCCATGAATTTCCAGTAAATGATGAATAACTCAAGCTTCATTTTTTCATAGGGATTCGTTAATAAAACCAAAGTTTTTACCTCGTCTTTTTCACTATTGTAAATTAGCACTAATAAAACCAAGGCATAGACCATGGCTCCGGCGAGGTGCACAAGGTGTATGCCACTGAGTAAATACAAAAAGCTTCCGGCAGGTAATCCCGTAAAATCAACTCCTGAATTGGATAGTTCTTGCCATCCTTTAAATTGAAATGCAGTAAAAGACAATCCTAAAAACAGCGTATAGGCAAGATTAATCTTAGTTTTCTTCAGATTATGTGATAAAAAAGCGGGTAGAATTCTCTCTGAAATAAAGGCGCTACCAAATAATATCAAACTACTTATGATAAATGATTTAGGTATTTTGTATTGCGCAAAAGAACTGCTTTCTGATTGTGAAAAAATAAATGATAGGGTTAAGAAAAGAAAGATTAATCCACTACTAAACATGGCCAAATAAATTAGCGTCTGGTAGGGATGCATTTGTTCAATTCTTTTAAACCAATGAATTTTTTTTGTCTCTTTTCGTAAGTTCATCTTATGATTAACAATTGAAAAGAGAATATTGTTGTTTTTGGTGAAAAAAAGTCAAATATTTTTACGAATAATGGGATTATGTTGTGCTAGATATCCTTATTCTACCGAGGGGATTTCAATGTTATTTGATAAATTGCACTCGCTTATTTTGAATGCGGATTTTGTTTTAGGAATCCTGGTAAGTAATAGCGTTGCGAAAAATGGAGGGGTATTCTGAAACTTTGAAAGAGAGCCTATTAGTTGGATTCAGGAGTAGAAATTAAGTGACCTATTATTAATCGTCTTAATCACGTAGTAAAATGGCCTTTGCCTATTTAAGGTGCTACATTAAAAGAATATTAGTTGGACAAGCAGTCGTTTTTATCACTTTATATAGATGATCCATTTGTAAAAAATCTTGGATTAAGCATTAGTTCTGCTGCCCATGCAAAAATGAATGTCAAGGGACTTTCAGGGAGTATGGATATGTTGGTCGTACATGCTATATCTAAAATAACAGGCTCTTTTCATGTTGTTTTAGCAAATGACCGCGAAGAAGCAGCCTACCTTGCAAGTGACTGGCAAACTTTTTCAGGAGAAGCTGCTTATCATTTTCCTGCAAGTTATAAAAGGCCGTATCATTCCGATGAGGTGGAAAATGCCAATGTACTGATGCGTGCAGAAATTCTAAATAAGTTGACAGGCACAATGTCAGAAGGACAGGTTTTTATAACCTCTCCAGAAGCCATTTATGAAAAGGTAATTAATAAAAAGAGCCTCAAAGAAAATACTTTTGCAGTTAAAGTAGGTGAAAAAGTTGATTTGTCCTTTATAGAAGAACTATTAAGCACCTATGGTTTTGAGAAATCTGATTTCGTTTATGAAGCAGGCCAATTTGCTGTCAGAGGTGGAATAATCGACATCTATTCCTATGCAAATGATATGCCTTTTCGTCTGGAGCTCTTCGGAAAGGAAGTGGACAGTATAAGGACTTTTGATCCAGAAACGCAGTTGTCCACCGGGAAGGTTAAGCAGATTAGTATTCTGCCGAATATTCAAACCAAGATGGAATTGGAAAGTCGACAGCCCATCATGGACTTTTTCCCAGAAGGAACATGCTTTTGGATTAAGGATTATAAAAATGCCACAAACGTAATTCAGGGACTGTATGATAAAGCCAGTCAGCATTTTGATGGTATAGGAGAAAGTAGTTCACTTCTTATGTCTCCTGAGAAGCTGTTTTTGGATGCCAAATCTTTTGAAGAACAGCTTTCATCATTCACATTGCTGGCCTTTGGTCATGTATTTGATTGGACAGGTGTGCCAGAATTCCAATTTCAAGGGCAACCCCAACCTTCCTTTAACAAGCAGTTTGACTTGTTGGTGCAAAACCTTAATGAAAACAGTACCAAAGGTATAACCAATATTATTTGTTCGGAAAGTGAGAAACAAACTGGCCGTCTGATTAATATTTTTCATGAGTTAGATCCCACCCTTAAGGTTCAAACGTTGCCCGTCAACCTTAAAGAAGGCTTTGTGGACAACTCCCTAAAGCTAGCTTGCTATACGGATCACCAAATTTTTGAAAGGTTCTACAGGTACAAGACGAACAAAACCACTTCAAAGTCTAAAGCACTAACTTTAAAAGAGATAAAAAGCCTTCATCCTGGAGATTATATTGTACACGTAGACTATGGTATAGGTCGGTTTGCAGGATTGGAAAAGGTGGAAGTTTCCGGAAAACGACAGGAAGCGATTCGATTGGTGTTCAGAGATGATGATTTACTTTATGTAAACATCCATTCTCTGCACAAAATTTCAAAGTATAGTAGCCAGGAAGGCGCTATGCCGACAATGTCTAAGCTAGGTACGCCAGAGTGGGAAAATAAAAAGAATCGGGTTAAGAATAAGGTTAAAGATATAGCGAAGGATTTAATCAAATTATATTCAAAAAGAAAAGCTGCTTCCGGTCATCAATTTTCAACTGATAGTGTGTTGCAGGTTGAGTTGGAAAGTTCCTTTATCTATGAAGATACGCCCGATCAGGCCTCTGCTACTTCAGACGTTAAGGATGATATGGAAAAGCCTTACCCAATGGATAGGTTGGTATGTGGAGATGTTGGCTTTGGTAAGACGGAAGTTGCTGTTAGAGCGGTATTTAAGGCGGTAAATGACAGGAAACAAGTTGCGGTATTGGTGCCAACCACAATCTTAGCAATGCAACATTACCATACCTTTAAAGAGAGGTTGGAGAATTTCCCTGTTTCAATAGATTATATTAACAGATTTAGAACAGCAAAGGATGTAAAGGAAATAATAGCAAAGGTTGGTAACGGAGAAATAGACATCTTAATCGGTACCCATAAAATTGTAAATAAAGCAATGAGATTTAAAGATCTTGGGCTTTTGGTGATCGATGAAGAGCAAAAGTTTGGTGTCAAGGTCAAAGAGCAGTTGAAGGAACTTAGGGTGGACGTGGATGTGCTTACGCTTACCGCTACTCCCATACCTCGAACACTTCATTTCTCCTTGATGGGGGCAAGAGATCTTTCAGTAATTGCTACTCCTCCACCAAACCGGCAGCCAGTAACTACAGAAATTTATACTTTTAGAGAAGAGATTATAAGAGATGCTATAGCCAATGAAATTCAGCGTGGCGGACAGGTGTTTTTTGTACATAATCGTGTGGCAGAAATTGATTCAATTGCCAATTTAATATTGAGATTGGTGCCAGATGCCAGGGTGATGGGAGCCCATGGGCAAATGGATGGGAAAAAGCTGGAAAAAATCATGGTGGACTTCATTGAAGGAGCTTATGATGTTTTGGTTTCAACCAATATTATCGAATCAGGATTGGATATTCCAAATGCCAACACAATCATTATTAATAGAGCTCATATGTTTGGGATGAGTGACCTCCATCAAATGAGAGGTAGGGTAGGAAGAAGCAATAAAAAGGCCTATTGTTATTTACTTACACCACCAACCTCTACACTAACCGTAGAAACCAGAAAAAGACTTCAGGCGATGGAAGAATTTTCAGACCTGGGAGATGGTTTTAAGGTTGCAATGAGGGATTTGGACATTCGTGGAGCAGGGAATTTATTAGGTGCCGAACAAAGTGGATTCATCTCTGATTTGGGTTTTGAAATGTATCATAAAATACTTGACGATGCAGTTCAAGAGCTTAAACAAACAGAGTTTGCTGCCCTTTTTGAAAGTGATCTTAAAGAAATAGTAGCTCCATTGGTTCAGGATTGCGTAATTGAAACGGACATGGAGTTATTGATTCCGGAGAGTTATGTAAGTAATATTTCCGAAAGGTTAAGTCTGTATTCCAAATTGGATGATATTAAGGAAGAAAAGGCACTTGAAGACTTTAGAGTGGAGATCAGGGATAGGTTCGGTACCATTCCGGAAAGGGTTCAGTCCTTATTTGAAATGGTAGAACTTAGGTGGATGGCTGAGAAGCTTGGTTTTGAAAAACTTGCTTTGAAAAATGAACAAATGAAGTGTTATTTCGTTAGTTCTGAAAAAGAGGCCTATTTCACTTCTCCGGTTTTTATGAACATTATCAAGTTTATTCAATCTAAGAACAGGCTTTGTAAAATAAAAGAAACCAAAGGTCGTTTAATTCTCATAGTCAAAGGAGTTGATACGATTGAGAAAGCCAGAAATTGGCTTTCTGATATGATGATAAAATAAGTAGGGGCCCATTTAAATACGGGATTTATTTAATAAAGAGGACTTTAGGCCATGAAATTTGTAGTTGTTTAAGGTTTTTTTTAATAAATGAGATATATTTTCGTGTGGTCAATAATATAGGTGGTACAATTTTTTTTGTAGTATTTCACAAGATTTAGATAAAAATGATTTTTGTCTTACGTTTTGGAGGTGAAAGATTATTGGTATAATATATTATTGGTCATATATTAGCGTTTTATTAAGACAAAACATAAAACTTGTCGCATGAAATTTGAGAATAAAAATTTTCAATTTAGTTTTTTTGTTGCAGTAGCATTGCTTGGGCTACTGGTGTCTTCTTGTGGGAATCAAACTTCAAGAAGAACTGCCAGTAATCCTGGAGGTGTAAGTGCATCAACCGGAGCAAAATATAGTTTCGATGAGGAGGATTCAGCTTTTCAGGTCTTTAGACTACCTAGTGAAGTGATCGGTCCGAGGCTTGTTTTTATCCAAGGGGGTAGAGCAGTATTGGGTTCACAGGAACAAGATGTCATGGGTTTCCGTGACAATGTGGAGCGAACGGTTACGATCGCCTCATTCTACATGGATGAAACTGAGGTTACCAATGTAGATTACAAAGAGTTTCTTTTTAACATCGCTGATAGCGTAAGTGCTGACTCTCTGCAGAAACTTGAGCCTAACGAAAAGGTTTGGGCCAATGCAATGTCTTATAACGATGTTTATTCCACGTATTACTTCAGGTACCCAGGGTTTAATTTCTACCCAGTGGCAGGAGTTAGTTGGACCCAGGCCAATGCCTATAGCCATTGGAGAACCTTATACGTGAACGAGTTAGCGAGAGAAAAAAACTTTGGAGGTAAGAAGAAAAACGATGAGGAAGAACAGGCCGATCCACTTACATTAGATCAGCTTATAGAGCGAGGAGTTGTTTTTCCAAATTATAGGCTTCCTAATGAGGCTGAATGGGAATTTGCTGCAAAGGGAATGATTGGAACCCAGTACATGGATGAAAATCAGGAAAATGGCAGGATCTATCCTTGGGACGGAAGAGGCCCACGTAACCCTTATAACATCAAAAGAAAGTCCCGTCAAGGAGATTTTCTGGCCAACTTTAAAAGAGGTCGTGGTGATTATGCTGGATTATCAGGTAGTGTGTCTAATGATGGAGAAATTATTCCTACGAATGTTTATGATTTCCCTCCAAATGACTTTGGCCTTTATAATATGGCTGGTAACATGAATGAGTGGGTTCAGGATGTTTATCGACCACTTTCCTTTCAGGATTTTGATGACCTTAATCCAATCAGAAAAGATGGTACAAATGACGAAGAGGATACTTATAAAACAACTTTAATTGATGATAATTATAGGGTTTATAAAGGTGGATCTTGGAGAGATGTAGCTTATTGGTTAGCACCAGGCACCAGGAGATTTATGCACCAGGATTCAGCTTCGAATCACATAGGTTTCAGATGTGCCATGATAGCTGTAGGAGGCAAAGACAGGTAAGAATCAAATTATAAATTATAGATTTAGGGAAAAGGGTGGTTTCACCCTTTTTTTTATGTCCTGTTTTATCGATTTGGTAGTACGAAAAAAGCCTTTCAGATGGTAGAAGAGTATTATATTTCTTTTTTCTGTTAAATCCTGAATTATATATTATTTTTGTAAGCATAATTTATTTAAACTTAGGCATTTATATGAAGCGGGGTTTACTTTTAAGTTTTTTGGCTTATTGCTTTTCCAGATTGGTTTTGGACAAAGTTGGAGAAGAGTTGGAGATTGGGGAAATGATTATAAATCAATAAAATGGGTTAATACCAATGTTGGCTTTATAGGCGGGGAAAACATCTTGCTAAAGTCCATAGACGGAGGGCTTAGCTGGGTAGAAATGGGACTTCCAATGCGAATGGATGTGCTGGATCTTTCCTTTTTTGATGATCAAAACGGCGTGTTAATTAACGAAGAGGGACAGATTTTCAAATCTACCAATGGTGGAGGAAGTTGGTCTAGTCCTAGCTATCCAGAGAATTTAACCCTAAATAGAGTTATTCATATTGACGAAAATCGCTTGATTATTAGTGGTGATGATGGCCTTATCTTAAGATCCGTAAATGGGGGGGCATCTTGGAGTATTATTGATGTGCCAACTGATGCCTCCATCAGGAAAGTGTTTTTTGTAGATCAAGACCTTGGTTACGCCGTAAGCTCAGACTCCGAAATACTAAAAACTTTCAATGCAGGAGAATCCTGGGAATTGCATGATTCGGGATTTGATGTTGCATTGAATGCGATATATTTCACAAATGACACTACTGGTTACGCTGTAGGGGATCAAGGAGCAATTATAAAAACAGAAGATGGCGCCTTGAATTGGGAGTTTATAAACAGTGGTATTGATACCGACCTAACTGACGTCATTTTTAATCCACTATACCCCTTGGTTGGGGTGATTAGTGGTGACGGTGGGACCATTCTGCGTACAGATAATGGTGGACTTACATTTATTGGTGCTACATCAAGAACAATAGAAAATATAGAGAGATTGTCTATAAGGAATGAGACTAATAATATTTTAGCATTGGCATCAAGTGGAGTTTTGATTTCTTCAAACAATACAGGCTTAAGTTGGACTTTGAGGTTGGCTGGAAAAGCAAGCGATTTTAATGCAGCAGCATTTGTAACAGATCAAAAGGGCTATATCGCTGGTGATAATGGTCTTATATTAACTACTACTAATGGCGGTACTCGGCTAACTGATAGTTCCAGGCCTATTTCTTTGCCCTTCAATTCTGCTTTTTTTGTTTCTGGAAATGCGGGGTATATCTCAGGGGATAACGGGAATATAATTTCAACTAGAAATTCGGGAGCTAACTGGACAACCTTAAATCCAGGTACGAATAAAAATGTAAATGGGCTTTACTTTTTGATTTCAATAAGGGGATTGCTGTTGGGGATCAAGGGTTAATTACAATGACTGAAAACCAAGGGATAAATTGGTTGACAGTGACCTCGGGTGTTGCTAATTACAATCTAAAGGATGTATTATTCTTTAACGAAAATGACGGAGTAATAGTAGGTGAAAGAGGACTGGTTTTAATCACCTCCACCGGAGGGTTAGATTGGAAAAAGGTTAGTATTGGTAGCACCGTTGATTTAAAAGCCATTTCCATATTGGATGAGGTAACCGCAATTGCAGTTAGTACTTCAAGCGCTGTATTTAAAACTTCGGACAAAGGAGTCAATTGGGAGCCTTTGACAACTGGTTTCAATATACCCTTATCAGATATTGCATTTCTCGATGAGTCAGTAGGGTTTATTACGGGAGAAAACGGATTAATTATTCGGACGTTTGATGCAGGAGAAAATTGGGAAAAGTTGGAAACAGCGACCTATCAAAACTTTACAGGCATAAGCTTTGGTGACTTGAATGTAGGATATGCTGTTGGTGAAAATGGTATTTTTTATCAATATACCTGCCAGGTACCTGCTGAGATTCCAACCATTTTTGGGGAAGATAATATTTGTATAAGTCAGCAGATTTATTCCATTCAGGACTTGGGCATAGAGGATGAAAACTATGAGTGGCGAGTAGATGGTGGAAGTGTTATTCAAGGCCAGGGAACCGCTAGAGTAGTGATAAGATGGGATACCCCTGGAAGGAATGCGGTATTGGTACGTGGAACAAATAATTGCGGGAACGGTGAAACTACAGCATTGGAAGTCGTGGTATCAGAAGAACCAAAAGAAACCACTACTATTCAGGGTGAAGGAGTAGTTTGTGTGAATACACTTGAAGAATATAGTGTGGACTCGATTCCAGGGACAGAATATTTTTGGGAGGCCACTGGTGGTGTAGTCAGAGAAGGGCAAGGTACTTCAATAATAACACTCGAATGGACCAATTTAGCTGAACAAAGTATCTCGGTGTCAACCAGAAACCCATGTGGTCAAGGGCCTACTTCAGAGAAGGCTATTCGTGTCATTACTATTCCTGATCAGCCTTCAGCCATACAAGGGTCAGTAAAGGTTGGTTTTCAAGAAACTGATTATGCAATTACCGGTGTACAGGATATCAATTATCAATGGTCTATTACAGGAGGTGGTGAAATCATCAGTGGACAAGGTTCTTCTACTGTACGGGTTAACTGGACGACTCCAGGGGATCATGTGGTAGAAGTGACACCTGTAAATGCGTGTAATCAAGGCTCCAGCCGCATGCTTTCGGTAAATGTTAATCTGATTACCTCAATAGAGGAAGAAGTAGCTGATGCAAATATTGAGGTCTTCCCTAGCCCTTCATTCGATGGAGATGTTCACGTGTCCGTGGAAGGAATAGCAGGATTGGAATATATCGGAGTCTACAACGCTATGGGGCTAAAAATAAAAGAAGTGCCAACCAAAGTGGGGCAATTCGTTTATTTTATCAATGGCCTACCAAAAGGGTTGCATGTGCTTGTTCTTAGGAGTAGAACGAAAGAATACAAAAGAAAAATATTAGTGCTTTAATTCTAACTATGGAATAGACAGGCTATTTCATAGTTAGAATTAATACCAGCATATAGCTTTTTTGAAAAATAAGGCTTGGATAATATTGATGTTGGGCAAAGTTAATATTGAAAAACGATGCCTAATTTGATTAGGGAAGTGTAAGCATAGAGATTTAAAAATCGTGGATTTTTTAATCTTCCATTCCCCCACCTTTCATTTTTTCTGCATTTTCCGCAAAACGAAGGGCACCAATAAAGTCTTCAATACTGCCTTCCATTACTTCTGGAAGGTTATAGACAGTTTTATTTATTCTATGATCTGTGACCCTGCTTTGTGGGTAATTATAGGTGCGGATTTTATCTGATCTGTCCCCACTCCCAATCATGGATTTTCTTTGAGCCCCTACGGCCTCATTGTGTTTGGCCAATTCAATCTCATATATCCTTGATCTTAATACTTTGAGTGCTTTTTCAAAGTTCTTGATTTGTGACTTCTGATCTTGGCAAGTAACTACTATTCCTGAGGGTTCATGGGTTAACCTTACAGCCGAATAGGTCGTGTTTACTGATTGACCACCAGGCCCAGAGGAACAGTAAGTGTCTTTTCTTACTTCATTCATGTCTATCTCCACATCTACATCTTCCATTTCTGGCAAAACGGCAACAGTTGCGGCAGAGGTATGCACTCTCCCTTGGGTCTCAGTAGCTGGAACTCGCTGGACACGATGTACACCTGATTCATATTTGAGCATGCCATATACATCTGCTCCAGATACAGAGCTGATAATTTCCTTGTAGCCACCAGAGGTACCAAAAGTCAAATCAAGTACTGTAAGGTTCCAGTTTTGTTTTTCACAAAACCTTTGGTACATCCTGAAAAGGTCTCCAGCAAAAATGGCTGCTTCATCTCCACCTGTTCCACTTCTAATTTCAAGAATACAATCTTTGGAGTCATTGGGATCTTTTGGGATAAGCATTTTGCGGAGATCTTCCTCCATCTCATCTTTTTATTTTTCAATTCCTCCCATTCCATCTTAGCCATCTCCCGGAATTCCGGATCTTTCTCTTTTTTCCAGTATTGCCTTGGTGCTATTAATATTATCGAGCGTCAAGCGATAGCTGTCGTAGGCCGTAACTACTTTCTCCAGGTCCTTATATTCTTTAGACAGTTTGGTGTAGTTACCCATGTCACTCATAACATCCGGTTGAATGATAAGTTGTGCAACCTCCTCAAATCTATCTTTTATTGCTTCCAGTTTGTCCAGCATGGTTCTTGTATTTGGAGGGCAAAATTAAGCATTATTGTTGATGAATACCCGACACAGAAATTTTTTATACTGAAGTCATCCAAAAAAGGCCTTTAGAATTAGCTAAAATCTAAAAACGATAAACTTGTATAACTTTTGTCTTAGTCATAAGTCTTCATAAAGGTTATTTTGGCCCCATAGGTTACTTGATTAATTATCAATCGACTAATCACACATTGTGAATGAAATTGATATTATAACTTCGTCTTGTTTATTAGCAATTTCTTTCTTAATGAAGAAGGATTTTTTTTACAGGTCTCGGTTTAAGCATGGCTATGGAATCAAGAGGATTTCCCTTTGAAATCACCAAAGCTGCCCTATTGATCATCCTGTGCGCTTTTTAAAACAAATAGTCACAGCGGCTCTGTGTTTTTATGTTTTATGAATCTTTTTAACCGAATAGTCCTTATATTTAATAGTAAAACTAAATTGATTTGATTATGAAGATGAAATATTTATTGTTTTCATTTGGGCTACTCTTGGCTCTAGGAGTAGGGAGTTGTAATGACGGTAAAAAAATCAACCGTGATCTCGTAGATCAAGTGAATAAATCCAATGAAGTAAAAAAATTGGGGGAAGCGGAAATTACAGAACACGCAATGGAGTGGGGGAATGAAATTAGCATGGAAGCCCAAAAAGCACTTATGGGAGTTTTGCAAAAAGCCATTCAAGAAAATGGACCTGAAAACGCTGTGGGTTTTTGTAATATAGAGGCCTTAGAGATTACCAAAAAAGTCGCAGACAAATACAATGTCAATATCAGAAGGGTGTCTGTCAAAAACCGAAATTCAAAAAACAGTCCCAATGAAAAAGAAAAGGAATTATTAGGTGCTTATGCCTATAATCAAGACAATGGCCTGGAGAATCCCCCTAATATTCAGAAATTAGAAGATGGACAGGTCTTATTGTATACTAAAGCGATTACAATTCCGAACGGCCTTTGCCTTAATTGCCACGGGGCACCAGGAACGGATATAAAAGAGTCAACTTTAGAAAAAATTCAAAGTTTGTACCCGGAAGACAAAGCCATTAATTATAAAGTAGGAGATTTAAGAGGCATGTGGAGTATAGCGTTGCCTAAAAAGGAAGTAATAAAAGATATTTAGAAGTATGGCCGGATAAATAATCTACGTTATAATTGAAGACAATGTAGATTGCAAGATTGGTTGATAAAGGGTTACTTTTATCAATCAAATAATCGTGAAACTTAAGGTAGTATTGTATTTTAGTTTACCATAAATTCTGGAATAACATGAGCGATTATAAGCATGATCAAACGCAAAAATTTCGTTGTCCATGGTGTCTAGGGTTTGAGGATTATATCAGATACCACGACGAAGAATGGGGAGTCCCTGTATATAGTGACAGGACGCACTTTGAGTTTTTGGTATTGGAAAGTGCCCAGGCAGGCCTAAGTTGGTCGACTATTCTTAAGAAAAGGCATGGGTATGCAAAGGCCTTCAAGGATTTTGATTACCGGAAAGTGGCTGATTTTTCTGAAGAGGAAATAGCCAACCTTATTACCGATCCAAACATTGTCCGTAACCGATTAAAAATTGAAGCTGCGGTCAACAATGCCAGAAGATTTATGGAGGTTCAGGAGAAATACGGAACCTTTACAGGTTTTATGCTGGATTTTGTCGATGGAAAACCGGTACAAAATGCATGGAATAGTATGGGGGAAGTTCCGGCAACAACGGACCTGTCCAATACAGTCGCCAAAGAACTGAAAAGGTATGGATTCAAATTTTTAGGAAGTACTACTGTTTATGCACATTTACAAGCCACGGGAATAGTCAATGATCACTTGGTCCATTGTTTTCGCCATCAGGAGGTGAAACGAATGGCCAAATAAATCACTGGGTAAATAAATGGCAGAATCACATCGGCTTTAGCCACCGGGCTGCTTTTTATTTTCTACCTCAGGTCATGCTTTCCGCAAGACCTGAGGTAGAAAGTTATTATTCTCCGCCCATTAAGTCAGATTTTGTCTGGGCTTTTGATTGTTTGATTCTATAATTTAAGGTAAGGTTGATTTGCCTTTTTCTTGGAAATACATCGCCAACAGTCGTAAATCCTGGTCCTTCGAATATGTAACGGTTTCTTCTGGAATTAAACACGTCCAAAACATTAAAAATCAATGTGCCCCTTCCCTTCATTATATCTTTACTTGCTGACAGGTCCATAAAGGCTGTGGCTTTTTGTACTCCTTGGGCTACTTTTCTTCTTCCTTCATAATTTCCTCGAACTTGAAGGTCCAAGCCATTGGCAAAAGTAAATCTGGAGGTAAGCCTGGTGAACCAGGAATAGGTGTCTGCAGTATAGGTGTCTAGAACATTACTTCCGTCAATTTTGGCATAGAATAAATTAAAGTTGGCATCTAATTTCCACCACTCTACGGGGATATAATCAGTAGTGAATTCAAAGCCCATGGATTTCTCGCCAATGAGGTTTTCAGGAAGGGTTGTTGAGTTTCCTTCTGCATCTACACTTCTTATCCTTTCGATTTTATCTTTTGTATCCCTGTAGTAAACAGTTGAAAATATGGACCCCTTGTCCATGTATTTAATATGCCCTAATTCAAAGGCATCTGTATATTCAGGATTAAGGTCAGGGTTTCCACTGAAAAAATTACGAGCATCAGAAAGGGTCATAAAAGGACTTAGGTCGTTGTAAACCGGCCTTCTAATCCTTCTGCTGTAACTCACTTGGAAAGCATCATCTTGGCTTAGGTTATAGGTTAGGTGTGCGGAAGGAAAGAGATTGGCGTAATCTCGAGGGTTAATCTCATTTGAAGTAATTAAGGTAGTGGTCACATCTGTGTATTCAGCCCGCACCCCTCCTTGATAAGAGAATTTATCATGTTTGTTACCCAAAATAGCATAAGCTGCTTGAATGTTTTCATCGTATAGGAAAATGTCATCTAATCCTGGTAGGGCTTCAAAACCACCTGACTCTAACCTTTGGCTCACGATGAAATCATTTTTCATATTTCTAAAGCTACTTCTAAATCCAGTTTCAAAATTACCTTCCTTGCCAATTGGTTTTGTGTAATCCAACTGGAATAGCCATTGCCTGTCAAATTCGTCGTTTATCGCTGTTTGATAAAAAGAGGTCTCCGGAAGGGCCGTTCCTTCTGGGGAATACCCATTTTGTGTGTAGACCTGATCAGAATTTTCCCAATAGTCAAGATAAGTAATGGTACCAGTTAAAACATGACCGCTTTGCTCAAAACTTCGCTTGTACGCCAGGTTAAATTCTGAATTGGGTTCTTTTTCATCTTCATCTTGCGTGCGGAGGGTGTAGCTTTGTAAAGCCCCCCCTTCAACTTCATAGTCATTGTATCTAATGTCGGTCAGTCTTCTTGAATCACTGCGTCTCCAAAGGTAGGATCCTGTCAGTATACTATTTTCATTAAAGTAGTAATCTAAGCCAGCACGGATGTTGTTATTGATTCCACTTACTGTTCCAGTGGTAGATTGATGCGAATAAAAAGTGGTGTCCTCATTGCTAACTTCTTGCATGATAGTGCCTTCCCTTGGGGTCTTTTTATAAGCTACACCGTAATTGACAAACCAGTTGATCTTTTTGTGTCGGTAATTAAGGTTTGCTGCCAGGCCGAAGTTGTCAGGATTTCCGACGGTACCTTCAAAAGAGGCATTAAAACCTTGGGTGTTTTCTTTTTTCAATATGATATTGATTACTCCTGCCATTCCTTCGGCTTCATAGCGAGCAGAAGGGTTGGTGATTACCTCTACCGTCTCAATCATACTTGCTGGTAATTGCTGAAGCCCACTACTGCCTTTGAAACTAACCAGACCAGA
The DNA here is from genome assembly GCF_000427295.1 of Cyclobacterium qasimii M12-11B. GTDB lineage: Bacteria > Bacteroidota > Bacteroidia > Cytophagales > Cyclobacteriaceae > Cyclobacterium > Cyclobacterium qasimii. Next base: position 187,365 of record NZ_ATNM01000064.1, on the reverse strand, counting down.
AGGCTTTCCATCCACAAGGATCCGCACATTGCTTGAACCTCTTAAGCTAACCCCTCCTTCAGGGTCTACTGAAATTGAAGGTAAATTCATTAAAACATCATTAGCAGTTCTTCCGGCATTAGACAGGTCTTTACCAACATTGAAAATTCGTTTGTCTAGCGATAATTCCATTAATGTTTTTTCACCCTGCACAACGACTTCATCTAAATTCTCTGCGTCTGCTGATAGGCTAATTTCCCCAAGAATTCGTTTTCGGTTTTCCCGATTGATGGTTATTTCATTTAATTCTGAAGCCTTATAGCCCATAAATTCTACTAAAACATCGAATGTGCCTTGAGGAAGAGATATGTTAAAACTACCATCCTCTGAAGTGATACCGCCATTGATGAGTTTTCTGCTTTCTGATTCTAGAGAAAAAACACTTATAGTGGCAAAGCCTAAAGGGGCCCCTCCGTCCCCGTCTATCACTTTTCCTTGAATTTCACCAAAGTTGTCCGATTGTGAGAAAGTTGGTTGGGAAACCAAAAAGATTAGAAATAGGAATAAAAGGTTGATATTCTTCATGAGGATATTTTGGTATATTAAATAGAGGCAAATATAAAAAATCACCTTGAAGGAAGTCGGCTTTTTTACATGAATGTTCTAACTAATTGATAGGGATAAGCTTTAGTTACTAAAAATTGTGATTACCCCTCGATTCTCAGACCTGGAAAAATAATAGGCAAGTAATTGAAAACAATTTTTCACCATGGCTTAAAATAATTTTTTCACCAATAACTCATGGAGTATCACCTAAATAGTATGATTATAGCATTGTCTCCTTACTTTGATTTGGTGTGATGGATAGGATGCTTAAAACAAGCCGCATCATGGTCACCTTTACTCGGATTGAGCAAATCCAAACTCCTCCTATACTATTGGTGAAATCTGGCCAGGTAGGAGTTTTGATGCAAGAACCATTGGGGTTTGGCCTATTCCAACCCGTGTGGTAAGCTCCTCTTGTGAAAAATGAACAAATAATAGGCTGAAAAAGGATTTATTTCAGCCATTGATAAATAAGATTTTTTTTATATAACGATAATAAAGTAGATTGGCTCCGTATTTTAATTGATTAAATCGCATTTTGACAGTACCATTAATCTATGAACCCATTTAATAACCTCTTGTTTCTCCTGTTTATTACAGCTTTTTGTTGGTCATGTAGTTCTAAGGACAAGCCTTTGGAAGAATTGATTCCCATGGATCAAACCAGCCTTGAGGCCGGAGAAAATTTATTCCAGGCAAATTGTAGCAGTTGCCACTCCTTTAAGAAAAACGGTATCGGACCACATCTAGGCGGTATTACAAAGGAACAGCCACTTGATTGGATGCGCTCTTTTATTGAAAATCCTGCCGAAATGATTGACAATGGGGATGAAAGGGCACGTTTAGCTTTTGAAAGATACAAAACCTATATGCCTTCCTTTAGCCATTTAGAAGAAGATGATATAGACAATATCATTGCCTATATGCACCAGCATGAAGCACCGGCGGAGAATTTAGAAGCGGTATTGGATTCTATAGGAAACCCAATTCCAGAAAAAATACCCATGTCTGACCTGGTTGTCAACCTGGAATTGATCAGCACCATTCCTGCTTCCGCAGATAAAAAGCCTTTGACTAGAATTGCCAAAATGGATTATCACCCGATAACCAAGGACATGTACATGCTGGATTTACGGGGAAAGATGTACCTGATGGAAGGAGGGGAAACCAAATTGTACCTGGATATGGAGCAAGAAATGCCTGACTTTATAAATCAACCTGGTCTGGCCACAGGCTTTGGAAGTTTTGCCTTTCATCCTGATTTTGAAGAAAACGGATTGTTTTATACCAATCACACAGAAAAACCACATACAATTCCAGCTGATTTTGCATTTGGGGATAGCATCAAAAGCGATATGCAGTGGGTAGTGACTGAATGGAAAACAAATGATCCACTAGAAGTTCCTCTCAATACTACTGAACACAGAGAGCTTTTCAGGATAGATATGGCTTCTGCTATTCACGGAATGCAAGAGATTGCTTTCAACCCATATGCCAAAAAAGGAGACAAGGATTTCGGCTTGCTTTTTATAGGTATAGGTGATGGTGGTTCTGAGGGAAGGGGACATGCATGGATTTCCCATGGGCCTACCCAACCTTGGGGGGCCGTTTACCGGATCGATCCACTAGGAAATAACAGTAGCAATGGTAAATACGGAATCCCTGAAGACAATCCCTTCGTAGGTAATGACAAAGGCTGGATGCCAGAGATCTACGCCCATGGCTTTAGAAATCCACATAGAATTACCTGGACTAAAACGGGGGAAATTCTTGTTTCCAATATAGGTCAGGGACAAATTGAATCCCTTTACATGCTTCGACCTGGAGATGATTATGGTTGGCCTGTAAGAGAGGGTACTTTTAGGTTAAAACCAGAAGACGATTCTAACATGGTTTTTCCCTTGCCTGAAAATGAGAATTCCTTTGGGTTTTCTTATCCCGTAGCCATGTATGACCACGATGAAGGGAATGCAATTTCAGGTGGTTTCGAATATACTGGAACAGAAGTACCTGGCTTGAATGGAAAATATCTTTTTGGAGACATAACCAGAGGGAGACTATTTTATGTAAATATAGCTGATCTTGAAGTCGGCAAACAGGCGCCTATTTATGAATGGACAATTGAATATAAAGGAGTATCTATTCCCCTTGAAAAATTGGCTGGAAGTAGAAGGGTAGACCTCCGATTTGGCAAAGATGCCAGTGGAGAAATGTATCTTTTTACCAAAGCAGATGGGAAAGTTTATAAAATGGCAAGTGTAAAAAAATAGAGTGACTATGATCAGCAGAAGGGAAACCATCCTAACACTTGGTACTGTGTTCGTCTTTGCCCCATTCATGGGGATTGATTTTCGCATTAAACAGGAGTTTAGGATTGGTGCCTGCGACTGGTCTATTGGTAAAGCCTCAGATCCTGATGCCTTTAAATTGGCCAAAGAAATTGGCCTTGATGGTGTTCAGGTGAGCTTAGGGAATGTTGCCAATGACATGCACCTCAGGCAAAAAGAGATGCAGCAAATTTACCTGAAGGCAGCAAAGGAAGCCAAAGTAAAAATTGCCGGATTGGCAATAGGGGAGCTCAACCGGGTACCTTATAAATCTGCTCCTGAAACCGAGGTTTGGGTTTCAGACAGCATTGATGTAGCCAAGGCTTTGGGTTGTAAAAATGTCTTGTTGGCATTTTTCTCAGCCGGAGACCTGAGAAATGATCCTGCCGGTAAAGCTGAAGTGATTCGTAGATTAAAGAAAGTAGCTCCCAAGGCAGAAAAGGCCAATGTGGTTTTAGGAATTGAATCCTGGCTTTCTGCGGAAGAACATCTTGAGATTTTAGCAGCAGTAGGTTCTACCCACGTAAAGGTCTATTATGACCTGGCCAATGCTACAGAAATGGGTTATGATATTTTTAAAGAAATAGCCCTCTTAGGAACTGAAAATATCTGTGAAATTCACTTTAAAGAAAATGGGCAGCTGCTTGGCCAGGGAAAGGTGGATTTTGAAAAAGTAAAAGTGAGACTGGATAAAATTGGTTATAAAGGTTGGTGCATAATGGAGGGCGCCATTCCTAAGGGGATGGAGGTACTCCCAGCTTATAGAAAAAATCTGAATTTTGTTTCACAACTTATGAAATCCTAAAAAATGGTAAAGTGGTTGGTCTGTTGCAGTATTTTATTCGTGGGATTGTTTTCCTGCAATACCCGCAACCAACAGGAAGAACCACCTCTTTTATTTGTTCCTGAAGGATTGGAGGTAAGTGTATGGGCCGAAAGTCCCCTATTCTTTAATCCTACCAACATGGATGTGGATGCCAAAGGAAGAGTATGGATCACTGAAGGAGTTAACTACAGAGATTTCCGGAATGCTGATGGCCACAAGGTGCAGGACAAAGGCGACCGCGTAATGATCCTTGAGGATACCAATGGAGATGGCAAAGCAGATGCTTCAAAGGTTTTTGTTCAAGACACCTTGCTGAGAAGCCCTTTGGGTATTGCTGTGCTTGGCAACCAAGTAGTGGTGTCCTGCTCTCCAAATGTTATCATCTATACTGACGAAGATGGAGATGATATTCCAGATAGCAAAGAGATTTTTTTAACAGGATTTGGAGGAAAAGACCATGACCATGGCCTACATGCAGGACAGCTTGGGCCAGATGGAAAGTGGTATTTTATTACCGGAAATGCAGGGCCACATAAAGTGGAAGGAAAAGATGGCTGGACCCTTCGCTCAGGTAGCGTATACAATGAATTTACCCCTTACAGCACAGAGAATGTTCCTTCACAAATCAGTGATGATGGAGAAATTTACAATGGTGGCTTGGTGATAAGAATCAATCCCGATGGTACTGGTATGGAGGTAGTGTCGCATAATTTCAGAAATGCATTTGAAGTTGCGGTGGATTCTTATGGCAATATGTGGCAAAGTGACAACGATGACCAGACAGCTTCCTGTAGAACTACCTGGTTGATGGAGGGAAGCAACGCAGGATATTTCAGTGAGAAAGGTAATAGAACATGGCAAGCTGATAGAAGACCAGGTCAAACAATAGCTGAGGCACATTGGCACCAACATGATCCAGGGATTTTGCCTGTAGGCGATGTGTATGGGGCAGGTTCACCTACTGGGATGGTGAGGATTGAAGGTGATGAACTAGGAGAGCAATATAGAGGGCTATTATTAAGTGCTGATGCAGGGAGAAATATTGTGTTTGGCTATAATCCTGAAGTAATAGGCTCCGGTTATCCCCTTCAAGATAGACAAGCCTTTGTTTCCTCAGTTGACAAGGACAATACTAGTTATATTTGGCACCAGGTGGAGGAAGATACCCGAAAATGGTTCAGGCCAAGCGATGCTACAGTAGGCACTGACGGTTCATTGTTCATCGCAGATTGGTATGACCCTATCGTGGGAGGCCATCAAATGAGAGACACAGTGGGTGAAGGGAAAATTTACCGCATTGTACCAAAGGATAAAAAGTTAACACTTCCAAAAATAGATTTTACGACTACAGAAGGTCAGTTGGCTGCGCTAAAAAATCCAGCGGTTCATGTGCGTGCTTTTGCCATGCAGAAGTTAAAAGAACAAGGTGCCGCTGTTTTTCCTCAGCTTGTAAACATCATTCAAAATGATAGTAATCCCTTTTTCAGGGCCAGAGCGATCTGGACGCTGGCAGGCATGGGAGCAGAAGGGATCAATTCAAATTTGCCTTTGCTAAAAGACCCCAATCAGGAAATAGTATTGACCACGCTTAGAGCCTTGTCAGCCAATGCTCCAGAGCGCTTGCTCGACGAAGCGTTGAGGATTGCAAAGGAAGGTTCTCCATTGATTAAAAGAGAACTGGCCTTATTACTCAGAGAGGAAGACTGGGGTAAATCTTCTGAAATCTATAAAGAGTTAATCAAAGCATACGATGGGACGGATCCTTGGTACAGAAATGCATTGGGAATAGGAATGAGGGACAATGCTGAAACCTATTACTTGGCCAATGTGGCTACAATGGATCCGGCAAAATGGTCTCCTCAAATTGCCTCTTTGGTATGGGAGTGGCATCCCAAAGCTGCAATCCCTGCCTTGAAGGCCAGATTGGAGAATGAGAACTTAGAAATTGAAGAACGAGACCTGGCTTTGGAAACACTGGCTTTTATTTTCGAAAAAGAAGCAGTGGAGGCTGTAAAAACAGCAGCTGATATGGAAGGGGTACTTGGAGAAAAAGCCCAATGGTGGCTTCAATTCAGAAAATACAATGAGTGGAGCGCTTTTCTGCAAGATTGGGAGGCTCCAATTGTTTTACCTGATGCTCAGCCCAACTTATTGGCATTAAAAGGGCAACTGAAAGATAGTTTGACCAATCAGGAACAAAAGCAACTTGCATTAACTCAATTGGCGGAAAATCCTTCGGGTAGACTTCATTTGGCTTTAATGGGGGCAGAAGGTGTATTTAAAAATTATAATTTAGATTTTTCAGCTGTTAATAAGGATGAAAAAAGGCCCTCGGTGCTTAAGTTATTGAGGCATTATTTTGGAGAGGATGCAGCAATTGTTGAAGAAGAAATTTTATCCCTTGGCAAAGACCCTGTAGCAGGGAAGGTAAAAGCCATTCAGAATTGTGCTGCCTGCCACAGAATTGCTTCCTCAGGCAATGAAATTGGTCCAGACCTGAGTCAAATCGGACAAAAAATGGATTACCCAACATTGGTCAATGCCATTGCGCAACCTGATGCTGCCATAGGCTTTGGTTCGGAAGCTTATTTAATTGCACTAAAGAATGGAGCTGTACTTTTAGGTTTGCTACAATCATCAGGGCCAGTGGTCACGGTTCTGGATTTTCAAGGGCAAAGACATGTTTTGCCAGCAGAACTGGTGCTTACCAGAAAACAACTTCCCATTAGTCTGATGCCGGGCCCTTCTGAAATGCAACTTAAGGCACAAGATATCGCAGATATTGCAGCTTTCCTGATGCAAAACAATACCAGTAACTGAAAAACCTTGTAGAGTATAGGTTTTTGCTTAATTTTGCGCCTATGGCAAAATCAGGACAAAAGCAGGAAAGCGGCTTGCTAAAAGATATCATTGCCCATGCCAAAGAGTATGGGTTTGTTTACCCTTCATCTGAAATTTATGATGGGCTTCAGGCCGTGTATGATTACGGGCCTTATGGGGTAGAGTTAAAGAACAACCTTAAAAGGTTATGGTGGGAATCCATGACCCGTCTAAACGGCAATATCGTTGGATTAGATGCGGCAATATTTATGCATCCTACTACCTGGAAAGCTTCCGGCCACGTGGATAGTTTCAATGATCCGATGGTGGACAATAAAGACAGTAAAAAGCGCTATCGGGCAGATGTACTGATAGAAGAAAAGGCTGCTGGATATGAAAACGAAGGCAACCAGGAGAAAGCCAATAGTCTTTTGGCTACCATGGGAAGTTTGTTGGAGAAAGAAGATTTTACAGCACTTCGCGAATTTTTAATTGAAGAAAACATTACCTGCCCTGTAAGTGGAACCACCAACTGGACAGAAATAAGGCAATTCAACCTTATGTTTTCAACCCAAGTGGGTTCCGTATCAGAAGATTCAAGCACCATTTACCTTAGACCAGAAACGGCTCAAGGTATATTTGTGAACTTTTTGAATGTGCAGAAGACGGCCAGAATGAAAGTTCCTTTTGGTATTGCACAGATAGGCAAGGCCTTTAGAAATGAAATTGTTGCCAGACAATTTATTTTCAGAATGAGGGAATTTGAGCAAATGGAGATGCAATTCTTTGTTAGGCCTGGTACTGAATTGGAATGGTACAAGCACTGGGCTGATACGCGTATGAGCTGGCACAAGGCTTTGGGGATTCCTGAAGAAAACTAAGAAGACATGACCATGAGAAGCTGGCACATTATGCCAATGCTGCTTTGGATATAGAATACCAGTTTCCTTTTGGTTTCAAGGAAGTGGAAGGGATTCACTCCAGAACAGACTTTGACCTGAAAGCGCATCAGGAGTTCAGCAAAAAGAAACAACAGTACTTTGATCCAGAGATCAATCAGAATTACATACCATATGTAGTCGAAACTTCTATTGGAGCAGATAGATTGTTTTTGATGACCCTTTGCAATGCCCTTAAAACTGAGGAAGTTGGAGAAAAGTCAAGGTCTTACCTTGCGCTACATCCTGCCTTGGCTCCGGTTAAAGCAGCAATTCTGCCATTGACAAAGAAAGATGGCTTGCCTGATAAAGCCAAAACAATATTTGATGAGTTGAAATATGATTTCAATATTGTCTATGATGAAGCTGGATCGATAGGGAAACGTTATACAAGACAGGATTTAATTGGAACCCCGTTTTGTATTGCAGTAGATCACCAGACATTGGAAGATGATACGGTAACCATACGTCACAGAGATACCACCGAACAGGAGCGTGTGCCAATTGCTGATTTGCAAGGCAGGCTTGCTGCGGCTTGTAGTTTCAGAAATGTATTCGAGAAAATATAATTTTCAATTTTTTCACAAGCAAAAAAAGACCGGCCCAACAGCCGGTCTTTTTTTGTTGATTCCTAATCGGATTTCCTGTATTAATTTAATACCCCTTTTCATAGAGTCAGCTTGCTAAACCGGACCCTGAGCGGAGCCGAAGGGGTAGGTATAATGGATACGTCAACTTAAGGCTTCGACTCTGCTCATCCAACGGCAGTTTAGCAATTCAGCAATAAAATGCCTTTTACCGCAACTCACACTTGACAAAGGGGCGTAGAGCCTGTCCCGACAGAGTCGGGAGGGGTTATTAGGTGAACGTCAGTTTCTGAAAATCCTGTTTTAAGCGAAAAAATAACTAAAAAATGAACGTATTTTAAATGGAAATTGTAATACCTATAGAATAATAAAAGATAGTTTTATCCTTTATTATTCGAGTGAGTTTAGGTACCTTTAAAATGTATTGATAAATAAGTTAAGTTTGAATTTAAAGTACAGATAATATGGAAGTTGCATCATTTAATGAAGATTTACAATTTGGAGATAAGATCAGTACCAAAGTCATTTTGGAATCTCCGTTCTCCAAAGAAATACGCATTCTATTGAAGGAAGGCCAGGTAATGAAAGAGCATAAGACCAATTTCCCGATTGTGGTTCAGGTCTTGGAGGGAGAGATTGACTTTGGGGCTGAAGGAGAAGTACACAATTTTAAAAGTGGAGGTATTGTGGCCTTAGAAGGAAATATCCCACATGACCTGACCGCCATAAAAGACAGTGTGGTTCGCTTGACCCTTTCAAAATCGGATCAGGTAGAACGTGTAGAAAATGTAGTAAAGGAATCAAATAAATAAAGCCTGATGAAACCAATTGAAAACCGCAAAGACATCAATGTTCTGGTAAACGCATTCTATGCAAAAATCAGAAAAGACGAAGTTTTGGGTCCCATTTTCAATGGCCACATTGAGGAAGAAAGGTGGCCAGAACACTTGGAAAAGCTAACTGATTTCTGGGAAACGAATCTTTTTGGCATTGCTAAATTTAAAGGAAACCCTACGCTCAAACATATCAATGTGGACAAAAATTTAAATCATACCGTAGAGCAAAAGCATTTTGGAATCTGGCTGCAGTTATGGTTTGAAACAATAGATGAGTTGTATAATGGAGAATTGGCTGATAAAGCCAAAGAGTCCGCCAGAAGGATGGCCCATTTCCAGTTTATGGCCATATGGAACAAAAGGCCTGAAGCTGTCAAAGAGGGTTAAACCCTGAATTTGCAATGGTACTGCCATTACCTAGGATAATTGGCCGGACCCTGAGCGGAGCCGAAGGGGTAGGCGTTACGATCACGTTACCCTATGGCTTCGACTCCGCTCAGCCGCCGGCAGTTTAGCAATTCAACATTAAAACAACTTTTGCCGCAACTTCACATTGACAAGGGGCAAAGTGCCTGTCACTACAGCGCCGGGAGGGATTATTACGAAAACGTGGTGCTTTTTCAATAGGATGCCTGTTTTCATAACGCCAGCCATATAACCGGTTCCAGAGCGGAGCCGAAGGGGTAGGCATTATGATCACGTTACCCTATGGCTTCGACTCCGCTCAGCCGCCGGCAGTTTAGCAAGAAAATTTCATTTACCTAGAATCCCACTTGACAAGTGGGATAAAGGGGGGATTTCTACGGGAATGCAGTACTAACCATCATTAAAACAATTGGTTGGAAATATAGGATTACTTTATTTGCATCATTAGACTATTCAGGCTTTCTGCCAGGGTAGGATGTGCAATGGGAAGGTTTTGAATTTTATCATAGGTCACCTTACCTACCATGGCCATCTGTAGTACCGCCATGACCTCTCCTCCATCTAAACTTAAAATCGTAGCACCCAGAATTTGCTTGCTTTCAGGATCCACAATTACTTTGAAAAAACCACTTGTTTCATCCGTTTCCAGCGCTCTGCCAGCATGCTTCATGAAAAATTTGCCAATTTTATATGGGATATTTTCTTTATAGCCTCTTGCTCATTGATTCCAATTCTTGCCAATTGAGGATCAATAAAAACACAGTAAGGAAGCAGTCTGTCCTTTGATGAGATATCCTTATCCCCTTCATAGATACTTCTAAAGGCAATGTGCGCATCATTATAAGCCATATGAGTGAAAGGTGGTGAACCGGCAACATCACCCAATGCATAGATATTTGGTACACTGGTTTCAAAGATATCATTTACTGCTATATGCCCCTTCTTGCTTAGATTAACCCCGAGTGGTTCAAGACCTAAATCATTGCTGTTTGGTTTCCTTCCGGTAGCTACCAATAAATGAGTCCCTTCCACAGTTTTAGTTCCTGATTTTCCTTCCAGGTGAACTTTAAATTGATTGTTTTCGAAATTTATCTTAGTAACCGAGGTATCCAAGTGGCTGGTAATTTCATCTTCAGCAAAAATCTTTGAAATTTCCTCACAGACGTCCTTGTCTTCTTTTGGTACCAGTCTTGGAGCTTTGTCAATAATGGTGATCTTGCTACCAAATCTGTTAAACATCTGACCAAATTCCAGCCCAATATAACCCCCACCCAATATAATCAGATGCCTGGGTGTTTCCTCAAGCTCCATAATGCTGGTGCTGGTCAGGTAAGGGGTTCCTTTTAACCCTTCAATCTCAGGGATAAAAGGGGAAGAACCGGTATTGATGAAGATTTTGTCTCCTTTAATTTCAAGGTCATTTTGACCTTCTCTTACTATGATAATACTGTTCGATCCTTTTATAGTAGCTTTTCCAAGGATAATGTCTATGTTTTCTGCTTTTTCAAGGCCTTTGATTGCTCCGCCTCGAAAAGTGTTGACAATATGGTTTTTGCGGGCTTTGATGGTTTTCTGATCTATCGAGAATTCCTTGACATTTACCCCATAATCCCCTGCTCTGCCTACAAGATGCGCAACCCTGGCAGAGGCCACCATGGTTTTGGTGGGGGAACACCCATCATTGATACAAGTTCCTCCAATGACTCTCTTTTCAATGAGAGCCACTTTCAGCCCTTTTGCGCTAATTTTTTTTGCCAAAGGCATACCAGATTGCCCAGCACCAATGATGACAGCATCGTATTTCTTCATACACGTCTATTCTTTAATCTCTATCCCTTTCCAAAAAGCTACGTAATCTTTGATTTCTTTGGCAGCTTCCTTAGGAGCGGGGTAATGCCAGGCCGCATCGCGGTTGGTATCCTCTCCTATGCGAATGTGATAATAGTTTGCCCTTCCTTTCCAGGGGCAATCAGAAGTGGTTTGAGATATTTCGAAAAATTCCCTGTTCAATGATTCATTAGGGAAATAGTGATTGTTTTCCAAAAAAACAGTCTCATTGGACTCAGCGAGGATTTTTCCTTTCCAGATGGCTTTCATATTGCTAGGATTTATTTTAAAATAATATAGCCAAATCCGTGCTAGAAACAAAAAAAGCGACCTATATAGGTCGCTTTTTACTTTTTCTTTTATTTAAAAATTTGAGATTAATTACCTCTTTTTCATCTAAGAACCGATAATTCCCTCTTGGGATGTCTTTTTTGCTTAATCCAGCAAAGGTTACCCTGTCCAGTCCATTTACCTCATATCCAAAGTGAGCGAAAATTCTTCTAACAATTCTGTTTTTGCCTGAGTGAATTTCAATGCCTAAAATCATCCTGTCCTTGGAAAGCACTTGAAGGTCATCTACCTCAGTGAGGCCATCTTCCAGCGTTACACCTTCCAGTATAGCATCAACATCATTTTTCCCTATGGGTTTGTCCAAGGTTACCTGATAGATTTTCTTGATCTCATAAGAAGGGTGAGTGAGTTTAGCTGAAAGTTCTCCATCATTAGTGAAAAGCAATAGACCTGTGGTGTTTCTGTCCAATCTTCCTACTGGGAAAAGACGCTCTTCACAAGCATTTTCAACCAAGTGCATGACCGTTTTCCGCTCAAATGGATCATCAGTTGTAGTGATAAAATCCTTTGGCTTATTAAGTAATATGTAAACGGGCTTTTCGGGACGGATGGATTTACCTTTGTATTCCACCCTGTCTTTTCGAAGTACCTTATACCCCATTTCTTTTACTACACTCCCATTAACAGAAATCTCTCCTTTTTCAATGAGTTTGTCTGCATCTCTTCGGGAACAGATGCCTGCATTGGCAATGAATTTGTTAAGTCTAATTTCATCCGAATCCGTTTGAGACGTTTTTTGGATTGTTTTTAGGTTGTATACAGGTTGGGCTTCTGCTTTATTTTTACCAGCCTTAAGAGGTGAAAATGGTTTTTAAAAGGTTTTTTCGCTCTGTTCTTGTCTTCAACCTTCCCAAAAATGGGTTTTTGGTTACGCCCTCTGCCTTTGTATTCGCTTTTTTCTTCAGGCGTTTTGTCAGTGGGGTCCTTTTTTTTCGAATAGGAAGTTCGTTTTCCTGGCTCTTTTTTGTCTCCCCATGATTTTTTGGAAGAATCTCCAGTTTTATTATTGAATTTTTTCATAGTCTTGCAGCATCTCTGCTGTATTAATATAAGCTAATGTAAACGCTTAATTATTAGGTGCATTGCCCTTTTTTAAAGCGGGTGCAAATTTAGTGTTATTTAAGGGATAAATAACATAGAAATTTAAAATCAATCGGTTTGATTTCCTATTTCGTTGTCTTCAGCCTTAAAATCTTTAGGTTGTGGGAGTTCACTTAGGTCGTTGATGCCAAAATATTCCATGAATTTTGGACTGGTACCATAAATTATTGGTCTACCCAGTCCTTCAGATTTACCTTTGATGGCGACCAAGGATTTTTCGAGTAGTTTTTGGACAGAATAATCACAATTAACTCCTCGGATTTGCTCCATTTCCGATTTTGTTATCGGTTGGCGGTAGGCAATTATTGCCAGGGTTTCCAATTGGGCATTGGAAAGTCGTTTTTGAGACTGGTGTTTTTGTAGGATTGCTACACTGCTCAGGTAAGCTGGTTTCGTTAAAAATTGATAGCCCCTAGCTATTTTTTCCAAACTGAAAGAATAATCCTCAGAGGTGTATTTTTGGGTCAACACCTCTAAGGCTTCCTCAAGATGGGCCATAGGAATTTCAGTCTCAAACATTTCTGCAAGACATTTTTGAATTTCCTGTATTCCCAGAGGTTCCCCAGAACAAAACACCAGGGCTTCAATATGGCGGGGTAAATAATCCACTGTTATTTTTTACCTAGTTTTGCTTCTATACTGTGCATTGTATGTGGAACAGCTCGTAACCTCTCTTTACTGATAAGTTTACCTGTATCTACACAAACGCCGTAAGTGCCATTTTTTATTCTCCTTAAAGCATTTTCGAGATTGATAATGAATTTCTGCTGCCTGGCAGCTAACTGGCTCAAGTTTTCTCTTTCCAACGTATCTGCCCCATCTTCCAGCAATTTTGAAGTGGATGCTGTGTTTTCAGTCCCACCGTCATTTTGTTTGCTGAGTGAACGCTTTAGCTGAGATAATTCATCTTTAGCGATTGTCAGTTTTTCATTAATAAGCGATTCAAATTCCAAAAGCTCATCCTTGGAATAACTGGTTTTTTCTACCTGGCTCATAAAACATTACTTTAAAAATTTCTCTAAATTACTCTGAGTAATCTGAAATCAAAAATTTTATTTTTTAGGATACTGTTATGTAATTACTTTCTAAGTTAATTTAATTTTAAAAGAAGTGATGATAGAGAGAAAATTGTCTTTTTTATTTCCTTTTTTCTCATTCTGCTATCAAATTGTTTGGAATAATTTAGTTGAAAAAAAATGAATTGGGATTCACTTTATCTACTTGAAATATCCCTAAGAAAGTATTAATTTGAACGCTTAAACAATAATAATCCAAAATATACCTAATGAAAAGAATCATAGCAATTGTTATATGTGCATTTATCTCCTTAAATGTTTCTGCCCAGAAGGCAGATAAAGGTTGGAAGGAGCTTTTTGATGGAAAATCTTTTAAAGGTTGGTCTTTCAGCGAAAATCCTGATTCATTCAGTATTGAAGATGGTGTGGTGAAAGTGGAAGGCCCCCGGGCTCACATGTTTTATACTGGCAAATATAAAAAACATGACTTTAAGAACTTCGAGTTAAAAATGCAGGTGAAAACCATGCCCGGAGCCAATTCAGGTATTTTTGTTCACACAGAATTAAAAAAGATGATTGGCCGAGCAAAGGTTATGAAATACAGGTTAACCAAACACAAGGTGACTGGAGAAAAACCGGAAGTGTTTATAGCTTTAAGGATGTAAAAGAAACATATGTAAAAGATAACGAATGGTATACCCAGCACATCATTGTGCAAGGGGATAACATTACCGTTAAAATAAACGGTAAAGTGGTCAATGAGTTCAATGAGAAAACGGATAGAGGAGAAATTGGTGACAGTGGTAAAAGACTAAGCCATGGAACAATTGCGCTCCAAGCCCATGATCCTAAAAGTTTGATTTATTACAAAGATATCATGATTAAACCATTGCCTTAATGGGGGATAATTCAATTCCTATTTAGATACAAGTTATAGCATCCGGCTGACCATTAGGTTAGCCGGATGTTTTTGTTTTGTCCTATTCTGAATTCATTTTAAAGTTATAATCTGGCTCATCTTTAACCAAATAGCAATGCCCAAAACGTATATCCATATCCATCACCTGGCCCTTAGAGAATTTATCACAAGGGTTTTTAAGTCCCTTAATGTTCCTGTTGATGAGGCTGCTTTGGCAGCAGATGTATTGGCCTACAGTGATGAACATGGTATAGATTCTCATGGTGTAGCCAGACTAAAAACGTATTTCGATTTGCTTAAAGCCGGGAGGGTAAATCCAAGGCCAAAGCTTAAAGTAATCAGAGAAAAACATGCTGTTGCCACAATAGATGGTGACAATGGTTTGGGATTGGTCGTAGGGCCTAAATGCATGGATTTGGCAATAGAGAAAACACATCAACACGGGTCAGGATCCATAGCTGTTTGCAACACCAATCATTATGGAGCGGCAGGTTATTATCCATTAATGGCTGTGAAGGAAGATTTTATTGGCTTATCCATGACCAATACTACAAAAGGAGTAGCCCCATTTAATGGAAAGGAAAAAATGCTGGGTACAAATCCAGTTGCCTTTGCATTTCCATCTTTTAAGGAGCCAGAAGTAGTCATTGATTTTGCCAGTAGCACCGTGGCCTATGGAAAAGTGGAGATTGCCCAAAGGGAAGGAGAAAAAGTGCCTTTGGGTTGGTGTCTTGATAAAAATGGCCGACCTACAAGCAGTCCTGATGAAATGATCGATGATGGGGCTTTGTTGCCTTTAGGGAGCACAAAAGAAGGCTCTGGCCACAAAGGTTATTGTCTGGCAGGAGCAGTTGATATTTTATGTGCAGTCCTTAGTGGTGCCAACTGGGGTCCCTTTGCTACTCCTTTTGCAATCAACTCCTCTATGCCTGAAATACAGGTAGGGAAAGGAATTGGCCATTTTTTTACCGCCTGGGACATAGAAGGATTTAGGGACTTGACAGACTTCAAAAAAAGTATGGACCATTGGATTGTTACAATGAGGAATGCCGAAGCTGTAGAAGGGGCTGCCAAAGTGTTAGTGCCTGGAGATCCTGAACGAGAAGCTTATTCCATCAGAATGAAAGAAGGGATTCCTATTCATCCAATTATTATGGGCCAGTTAAAAACCATTTCGCGGTCTTGTAATGTGCCTTTGCCTTTATAAACACCTATAACCGCACAGTCTTTGTGTCCTTTTTTGGTCTGGTTTCGATTTTTTTTGATTTTATTCTATTGAAATTCAGTGGATAAATTAACTTTGTTTAATGCTGCTAAAAATTATTCTCTTCTCAGGGTTTTCAGGAATTACAGTATTTATTGGAGGATTATTGGCGAATTATTTTAACCATCATATCAAAGAAAAGCCAATTAAATATGAGATTATCCATGCGCTGATGTCCTTTGGTGCAGGAATAATATTATCAGCCTTGGCCTTGGTGTTGGTACCACAAGGAATGGAAGAACTGGAATTGTTTCCCTTGGTTGGTACCTTCCTATTTGGAGCGATTTTATTTATGCTCATTGATTGGTATTTAGCAAAAAAAGGTGGACAAGTTGCGACATTATTGGCGATGATGATGGACTTTGTGCCGGAATCCATTGCTTTAGGGGCCACTTTCGCAATAAATCCGAAAATGGCAACACTTCTGGCTGTCATTATAGGTTTGCAAAATCTTCCAGAAGCGTTTAATTCATTTAGGGGTTTGGTTCAGAGCGGTTTTACTATCCGTAAAACCCTTGTTATTTTCTTTTTTTAAGTTTTTCAGGCATAGTAGGCGCCATGATCGGTCATTTTTATTTGAGTGATTATCCAGATTTAACGGCTTACTTAATGGTTTTCGCTAGTGGAGGGATTTTATATTTACTTATTCAGGACATTATTCCAAAAAGTAAGCTGAAAAACAATTACCTCTCTTCTTTGGGTGCCATACTTGGGTTTTTGGTTGGGATCATCGGTGAAAAAATAATTTAAGGGCAGCCAAATCAATCCTTTAAACGACTTTATATTATCTTTAGGGGAGCTTAAGCTTGAACTTAAAAATCAATTTTAACATGAAATTTCTTTCTTTACTATTTTTAATTGTTTGTATCTATTCCTGTTCTGACAAACAAACGGCGGTGTTGAATACAGAAACTTTTGAGATAATCGGCTGTGGGGATGAAAATGTTGTTGTTTTCGATAAGGTGAAATCCAACAAGGATAGTCTTGTCAAAGTGTGGGAATGGAAAGCTTCTATTTCTGAGGGTTTGCCCAAGGAATACCACGCGTATTTTAATACTACTGATGATTGTAAGCCTGTTGGAGAGGACCAATTTTTAATCACCTCTTCCAGCGGAGGAGTTGCCTTGGTAAACCGTAAGGACAAGAAAACTGTTTTTTATGCACATGTTCCCAATGCCCATTCTGCAGATTTTCTTCCGGGAGGAAGGATAGTTGTAGCACTTTCCACTGCTGAAAATGGAAATGCAATTCGACTTTATGATGTCAACCAGTCAGATGAAATACTTTATTCGGATAGCCTCTATTCAGGGCATGGTGCGGTTTGGGACGAGGAGAAGAACAGTTTGTTTGCCCTCGGATTTGATCAATTAAGGGAGTACAAGCTAGCTGATTGGGAGAGTGCTCAGCCCAAATTAGAGAAAGTGAATGAATGGGAAATTCCTGATGAAAGTGGTCATGACCTATTCCTTACAAGTGATCGACGATTACTTTTAACAACTACCAATAGTGTGTGGCAATTTGATATATCAACTTCCATTTTTACTCCATTTGCACCTCTTGAGGGGATGGAGCATGTGAAATCAGTGAATTTTAATGCCGAAACAGAAGCGCTTGTGTATACTAAAGGTGAAATAAGTTGGTGGACACACCATATTTATTTTGTCAATCCAAAGGATACCTTGGAAGTGAATGACATGAAATTGTATAAAGTCAGAGTGTTATAAGTGGTGAATTGATTTCAAAGAAAAGTCTTCATGAATTCTGATTCCATCCCGTAATAAAAGGGCAATTGCATATTTCGGGTTTAAGGTTTTATGCTAAATCAATTTAAGCTTTAAATTCGATAGCTGGCTTATCTGTTTACTTAAATCTTTTATCATGAAAAAACTGATCTATTATGTAGCTATTTCTATAGATGGCTTCATTTCTGGCCCAAATGATGACATTGGCCTGTTTCTTAGTGAGGGGGAAGGGGTAACTAAATACCAGGAAGATTTGATGAAGTTCAACACGGTGATTATGGGCAGGAAAACCTATGAGTTTGGATACAAGTATGGCTTAAAACCTGGTCAAGCTCCTTACCCGCATATGGAACATTACATCTTTTCCAATAATCTTCAAATCCCTGGCTTGGCGTCAAATGTTCACCTGTCAAAAGTGGAAATTAAAAATGTAAAAGACGTAATAAGCAACTCAGATACGGATGTATACTTATGCGGAGGAGGTCAATTTGCAGGCTGGCTACTAGACAATGGTTTGATAAACCAGGTCAAATTAAAAGTCAATCCCATAGTGCTAGGCCAGGGAAAGTCACTTTTTGGAGAATCAAAAACGGCAGCTAAGCTAAAACTTGTTTCAACTGAATCCTTTCAGGAAGGATTACAAATTTTAACTTACGATCTAAGCATTTAATAAAAGAGTTTAAATTTCTAGCGATTTTAGCTTAGTCAATTTAAAAGAAGTAAATTCTTTTTACTGAAGATACTTTACATATGAAAATAGTCAGAACGGACATGGAACTAGAGCTTCCCATGGTAGATCAGGTGTTAAGAGATCAGGGGCATGAGTTGGTTTTACTTCCAGAAACGGTGTCTGAAGAAACCCTTTGCGTAGCGCTTGAAAAATGTGATGTTTTATTGATGTGTTACACCACAATTGGAGCCAAGGTAATAAATGCCACCAAACAGCTTAAAGCCATAATCAAATATGGAGTAGGAATAGATGCAATAGACATACAAGCTGCTAACAAAAAGGGAATAGTAGTGGTTAATATTCCGGAATATGCTGAAGAAACGGTGGCAGAAGGTGCGTTTGCAATGCTTCTGGCATTGGCCAAGAAAATGCCAGCTATCCAAAACACGATGAAAAATTCCTCTTGGGCCTGGCCTACCCAACATTGGATGTCTCAAGATATAGCAGGGAAAACACTGGGCATAATTGGCTGTGGCCGAATAGGTACAAGTATGGCAAGAATGGCTGGTATGGGTTTTCGAGCCAAAGTGATTGGTTACGACCCTTATAAGTCTCAGGAAGTGCTATTGAATAATGGGATTGTTAAAATTGATGCATTGGATACTTTGCTAGAACAAAGCGATTTCATTTCTTTGCATGCTGTTTTGAACAAAGAGACACATCATATTATTGGTAAAGAGGAACTTAAGTTGTTGAGAAAATCAGCAATTCTAATAAATTCAGCCAGAGGGGCGTTGATCGATGAGTTGGCTTTATTGGAGTGCTTGGAAAAAGGGCAAATTGCTGGAGCTGGTTTGGATGTTTTCAGCAATGAACCTTTAAATCAAAAAAATCATCCGCTGAAAATGCTTTATAAAATGGATAATGTGATTCTTTTTCCCCATCTCACCTTTTATACAGAAGAAGCAATGTTTAGATTGGAAAATGAAACGCTTGAACGATGTGAAGAAATTATAGGTCAAAGACCTGTTCTAATTAAATCTAAAGACCCAAGATTGCAACATCAAAAATCACTCAATACCCTATTTGTAAAATGAAAATCTTTAAATTTATCTAACCCAATGATAAAGACTTTTATAGCTTGCCGTTATTTTAGCCAGGATTAATACGATATGACAAAGGAAAGACAGTTGAATGATGAAAACCTTATGCTAATGGAAATGGCAGGTGGCAATGAAAAGCCACTGGACTATTTTTATAGTAAATATGCAGCAAAGGTGTATTCAACTGTGCTTAGTTATACAAAAAACGAGGAAGATGCGGAAGAGCTCCTTCAAGACGTTTTTGTAACCTTATTTGATTCGGCCGATAAATTTAAAAACGATGCCTCGGTAAGTACCTGGATTTATAGGATTGCTGTAAATAAGTGCCTGGACTTCTTACGAAAGAAAAATAGCTTAAAGCGTAAGGGAATATTTTCTTCGATTTTCAGCAAGGAAACAGGGGAAACGGTTATTGAACCCATAGATTTTGTCCATCCCGGAGTGAAATTAGAGAATGCTGAAGATGCAACGCTTTTGTTCAAAGTACTGGATGAGCTTACGGAAAATCAAAAAACAGTTTTTATTTTAACGCAGATGGATGGATTGCCACAGCAAGAGGTGGCGGATATAATGAAACTTAGCAGGAAATCGGTTGAGTCACTTTTACAAAGGGCAAAAGCATCAATGCGAGATAAATTAGAAAAGTTTTATCCTGAACGAGGGAAATTTCAAAAAAACACGTCAAAGTAATTATGGAAGCCTGGAAAAATAAAATAATGAATAGCCTGGAAGGTATGGAGGAAGTCCAGCCTCCTAAAGATGGCTTGTTGAAGATTAAAGAAAAATAAAGGATCAGAAAAGTAAAGGTGTAACAAAGGAACCTAGCCAATGGATGGCGGTTGCTGCTGTTATTGTGATGCTGCTCTGCGCCAATGTTTTTGTGGTTAGTGATTACTTCAAATATCAAGATAATACAGAGGAAGTGTCTACTCCCTACAGTGGCATGATCTCTGACTTTAATATTTATGACTGATGGGAAACAACGTATATAAAATCGGATTTATAAGTCTGTTAATTCTTAATGTCTTCTTGACTTTTATTTTGTGGCAGAGACCAAGATTTCCTTTTCAACAAGGGGGAGGAGATCCTGATTTGAAAGATAAAATCAGTATGGATTTGGGTCTTTCAGAGGTTCAGAAAGAAAAGTACTATGCTTCAGCGATGAGCCATCAAATGGAAATGGCTAAGCTAGAGCAAAAGCAGAGAAGGTTGGTAAAGGAATACTTTGACTTCTTGAAGCTACCTGTCGTTGATGAAGGTGATAAAAAAAACAAGCTTGATGAGATAGCGGCTACAGAAGCCAGAAAAGTTCAGACAACATTCAATCATTTTGAGGAATTGAAAAACCTGGGCGATCCAGATCAACAAAAAAAATTCGGAGATATAGTTGAAGAAATTCAACAGGTTTTGTTTAGTGATGGTAAAAAAATGCCCCCTCCTCGCAGAGATTGATCATTACTAAATATTTGTAGAAGGAAAGGAAAGGGAAAGGCATGGTAAAGTTTAGGATCAATAGCGTTGTAGTCATTTTAATTGCAGTTATGCTTTATTCTTGTAGTAACGGTGGAAGCGCTACTTCAGAAAGATTAACAGAATTACCTACTGCTTTTGCAGCTTTTGATGAAAAAAACACCACTATAATGTTGGAAGGGGATGTGATTATTATAGAATCTAATGGACTTCCCAATCATACATCGCCCTATTGGTCTAATACCACAAAAAGGGAAGCAACAGACCCAAGGGGGAATTTATTGGTGACAGAAGCTTCGTCCGCAAATCACCCACTGTTTGTAAATCCTACCTATACCAGTTTTGGGCAAATGGCTCCAGGAAATATTGATGATTTCAATGGGGCTTATACACTTATTGTTCCTGCTATTCCTGAGAAAGCATCTTCTACATCATCCACAGGTTTAGGACCAATTGGTATAGCTGTTAGCGGATCCATGATTTACAATGATGAGGAGGGACCAAGTGTGCCTTTGGATGATGCAGCTCCTTCTTTGGATTACAATGGTGCCCATACCGGCCCTCAAAGTTACCACTATCACCTGGAGCCACTGGCCTTTTCTGATGATGACGATAATCTCATCGGGATTATTTCAGATGGATTCTTTTTGTATGGCAGGAAATGTGCAAGTACAGGAGCTTATCCCAATGACCTTGATGGTTCAGGTGGGCATACCGCTATCACCAAGTACAATCAGAAGGAGGAATACCACTATCATATCCAAAATGAACTGTATTTAAATAAATATTACATTCTTTTTCCAGGGAATTACCAAGGCCGTCCAAATGCTATTAATTAAACAGATATTATGGTTCTCATTGCTTGTTCTTGGGTTTATTGCTCCGGCAGGGATACCTGATGGTGCTGCTTTAAAACCAGTTGCCTTGGAGAAAATTGTTTCGGATGAAGAACTTGTACTGAATTCCAATCAGGGGCTTGTTTATTATAAGGAAAAACCATTTACAGGGAAAGGGATTGCATCCTATTCAAAAGGAGTAGTATCAGAAGAAATCACCTATTTGAATGGTAAAAGGGATGGTTTGCTCCAACGATGGTTCGAAAATGGTCTATTGAGTTTTGAAGCCAACTATGAAAGGAATAAATTGAATGGAATGGTTAAATCCTGGTGGTCCAATGGAAATCTAAGATCTGAAGCTAATTTTCAAAACGGTCTGGTCCATGGGGTTCAAAAACAATGGTACAGCAGTGGTCAGCTTTTTAAAGTACTTCATATAGTTGAGGGTAAGGAGGAAGGCTTGCAGCAGGCATGGAGAGAAAATGGGAAACTATTTGTAAATTATGAAGCAAAGGATGGCCGTATCTATGGTTTAAAAAGAGCGAGTTTGTGTTATGAGTTGGTAGGAGAAAATGTTGTCTTGGATGAATAAATTAATAATTATATCAATCGTTTTAATGGTTACAGGCTGCGAAGCTGCTAAGGATAAAACTAGCGAGCAGGTAGCTATTGAGGCCTTGCCTTATTATGAAGAGGCTACTTTTACTCCTCAGTGGTTTTCTACTAAGGAAGAAATCCCTGAAGATTTCCATCAAATACCAAAATTCAGTCTTGTCAATCAATTGGGTGATTCCCTCACCGAGGAAGTATTTGACAATAAAATCAGTATAGTAAATTTTTTCTTTACTACCTGCCCGGGCATATGTCCTAAAATGATGGCCAATATGGACCTGGTCCAAGAGCAATTAAAGGAAAATGAGAAATTGCAGCTACTGTCCTATTCTGTGACCCCTGAAATGGATGGTGTCCCTGAACTCAAAGAATATGCTGAAAAAAATGGCATAATGAGTGACAACTGGTATTTGATCACGGGAGAGAGGGATGTAATATATGAATTAGGGAGAAACCAATTTTTTGTTGAAGAGGATATGGGCTTAGAAAAAGGGCCAGATGATTTCTTACATACCGAAAACATATTACTAATTGATGGTGAGCGTCATATTAGGGGCATTTACAATGGGCTTAACAAAACGGCGATCAATCAAATGATAGCTGACGTAGAAACGCTTCAAGCTGAATTGCTTGTTCGTTAAGAAGTAGTTTTTCGCCAAAACAATTGAAATTTCATAAATAAACCGGACATAGGAAACCTTTTGTGTTATTATGTCGTTTACGATATAAACGTGCAAGATTAAAAATAAAGACATGAAAAATCAGACCTCATTGATACAAAATATTTTCAGGTTTATACTGGCAGCATTTATGGTTTATGCCGGAATTAGTCACTTGACATTCAACAGAATTGATTTCCAAGCGCAAGTTCCGGATTGGCTGCCTTTCAGCAAGGATTTGGTTGTAGTGCTTTCAGGCTATGTAGAGATTGCACTCGGACTTGGTTTGGCATTTTGGAAAAGACAGCGGGTGAATTTTGGATGGGCATTGGCCGTTTTTTTTCTTTTGGTATTTCCAGGGAATATAGCGCAGTACCTGGATGGTAAAGATGCTTTCGGAGCCTTGGATTCTGATAGGGCACGTTTGATCCGTCTTTTCTTCCAACCAGTGCTTATTGTATGGGCCCTTTGGTCAGCAGGATCATGGGCAGATTATCGCTCAAAAAAAACTAAGAATTGATGGATGCTTCACAACTAGAATTAAAGAATCAAATCTGTTTTCCTTTCTATTCCGTCTCACGGCTAATAACAAAGGCTTACAAGCCTTTTTTAAGCAAGTTGAACCTGACCTACCCACAATACCTGGTGTTGATGGTACTGTGGGAGTCCGATGGAATAAGTGTAAATCAGATCAAAGAGAAATTGTTATTGGACACCAATACGCTTTCTCCACTACTTAAACGGATCGAAGGAATGGGGCTAATTAAACGTCTTCGTTCAACCGCAGATGAAAGAAGTGTAATTGTATCCTTAACAGAGGAAGGAGCAAAATTGAAGATTCAAGCTTTGCCTATCCCTGAAAAAATGCTTGAAAATTTATCCGCTGAAGGCATAGAAATAGATGAAATCGCTGGACTGAGGTCAATGTTAAATACCTGGATGAAAATCCTTTCAAAAAATAATAATCAAAACGAAAGTAAATAGATTTAGTAAAATGGAATTAATTGACAAATTGAATTGGAGATATGCTGCTAAAGCCATGAATGGTAAAAAAATAGCGCAAGAGAAGGTGGACAATATAATAGAAGCAATTTCACTAGCACCCACCTCAAGTGGTTTGCAACCGTTTGAGGTGATCGTAATCACCAATCAGGAAATTAAAGAACAAATTAGGCCGATTGCCTGGAATCAATCAGTAGTTACCGACTGTTCTCATTTGTTGGTTTTTGCAGCTTGGGATACCTATACCGAGGAGCGAATCAATAAAATGTTTGACCTTACCAATAAGGAAAGAGGCTTTACCAATGAAGGCTGGGAAAACTATAGAAAACAACTGCTCGCTACCTATCCAAACAGATCGGCTGAGGAGAATTTTAACCATGCGGCCAAGCAAGCCTATATCGCCTTTTCACAGGCCATTACTGCTGCCGCATTTGAAGGGGTAGACAGCACACCCATGGAAGGTTTTGATGCGGATGCACTTGACAAGATTTTAGGATTGAGGGAAAAAGGACTTAGAAGTTGTGTTGTGCTTCCGCTAGGATACAGAGACAGTGAAAAAGATTGGTTAGTTAACCTCAAAAAAGTTAGAAAAAGCAAAGAGGATTTAGTGACTGTATTGGATTAATGGAGTAGTCACTCGAAGACTACGTTTGTATTTTAATTGTTATTTTGAAAAGAAGCCATACAAAGCAGAATGCTTTGTATGGCTTCCTTTTTTTGTTAAGTGCTCTGATAGTTTTGTTTTGACCAAGGTAGGTTGGTATTTAAATTTAGAATTGTGTTAGCTCTTTTTTCGGAGAGGAATATTTTTACTTTTTAAAGGGGAATGGGTAAATTGAACGAAATTAAGGCACAAGCAAAAATGGCTGGCTGAATCAAACTGTTGTTTCCAACATCAACCCAAATGCACCATGAAATATGAATGGAGGAAATCCGAAAAAGAGCTTTATTTACCCAAAGCCAAGCCGGAAAAGGTAAGTATACCCGCATTTAAGTTTATCAGCATTTCGGGAGAAGGAAATCCCAATAGCAGCGAGTTCTCAGATTGTATTTCGGTTCTCTATTCATTGTCTTATGCCATTAAAATGACCCTCAAAAAGGTCGGTGACCCACCCAAAGGTTATCAAGATTATACCGTTTACCCACTTGAAGGGGATTGGGACATTAATGCCGCTGCAAAGGCCAAATTTGATGGAACCATCAATAAAGATGATTTGGTATTTACCATTATGATTCGTCAACCTAATTTTGTGGAAGATTCCTTTTATGAAGAGATGTTGGCGGTGACAAAAAAGAAAAAGCCACAGCCTTTATTAGAAAATGCCAGGTTTGAAACCATTGAGGAAGGTCCTTGCTTACAGATGTTGCATGTAGGAAGTTATGACAATGAGGCCGAATCCTTCGCTACAATGGAAGCTTATGCAAAAGAAGCGGGTTTGGAAAGGCTTTCAAAAACCCATAGAGAAATATACCTCACCGATTTTAGGAAAGTACCAGTCGAAAAGTTAAAAACGGTGCTGAGATTTAAGGTCAAAAGTGATGCTTAAACTGTTTCAAAAACAATAACCCAATTTATATAATAGCCCATGAGATTGTTTGAATTCGTATGTTTCTTTATGCTTTGGATGAGTCTCTATGGAATCCCTCTCCAGGCACAAACCAGCCCTGATGAAATAAAATTTACCCGGCAAGCTTCCAAAAGGTTGGTTTTTGATGAGGACCAGACCATACCTCTCGCGGGTATTTGGCCAGAAAAAATCACTGGGTTATCTGTCATGCACCCTATTACCCACAATTTCCCGGATAGTTCAAAAGTATCTATAAAGTCCGATCAATTAACCGTTCAATCCCAAGCAAAAACAGAAACAAACATTTGGTTTGGAGGCTTCAATCCAGTAGCGACCTATTCGATTGATTTGGCCTCATGTTTTGGTAAAGGAGCAATTGGGTTTTCATTTTCCGGAACCAATACCAAGGAGCAGTTAACCATTAAGGTGAAGTTCAATGAACAAAAAATCGAGGATGCAAGGCTACACTTTACCGACAAGGATGGCATGAGCACTGAAGAGTCAATCGCTGTTAACCTTTCTGAAAACACCTCCTTAAATGGAACGCT
Organism: Cyclobacterium qasimii M12-11B; assembly: GCF_000427295.1. GTDB lineage: Bacteria > Bacteroidota > Bacteroidia > Cytophagales > Cyclobacteriaceae > Cyclobacterium > Cyclobacterium qasimii. The sequence continues at coordinate 161,332 of NZ_ATNM01000064.1, read as the reverse complement.
ATACCTGCAAATGCTTGGGAGTGGGTTAGTCCTGTATTTGAAAGATCAGGGACTGCCTGAGGTCATAGGACAATCTGATTTCAATGCTTTAATAGATTTGCGTAAAAAAGAATATTTGCATGCTTTTCAATCCCACCTTTATGTAGGACTTGACTCAGGGGAAATTAAAATAGATAGGGTATTGATGGGACTTACCGCAGGAGTGGGCTTGGCCGACATTCGTGCGATCACTTATGAGGATGGTTCCCCTTTTTTGGATCAGGGGCGTTTGTGGTACACCATGTCTATAAGAGGTAGGGCGTTGCCACATCATGTACAGGGTGTTTTCAGTATGAATCCATCTGTGTTCGACATTAAACTAGAAGGAGTTATTCTTTTTGATCGCAAGGATGGACTTTTGAGAAATGAAGTTGCCTCGCACATCTTTTTTGACCGAAAGGATAAAGATTGGAAAGGAATCACCACAGGTTTCAGTGCCTATGCCAATATTGAAAAAGAAAAGAAGCAGTTATTGGCAGTAAGAAGTGATAGAGATCCAAGGTTTGGTTTTTCGGTGATGGAGGCAGTTCCTTTTGGAGTAGTGGGAGATGTGGAGGATCCACATATTCTTTATGACAGTGAGGAAAGCAAATGGAGGATTTTGACCTGTGTCAATGAAGGTGGCTACAAAGCAATTGTTATGGAGTCAGATCATTGGAACAAAGGTTATGTAAAGATTGCCGGACCAGTTGCCCATAATTCTACGGGAACATCGATTCAGAAAATAGGTGATCGCTTGTATTGTTTTTCTGGAAGTTCGGAGAGAGAAATTTTCATTTATACTTATCCTGATTTGAAAGGGGTTGGTACATTGAAAATGGACTTACCGCCTTGGGATGAAGTTTCAGGAACAAGAGTTTGGCCCAATGTGGTCCAATTGCCGGAAGGTTACCCTTTTCGCTATGTGGCCTTGATGATGGATAGGATTAATTATCCAGGCATGGCAGGTCCAAACTGGACTTATGGCGCATTGTACCTTTACCATGGTTATGAATAGCTCTTTATAATCAAATACCGTTAGGTAAAGCGTATGAATTGAGAGTCCTATATGTGATAAATACCTGTTTTGTGCCTCACTTGTGGATTTTAATATATTATTTTAAATATTTTAATGCCTAATAAAAACCCTGTTAAACGTGATTTAGCAGGGTTTTTTTTAATAATTGCTTCATCTCAGCCATTTTTTATAAAAAATTTTACCGCCCCCTAAATCCAAAGGGATCATTTGGTTCGTAACTCTTATCAAATAAGTCATACAAATCAATCATCGATTCGATTGACAATTTATGATGAAAACGAAACCGAATTATTTACCTAAACTTTAAGAAAATGAAAAATGATTTGATTAAACCGCAGGGACTGGTGAAAGACGCCAATCGTAGGAAGTTCCTTCAAAAAGGTTCTTTATCCATTGCCGCGGCTGGATTGTTTATGGTCGGATGTAATGATGATGAGGATTACATGCCTCCTATGATGGAAGATGGTGTGATGTTAGGTTCAGGTGATATTGGTATATTAAATTATGCCTATGCCCTTGAGCAATTAGAAGCAGCTTTTTACGCAACAGTAATACAAGGAGGATATTTCGCCAATGCGAATGCGGAAGAAAAGCAAATCATGGCAGACCTTGAAAAACATGAAAGAGCTCATAAAGAATTTTTTAAAGCAGCTTTAGGAGCTTCGGCAATTGCAGATTTAGAAGTGGACTTCAGCGCAATTGATTTTGACGACAGAATGTCAGTTTTGGGTGCAGCTAAAACTTTTGAAGATTTAGGTGTGGCTGCCTATAATGGCGCAGGAAAGTTTATTCAGGACGCAGGCTATTTATTAATTGCCGGTAAAATTGTTTCAGTGGAAGCAAGACATGCAGCAGCAATCAGGGATTTATTGAATCCAGGTTCCACAGATTTTGCTGGAGACGATTTGATTGATGCCAATGGTCTGGAACGCACACTCAGCTTCTCAGAAGTTCTTTCTGCAGCGAGTACTTATGTGACCACTCCAATTGACTTCAGCCAATTGCCAAGCTAATATTTAACCTAAACTAAAATAGACATGAACTTATTGAAATTATTAGATAAAATGTGTCCGGATACTCAGAATTCGGATCAAAAAGAATTGTTTTTTTCTAGAAGAGAGGCTTTTCACAAATTTGGTGACATGAGCAAAAAAATGGCTATGGCTGCGGTTCCACTAGGAATTTTGTCCGCCTTGCCAAAAGTAGCCAAAGCAGATACTGAAAGCCTGATTGGCGTATTGAATTATGCATTGACTTTGGAACACTTGGAATATAGGTACTATCAAATGGGCTTAGATGCAGGTGTGATCGAGGGAGCAGACATGGCGATTTTTGAGAAAATCAGAGACCATGAGTTGGCTCACGTTAACTTTTTGACTGAAGTAGTAGGGAATGTATTGGGTGGAGATCCAGTGATGGAACCTGCGTTTGACTTTACTGCAGGTGGAAATTTCTCTCCATTTACTGATTATCCTACTTTTCTGGCCTTGTCTCAAGCATTTGAGGATACAGGTGTGAGGGCTTATAAAGGTCAAGCTGGCAATGTTATGGAAAATGATGTGGTTCTTACTGCTGCACTTTCTATACATTCTGTAGAAGCCAGACATGCCTCTATGGTGAGAAGACTTCGTACCAAGAAAGGACATGATAGTATTAAAGGCTGGATTACCGAAGGATCAAATGGTACTTTACCTGCTGCTACCCAGGCCATATATGATGGTGAAGAAAATGTAATGCACGGAGGTGTAGATGTTACTCAATTGACAGGTATTGATTCCGCAGCTGTAACTGAAGGCTGGGATGAGCCTTTAAACAAAGATCAGGTATTGGGAATTGCATCACTTTTCTTAGCGTAGTTTAGGTTATTAGTTGGGTTTGAGTGTTTGGATGTCATCTCTGTTGGGAGATGGCATCTTTTTTTGTTATTACCATGTTAATTTTTCGAACCCGAGTTAAATCAAATATGCCAATCCCAATACGAATGGCTATGGAGTGGCATAGAAAAGTGTTTTATTGTTTTATATTAAAATATGCTGAAATAGTATTCAAATTTGAGGGAAAGATTGCATATTTCGGCTTCAATCCATTAAGGGATAGAAAAATAAATCCTTCGTGATTGATAATGAATCAAAGTCAAAATTTTTAAAACATAAAATATGAATTTTAGCCGAAGAAAAGTATTGCAATTATTACCTGTAGTAACTGGAGGAGTAGCTATGGGCGATTTTGACTTTTTGATGATTGACAATCAAAAAAAGGTACTTGAAGGAGTTCGCTCATTTTTTCAAAAGGTTGCTAACAAGGATGGGACTTTCAGGCCTGGAATAGCAAATGATTACGCTGGAAATTCAGATACAAAGTTTTCTGGCATTGCAGCTCCTACCTATGCAGTGATCATTCATAAAACCTTTGGTTGGGAATTGCCCTATGAGCAAGCAACCATAGATTTTTTCCTTTCTTGTCAAAAAGAGGATGGCGCATTTTATGCTCCTACCGGAGAAGGAGACATGGAATTGCCCCTTGCCAAATTATACAATACCGTACAAAGTGTCGCAGCCTTAAAAATATTGGGAATTGAGCCAAAATATGACCCAACTCCAGTAATAACTTATTTCTTTGAAGGGAACAGGTTTCAAGACCTGCCGCTTTACACCACCAGCTTTTTTGCACTATTTTACAGTGCATGGAAATCGAAAATGCCATCGCATATCGATGAGAAAATGAGAGGGTATTTGATGGATAACCAAACAGCAGACGGGTACATTGGCGATCACGTGGCTTCTACTTTTCACGCAGCCCATTATTATCGATTAATTGGGGAAGAAACGCCTTTGGCTGAAGAAATGGTGAGTCGGGTGCTAAAAGACCAAAAAGAGGATGGTTCCTGGTCGCTCCATCAACCAGACTGGGATGTTCACGCAGTCTATGACGCCCTGTTTGTTCTAAAGCAAGTAGGTGGGATTACGAATCGAAAAAAGGAAATAAAGCAGGCTTATCGAAAAGCGAACAATTGGATACTAAAGTGTCAAAATGAGGATGGAGGTTTTAGCCATTTTCCTGGGGATGAACCTTCTGATGTTGATGCAGTATATTTTCATGTTGCTGCACTTGTAGAAAGTGGTTATTTAAAACCGGTTAAGGGAATTGAAAATGAAGAGATTTATGGATGGGGGCATTTGATGAATCCAGATAAAACTTACAATTGTTTAATTGAATAACTGACAGCTGAATTCTTAAACCCAGATGGCACAATCGGGTTTGTATTGGCCTTTGAAGCCCTTTCTCTTGCTTGATTTAATCTCGTAATGGAAAGGGTTTCTCCTATTTAGGGGAAACTGCTAAGACGCAGCTAGCTTATCCCTACCTATCTTTCTCAGGTTAAATATTCTTTAGAAGTACTGGTAAATCTTATTGCATTGTCGGATGGAAATCTGGTCTTTGCTCTTGTTGTAGGTCATTGATTTTTCTCTTTTTGGGGTGAATTTGGAAGGTCTAAAACAACTGAGTTTGATGGGCTTTTCTTAACGGAAAAATCATTCTGAAAACCTATAAAGATGTCCTATTTTTTATTTCTGAGGGGATTTGAGAAAACCAGTAAATGGGGATATTTTATTTTGATATTTGGAAGTTTAATTTTTTATCCACATTTTTAAGTGTTTTAAACCCTAACATCCAAATTATTATGAAGTACGAACAACTGGGTTCTTATGAATTGTGGGGTTTGATTCAATCCGCCGATCAAGAAGCATACGCATATATTTTCACGTCCTATTCTGATGATATATTTAAATATGGACAGAAATTCACTACAGATTGTGGGCTTATTGAGGATGTTATTCAGGACGTGTTTGTACACCTTTGGGAGATAAAATGCAGCTTGAATATCCACTCTTCCATCAGGTTTTATTTGTTTTCATCTTTCCGTAGAGAACTGCTTAGAAGGCTTAAGGTAAATCAAAAGCATGAAGTGCTGGAAGATTACCATTCAAGCATGGCCTGGCAGGATTCCTTTCAAGAGATATTGATTGAAAACCAGATTACGCACGAATCAAGCAGAAAAATCTCTTCTGCTTTAGATAATTTATCTACCAGACAAAAAGAGGCCATTTACCTCAAGTACATTCAAGACCTATCCTATGATGAGATTTCAGAGTTGATGGGAATAAAAGTGCCTTCTCTATACAACTTGGTTCTAAAAGGACTTAAGTCAATGAAGCAGTTCCTTACTTCATCTGATTTCACAGCTAAAGTCATAGTTTTATTCGGTTTTATCAGTGCAGACGCCTAATTTTTTATCTGCAAATAATAAAATTTAAAATTTTTATTAAAAAAACATCAATTGGATGGTGAGATTTACCAACAATCTTCCTCTTATAGTTATAGATGTTTGATAAATGAAGTCCTACGAAAAAATAGATGATTTTTTAGAAGATGAATCCTTTAAGCAATGGGTGCTTAATAATGATGCCGAACAAGCAATATTTTGGCAAGATTGGTTAAATGCCAATCCTACCCAGGTTGAGTTATTGGGACAAGCAAAGACCATTCTTCTTGAGTTAGATGCTTCAGCTTTGAAATGGAAGGAGAGTAGAAAGAAAAAACTTTCCTGGCGATCAAAGACAAGATTATAGCTGCGGAAGAAAAAAGTTGGATTCAAATCGCTATGTATACACCTCCGGTAATGGAAGACTTGAAAATAGGATAAGGCTATTCTTAGGAGGATCCATACTTGCTTTATTTTCATTGGTTTTGGTTTATGCTTTTATGACAGTGGATTACAATAAACCAATTGCCCAAGAAACTAAATCAGATGAATGGATTATTAAAACCAACCCTAAAGGACAGAAGTCTACCTTAATGCTTTCAGACGGTAGCAATGTAGTCTTGAACGCAGAAAGCGAGTTGCGTTTCAAACGGGAATTTGGACAGAGCCATCGAGAAATATACTTGACAGGGGAAGCTTTTTTTGAAGTGGCTTCCGATAGTCTTTTACCCTTTCGTGTACACAGTGGTGATTTAATTACCACTGCTTTGGGCACTTCTTTCAACATTAATTCCTATAAGGAAAATTGGGTACAGGTGCAATTGGCTACAGGTAAAGTAAGGGTTTCAAATATATCAGAAAAAAACCAGGCAGTGGATCTTGTACCGGGAGAAGAGGTAGTGATAGGAAATGATAGCCAATTGATCAAAAGTAAGTTTGACCTAAATAAAGCTTTCTATTGGAAGGAAGGAGTATTGGGCTTTGAAAAAGTTCCTTTTGAGGAAGTTGTGCAATCGCTGGAACGTTGGTATGCGGTTGATATTCAGGTCAAAAAACCACCTTCCTCAAGTGTTAAGATTTCCGGTGAGTTTAAAAAAACACCTATCTAAAGGATGTTCTTGAGAGTCTGGGCTATGCCTATAATTTTGACTTCTCGATAAGAAATAAAACAGTGTTAATTCAATTTAAAGCAAGTGAATAGCCTATGAAAATAAAGTAAAAAGCCGATGAATAGTAATTCATCGGCCAGTGCCAGAAAGAAGGGAAGTTCTCAGGCTACCTTCTAACTGTAGTTTTAATGCCATCAATCACAATAAAACTTTCAAATTTATGAAAAAATCATTACATGTACTTAGTATGGTGGGGAAATATTACCTATACGGCTTTTTTCTGCAGCTGTTGTGTTTAAACCTGATGTACGCATCTCCAACGAAGGGGCAAAGTTCTCTGAATATCAGTGAAGTGTACTTGAGTTTAGATCTCAAAGATGCGTCCTTGACCGAGTCCTTTAATAGGATTAAAAGTGAAACAGAGTTCTTCTTTATCTATGATCAGGAGTTGGTAGATGGATCACTTCCAGTTAACCTTCAGGTAGAGCACCAAAGCTTAGAAAATGTGTTATTGTCACTAGCTGCCAGTCACACACTTTCTTTTAAGCAAGTGGACAATAGGATTAGCGTTAAAGTGGCCAAAAGAAACATCGAAGAAAAAAAGGTCGAGGTGGAGGTCACTATTCGAGGCGTAGTCTCAGATTCCAATGGTGAGCCTATACCGGGAGCAACCGTTTCTGTGCAGGGAACGTCTATAGGGACTGCTACAGATATTGATGGTAAATATTCACTGTTGGTGCCAGACGGTGCTACTTTGGTGTTTTCATTTATAGGCTTTGAAACACAACAGATTGCAATTGGCGATAGAAGCGTCCTTGACGTAAGTTTAAGTGAAGAGGTGTCCTCATTGGATGAATTTGTGGTTGTTGGGTATGGTACTCAGAAAAAGGTTAACTTGACTGGATCGGTGGATGTAATCTCCAGTGATATGCTAGAAGACCGACATGCTGCAAATGTTTCCCAGTTATTGGTTGGAACTACACCTGGATTGAATTTTGGTTTTGATGCCAATGGATATCAGCCAGGCGCAAAAGCTTCGATAGATATTCGTGGAATTGGATCTCTGAATGGAGGAGCACCATATATCCTAATCGATGGGTTTCCTGGAGACATGAACTCCCTTAATCCTGAAGACATAGAATCAATATCCGTATTGAAAGATGCTGCAGCTTCCGCAATTTATGGTGCAAGAGCACCCTATGGTGTGGTGCTTATTACAACCAAATCTGGTAAGAAAAATTCAAAAATAAGGGTTAACTATTCAGGTAGCATGAGTTTGGTTACCCCTGCTAAATTGCCAGGAACCCTGGATTCTTACACTTATTCTCGTGTACTCAATGAAGCAGCATTAAACAAAGGTTCTTCCTTGAAGTTTAGCGAAGAAACCATTGATAGGGTTATTGCCTACCAAGATGGTGACTATGATTTTATAAGTTCGCAATTTCCTGATGGTTTCCCTGCTGGTGATGTGACCAACTGGGCTGCTTTCCCTGCCGCTGGTGGCGGATGGGCCGGTGGAAATGGTGATGGTCATGCCAACAATGATTTTTGGGACTTAGCTACTGGTCCTAACATGGGACAATCTCATAATTTCTCAGTACAGGGCGGATCCGATAAAACTTCCTATTATCTATCAGCAGGGTTTACAAACCAAGTGAGTTCCTTTACATGGGCTGATGATTATAACAAGCGTTATAATCTGACAGCCAAAGTTAAGACTGCTTTGACTGATTGGTGGGACTTGAGGTTTGAAACGAGGTTGATGAAAAACGATCGCCATTTTCCTACTGGCGCTAGACCTGAATCGTCTGATTCCTATAATGCGCTTCTACACATTATTTATAACACAGCTCCAAAACAATCAGTATATGACAGTTTTGGGAACTCGGGACAGAGCGGTGTGAAAAGCTTTTTTGAAGCTGGAGCAAGTAATGATGAGACTACAGAGAACTGGCAAATCATTGGGACGGAATTGAGGCCTTTAAAAGGATTAAAAATCAATGCTGATTTCGCTTATCAATCCACTGATTTCTACGGTCTTCATGATGGTAGAGAATTCGGTGAGCAAAATTGGTTGACAGGAGAACAAACCAGTTCATGGGTAGCAAGTCAAGTGAATGAATACCATTCCAGTGATTATTATTGGAGTTCAAATATTTACTCTTCTTATGAGTGGAGTTTTAATGATGCGCATAATTTCATGGTCATGGCCGGAGGGCAATATGAATCAGGGACATACCGATCATTGAGTGGTCAGGCCAGAAATTTAATTGTACCTGATATTATTTCTTTAAATACAGCGACAGGAGATCCATCGATCAATGAAGGATTAAGTCAGTGGGCTACTGAAGGTTATTTTGGACGATTAACGTATAATTATAAGGAAAAATACCTTTTAGAATCCAATGTGAGATACGATGGCACTTCTCGATTCCTGGAAGGTAAAAGATGGGGTTTCTTCCCATCATTCTCTGCTGGTTGGGTTGTAAGTAATGAAGATTTCTGGACGCAATCATCAGGTTTTATAAACACTTTAAAAATTAGAGGTTCTTGGGGACAACTAGGAAATCAAAATGTTGCTGCTTACCAGGATTTGGCATTGATTCAATTGTCTAAAAACCTACTTAACTGGCTTCCTGGATACAATCAAACTGGACAGGTTGGATACACTTTGACCCCTTCATTAGTAAGTCCTTCATTGACTTGGGAGAAAGCGGCCACTACCAATATTGGTTTAGACATGGAGTTTCTTTCCAATAAACTTGGGGTTAATTTTGATTGGTTTGAGAGGAATACGACTGATATGATTGGGCCATCAGAGACTTTGCCAGGTGTTCTTGGTGCTTCTGTTCCACGTTCTAACAATTCTGCCTTAAGAACAAGAGGATGGGAATTGTCTGTAAAATGGAAAGAAGTTGTTAATTCTGACTTGAGTTATTTTGTAGGCTTTAACCTGTATGATGCCAAAGCGGTTGTGACGAAATACAACAATCCCACTGGCTATTTAGGGTCTTGGCTTGTTGGTCAGGAAGTGGGTGATATCTGGGGATGGTCTTCCAATGGATTGTTTCAGTCTCAACAAGAGATTGATAACCATGCTGACCAATCCTTTATTTACAACTTATGGAATCCAGGAGATGTGAAATATGATGATCTCAATGGTGACGGTGTTATAAACAATGGTCAGAATACGATCGACGATCATGGTGATTTAATGCTTTTAGGAAACACCAGCGCACATTATCAATTTGGGGTTAATTTTGGTGCCAATTACAAAGGCTTTGACTTCTCCATGTTGTGGAAAGGTACTGCCAAACGTGATAAAGGCATGAATTATAATGATTATGCTTATTATGGATTTAGACGTGCCAACTGGTCTCAACCTAAATGGGATCACCTGGATTACTACCGTGACACCCCAGGTACTAAGTATGTAGGTTTATATGAAGGTGATGCGAATTTAAATACAGATGCATTTTACCCTCGTCCTTATGAGGACAATGCTTCTAACGTTAAAAACCAAACGTATAACTCTCGTTATTTAGGTAATTTCGCTTATTTAAGATTGCAAGATGTTCAGTTAGGGTACAGTATTAATGATACTGTGATCAGTAGATTTGGATTGAGTAAAGTAAGAATTTACCTCTCAGGGTCTAATCTTATTACGTTAAGCCATTTGCCAATAGGGATGGATCCAACCTTGCCTTCTGGAGGATATTCCAGCAGTACAGGAAAGGACTACAGAGCGGATAGAATTTATTCTATGGGCTTAAACGTTACCTTTTAATCTCATCTTTACAAAACTTATTTAAAATGAAAAATACATTAAAAATAATCTTTATTTTGACATTTTTTTCAGGTTGGTCTTGTACAGATTTTCTAGACAAGCCCCCTCTGGATCAAATTGGAATTGATGAATACTGGAAATCTACAGTAGATCTTAAAAATTATACCGCCAAGTTTTACGAGAGTTTGCCTTATCACGAAAACAGTATGTCAACTGTGGGACGTGAAGATGCCGCAAATAATGTAACTTATAGAACAGCAAATTCTATATTGAATGGAGAAACAACCTTGTCTACTGGTACTTGGCAGAGTGGTTTCGCACCTGTAAGAAGTATAAATATCTTTTTAGACAATTACAGTAAATGTGAAGATGCCTATAGCTCGTGGAAACAATACCTTGGTGAAGCACAGTTTTTTAAGGCCTGGATTTACTTTGATTTGGTTCAAACTTATGGTGATGTGCCATGGTATACCCATGCTTTGACTCCTGATGATGAAGCTGAATTGATAAAACCACGTGATTCTCGAACAGTAGTAGTGGATTCAATCTTGAATTTGCTAGATATGGCGGTAATTAATCTTGAAGCTAAAAACGAAGCACCTTGGGGAAACAATTCGATTAATAAAGAAGTTGCTCTTGCTTTCAAAACCCGAGTAGCTTTGTTTGAAGGGACTTGGCAGAAGTACCACAGCGGTGATGAATTTGGTACAACTGGAGCTGATCCAGATAAATATTTTCAGGCATCCGTTGACGCAGGAAATGAATTGATAAATGGAGATTATAGTGTAGGGATTTATTCTACTGGTAACCCTGACGAAGACTATTATGATTTATTTGGAACCGGAGACATGGGAGCCATCGATGAGGTTTTATTGTATCGTGCATACAATGTGGGTGAATTTATTGGCCATAATCAAAACTATTATGGCACCACTACTCCTTCTGAACTTGGTGCAACCTGGTCTTATGTAACTTCTCATTTAGGAAAAGACGGAAAACCAATGGATTATATAGCCATCTCTCAAAGTGTAAAAGGGAATGATTTCCTTGAAATGCTGGCCAGTGATGTGGATTTGAGGTTAAGACAAAGCATTTGGATCCCTGGAGATGTTCAACATTATCCTTCTGATGTTGTTTTTGAATTCCCTCCATTGTTTGCAGGTAGTCGTGAAAATAACCCTACTGGATTTCAAATCAAAAAATACACCAACCCTTATCAAGAGTTAGGTTATGCCAATGCAAATGATGCTGGCCGGATTGTCTTCAGGTACGGAGAAGCATTGTTAAACTACGCAGAGGCCTTGGTAGAGTTGAATGGAACGGTTGCTTATGATGAGTTGAATTTACTACGTGCAAGAGTAGGCATGCCTCAATTTGAGGTCTTGTCTCAAGATGCCGATCCTAATAAAGTGGATTATGGGTATCCAATATCAGATGCCCTTTACGAGATTAGGAGAGAAAGAAGGGTTGAATTGGCATTTGAAGTTTTAAGGGAGCAGGATTGGAAGCGCTGGGCAGCACATGAGCTGTTTTTAAATATGCGTCCTAAAGGATATCCTTTCAATAGCGCAGAATTCCCAACTGAAGATCCAGTATTGGATGAAAATGGGCTTGTTGATCCATTGCAAATTGAATTGCCAAATGGATACAATTTCAACCCTGGGAGAAATTACCTTGAAAGTGTTCCTCAAACAGAGTTAACATTAAATCCTAACTTGGATCAAAACCCAGGTTGGTAATATTGGTCTCTTCACGGGAAAATAAACTCAATTGTATTGATACAGTTAAATCGACATATGAAACAAATGAAAAATAAAGAGAATCCGGGCCTATTGGCCCGGATTACTCGTTTGAAACCCATTCCTTTTTATATCTCATTGTATTGCATGGTCTTGTTTTTCTTAGGCAGTTGCGTGCAAAAAGAGGTTAAAGTTTTTTGTATTGGTGACTCTACTATGAGTGAGTACAATCTGGAGGAAATGGATGAAAAATATGGGGGAACAGATTTTCCAAGGAGGGGTTGGGCCATGGCTCTTTCAGCCTACTTGAACGATAAAGCGGAAGTTAGAAACATGGCTGTAAGTGGAAGGAGTTCTAAAAACTTCATTGCTCAGGGACATTGGGATAAAGTTTTAAATGAGATTAAAGAAGGTGATTTTTTGATCATTCAATTTGGTCATAATGATGAAAAATCGGATGATCCAAACCGCTTTACAGAACCCTTTGGTGAGTATAAAGAGAACTTAATCAGGTTTGTAAAAGAGTCAGAAGCACTTGGTGCACTTCCTATAATGGCTACTCCGATAGCACGAAGGAGTTTTAATGAAGAAGGCCTGCCAATCGATACCCATGGTGACTATGTAACGGCTACCCGGGAGGCGGCTAAAGAAGCAGGAGTCCCTATGATCGATTTGAATAAGATGACAATGGATTACCTTAGTGAACTAGGAGCAGAAGATGCTAAAAAATTGTTTCTACACGTCAAACCGGGTGTTTTTGAGAATTTGCCAGAAGGATTGGAAGACGACACACACTTGAGTAAACAAGGGGCCTGTGCGGTTTCTGAAATGTTTATTGAAGGAATAGAAAAATCTGATTCTCCTTTGAAGAAGTACCAGTTAGCGAACAAACCTGAATGCTATACAATAATTAAATAATAAATAAAATGATAAGAATTCAAAGATTGATAGGCTTAATTCTGACCATTAGCACCGTCCTTTTTTCTAAGGATATAATCGCTCAGAATAGTGTGTTTCAAGCAGGTGCTTCGATAAGTGACATCACACCATTTTTGGGACCTCCTGTAGTAGGGGGTTATAACTCTCCTCCAGCTTCTTATATTCATGATCCTTTGAATGTCCGTACCTTGGTATTGGATGATGGAAAGCAAGATCTAATTTTTGTCATTGTAGACAATGTTAGTATAAAAAATGAAGTGTTTGATGCTGCAAAACAAATTGTTTACAACGATTTGAAAATTCCAGCAAAAAACATAATGATGGCTGCCACCCATACCCATTCAGGCATTAGCTTGGGAGGACAAGGATTGAAGAGCAAAGATTTGGGCTTGGATGTGGCCTTGGATGAATACCAAACCTTCGTAGTAAGACGGATTGTAGATGGCGTAAAGATGGCCTTACAAAATAAAGTGCCTGCAAAAATAGCTTTTGGTAGTGTGGATGTTCCAGAGCATTTATTCAATAGAAGGTGGATAATGAAAGACTCAGTAATGAGTCCATTGGGACAAAAAGAGATTGCAAAGATGAACCCAGGTCATAGCAATGCCTTGCTTCGCCCTGCTGGTCCTGTGGATCCTGAAGTGTCATTCATTGCTGTAGAATCCTTAGAAGGCACTCCTATAGGTTTATTGGCTAACTATTCACTACATTATGTTGGTGGCGTTCCCAAAGGACATGTCTCAGCAGATTACTTTGCAGCTTTCGGAAATCGCATGGGAGAATTGTTGGAGACAGGATCCAGTGTACCTGCTTTTGTGGGTATCATGACCAATGGAACTTCCGGTGATGTGAACAATAACGACTACTCCAAACCCAGAGCAAAAGAAGCTTTGCCTCCATACGCGAAGATTCATTATGTTGCCAACGATATTGCCGGTAAAGTATACAAAGAATACCAGGGACTAGATTTTGAAACTGAGGTAAAACTAGGATCTGCACTTTCTGAAATGACCCTAACTGTCCGAAGAGCCACTCCAGAAATACTTACAAATGTTGCCATGGTCCGAGACCATGACGGTTCAGACCCATTGTTTCACAGTCTTGAAAAAACCTATTCCCGTCGTGTTTTTAACATGGAAGCAGAGTATCCCGATTCCGTCAATATAGTGTTACAATCTTTTGCAATCAATGATATAGGAATTGCTTCCTTGCCTTTTGAAGCATTTACACAGATTGGATTAGACATCAAAGCAAAAAGCCCATTTAAAAATACATTTACCATTGAATTGGCAAATGGTTCATTTGGCTATTTGCCAACACCCGCTCAGCATAAATTGGGTGGTTATGAATCATGGTTGACCACGAACAGGGTGCAGAAAGATGCTTCAGATAAAATTACTGAACAACTCATCAAGCATTTTCAAGAATTAAAATAAGCCTTGTTTTTGGTTTTGACTTCTTAACTTTCAATCTATGAATCTATTAAAGATTTCTGTAATTGTAATTTCATTTCTACTGATACAACCAAGAAATGGTTGTACACAAACGCATGGGGATGTATTCAACTCCGGGGTGGAAATGATCGACGATTATCATTATAGTAAGGTATTTTCAAACAACAGGAATTTCCGGATTTTTCTACCACCAAATTATCGGGAAGATTCAGGGAAAAGGTACCCAGTGATTTACTTCTTCCACGGATGGGCGCAGCGGTATTTTGGATCGATGGGTAGTGGTTATTCGGATTATGATTTTGGAGCGGACAACGATGGAGACAATATTGAAAAATTTGTTTCAGAAAATGATGTTATCGTAGTAAAGGTAGATGGTTTGAATCAATTTAAAGTTGAACCAATCAACCTGAGTCCATACAATGTTAGTCTGGTTTCTACCTTCCGACAATTTCCTGAATATTTCAAGGAGTTTGTGGGATACATTGACAATCATTATCGTACCATTCCTGACCGAACCCAAAGAGGCGTTTCTGGTCTTTCTATGGGAGGGTTTATGACTTTCTGGCTAGCTGCTAAATTACCAGATTGGGTAAGTGCAGCTGGTAATTTTTGTGGATCGAGTGAATTTTCAGCAGGACCATTAGATTTTCCTGTACGCTATGCACATGCTGACATGTATGATAATTTCAAAGCTACCAGTATGCGGATGCACAATGGGACCAGCGATCGGTTGCGGTTTTATCATGAAGACATGAACCGTTATTTGATGAATGCCATTCCTCACTATCAATTCAAACAATATGAAGCATCCCACATCACCTGTGGGATGGGAGACATGTTTGTATTTATGAAAGAAGCCTTTGAAACGCCATTGCCCTTGCCGAAAAAATGGGATTATATTGACATCTATCCTTATTTTGAAGTATGGGATTACAAGGTGGAAACAACAAGAAACCTTTCTGGTTACACAATCCTTGAGAATGTAAACAAGGATGGTTTCAACCTTGCTATTCGTAATTTCCTACCAGATGGTGAATTGATGCCTAATGTGAAAGTGCAGGTCATAACAGCGCCAATTTATAAAGCAAACACAGCTTATAACATTACGGATACCGACATTCGAACAATGGAAAGTCGCCAATATGTTGCCAATAGCGATGCTTCTGGGAGTTTGAAACTACAGTTAACTGGTAGTTCTCATCAGGTTGGGATAGAAAATTTGCATAACGCTCCCAATATTTCGATGACTGGTCTGACAATTGAAAACATGGACTGGGCTGAAAGTGGTGAGGAAGTGGCATTTTCTATAGAAGTCTTGAACAAAGGGTTTGGCAAATCTGGAAAAATCACTGCTGAAGTCAGTGCTATAAGTGAAGGATTGGACGTGATAACTGGTCAAGGTCAGATTGACGGCTTGGAGGCTTTGGAAGAAAAAAAGGTAAATGGGGTTTTCAAAGTGAAGAACAATCGTAAAGGCTATGATATTGCAAAGTTCCAAGTGGATTTTACAGATGGTAGCGATGGTTCCTGGCAAGAAGAGTTTGAGATTTTGTTTAAAGATCCGGTAGTGGAAATCACCAATTTTGTAATTGCGGATGGTAAAGAGTTCACCATTGTGAAAGAAGCTGTGGATTCAGAAACAATGGTAATAGGAGCCGGAAATGGAGATGGCATCGCAAATCCTGGAGAGACCATTGTGATTTTAGTTGAAGAAGAGGGTAAATATATACGGACCCATACCTATACTACCAACAAATACATCAATCCGGGAAATGTGAGTATTCGAATTGCCGACCCTTGGCAAGAATATGACCACATCGGAGGAACAGTTAAATACACAATGCCTGTTCTGGATGCGGAAATTCCTGAAGGAGAAGAAATACCTTTCTATTTTGAGTATTGGACACCCGGACCTATTAGCGGACAACATATTATTCATAAAGGTAAAGTGAATGTACAAGTGAAAGGTGAAGACAAAACACTTCCACAGGTTGAGTGGGTGCAGGTACTCAATGATGATCGCATAGAAGCACGTGTATATGATGGCGCTTCAGTTGGAGAAGTTCACCTTACACTGTCTCCCAATGTGGAAAAATCGACCTTGAAACATGTAAATTGGGAGGATACGCCCCCCTCATTTTCCATTGAACTGACGGATGATGGCCAGGGAGGTGATACCGTAAAAGGAGATGGTGTTTACAGTGCAAGAATAACCGGACGTCCTTCTTACTTTTACGATTTGTCTTTTGAATTGAATGATTCGATAGGGAATAAAGGAAAACACTTGGCTGAAGAACCTGTTTTCTTGAAAAATACCCGAAGTAGGTAGTTTAAAATTGCACAGAAATATAGATGACAATCAGAAAAGGACCGCTTGGAAAGCGGTCCTTTTTCTTTTCAATTGTGGAACAAATGGGTTCCAACACCAATTTTCTGAAGTGCTTAATTATTAGGCGAAATATCGTTATAGTGTACATTGGGAGATTTAAATTGATAAAGTGATCAACTTTTGGACTGTTTTCTTCTAAGTCTAGCGTATTATTAAGTATAATCGCATATGAAAAAAAGTATTGTATTGCTGCTTGTGTGTTTGATCAACACTGTTTTGCTGGCTCAAAGCAAAAAACCAAATATCCTGATTATCATTACTGATCAGCAAAATGCCAAAATGATGAGCAGTGCGGGCAATGAGTGGTTGGAAACGCCAAATATGGATAAACTGGCGATGAAAGGCATGCGGTTTGAAAAAGCATATGTAACCAACCCGGTTTGTTCTCCTTCCAGGTTTAGTATTTTCACCGGGCAATATCCGACTGCAATTGACATGCGGCACAATGGGAGTAAGCTAGATATTCCCACCCTTCAGGAGATAATTCCCAATGCAATGGGCCATACCTTTACTAATGCTGGTTATGAAACTTTTTATGGCGGAAAATCCCACCTGCCAGGGGCAAAAAATGATGTTTCTATTTATGGCTTTGAGACTTTTATTTCTAAGGACGAAAGAGACGATCTGGCGAAAGAAAGTGCAGCATTATTGTTGGATAGGAATTCAGATAAGCCTTTTTTGGTGGCTTTGAACTTTATTAATCCTCATGACATCTGCTATGAAGCCATCAGGCATTTCCCTCCAAATAACAGACCTCCTGCGGATGTTCCGGTGCCTTTATTGGAAGCCATTGCTATTCCGGATTCCATTAGCGAAAATGATTTTATGGCAAAATATGTTCCTCCTTTGCCTGCTAATTTTGAACCAACGGTACCCGAACCAAGTGCCATTTACGATCTGAAAGAACTGCATTCTTTTACAATTGATGCTCGGGAGAACTGGACGGAAAGAGATTGGCGCATGCACAGGTATGCTTACCACAGGTTGACCGAAAAGGTAGATGTTCAGATAGGGACGGTATTGGATGCTTTGGAATCCTCACCTTTTGCCGACAATACCATCGTGGTTTTTACTTCAGATCATGGTGAAATGAGTGCTTCCCATAGGTTGGAGCACAAAACAGTCTTTTATGAAGAATCATCAAATATCCCTTTGGTTGTTTGGTACAAAGACATGGCCAATGGTCATTCAGTGGATACGGAAAACATTGTTTCCAATGGATTGGACCTGTTCCCTACACTTTGTGAATTGGCGGGTATTTCCAGTCCTGAAAATATGCAGGGTGTTTCGTTTGCTACCTTATTGAATGGTCAAGAAAAGAAGTACAGTCCAAGGGAATACTTGTTTATGGAAAATGAATTGGGTTTTATGATAAGGGGCGATAACCTTAAATACACGCTCTATGACAATGGGGATGAAATGTTGATTGATCTTGGAGAGGATCCAGGTGAGATGATTAACCTCGTTGAAGTTCCCTCATACTTTGACAAAAAAGAGAAACTTAAAAAGTTACTTGAAGCGCATATTGAACAGGCAAATCATTAGCTGTTCTGATTGTTAGTTGTTCAATCCAGCATCTGATAGATTTGAGCAATTTGTTTTGGGTAATTTTCAATTCCTGCTTCCTCAATGGAAAAAAAATGGCAATAGGTTATGAACGGAGTGGTTTAATTGGATAAAAACATTAAATTTTGGAGGTTTTAGGTTTTGTTCACTGAATAAATTATTCAGATGAAAAGCCCAATCTACAGCATGCATTAAAATACTGCTAGGTTATAAATAACATCTAATGATTAATGTAAACCCAATTAAATTTCTCGAATCACGGTTCATTTTGGCTTTTTCAACTTTGGCCATTTCTATTTTATTTGCTTGTGAAAGCAAAGAGGTAGTGTACCATTTCGATCCTAAAGACAATAGCAATATCGTTTTTATAGGAAACACCTTTGCTGATAGGCTTCAGAACAACAATTATTTTGAAACGCTTTTGTATAAAAGTTTTCCTGACAGAAACCTTAAAGTAAGGAACCTGGCCTGGAATGCCGATGAAGTAAACCTAAGACCCAGGCCTTTAGACTTTGGTACATTAGATGATCACTTACAACAGCAGGAAGCAGATGTGATTTTTGCCTGTTTTGGTTTAAATGAAGCTTTCAAAGGGCAAGAAGGCCTGTCAGATTTCAGCAAAGACTTACAGGACTTCCTGACTCACTTACAGCAACAGCAATTCAATGGGGAAAATAGCCCTCAAATTGTATTGGTTTCACCCATAGCGCAGGAAGATAAAGGAGGCTTTTTACCAGACCCTACGGTAAATAATCAGAACCTGTCCATGTATACGAAGGAGATGCGCAAGGTGGCAGCAAGTTTAAATATTCCTTTTATTGATTTGTACCAACCTACCCAGGAGTGGATGGGTTCATCAGGGCCACTGACATCGAATGGAATTCACCTTACCGACAAAGGATACCTGATGGTAAGTGAATACATGGCTAAAGCATTGGATTTTCCATTTGCTACTTGGGAAGAAGATCCTTCTTTTGAATTGCTTAGAGAAGCAGTAGCCAAGAAAAACCAACATTTCTTTTACCGTTTTAAGGCCCAAAATGGAGAGTACATTTATGGTCGGCGAAAGGAATGGTCAGGAGGGGAAAAATTGAAGGAGGAAAACAAGGTAATTGATACCATTATTGAGCGACTGGACAGTGTGGTATGGAATGGGAGTGCCGCCAATTCCCTGGCAGACATCGAAAAAGCTAAGAAAATTATAAGCTTTAACCAAGGAATTAAAATGCCAGAATTCCAGACAACTACGCCGGAAGAACTTGAAAAAGCCAAGTCCCAGTTTGTGCTACAGGAAGGTTATGAAATTGAACTGTTTGCTTCTGAATTGGATTTCCCCATCGCCAATGCTGTGGCGATAACCTTTGATCCACAAGGTAGAATGTGGGTGTCCAGTATGCCTTCTTATCCGCAATATACCCCTGGAGATATGCCTTTGGATAAACTTATAATCCTTGAAGATACCAATCTTGATGGGAAGGCAGACAAGCATTCTGTTTTTGCAGACAGTCTTTACCTTCCCCTTGGCTTTGAGATAGGGGATGGGGGTGTCTATGTCACTCAGGCACCAAATCTTGTCCATTTGAAAGATACGGATGGTGATGGTAAGGCTGATTCCAGAAAGATTTTATTTAGTGGTTTGGGAACAGAAGATTCCCACCATAGCTTAAGTGCTTTTACCTGGGGACAGGATGGAGCACTGTATTTCCATATGGGTACTTTCTTGCATTCGCAAATTGAGACACCTTATGGGCCTCGAAGAGGCGCTTATGGGACTACCTGGAGGTATGAGCCTTATACCTTGAAGTTGGAACCTTATATCTCTTATCCTTATGCCAATCCCTGGGGCAATGTATTTATGCGTGATGGAACACATTTAGTGGCAGATGTTTCTACAGGGATGAATTATTTTGCACCGCCCCTTACCGTGGACATTGATTATCCCAAAAAGCACATGGTGATGAAAGACTTTCTCAATTCACCAGTAAAACCCAAAACCTGTGGGATAGAAATCATATCCAGCAGCGCATTTCCTGAAAATGCCCAAGGCAATGTTTTATTCAACACGTTTATAGGTTTTCAAGGAGTAAAACAACATGTTGTTAGTGAAGAAGGTAGTGGTTTTCAAGCAGATGAAACGACTCCACTTCTCCAGTCCAAGGACCCAAATTTCCGTCCGGTTGATTTGAAATTCGGTCCAGATGGTGCCTTATATGTAGTGGATTGGTATGATGCTATTGTCCAACACGGGGAGCAAAATTTCCGTGATCCTTTAAGGGATTCAAGCAAAGGAAGAATTTGGAGAATTACCCACAAAGACAAGGAAACCCTAAAACCAGTAGACATGACAAAATTGGATGTCAGCGGACTACTCGATCAGCTTAAGGTGTACGAAGACAGGGAAAGGTATAGGGCCAGAACTCAGCTGAGAGAACATGATTGGGCGGAGGTTTCTCCTGCACTTAAAACATGGGTGGACCAATTGGATCAAAAAGACCCAAATTCGGAGCATTTGAAATTGGAAGCATTATGGGTTTATCAGCAATTTAACCAGCGTAACCTCTCCTTATTGGAGGCCTTATTGGATAGTCCTGAAGCGCCAATAAGAGCGGCTGCAACCAGGGTCTTATTTTATCGAAAGGATGAAGTTAATGATGTGCAACGAAAACTTAAAATCCTGTCCAAAGACACTTCCCCTCGCGTTCGCTTGGAAGCCGTTATAGCTTTGAGCCATTTTGAAAATGAGGCCACGGTGAATACCCTCTTGGAGGTTTCAGCTTTACCAACGGATGATTACCTGGATTATGCTTTGAAGGAATCTTTTAAGCACCTGAAACCAATATGGATGGGGATGTTCCGGAAAGACAAAACCTTTCTCGCAGATGAGCCTGAAAAAGCGGCAAGGCTACTCAGACCTCTGGCTTCTAAAGCAGAATTGCAAGTGCCCGGTTTTATTATGGACGACCCCAAGTATGCACAATATGCAGTAGACGCACTTTCAGAGCAGGACTTTCAAGATTTGGAAGGAGTGACAGCGGTAACGAATTTTAAACTAAGTCATTTGGACCTGTTGTATCCTGGAGAAGAATCACGGGTTTTACAAAAGACCGCTGATAACAAAAAAGGAGAAAATGTAATTAACCTTGGAACACTTCCAGGTAAAATGCTTTTTGATAAGGAAAGCTTTGAAGTGACAGCAGGGAAAACGGTTTCCATCCTGTTTGATAATAAAGATCAAATGCCTCATAATGTGTTGATCCTTGAACCCGGAGCTTCAGAAAAAGTAGGTGTAGCGGCAGACAATATGGCCAGCCTGAAAGATGGGTATGAAAAGAACTTTGTGCCAGATTTGAAGGAGGTATTGTTTTTCACGCCTTTGGTCAGCTCCAACCAGGTATTTCAACTGGACTTCACGGCTCCTGACAAACCTGGTGATTATCCATTTATTTGTTCCTTTCCCGGGCATTGGAGAATGATGAAAGGAGTGATGCGGGTTACGGAAAATTGATCTGGAAACATTCCTATCTAAAAATAGTCTTGCCTTCTGCTTTCATGGACAAATTGAAAACAAAGGGCCTATTTAGTAATTGTCATACTTAATAGGCCCTTAAAATTCAGGTTCTAAATACTATTTCTTAAAAAGCTCCCGGCTTAAATCGTTGTTGAATTTGATATTCGACCAGTCCACCGTTATCCAGGGTTCATCTGTTACCTCAGCTTCCCAAGTGGATTTTTTATAACGTCGCTTAGTTGGTATGAGTAGGTTATCAATCTGCTCGTATTCAAGCTCCATTAACATTGGTGTTTCTATTACTCCTGCATCTACTACCGTAAAAAGAAACTGGTCAACCATTTTTGTGTCTTTGTTGATGTATACTTGATAAATATCAGTGGGCTTGTCTGTTGCTGATTCAAAAGTGATTTTTACAATGTCATAGGCATTGTCTTTTATCATTTTTTCCCCGATGTATTCATAATTAAGACCTGGATCCAATAATTTCTGAAACATGGTAAACCAATAGAAATTGGTAGGCCTGTTGAAAGTAACTCTTTTCAATGAGGTTGTGTCCGTTATGACTTTTCCTTTGTGCTTTAGCCAATACTCTTTGCCATCATACCCTTGCTCAATCGGCCCTTCAAGATTTGCTAAAGTTCGTTCGTGTGGTTGATATGCCCCATAGGAGAGCTCTCCATCGAAAATATACTTTTCTGTGGATATATCCGCTTTTCCATCTGGGGTCTGGTATTTATAAGAATACACCACATCTTTATGTTTTGCAAGGGTAGCATAATTGCCCACTTTTTGCACCATTTCATAAACCAACTCATGGCCCTTGTTTTGAAAAGTGGTTTCAATTTCAGTGGATTGGTCTTTCCCATTGCAAGACATGAGAAGTGCATTTATAATTATCAGAGCAATTAAACTTAGTTTCATTTTATATCTTTTAATTGTTAGGGTTATATCATTGCGCCATTTGCGCCTATTACCTGGCCTGAAACCCATTTAGAATCTTCGCTTGCTAAAAACAATACTATTTTGGCGATGTCCATTGGAGATGCCAATCTGTCAAAGGCATTCATGGCACTTAGCTTTTCTATAAATTCAGGCGTTTTACCTTTTAAAAACAATTCTGTTTCCGTTGGTCCCGGAGCAATGGCATTTACGGATATTCCTCGTCCTATTTCTTTCGAAAAAACCCTAGTCATCTGTTCCACGGCAGCTTTTGAGGCCGAATACAAAGCATAGGTAGGGAACATCATTTTCACTGTGCTAGAAGAAAAATTGATAATGTTTCCATTGTCCGCCAGTTTGCTGTCTGCCTCTTGCAAGGTATTGAAAACGCCTCTAACATTAACATCAAACTGCCAACTAAAGTCCTCCTGTGTAAAGTCTTTTAGTTTTTTTGTAACCATAACACCGGCATTGTTTACCAACACATCTACTTTTCCGAAAGTCTTAATGGTTTCGTCAAATAACTGAGTAACCTCTTCTTTTTGACTCACATCTGCTTTAACGGCCAAGGCATGTCCTCCCTTTTTTAGGATTGTGTCAACAACCTTTTGTGCCTCAGGCATGCTACTGGAAGAATTTACCACAACTTTCGCACCATTTTCAGCCAAAAGCAGTGCAATTTCTTTCCCTATTCCTCTGGAAGAGCCTGTTACAATAATTACTTTATTTTCTAATTTCATGGTTGTAGATTGAAGGTAGTACGTAAAGATTTTAGGCGACTAGTTTTGTGATTTTCCTTTTTTTCTTTGGTCGTATTTTCTTTTGGTTTTAATCACCCGGTACCTGAAATCATCGTAAAAGAGACCAATTAATAGTATCAATGCTCCAAAAATCAAAGTATTAAGTTTAAGGTCAACTTTTGAATATAGGAAACCACCAAAAAGCCCCCCTGCAAAAAAGAACAATATGATGAAAATACGCAGTTTAATGGTTGCTTTAATTTTCTCTCTGTTTGGGTGAGATTTCGGGAATAACAATTGTGACAATTCTATGCCTAAATCTGTAAATAGCCCAGTCAAATGGGTAGTCCTTACTATGGTGTTTGAAATTTTAGTAACGAAGGAATTCTGAATTCCCATTGCAAAAAGTAACATGCATGCAATGACATCTGGATGAGTTATTTCTACAAAATTACTCATAATGGCAATTAATAATAAAATAAAGCCCTCGATTATTGTTGGTAAAACAAAGACATTCAATTTCTTGTTCTCCCGATAATTTTCAATTAAAAAGCTTGATAAAAAAGAGCCGAAGAGAAAGGAGAAAATGTAAAGGAAATAAATGGTGCCCTTCCAAAATTCAAAATTGGAAAGGTCATAGATAAACAAGGCAAAGTGACCTGTCACATTTGTGGTCAATTGTTTAAAAGATAAAAATCCAGTAACATTAACTATCCCAGCTACAAAAGATAAAAAAGTAGCAATCTGTAAGTTGTGTTTGTAAGTTCTGCTTTTGCCTTGATGTCTAAACATTTAAATTATATTTAGGGGGTTGATTAAGGCAACTTTATTAATATTCGTCATCTTTAGGTAATGAAAGGGTATTATAAAAAAGGAAGGCCATAGGTATTGATCTAAAAGCCTTCCTTTCTATACCTAAGAGATATTAACTTAGTCTTTTTAATAAAAGTTCAGCGGCCAACTCAGAAGAAGCTGGGTTTTGTCCAGTTATTAACAAGCCGTCTTCTACTGCATAGGAAGCCCAGTCATCACCTTTGGAATAGATGCCACCATTAGATTTTAGCATGTCTTCTACCAAAAATGGCACAATATCTGTCAATTGAACCCCTTCTTCCTCGCCATTGGTGAAGCCAGTTACTTTTTTTCCACTTACCAATGGTGTTCCGTCTGCATTTTTAGTGTGTTTAAAAATAGCTGGAGCATGGCAAACAGCAGCGACAGGTTTGTTGTTTTTTATGAAATCCTCTATCAATGCGATTGAGTTTTTGTCCTCTGCTAAATCCCATAAAGGTCCATGACCTCCCGGATAAAACACCGCATCATAATCTGCTTGATTTACCGTTTCTAATTTCAAAGTGGAAGACAGGGTTTCTTGTGTTTCCTTGTCCTCATTGAACCTTTTTGTTGAAGCTGTTTGGAAGTCAGGTTCCGTGCTTTTAGGGTCAATAGGAGGTTGTCCACCTTTTGGGGAGGCCAAAGTTATTGAAATCCCATTGTCTTTAAGTAAATAATAAGGTGCTGCGAATTCCTCTATCCAAAAACCAGTTTTTTCGCCAGTCTCTCCCAATTTGTCATGGGAGGTCAATACAAATAATACTTTCATCTTTTTTATTCTTTTAATTTCTTCCCTACGATTCTTCAGGCTTTTTAAGAAAAATACTGAGTCTTAGATCAAAGGGTATGTTTAGCGATCCTTTCCTGGCACCGAAGCTTTTTATAAGAGACTATTATTTGTCCTTTAAAAGTTTCGGTGACAAGTGGATACATTTTAGCGGCTATTTTTCAGCCTAAATTTTAACTACCATTTTCCCTTTGTTTTTTCCTTCGAAAAGGTCTAAAAAGGCCTGTGGTATATTCTCAAATCCTTCTTTGATGGTTTCAGATGCATGCAGTTTGCCTTGTTGCAACCATTCGGCCAATTGTTGGATGCCTTCAGCATGTTTGTCTTCATAGTCAGAAACTACGAATCCCTGCATTAAAGAACTTTTCTTTACAAGGAAAGTTTGCACACTGAGACTTTTTGGCTTTTCGGTTTTATTGTAAACTGAAATAGCACCACAGATGACGGTTCTTGAGAATTTATTGATGTTGAAAAGTACTGCATCTGATATCTCACCGCCAACATTGTCAAAGTAGATGTCGACACCATCTGGACAAGCACTTTTTATTGCCTCGACCATGTTTTCGGTGGTGTTATAATTGATGCCTTCATCAAATCCGAATTCCGAAGTAAGCATATCTACTTTTTCATCCGTACCCGCTATACCCACTACACGTAGTCCAAGGATTTTACCGATTTGGCCTACCACAGAACCTACCGCTCCAGCTGCGCCAGACACGAGGAGGGTTTCACCCTTTTTAGGTTTACCTATCTCTCTTAATCCAAGAAATGCAGTAAGGCCTGTCATGCCAATGATTCCCAGGTAAGCAGAAAGTGGCGCCTTATCAGGGTCTACTTTTCTAAGTCCTTCTTCTTTGGCTACCTGTGTTTCCTTCCATTGTAAGGAACCTATCACTTTGTCACCTTTGGTGAATTTTGTGCTTTTTGACTCCAAAACTTCAGCAATAACCCCTGAAGAAATTGGCTCATTAAGTTTGAAAGGAGGGACATAAGATGGCGCATCACTCATTCTTCCCCTTAAATAAGGATCCACAGAAACATATTTTGTAGCCAACAATACTTCTCCATCCTGCAATTCAGGGTTTTCAGAAGTGGTAAAGTCGAAATCTGTTAAGGTAGGTGCTCCTTTTGGTCTGCTTTTTAAATTAATCGTTTTTGTACTAGTCATGTTTTCTTTATTTAAATTTTAATACTGTTCCAAGCCATTTCAAAGGCATCATTTATGTTTTCTGGCTTTATTTCAAAACGCTCACGCTGTTGTAATAGAAAGGAAATAGGATAGATGCTAAATGCGTAAAGCAAGAAAGGGGAAACTTGTTTTATAACTCCTTCTGCCTGTCCACGCTCCCAAAGCTCCAGTAGTGGGCTTAAGTGCTTAAGGCCTTCCTTTCTGCTGGGTTCATCTATCATGGGCGTGTTTTCACATTGAGATAAAAACATGGATTCTTCTATTTCATTCAACTTGAAGGCAGCTATATTCTTCCATATTTTTTCAAAGTCAATTGCTATTGAAGCGGTCTCCTTATAATCTTTAAAAGCAAACTGCGTGAAGGAAGCCTTAACTTCAATGTATACTTGATTTACCAGATCCTGCTTGTTTTCAAAGTACAGGTAAATTGTCCCAGGCGATACCCCTGCCATCTTTGCAATCTTAGACATTGGCGCTGCATGGAACCCATTGTTGTTGACAAGTTGAATTGTCGCCTTTACCAGGGCCTCTCTTTTATTCCTACTTTTTGGGATGCTGCTCATTTTTATCTTATTGGAATACTTACTCAACGGATAATAATGAATGAACGTTCATTTTTTTATAAAGTATTCTTAAATCATTTAATTGACTTTAGTCGCCATGTACCATTTACCCCGCAAAATCAATGCTAAGTTTGCATCGAGTTGAAAAGGGAGGGTAATCTTAAAAGGTTTGGTTTAGAGATTGTTACAGTGGAAAGTAGATGTTAACACGGTAAAACGGATCCTGAGCGGAAGGAGAAGGTATTACACGTTACCCTAAGGCTTCGACTCCGCTCAGCCGGCCGCAGTTTAGGTATTTATGGCAATGAGTATTTAAAGTTAACTGCACGCAGAGTCGCAAAGAAATAATTTTATCCCTTAAGGAGGATCAACGTTCTAAAAAATAAGTTTAGAAAGCGTTTAGAATGTTATAAAGTAAATAAAGTATCCTGATGACCTTTGGGTGTGTTTTATTCCATCTAACTCTTTATAGATTAGGTGTATTTTTCATTTTCGGAAATGGGCAGCAATCTCGAATCTTCCAGGGCAGCGGTCCTGTGCCCTGCATTTTCTAAAAAGTCCTTGTTCTGAGAAAAGGCAATAAAGGCGTTGACTGATTGGTGTTCAACTAGTAGAACAGCGTCCCACTTTTCCGCATCTGGACCGATAATAAAGTGTTTGCATTCACCATAGAACAAAATGCGACTTCCAGCTTTGTTCAATTCAGGCATGGTATTGTCCATATAAAGTTCATAAGCCTGTTCTCCGGTAATTGGATCAGCAGACTTCAATGATTCAAGGTTGGTATAATCGGCTACCGTCCTAAACTTTAACAGGTTCATCATGACCACTTTGCCTTTGTCATTAAAGTCTTTGTAAAAGCGGATTCCTGCTTCTGGATCTGCATCTAAATATTTATCCATTATAGTCAATTCTAAGGGTAGACAAAACAATGCCAACTTCTGATTGATAATGTTTTTTGGCGGTTGTGAATTTTCCTTTACCTCAAGTAATTCTTTATTTCTGGAAAGTCTGATAAGAATTTATCTGCCATGGCTTCTGCTCCCTTTTTATCAGGATGGACGCCATCCTTTGCTAACATTCCTTCTTTCCAATTTCCTTCACCATCAGAAACTGCTTCATCAAAATCAATGTATCGATAACCGGATGCCCTTACAAAATCATTTTTGCCTCTGTTATTTCTGATTTCTACAGTAGGGACCGTTGACAGAATTAAGGTGACATTGTGTTTCGCACAGAGTTCCATGACCTTTTTCACATAGCTTTTCCATTCCTCATTGGCCACTCTTTCAACATCACTTTTATCATTCATGCCCAGACACCAAATCGCATATTTTGGTTTGTTTATAGAAAAAGCAGCATTGATAAAATCAAAGGAATCTTTCGATTTACCGCCTGGTAAACCATCACATAAAAATTGATAGCCTGCCTCATTTATATAATAGGGCCATCTTGATGGACTGGCACTACTCACATAACTGTCGCCAAAAACAAATACATCTGAATTGTAATCTTCGCAAATAAACTCAAAAGTGTCAACCTTTATCTCCGTACCTGAAGAATGAATAAATGGTTGGTTCATTCCTATAAAATCCGAAGAAAAACTTAAGGTGTCTTTTTCGTTAATTATAGTGACAGTACTTGAACTTAAACCTCTTTCAATTTTAATGCTTATATCATTTTTTAATGTTAGCTGATGCTTGGTGGCTGTTCTAGCGGTTACATTGGTAACTCTGTTGGAGATTATACTGTCTGGGGTGATGATTAGATTACTGGTAAGGTACCTGCCACTACCTTTACCAATGGTAAGGGTGTCAAACTTTTCAATGTTTCCACTAAAAGCGATGGTGTAAAATTGCTTGATGGAAGAATTCACCAATTTGTACTCTTCTCCATCAGCAAGGGTGAAGTTGCTTAGCTTCTGAGGATGTATTTCAACTTCTTTTGCGTTGATGTGTGGATGATGTTTCCTTGGCTCTTTTGAAATAAAGCCATAAGTGGAAGCGGCTATTATTAGTAATGTTAAAAATTGGATGGTTTTATACTTAAATTCAGGTTTCATTTTAGGATCTGTTAGTCATTTTGTACTTACTCAAGATAGCTTATGTTAAGGTTTTGGGAAGTTGTTCACAATCAATTTGCTTTGAGGGATTTAGGCGTTATGTGTTTCAAAATCGATTTAATAAATTTAATGAAACCAAGGTTAAAACCATCGTCCAATAAAATAAAATTGAGCACCCTATATTGGAGGGTTTGATTGGGGATTCCGGTATTTAGCCATGTAATATAGTCAAAATACTTTTGCGTGTAACCGAAAATATAGTTGTTCTCCGCAATGTTTTTCTTTTTTATGTATACCCCATGGTGGATTCTTCCGGAATAAAATTTCAAGGTGTCGTCTGAATAAAATGCAACGCTATTGGGTAAATTCATTTTATTCCAGCGTTCTATATCCTCCTTTTTTCGGCAACTGTAGTAGTCAAAGTCAATTTTGTAATAAAGGTTTTTTGTGTTGATTTTTTTAAAGCGCATTCGGAAAAGCCGCTGGGCTAAATCGAACTTTTTGTAATGTAGAAAGTGAATTTTCGCATAAGGAGTTCTTCCAACCGGGTAAATTGTGCCGGTTATCGCTTCGCAATGGTTTTCGCCCAATTCCTTGACCTCATGTGCTGATTCACTGTTTAAATTCTCAATAAAATCTAAGTAATCTTTTTCAATACCCATACCCACAGTTGGGGTACAGCATGGTAATTCAAGAAATCTATACAATTCCCGTCCCCAGCAGTTGTCTGAGATTATAGAGAACTCATGATTTTGTATTCGTTTCAAAGAATAGTACCGCGCTAACAACCTTCTGGCGTACAAAATATTTTTTAAAATTTCACGGGATTTTTTAAAGTACAGATTCATCCAATTCCTGTTAAAAAATAAATGACCCTAAGCCTTTCTGTAACCCAATTAAAGTTTTAAAAAGACTCACTAATGCGTATTTAAATTTTATGAAGTGCCTAGTGTAGTATCCATGTTTTTCGTAATTGTCTGGCTTGGGCAAACAAATGACTCAATTGTAAATATAATTAAAAAAATGACTCTACCTATAATGGGAGTTTTTTTGTATAGGAACTTTTATAGCCTCATCTATTGGTGTTTATGACATTATTTAAATAATTCCCCCATAAACTCAATGCCCATGATCCAAGCCTAAAGTGATTCTTCCTGCCTCTTTTAGGCGTTTTGCGTTAGCGCAAAATGTTGGGATTATAACACGGTGTTTCCTTTCAATATTCAATTAGTTCACCTGTCGAGACTGTATAACTTGCGGGAATTCCTGACCTGTCTCTGAAGGGAACCGGCCTGATAAAAAATGCTTTTTCTCAGTTTTCAAGCAATAGATTTTTGGCTATACTAAAATTCCTGAAATGGAGAAATGTTAACCATTTGAAAAGGGATTAATATTTAAACTTGTCAAATGGAGCAGTGTTTTTTGGATCTATAGGCCTGTAAAGGTTGTCCTTGGAATCTCCCGTTTCAGCCACCGCGTTGCCACCCTCTGCAAAGGTGATAATATTGTCCACAATCACACAGTTACTTGAATTGTGTAGGCGCACGACTGTCTGACTAATAAGTGTATGCACAATATTGTTAGAAAACATCAGCTGTTTTGCGTTGTCGAACTGAATAAAAGATTGCCCATTTGGTTCTGAATCCGTTGTTTTGCTTCGCTTTCTACTGTCAAGGTATTGGGCAATGCTGTTTCCTGATACATTTAAATTCATGGAGTTTTTAACATGGCAAAAAGAACCATATGCTGCTGCACCTGTGGATATTTTCCAGTTGTAGACCGCATTTCCAGTAATGGTTGAACTTGTTATGTCGTCAATTTCAAAGCACTTGCTTATATAGGCGAAGGTATTGTTGTGAAAGGTTGAAAACATCGGCTTATGAAGTTTGAATGCCGTCTCTAAGTCCGCAAACAAATTGTCACTGGCCATCATTCCCTGACCATTTCCATGCAACCGGATACCGTAGGTCAGCTGCCCAAACCAGTTTTTATTGATGTAACTAACGTCGCAATCGGCAATGTCAATGGCCACGTATAATTCAGTGAAATAGCATCCTGTTACCCTAAGCAACTCACATTTTGCTACACCGTCTCCTTTAGGTGCCTTTGGCAAGACGATTGCCCGCTGTCCTTCTGCCTCTACATCTTGATACCTGTCTTTCGCCGGATACCAGTGCAGCCCTCTAAAGTTGGGTTCGTCATTTCTAAATCTGCTATAGCCATCGGCAGTATTCACTCCGGTATTGTTAAACCCTACAAAAGAAAGGTTTTCCAATTCCACTTTTAAGTTTTTGTTGGGCCAGGGGGTTTCTCCTGACGGAAAAGCTTTGCTTCGTCCTGCATAGTCAAAGGTGATGCAGTTTGGGCCAGTGTTTTTACCTAGTCGGAAAATGGTACCACTTTCAATGTTTGCACCATGTATGTCAATTCCTCCATGGGCATGCCCAATTAGTTTGACACTGGCCATTTTAACAACGACTGGAGCATCCAGGAAATACACTCCGGGTAAAAAAGCAATTGTTGCCGAAACGTCTTTTAAAGCACCAAGCTCATCGAAGATAGCTTGTAGCGCAGCTGAAACTTCAAGATTTCCTGTATTGTCAAGGTGATAAGTAAACTTCCCATGGTTGGTCAAGGCTGTAACCGTCGCAATATTTTCATTTGTGACGGCAAGGGTGGATAATTTTTGTTTTGCTACCGTTTTTGCATCGACATTCCAACTTAAAATGGAAAGGAAGAAGATGGTTAATAGGCTTGTTTTTAATCTGTTAAAAGGCATCTTTTATTGCTTCGCTAAATTTTTCTTTTATTATTTTTCAGACAAGTAAGAGGGCTTAGAATTTCAATTCCAGGTTAAGTTGTCTACCTTCTTCCTGTGCTTTCTTATCCATACCAGTGCCTACCGCAAGTCCAATGGCCATGCCAATGGGTAAACCTATTCCTATTAATCCCATATTTCCTAGACTTGCGCCGAGTGCAGCACCTAGGGGAATACCAAAAGCAGCCATTCCTATCGCCATCCAGGTATTTCGGTAATGGTTTATGGGGACAATTTTCAGATTTTTTTCTACAAGCGTGATGATTTTGGACTGTTTCTTTTTGGTTTGACTTCTCAATTTTTCGTTTGAAATCAAATTCAACTCATCAATGGATGCATTGATAAAGACAATTATTTTATCTGTTAAGGCTATCCCTTTTAGCTCCTCAATCAATTTTTCAAATTGCGTATATACCTTGTGTAATTTCGGCTTATTGCTAATTTCGGGTCTTGGTTTTAGTGGGTTGATTTTCATAAGCTTGTTTAATTAGTAAAAAACGAGAAAAGCCATTCACTTTTTAGCCTAAAAAAGGGGCTACCTCTTTTGCTATTTATTTAGGTTCCCGAAATGTCCTGATCCAATAAATTGTACTAGTTGAACATTTATTCTCATTTATCTCTTTCTAGAAACAACGAAACAGTTAATAGGCATTGCGTTTAACCCATGGAATGGATGGATGTGTTCGACGTAATTTTGGCGGTATTTTTGCTTATTTCTGGCAACAACGCTGGCAAAATCTCAAATTAATTTAGCTTTAAAACGTTACTTTTTCCGATGTCTTCGATTATTGGTTGAATATAAATATAAGGGAAATGGGCGAACGTTCCAATGAATGAAAAGCCT
Organism: Cyclobacterium qasimii M12-11B; assembly: GCF_000427295.1. Taxonomy (GTDB): domain Bacteria; phylum Bacteroidota; class Bacteroidia; order Cytophagales; family Cyclobacteriaceae; genus Cyclobacterium; species Cyclobacterium qasimii. The sequence goes on along the minus strand of NZ_ATNM01000064.1, from coordinate 128,741 downwards.
GCTACCTATTTATTGAATTCCCCATTTAAATTGTCTACTATTTTCTCCCTGCAAGTATAAGATTCCTTTTTCTAAAACAGTTTTTTATGGTTATAGAAGTTAACATCAGTTAAAGATGTACTGTCAAATTACCCCTATTGTGTGATTTAATTTTTCGAACGGTATTAAAGCATGGTGGAATAGTTGGTTTAAATACTGAATTATAGTAAGTTCAGTGAATAATTTTTTTCATTTTGTTTTGGGTAGGAGTGAATGCCAGAGATATCCAATATAATTAGTGTAAAAGGCATATAAATATAAAAACAGAGATCATGGAGGTCAACATTGGGGTAGTCGATAAAATGATGGCGATAGTCAAAAATTTTGAAGCGAACAAAGACAATCGAACCATTTTTCTTCATTGTTATAGCATGATGACAGCCAATATGCTGGTTGCCATTGAGCAAAATAAATTTCACGATTCTCAATGGATAGGCCAGCTTTTGAATCGTTTTGCAGACTATTATTTCAATGCCCTTACCTGTTATGATTGTGGAGAGGAAACCCCACTGGTATGGAAGGAAGTGCATAAGGCTGCCGCAACCAAGAAGCTTCATGTGATTCAACATTTATTGCTAGGAGTAAATTCTCATATTAACTATGATTTGGTCCTTACCTTGTACGACATGCTTTCTCCGGAATGGCTCGGTTTGTCCGATGAAATGAAGGTTAAGCGATATGAGGATCATTGCTTGGTGAATTTGATTATTGGCGAAACGATTGACAAAGTTCAGGATGAGGTGGTAGAGAAATACTCACCTGGAATGGATTTGGTCGATAAACTTATGGGACGGTTTGATGAAATGTTGTTGCTCAAGTTAATCACTGAATGGCGAGATAAGGTTTGGGACCATGGCCAAAAACTCTTGGTTTTAGAAAGTGAAGCCGATAGGGCAAAGTACCTTCTTGAACTTGAAAAGAACGTCTTAAAGAGAGCGGATTGGTTGGATACCCAAATTTGGTTTAGGTAAATGATTTTGCTCTTGGTATTCAAAGTTTTTTTCTCCTAAAGTCCTGTTTTCCTTAATCCTATCCTTGAGTTCTCCGAATTTTAGCTAAGGCCATGTGTTTAAACATTAGGTCCAAAATAATGGTCTTTTAAAATTTCGCCTAATTCAATAGCCCCCAACTTCAGCTTGGGGGTTGAATTGAGTTATCGAGTTTAGGGGCTTTAGCCCAAACGAACACGCATTACCGGTGGCTGAACCTGTCGAAGTCATAGGTTTCCAGACCCAAAACAGAGGTAAAGACCTAATTTTAATAAACGCTTCTGCCCTCTAGATTTTGTCTAAAGCCGGGGGAAATGGTATGGCTATTTAAATGGGCTGAAGCCCATTCCTATTGAGGAGATTCTGTTAAATAATTCAGGAGTATCCTTCCCAAAATAGAATGTATTTGCATTTTCAATCAAAATGATTCCCGAATTTCAATAGCCCTCAGCTTCAGATATGGGATGGTTAGGGTTTATCTGTATTGGGGCTTTAGCCCAATAATTCACCCGAAGAGGTCATTAAATTACTTTGAATAGCCAAAGCCAAAATTAATTAATGTCATTATTTTCTTTATAATTTTGGCTGGGTTCTTATTTGAAAGCAAAGGATTAGACCAGGGCAAATGGCTTTAGGACCACATTGCCCTTTTTATGGCCTTTGTCTATATAGGTATGTGCTTCTACCACTTGTTCCAATTTGTAGCTGCGATCTATAGGAGGTTTAAAATCCCCTGCCTCAATAAGTTCAAGCAAGACACGCATTAAGCGTTTGATCTCTTCTTTAGGCAATGATCCAGTGGCCGAAAATTTGGCTTTTTTGTTTCCAAAAAGAGAAGTAAGGACCATGTCCCCTAACAATGACATACCCAAAACGGGGGATGCATAACAGCCATTTTCCGTCAGGGCATCTTTACAAGCTGCAAAGGATCGGGTACCCACAGTGTCATAGATCAGGTCGTAGCTATTCTTGTTTTGGGTAAAGTCGGCTTTTGTGTAATCGATGACGGTATCAGCCCCCAGGGAATTTACCATAGCAATATTGGCTGTGCTACACACAGCAGTTACAATGGCGCCATAATGTTTGGCGATTTGGATTGCGGCTGCTCCCAAACTGCCTGAAGCACCATTGATTAATACCTTCTGTCCGGGATAAATATTGCCGATATTGCATAGGAAGTTAAGGGAAGTAATGCCTCCATCACACATTCCTGCGGCCTCCTCATAACTGATGGATTTGGGAATATGTGCCAAAATGCCATCTTCTGGTATGGCCACAAACTGGGCGTAAGTACCAAAAGAAGCGATGCTTTCCCCAAAAACGTTGTCTCCTGTTTTGAATTTCTTTACCTGCGAACCAATGGCCACTACAACTCCGGCAAAGCCTGTTCCCCAGATTTGGTGTTTTGGTTTGGAGATACCTAAAAACAGTCTACCTATATATGGCTTTCCAGTTCGCATCATCGTGTCTGCTTTCGTTACCGAGGATGCATGAATACGAACAAGAATTTCATTTTGTTTTGGGCTAGGTTTGGCCACCTGGTCTAGTTTAAATACCTCTGGTGATCCATAACCGGTTGTGATAATTGCTTTCATCTTAATATTTGTTTTGATTGTCTACAAAACAAATGTGGGACAAATAGCAGGCCTTTGCGTTCCAGATTCCATTCATTTGTTCGGGATTACAAATCCGAACAAATTTATAAGGTAATGACCTGGCATAGGGATTAGAGAGCTTGTCTGATAATTAGGGTTTTTGAAATAGCTTGATATCGATAAGTTCAAATAATTCGGCGCCGGTGACTGCGCTTGTCGAAGCCAATGGTGTCGAAGTGTCCTATTTCAAATCGTAATGATTTTGGAATATCAATAGCCCCCAGCTTCAGCTTGGGGGTTGAATTGAGTTTGACTCGTCTAGTCTTTAGCCTAAACTAAAACACATTACCGGTGACTGAGCGGAGCCGAAGTCATAGGTTTTCAGATCCAAACCATAGGTAAAACTATAATTATTAACAAACCCTTCTGTCCTCTAGATTTTGGCTAAAGCCGGGGGAAATGGCATTGTCCTTTATAAATGGGCTGAAGCCCATTTCTATTGAAGAGATTCTGTTAAATAATTCCGGAATATCCTTCACAAAATAGAATGTATTTGCATTTTCAATCGAAATGATTCCAGAATATCAATAGCCCCCAGCTTCAGCTGGGGGATTAGAATGTTATATTATATTTTGGGGCTTTAGCCCAATAATTCACCCGAAGAGGTCATTAAATGAATTTTAAGCTCAAGCCAAAGGTTAATGCGAAATTAATTGGCATCATAGGTCTAAAATTTGACCATTGAATTAAAATCTATTTATAAGCTGCAGAATTGATTTCCCTCTTTTTACACTGAAAGATTCAATAACCACAAGTTTTTATTTGTTCGTAGGTGGATTCCATCTCCGAAATCCTTAATTTGACAAAGAAATGAAGGCAAAGGAGGATGTAGATAGGCTGTATATACGCAACTCTGATGCTAAATGTGTATATATACAGATGTTGTGCCCAATATAAAGAAGTGCCTAAGTAATGAATAAATTTGGAGTATAGGAGATATGGAATCCAACGCACAAATAGCACATTTGGTTTTTGCCATCACACAAAAATCAACCCTGAAAAAACCAAAAGAGCTATTTCTTGCCAACGCTTACAAAAACAACAACTAATTATGACATTAAAAGGCGGATACTACATAGATGAATTAAATGAGTTCCTGATACAACATTCAGATAAAGAAACTGTAAAGGAATTCTACTCGAAAAACACTTGTTTTGAGTTATTGAATGCGCCAAAATTTATTGATTTCGATAAAGTAAGTCCTCTATTAAAAGTTGCTTGGAATATCATTACAAGGGGAGATTCTACAAGAGCATCTATTAAAATTAGTAATTATCTTCTAAAAGAATGTTTTCAAGAATCAGTAAATAATTTTAACTTTTCAAAACCAGTATTAAGAGCCGAAATAAGTGATTCAAATAACGCAAGTTATCACAATCTAAATGATGTTATAAAGAATTTTTCGTCTTTAAGTCCAGAAAAAGCAAGTGAATATGGGTTACATAATTATAAAGTATATAATTGCCTAAAAAAACTAATCGAATTCTCTCAAATTCAACGAAGTATTCTTTTGATGTTAATGTCAAATCCTGTTGAAACATCATTTACAATTAAGGGAATATGTACAGATGAAGAAGAATTAATAATTGAGGATTTAAATGATGTATTTGAAAATTTAAACAAGTTAATCAGTAAAGAAGAAATTCAAATATCCCTAATCAAAGAAGATCACAGTAATAACATAGTGATTTCTGCTAATTTAAGCAGTACAGAAGGTGTCTGTATTAAATCTTTTGTTGATGAAAAAACAAACCCAATCAACATCAATGTTCTCACTGACAGACGTATTAACTATAGACAAATAGGAAAAGTTATTGAAGAAGAAGTTGAGGAAAATGGAATTAAAAGGCAATCTCAAAGATTTGAATACAAAACAAAAAAGCAAGAAAGTGCTTTAATCTATTTCCTAAACAACATATTCAGAAAAACTAAATTCAGAGCTGGGCAGGAAGCGATCATTAATAGAGCTATAGTAGGAAAGGATGTTATTGGTCTTTTACCAACAGGAGGTGGTAAATCGTTAACTTTTCAAATTTGTGCATTGTTACATCCAGGAGTAACAATTGTAGTTGACCCAATTAATTCTTTAATGAAAGACCAATTTGATAAATTGATTGAAAATGGGATTTCAAAAACAGCATATATAAATTCTTTCAATACAAAAGAAGAAAGAGAAAGTAACATCCAAAACCTTACCGACAGTCAATACTTAATATTATTTGTATCACCCGAACGCTTCCAAATCGAAAAATTCAGAGTAGCATTAGCAAGTTGCAAAAATGAAAATGTTTACTACAGTTATGCTGTTATTGATGAAGCTCATTGTGTTTCAGAATGGGGACACGATTTTCGGCACGTATATCTTAATCTTGCACAAAATTTAAGAAAGCATTGCTTGCCCAAAGAAAATAGCTTAACAATTTTTGGACTTACGGCAACGGCTTCTTTCGATGTTTTGGCTGATGTGCAAAGAGAATTAAACCTTAAAGAAGAGGCGATTATTAGTTTGCCTGCCGAAGCTATTGACAGAAAGGAGTTGAATTTCAGCATTCTTCCAATTGATTATGAAATTGAAGATGGGCAGAAATATTTTAATAGAGAAAATAGTTTAGGTAATTTGAAGTACCCTAAAATTAAAAACTTTTTAAAAGACCTACCTTTAAAAATTAATCAACTTGAAAAAAAATATGGTTATCTGAATTCTAAAAATGATTTCTATTCTTCACAAAATGGACAATTTAATAATGCAGGAGTTATTTTTTGCCCAACTAAATCAAATAAACTACCAAATGGAGTATTGTATTTAAAGAATGGAAAAGAAATTAGAAAAGATTTCAATACAGAGCCACCAACAATATTTTATGATGGTACAGGATTAAAAGAATTGTCTTTTTTAAATATAACTACATTTTTCGGCAGTGGAGATGACGATACAGTTAAAGACAAAACAATTGAAACAGAAGCAGATTTATCAGTAAAAAATCAAGAACAATTTTTACGAAATGAATCAAATTTAATGATTGCTACAAAGGCATTTGGAATGGGTATTGATAAACCTAACATTCGCTATTCAATTCATTATTCTTTGCCAAATTCTGTAGAAAGCTTCTACCAAGAAGCTGGTAGAGCAGGAAGGGATGGAAATCCTTCTGTTTGTTCAATTATCTATCATCCAAACGATATCGAAACTAATTATGACTTTTACAAAAATGCTTTTAAAGGTGTATCACGAGAAAGAGAAATAATAAATGAATTACTTGATGAAGTTGAATATGAAGATGGTTTTTTTCTAAATGTATTAAAAAGAGAAATTCAAGATAAATTCCCTGATGTACATTCTGTAAATCTTTGGAATGAAAGATATATCTATATTAATGGTCCTTGGAAACAAAAGGTGGATGAAAGAATAAAAATTGGACTTCTTGATTTAAATAGAAATCTAATAAGTTATGAGAATGCGACACAAAACTTTAATGTAGATAAAGCAAAAATAATTTTAAAATACTCACGAGAGTTATTAAAACAGAAATGTCCAAGTGCAAATTATTTAGAATGGTTTAATACCAAATCAACTGACGGAATTAAAACGTTAATAGAAAGCGGAAAAAGTGGACAGTACTATTTGAAAGTTGGATTTACAAATGGTATTATCTCCAAAATTAATGAAATTATTAAGGGTGTTGGCTATGATGACTTTGAAGAAAGAATTATAAGAGCAGGGTATAATTTCAGTACTGATGAACACGATTTTATTGATAACATAAGGTATCAATATTATAAATTTCAAATTCAAAAGTATGGCAGTGCTCCAAATGAGTTTAATCCAAATTCTGACACAACAAATTTTCTCAAAGATAATTACTCACGAATAAGAAATTCTTCTGACACTCAAAGAGCAATATACAGAATGAATATAGTGGGTATAATTGATGACTATGTTATTGATTATGTAGGAGGTTTTATAGAGGTTAGGTTTAAAGCAAAAACGAATAAAGAATATAAAGATAATTTCAAAGGGTATTTAAGGCGATACTTAGGAATAGAAACTACAAAGAAATGGCTGAATAAGATTAAAGATATCAGCGAAGAAACAATATTAAAAAAAGTTCTTTATGTTCTTGTAGAATTTATTGACAGCGAGATTTCTGACAAAAGGAAACGCTCAATAGATTATATGAAAGAATTATGTGACGTGTTTTTATCTGAAGGCGAACGAGAATTTAGAGACCGAATGATTAGATATTTTACATCTAAATATGCAAGAAATGATTATTTACCTAAAGATACGGAAAAAGGGACAATTGAAAATTGTGAAATAGTAAAAAAATACATTGAGTATATTGATGAGCCACCAGACGGATTAGGTGGTCAAATAGATAATGCAAAGCATTTAAGAGGGGCTTGTGATAATCTGCGCATTAATATGGTTGATAATGCAAGTATAGATTTATTGACCGCGTTTAGTTTATTAGCTCTCGAATTAAAAGAACAAGACACAATAGAAAGTGCAAACGACAAACCGCTTGTTCAACAGGCAATAAGTCTATACCGTACAGGCTTCAGAAGAATGTTAAGGATTGATACTTGGGAAGACGTTAAGAGTCTCATAATACTATTCAATGAAAAAGTATTAGATTTTAATTCTGAAATAAAGCCCTTAATGGATACATTAACCTCTGAATTAATGGTTAATAGGACATCATATAAATTAAAAGAACTTTTAGATAAAATATCATAATAATGGAAAATACCATAGAAATACAGAAAGAATTTGAAGTGCTTGTATCTGAACTGAATAAGCTGAAAAACATAAATCAAATTACTTCAACTAATGCTGAGAATGCTAAAAGAACAATAAATGAAATAGAATCATTTATTTTAGCTGTGAATTCATTTAGGCAAGGTGTTGAAAATGATTATGAAAATAAAAAGGAAGATGCCGATAAAGTCATAGATTCCCTCTCATTAGCTATTAAAACCATTATTAAAAACACCGAAAAACATTCGGATGAGTTTTTAAAATTGTTTGATGGATTGTCAAATAATTTCGTAGAAGAAACCTCTAAAACACATACTAAACTAATTAAACAAATTGAAGAGTATTCTGAGAAATTATCCGACATAAATGCTGTAAATAGGGAAAATATTGAAATTTTTACGAATACGGCAGTTGAAAAAATTAATGAACGTGAATTGTCCTTAAATGAGAATATAAATAGAATAAACAATGCGATTTCGTTAAATCATAAGTCTTTAAATGAAAAGATAATAGATATCGAGAATGCTGTTAAAGAAAAAACAGAAATAATAGCAACAAAGCAAAATGAAATTAATCAGAAGACAGAAACTGAAATAAATACTAATAGGGAAGAAATAAAGAAAAGTAAAACAATTCAAATAATTATAGCTGTCATTACTATTGGATTACTTTTAGGAATTTTACTTAAATAGCCGACGCATAAGCCATACACATTTGCAATTCGCACAAGCCAACGCTTAGACCAAAAATTGCAAAAGAGTAAGCCTTGCCAACTCACTGTGAGACAGATTGAAGAATAAACACAGGGCATAACAATATGTAAAGTGCATAGCGGGTTTTGTGGGCATTTTAGAGTTCATCACTCGCCCGTATTTCGATTCTGTTTTGAAAGGTAAATCTCACGTAATCCGCTACGACACCATACACGAGCCGTTGTAGGTAATACAATCAACAATCGTAAAAAAATAAAAATATTTAAATAAAATCTTCATTAAGTGAGTAAAGTGAAAAATATAATGGGGACTATTGAGATCTCCCACGCAATTGAGAACCTAATACAAGAGTCCTTTCGTTCCTTGATTTTTGTTTCTCCATATTTGAAAATAACTGAAAGAATTAAGTCAAAGTTATCAATGCATCTTCCAAAGATTGATAACTGTTATTTCGTTTATAGGAAAAATGAATTGAAGACTAATGAGGAAATATGGCTAAAATCATTTTCAAATATTCATTTAGTTGAAGTACAGAATCTACATGCAAAGGTTTATCTAAATGAAAAGTATTGCATATTAACATCTATGAATTTTTATGAATACTCTCAAATAAATAATTTTGAAATAGGAGTCAAAATTAACAGAGAGGATGAAAAGGAAAATTATGAAGAAGTTATAAAGCAAGTTATGCTTATGATTAAACTATCGGAAAATAATAGTTCCATTCAAGGTGATTTAGAGCAGTATTCTGACTATTCAAATGGTAAATTGTTTAACGAAATTTCAAGGATTACGACAAAGAGTTCATTAAAGAAGTATGCACCCTTTTGTAACGCCGTTAGGGAGACTGTTAAAATTGAAAAAAATGAACTATATGAAGATGGCACGGCAATTTTAAGAAGTACAGTATTGGGCAAAAATAGATATATGAAAGCGTTTAATGCTTTGAAATAAGTACTACCTATAACAATCTGGCATAAATCATGCGGATTAAGTGCTGATTTGTTCGTAGGTGGATTCCATCTCCGAAATCCTTAATTTGACATAGGGAAATAGCTGACGAAGGCCTGAATAATTGATTTTTATAGGTCTGATACCTGGACCCCTATTTATTTCACTATGCAATTTGAAAGCTCTCTGATGAAAAAAACACCTTATCTGTTTACCATTATTTTATTGTCTTTTTTGTGGGGGTGCTCAACGCCAAAAACGGACAAAAAACCGAATATCATTCTAATTTTCATTGATGATATGGGTTATGGGGATTTGTCCAGTTTTGGAAATAGGGATGCACAAACACCTAATATTGATCAACTGGCTTCGGAAGGAATTCGCTTCGATCAATTCTACGTAAATTCTCCAATTTGTTCGCCCTCCCGGGTAGCAATTTCTACAGGCACCTACCCACAAAGGTGGAACATTACCTCTTACCTTGCGTACCGAGCAGTCAATGCTGAACGGGGTATTGCCAATTGGCTGGATCCCTCAGCGCCGATGCTGGCAAGAGAGCTAAAGCAGGCAGGCTATGCCACTGGTCATTTTGGAAAATGGCACATGGGAGGACAAAGGGATGTCACTGAGGCTCCGGTAATCACCGAATATGGATTTGACGAATCACTGACGAATTTTGAAGGTATGGGAGCAAAATTGTTGCCCCTTACGATGGATGAAACGGGTAAAGTGGGAAAGATTTGGGAAAAGGCCGAAATTCTTGGAGAGCCTGTTACCTGGATGCAGCGGTCTGAGATCACCACGGGATTTATAGATGCCGCAATTGGCTTTATGGATAAAGCACAAAAGGAGGAAAAACCATTCTATGTTAATGTCTGGCCAGATGATGTGCACAGTCCATTTTGGCCTTCATTCAAAGAATATGGCCTTACAAAAGAAGCCAATAAAAGGGATTTGTACCATGCTGTTCTGGAGGAAATGGACAAGCAATTTGGTAAATTATTCGATTACATTCAGAGCAATGAAGCATTGCGTGACAATACGCTGATCTTGTTTTGTTCTGACAATGGTCCGGAACTTGGCGCTGGGAGTGCCGGAGATTTGAAAGGCTATAAAACTCATTTGTATGAGGGGGGAATTCGTTCTTCTCTGATTGTTTGGGGGTCCACTTTTATAAATGAGGAAGCAAAAGGGAAACGAAATGGCAAATCGGTTTTTTCTGCTATTGATTTAAAACCTTCTTTGCTTGAGTTTGCAGGAGCAAAAGCCTCTGGAAATGGGGTGTCAGATGGTGAAAACCTAATAGGAACCATCCTTGGGGATTCCAATACTTCCCGCAAATCTCCGATCTTCTATAGCCGGCCGCCAGATAGGAAGAATTATTACGGATTCGAAAACCTTCCAGACCTGGCTGTACGTGAAGGAGAATGGAAACTTTTATGCGATTACGACGGAGGAAGGAAAGAACTATATGCTATTGTTAATGATCCTCAGGAGAACCGCAATCTGGTAAATGTGCACCCCGAAATCGCCAACGAATTGGCTCAAAAAGTAGTTTCTTGGTACAATTCCATGCCTATAATGGAAATAGATAAACCTTAAGTCTTTAACAATTAACTAGTGGGGGAATGGCTTTTAATGGAGGTATTAGTTACCGGTGGCTGAGCCTGTCGAAGTCAGCGATGCCAAACAAGGGAACTTCTGAAGTATTAATACGATGGTGTAAACGGTGATGTTTTTAATGAAAGTTGAAAACTTTCTGCATTTTAGGTCTAAGTTACGCTTCGCTAAACTTAGACCAGCGTATCTACCGGTGGCTGAGCCTTTCGAAGCCAAAGGTTTCCAGATCCAAACCATGGGTTAAGCTATTATTATTATTAAACCCTTCTGTCCTCTAGATTTCGGCTAAAGCCGGGAGAAATGGTATGGCTTTTATAAATGGGCTAAAGCCCATTCCTATTGAGGAGATTCCATCTCGCAATAGAAGGTTTATTGCATATTTAGGGTTTAAATAGGTATGCTTTTAACCTTGTTTCTGGTTCAATTGAGGAACAATTGCATTTCATCTGTTTTGGTATAATCGTTTGTTTTGTAGATCACATTACCTGAAGCATCTGTAATGATGAAAAAAGGAATACCCACCTTTAATTCAGGAAAGCGAGGGTCGTTGCGGTATTTTTCAAATTCAGGGGAGGTGTCATATACTTTGTACAATATGGCATTTTGCAATGAAGTGTTCAATGCCTTGTCCTCTTGGGTGTTTTTTTGAAAAGCTTTGCAATTGGTACACCAGTCTCCATGGAAATCTACAAAAACGAGTTTCCCTGTTTCGGCAGCTTTTTGGTAGGCAACTTCCTTGTTCAGGTACCAGCTGAGCGCTCCTTTTTGCTCAATATTTGGACTTGTTGCCACTCCTGCTGCTTGACTTTGCGATATAGGGATGTTTCCTGAAGAAAGCGTGTTTGCTCCGATAATAAAAAAGCCAATCACGCCTGTGAGGGTATAAAGTGCTGCCTTTGTCTTAAGCTGATTGCTTTTATCAGCCTTTTGCAAATTGAAGGCAGCTAAAAACACCAACACCGATCCTATGAAAATGTAGGTGCCTACAGAATCTGTTAAACCCAATCCATTGAATCCTTTGATTAGGTAGCCGTAAGCAAAATAGCCAATCAGGACGGCAAAAACCCATTGTACATAAAGCATCCATTTGCCGCTTTTAGGAAGGGCCAGGCCAAATACGCCCAAGAGTAAAACCGGAACGCCGACACCAAAACCAAAAAGCATCATCTTGAAAGCGGCTGTAGCAGCCAGGCCAATAGTGACCCCCTCAACGTTGGAAGCTATTGCCACCAAAATGCTGACGACTATAGGGCCTACACAAGCGGAAGAAAGTAGGCCTGCACCAGCACCCATAAGAAGTGTTCCACTCAGACCTTCCTGCTTGCTGTCCAACTGCCCACCAAAAAAAGGCAAGTGTAAATAATCAACAGTTGCCAATGCCAGGATTATTAATAATAAACCAATGGATAGATTGGCCAATGGCAATCTCAAGATATCATTGAATGCGCCACCAGTAGCGGAAGCGATAAGTCCGAAAATAAAATAGATTGCCGCCAGACCAAAATAATAGGTTAAGGGATGGGCAAACTTACCCAGCTTGCTTTTTTTATTTCTTAAGAAACTTACTGTGAGAGGATAAACAGGATATACGCAAGGCAAAAGACTGGCCAATACACCGCCCATGAACAAGAAGAAATAGGCACCGAAACCCGTGCTTTCAGCCAATTGGGAACCAACCCATCCATTCAATTGGTCAAAGACGGATTGGGCTTGCACTTGTGTAATTGTCAAAGTAAGTGTTAAAAGGATCAGGGATTTTTTCATTGTTGCTGACCTTAAGCTTTGACTTGAGACATGAGGTAGAACATTTCTGTTGCTATTTGCATGCACCTTTCGTCATACTTAGAAGCTTCCTGATCGGTGTCATCTGCGATTTTAGGATCCTCATAAGGAATGGGAACTCTTAAAGTGGCTCCAGGAATAAAAGGACAATTTTTATCCGCCTCTGAGCAAGTCATCACTGCTGCAAAATTCTCGTTGGCATTGGAGGGATCGTCGTATATTTTAGAATAACATTCCAAAGAAGTACCATTATCGGCAAATGTCACCTGATAATGAGGATTATCTCCGCCTGGATTGTCTACTTTAAAACCCGCTCGTTCCATGGCTGCAACGGCTCTTGGGTTAAAAGCTGTGGCTTCAGTACCCCCAGAGAAAGTATTTACCCCATCCGCTACGCCGTAGTAATTGGCGGCGGTGCTGGCCCAAATTTGACTCATATGACTTCTTCGGCTATTGTGGGTGCAAATGAAAGTTAGGTTTGCAGCCTCATTAGATTGCTTTTTGGTTTGGACAAACAAGGCAATTTTCTTCAATTGGTTTTTGCGGTCCTGGGGAATGGCCTCTATGCCAGCAACTGCTAATTCGATGTAATTTGATAGCTCTGGATACATTTTGATATTTTCATTTTTTGATGCGTTAACCTTTTCAGCTTCTATGACATTAGGGGCATTGTTTGTTTCATTTGCTGATTGTTCTTTTGGGTTTTGCGAGCAACCAGCAAGCAAAAGCATTGCAATGGAAATGGAGAAGATGCTTCTTTTCATTTTGTTTTATTGGTTTGGTTGGATGGTGCTGATTTTTAATTCTTTATAACTTCCTTAAATTTTACTATGCTTTCTAATCCTAGGTTCGTTGTATCATTGCAATATAACGATGTGTTCGGTAAATTTTTTTAGCAACAACTCCCTAATGATGGGTCTTTAAACTGATCAAAGATGTCGTTAAACATAACTTTGATTTCATTCCATTTCACAGGATTAATGCAATAGCTTACCCTTGGTCCTTCAATGGTTCCCTGGATGATGCCTATGTCTTTCAGTTCTCTGAGGTGCTGACTAACCGTAGGTTGAGCCAAGCCAAGTTCCTGCACCAAGTCACCATTTACACAGGCGTTTGTTTTAAGCAAGAAATGAATGATTGCTACTCGGGCAGGGTGAGCAAATGCCTTTGCCACTAGTGCCAGCTCGTTTTGTTCCGTAGAAAATAAATCTGATTTGGTTAAGCCCATTTTATTAAATGTTTCATTGCAATATTACGATTAGAATATTAGTCATGCAATACTTTGATCCAAAAAAATAGTTGGTTTTCAAAGGGTTAATAATTGGGGTATGTTTTTGTGGTAATTTGTTTTTGGCTAAAGCCGGGTGAAATGGTTATTACCTTGGTAAATTGGCTGAAGCCCATTCCTATTGAGGTGGGTTTATCAAAAAAATAGTTAATCCCCAAAAGGTTTATTCCCTTCAATTATCAAAGCTATTGATTCTGGAATCAAAAACCCCCTGCTTCAGCTGAGGGATGGCCTTACCGGTGGCTGAGCGGAGTCGAAGCCTGAGGTTTCCATGCCCGATATTTGGGCAAAGGAATAATGATAATAAACCCTTTTGTTTTCTAAATTTCGGCTAAAGCCAAGAAATGGAACATGGCCTTAATAAAGGGCTGAAGCCCGTTCCTATTGAGGGAGTTTCGTTCATCAATACAGATGATGAATTTATTTGTCAATCGTTTGATAATCATATTTCAATAGCCCCCAGCTTCAGCTGGGGGATTAGAATGTATTATCATGTCTTGGGGCTTTAGCCCAAACGAAAATACATTACCGGTAACTGAGCGGAGCCGAAGTCCGGTGGCTGAGCTTGTCGAAGCCATAGGTTTCCAGACCCAACGCTGAAAAAAATAATGAGCTGAATCTCCCAAGTCGAAAAAAATAAAGGTGTACTTAAAACTTATTTAAGCATTTGCTTAAATAAGAAAACTATTCTTGATTGTGTTGCGTTATTAGTCCGAAAACAGAAAAACTATGGAAAACAACCAATCGTGTATCAGAGTTTTTGCAGACAAGGTGCAAATAGATAATTGTCGGGAAATGCTTCAAACAAACGACAAGGCATTCAGTCAATTGAGTGGGCTATTGGCCTTGGCAGGAAACGAAGTGAGGTTGAAAATCTTATTTCTTTTAGAAGAAGAAAAAGAACTTTGCCCTTGCGACCTTTCAGACATTCTCGGAATGAGTATCCCCGCCGTTTCTCAACATCTCAGAAAACTAAAAGACAAAAATGTAATTGAAGGAAGAAGAGAAGGACAAACTATTTTCTATTCTTTAAGACAAGAGCAACTGCCTTTACTTCAACCATTTTTTAAACACATTATCATTAACTCAAAAAGGGTAACAATATGAAAAAAGGAGACAACGGCCTTGCTGGAGCTGGAGTGCTTTCCGCGGTAACTGCGTCACTTTGCTGCATAACACCTGTATTGGCTCTGATTTCAGGAGCATCAGGTGTAGCGTCTACATTTTCGTGGATGGAACCAGCAAGACCTTATCTTATTGGCATTACCGTTTTGGTATTGGGTTTTGCTTGGTATCAGAAACTCAAACCACGAACCGCCGAAGAAATTCAATGCGATTGCGAAACTACCTGTTCCGCAGGCGAAGAAGATGAGAAAAATCCTTTTATGCAAACCAAAATATTTTTAGGAATTGTAACTGTGTTTGCAGCTTTAATGCTCACTTTTCCAAGCTATGCACATATTTTCTATCCTTTAAATGACAACAAGGAAGTTGTAATTGTCAATGCCTCAGACATTCAAACGGTAACTTTTGAGGTAAAAGGTATGACTTGCAATGGTTGTGCTTCGCATGTAGAAAATGATGTTAACAGGCTACCAGGTGTTTTAAACGTAGATGCAGTTTATGAAGAAGCCATTGCCAAAGTAGAATTTGATAAATCTAAAGTGAGCTTAACCCAAATTGAAGAAGCTATCAATGGCACAGGTTATAAAGTGGTCGGCAAGAAATAGTTTTTTTTGCGCCTTGTATTTAAGTATTTAATTAAATAATTACATGATGAATAATGAAGTAATAAACCTCGACATAACGGGCATGACCTGCGACCCATGTGCCACAGGCATTGAAAAACTACTTACTGCAAATGAAGGTGTAAAAAAAGCCAATGTGAATTATCCAAATGGCACTTGTGAATGCACCTTTGACCCTTCAAAAACAAGTAGGCAAGAAATAATCACTACTGTCAATAGCACTAATAACTATCGAGTAAAAAGTGGAAAAAATAAAATACCAAATTTGACCTCATAATTATCGGTGGTGGTTCGGCAGCCTTTGCAGCAGCTATAAAAGCTGAAAGTTTAGGACTTTCAACTTTAATGGTAAATGATGGTTTGGACTTTGGAGGTACGTGCGTAAATGTGGGCTGTGTGCCTTCCAAAAATCTAATTCGTGCAGGCGAAACGGCTTATCACGCTAACCATTCTAACTTTGAAGGCATTCGGCCGAAAGGAGTTGATATTGATTTTGCTCAAGTCATTAAGGACAAGAAAAAATTGGTTGCTACACTGCAAGAGAAAAAATATTTGGATGTGGTGAGCGATTTTAAAAACCTGACCATGTTAAAAGGTTGGGCAAGGTTCATAGACAACCAAACCATTGAAGTGAATGGGGAAAGGTACAAAGCAATCAAATTTTTAATTGCCACAGGCGCTACTACCAACATTCCTAATATTGAAGGATTGGACAAAATCGACTATTTGACCAATGTTTCCCTTTTCGACTTGGAAGAGAAACCAGTAAGTCTGACCATCATGGGAGGAGGTTATATTGGTTTAGAAATTGCAATGGCTTACAATCGATTAGGGGTGAAAGTTCGTGTTATAGAATTTACCGACAGAGTATTGCGAACACAAACTCCAGATATCAGCGAAGCATTGGAAAGCCAAATACGAAAAGAAGGCATTGAAATGTTGCCCAATTTCAGAGCGATAAAGTTTGAAAAACAAGGAAATGTAACCACAATACATTGCAAATGTCCTGACGGTTCATTTACTAAAATTGTAGAAAAAGGAAAGGTTGTAATTGCAACAGGAACCAACCCCCATACAAGTCAATTAGGGTTAGCCAATATTGGTTTGGAACTGACTAAAAATGGACATATCGCAGTAAATGAAAAAATGGAAACCAATCTATCCAACATCTATGCAGCAGGAGACGTAGCCAATACGCCCACATTTGTCTATACCGCGGCCTTTGAAGGAAAAATTGCCGTTGAAAACGCTTTCACAGGAGCAGAGAATAAAGCAGATTATTCTTCCTTGCCTTGGGTGGTATTTACCGATCCACAGGTGGCAGGTGCGGGTATGGACGAAGCTCAGGCCAAAGCTAACAGCATTCCATTTGAAGTTTCTAAATTGGAGCTCAAAGACGTACCAAGAGCCATAGCAGCGAATGACACCAAGGGGTTTATCAAACTCATTCGCAATACCCAAACTGATAAATTGATTGGCGCAAGGATAGTCGCTCCCGAAGGTGGGGAATTGATTCAACAATTGAGTATGGCCATCAAATACGGGATTACCGTGAAAGATTTAGCGGACAGTTTTTACCCTTACCTGACTTTGGGAGAAGGGATCAAATTAGCAGCGATAACTTTTGGAAAAGACGTATCGAAATTAAGTTGCTGTGCCAGTTAATCCAATCCAATGAGACATTCGGTTTCATTGGCTAGTTATTACCTTATTAAAAGTATGGCTGGAAGCAGTGAGTAAGCATAACGCTATTAAACCCGAAATTGGCAATAGCTCTTCAATCTATTGATTGAATTGGATTGTCTATTCTAGGGGCTTTAGCCAAAACGAAAACACATTACCGGTGACTGAGCGGAGCCGAAGTCTTAGGTTTCCAGACCCGATTTTTAGGTAAAGCCATAATTATTAACGACCATTTTCTCCCTGAGTTTCGGCTAAAGCCGGATGAAATGGCATTGCCCATTCCTATTGAATTGGTTTTATCAGTCCATTTATGTGGATGGAAAGCTAGGCTATTTAACGAAAGTTGAAAACTTTCAGCATTCTAGGTCCAAGTTACGCTTCGCTATACTTAGACCAGATCGGAGTCGAAGACTGAGGTTTCCATGCCCGATATTTGGGCAAAGGAATAATGATAATAAACCCTTTTGTTTTCTAAATTTCGGCTAAAGCCAAGAAATGGAACATGGCCTTAATAAAGGGCTGAAGCCCGTTCCTATTGAGGGAGTTTCGTTCATCAATACAGGTGATGAATTTATTTGTCAATCGTTTGATAATCATATTTCAATAGCCCCCAGCTTCAGCTGGGGGATTAGAATGTATTATCATGTCTTGGGGCTTTAGCCCAATCTTAACCTTTCAAGGTTAAAAAGATTAATTAAGCCCTATATCTAGGTTGATGGTATATTAAATAGGTATTCGTTTTTCTGTCAAAATTTCGGCTAAAGCCGGATGAAATGGTATCGCCTAAATAAATGGGCTGAAGCCCATTCCTATTGAATAGGTTTTGTTAATCAATTTATTTGGATGGAATGCTGGGTTTTTAAATGAATTTGAAAACTTTAAGCATTCTAGGTCCAAGTTACGCTTCGCTATACTTAGACCAGATTAAAAATAAAAACACCCGGCATTATTGCCTATGGTTAAGGCATGCCGGGTGTAAAATCTATGTTTATTTATTAATTATTCCCAACCAGGATTTTGGGTCAAGGTTGAGTTGATTTCAATTTCCTGTGCTGGAATTGGCCAAATTACATGCCGATCTTGAAATCCTCTGGTAACAAGGTTGGATCCAGTGATTCCCTTCTCTATAACACCATCAGTGTATTGATTCAATAAGCCCCAACGCTTAAGGTCAAAATACCGATGCCCTTCACCTGCCAATTCAACGGCTCTTTCATGAATTATCCGATCTTTCACTTCATCTGAGCTGGATACAACAAGAGATGGATGCCCGGAGTTTAAACCTGGCATTCCAGATCGCTCCCGTACTTTGTTAATCTCAGTGATTGCTTTAACCGTGGCATTGGTTTCATTGTATGCTTCAGCTAGCATCAGCATCACATCTGCCAACCTAATCATAGGAAAATTAATAGGTGTATGCGCACGATTGGTAAGATCACCGTTCATGTTTCCTTCTGGGACAAATTTTCGCCAGACGTAGGTTTGCCATCCTCTATTGTTTCTTATTTGTCCAAAGTTCTCATTGACACCAGTGGCGATAACGAGTTGCATATTCCTAGGTTGATTTGCATTCCAACCAAGCTGCCAGGAATAAGGTACTACTAAACTCTGCATCAGTCGAGGATCACGGTTTCTATAAATTTCCCCCAATTTAGTCGTGTCAGGCAAAGAGGTAAATTCTCCTGAGTTATGAGTAGCAAGAAAAACAGATTCCTTAACTGAATTGTCTGATTCAAACCCGGGGAAATGATCTTCCCAACTAAAAGGAGAACCATCTAGATTCTCATACATATCCGCTAGAGTTGTACTTGGCATACCATTGTTCCAGCATGACCCAAAAGTAGATCTTGTACCAAGATAAAATGCTAAAGGCATACCGTAATCAAAGCCTACCCCTCCTTTATTTTGGATAGCAAAAATCATCTCGTCACTGGAATGGCCTTCTGGCTTAAACAATTCAGAATAACTTGAATGTAGTGAATAAGCATAGTTGTTTCTGGTATTATATACGACGTCCTCAAAGTCTTCAACCGCCTTTTCCCATTCTTGATTGAATAAATACACCTTACCCCTAAGAGCAGTAGCAGCACCTTTTGTGGCGCGACCATAATATTCTGTCGGATAAGATACAGGTAAGCGGTTGATTGCATCATTGAGATCATCAATTATAAAGGCACGCACCTCATCTTCACTACTTCGGGGGGAAACCAGTTGATTAAAATCCCTGGTTTAAATCGATACTTTCATCATAAATTGGTACTCCACCGAATAGGTTTAAAAGATGGAAATAAAAATATGCCCTTAGAAATTTAGCTTCCCCAATCACTGTCGATTGGACCTCTTCTGAGATTTCCATCTCATTAACATTTCTAATGACCGTGTTTGCCCTTTGGATTCCATCAAACCCACGTCTCCATCTATTCACTATTGTTCCAGACCGATCGGTAAAATTGCCATTAATAATGTCGCCAAGGCCTTGACCATCATAACCTACTCCAATGTCAGAGGCATTATCAAACATATTGTACAATCCAAAAAGATTGGCGTCCTTCATGTCGGCATAAACCCCCAATACACCCTGCAAGGCATGCTCTTCGGTGCTCCAAAAGCTTCCTGCGCTTACCTTATCGTATGGCTGGGTATCCATTTCGTAACACCCGCCCAAGATCATTGCCGAAAGTAAAATCCATATATTTTTCATCTTCTTCTGAATTTTTAAAATGATATATTAAGTCCTAACAATGCCTGTTTTAGCGTTGGATACTGCGTTCCACTTACTTCAGGATCAAACCCTTTATATTGAGTAAATGTTAGGTAATTTTCTAGGCTACCGTAAACCCTGAAAGTCTCAATCTTAAACCTCTGGGTTACCTCTCTAGGAATAGTATAGCCAAGCTGAACATTCTTCAAACGCATATACGCTTTGTTTTGTAACCAGAAATCACTTGCACGCAGATTTCTTGTGTCTACATAGTTCAATAACCTTGGGTAAGTAGCATCAGTTCTTCCTTCATACCATCTTTCCTCTGCGATCTCCTGATTCACCTGGTATCCCCATCTTACTCCTGTGGTATGGTAAAGGTCGTTCCATATGGATTGTAGTCCTGAAGTTCCCTGAAGTAAGGCCGAAAAGTCAAATCCCTTCCAGTTAAATCCAAGGTTAATGCCGTAGGAAACACGTGGGGCAGTCCCATGACCCACGGCCACTCGGTCTTCGTCATTAATCAGGCCGTCAGCATTGGTGTCTTCATATAAGAAATCACCTAATGTGGGTGTTCCGTATGCCGCAAATGGGTTTCTTTGATTGCCAGTACTTGGATCAATTGGCGCGTCTGCGATCATCTGCGAAACCAAATCAAGGTCTGCCTGCGTTTGAATCAGTCTATTTGTTTTTAAAATGTATTGGGTATTGATGGCGTAGCCCTCCTGAATTAGGTTACTCCCGCTGATGGTACGCTCATCGCCTTTGTAGCGAGTGACGCGGTTATCCACAAATGTGAAGTTACCTCCAATTCTGTATTCAAATTCTCCGACTTGGTCACGGTAATTTAAATTGAGTTCTATACCTCGGTTTTGGACTTCGGCAGCATTCTGTTTTGGAATACTGGCATTTCCTACCACTAAAGGAGCAGGCAAATCGATTAAGATGTTTTTCGTGACCTTGTCGAACGCCTCAATAGAGCCTCCAAACTTAAAATCAAACAAATCAAAATCTAAACCAATGTTTGATATATAGGTGCTTTCCCAAGTGAGTGCCGCATTTGATAATGCCGTCTGGGCAAAACCTACATACAGGCTATTATTCAGTACATAATTTGCCGCATCATAAACCGCTTGATACTCGTAGTTACCCACAGCGTTGTTTCCCAATGAACCATAGGAAGCCCTGACTTTTAGATTAGGAAGCCAGGATGCATTGAAGAAATCTTCTTCAGAGATTCTCCACCCTGCGGAAAATGAAGGGAAGACACCCCATCTTCTGGAGCCTTTTGCGAACCTGGAAGTTCCGTCTCGTCGTATATTGGCTTCGAATAAATATTTATCATCCCATCCAAGGTTCATTCTACCAAAGAAGGACCGCATCGACCAATCAGATGCATTGCCATTGGCAGCAGCATCTAAGGTAGCGGCATCCAGTACACTCAAAGCAGGGTCTATTAAATCAAATTTGCTTGCTTGAAACCATGCGTTTTTATAGTATTCCTGACTAGCCCCAGCCATCAGATTGTAGGTTAATTTACCTGCTGCTTCACCATCATATCGGACTAGCCCATCCATAAAATAATTGTAATCTTTCGTGTTCTCATACCTCACAGAGGTTCTGCCTACCGCATTTCGTGAAATGGTATTCGTGTAAAAATCCCATCTATTATTAAATACCGGCTGTGCATACTCCATGTAGTCGTCTAAGGTATAGTTAAACGATCCTTCAACACTCAGGCCTTTAATAGGTCGTAATTTCCCGTAAAATCGAGAACTCAGCTTGTTGTGTTTGATGTCTCCCATTTGACTGTTGAGATTATGCAAAACGTTATTTGATTGAGGATCATCTTCTGGATTGTTTGGCCCTCCATAACGTCCATCCGGAGAACGAAGTATCATCCCTGGAGTACTTGCTCCCGCATAAGTGAAAACGGAATTTATTTGATTCGTGCCGATGTCGGTATTCGCTACGACTCCATTTAGTTGCGTACCTAAAGTCAACCATGGCTTTAATTCCGCCTCCAGGTTTATCCTGGCGGTATATCTTTCATATCCTGACCGCTCAATGATCCCTGGATTGTCTAAATAACCAAAAGACCCAAAAAACTTAATTGTTTCACTACCTCCTGAGAATGAAAGGTTGTGGTTCTGGACGATGTTTTTCTGAAAAACCTCATCGACCCATTGCGTGTTTGGGTATTTCAATGGATCACCACCCTCATTATTGCGCCATTCATTTATTTTCTCCTGAGAAAAAATAGGATTTGCATTTGGGTCGGAATTGCTAAACCCTTCGTTTATCAGTTCCATGTAATTGGCATAGTTCGAAACAGTCTCTACTACATTGGATGGCTGTGCTGACGAGAAAAAAGTATTGTAATTAACCTTGAATTCTCCAGATGATCCTTGCTTTGTAGTTATTAGAATAACGCCATTTGCCGCTCTCGATCCATAAATAGCAGCAGAAGCCGCATCTTTCAAAACGGATATGCTTTCAACATCCTGAGGATTAAGGTGATTCATATTGCCAATAGCGCCATCAATTATCACCAATGGATTGGCATTGTTAAGCGTGCCTTGTCCACGTATCCTAAGTGTAGCGCCATCATTTCCCGGACGACCGCTACCTTGATTTACATGTAAGCCCGCAGCCAAACCTGAAAGACCCGCAGATAGGGAAGTAATTGGCCGAGTCTCTGCTTCTTTCCCTACATTAATCGTAGACACAGCTCCAGTTAAATTTACTTTTTTCTGGGTTCCATAGCCTATCACTACTACCTCATCCAGTGAGGAAGTATCTTCCAATAACACGATATCGATTGTCTGCTGATTTCCTACAACTATTCTTTGGCTGTTATAACCGATGAAGGAAAAAACAAGTACATCTCCCTCTGATACATCGATTTGGTACCGACCGTCAATGTCTGTTGCGGTACCAGTGTTTTTGCCTTCGATCAAAATCGTCGCCCCTGGAATGGGTTCTCCATTCTCATCGGTTACTTTACCACTGATTGCTGCCATTTCAATGGAAATTTCGATTTTCCCTTCATCAACTGCCTTTTCAAGCTTTGCGACATATATGGCATTATCCACTTGCTTGAACCGTAAGTTGGCAGCCGTTCCGACATCCACCAAAATATCATTAACCGATTGTCGTCGCGTTTTAACGGTAATTTGGGATTTATCCTCAATTATTTCCGCGGGATATACAAATCTGTAATCCGTTCTGGACTCAATATCCTTGAAAATTTCAAGAAGTTGGCCTTCTGTCTTTGCCAATCGGACAAAGGTTTGATCTATCGGTTTAATCTGAGCACTGATTTCAGTTGCCATTAACGTAGACATAAGAAGGAACTGAATTATCAGTCCATACAATACGTTTTTCGATACCATTTTTAGAAGGTAAAGTAATTTTGTTCTCATAATTTTTGTAGTTTTTAGGTGTAATGCTTAAAATCATTCAGGGTAAATGCATTCATTTGGCGACAGAGCGATTACCCTTTTTTTTGCTAGTTCATAGGCGTTTGGTTAGGTGTACTTTTTTTCCATTTAGTTCAAAGGAAAAAGCTGTGGAAAAGCTTAATCCGGTGAGTATGTTTTTAAATTTTGTTTTCAAAGCTGCCTGATATCCGCTGTGTTATATCCAAATTTGGGTCTATTTTAAATGTGACCCCGTACCAAATTTCTAAGTCTTCGATTATTCGACCAAGGGACTCTCTCTCAAAAGCGAGCCTACCGTCTTTCCATGCGGTGACTTTTTCTACATTAAAATCTTGAATCTGTATTTCAGTGGCCTGTTTGGCAGGGTCCCAAACCGCCATTTGGCCTGGAGTCAGGTGGACTGTATTCTTCCCTACTTCTACTTTCACTCTGCCTTCAGTCAAAGCAACCTGGTGTCCGGTGTTCTTTGTTGAAATATTAAATGCCGTACCCAAGGCAAGGGTAGTGGCCCCATTGGCCTCAACTTTAAATGGCTTCAAGGAATCCGGAACTACGTCAAAATAAGCTTCTCCATTCAATGCTACGACTCGATCTATACGCCCATAATCTGAATTGAATTGTATGGCAGATTCTGAATTAACAATTATTCTCGTCCCATCCGGCATAGTCAGCGTTAGCTTTTCTCCGATACCGGTGATACGTTCAATGGATTTTATTGGATTGGATGGAGGTATTGTCTTTTCGTTTCTTTTCAAACCAGATTGTGATAAAAAATACCCGCCCAATAGGACCAAAATCAGAGATGCGGCTACCTTAAAACTTTTTAAACTAACCAATTGAAAGGAACGCTTGTCACCAGATGTGGCAGGGAGTACTCGCTCGTGAATTTTCCCCAGCAAGCGGGTGTAATCAGTGCCGTTATCAACAGATTTGGTGGGGTTTTCAAATTGTTCCTCCATCAATTTTTCAAACCGTTCCCATGCATCCGGATTTTCCAGCCATTGGAATATCCGTTGCTCTTCAATAGGTGAACTCTCACCCTTCAAAAATTTTATTACTAATTCTTTCTTCAAATTATTAAGCATTTAGTATTTAAAACATAAGTAGGATGATTTACTTAATGCATTTAGAAGAATTTTTAAAATAAAATTTAAGAGGTTTATTATCAGCTGTTTAAATGCTGTAATTTTTCAAATTAATTCTCAAAAAAAATACTGATAGAAGAAAAGGGCATAGGGTATGACAGTTTTGACTTCCCAGTTTTGGGAGCCAATTAAATAAGGTAATAAGAGTGCAATTGGAGAAGTTCAAGCTAAGGGATGGCCTTACCGGTGGCTGAGCCTGTCGAAGTCTGAGGTTTCCATGCCCGATATTTAGGCAAAGGTATGGTTATAAAAAACCCATTTTCTCTCTAAATTTTGGCTAAAGCCTGATAAAATGGCATTGCCTTTATAAACGGGCTGAGGCCCTTTCCTATTGAGAGAGTTTCGTTCATCAATACATATGATGAAATCATTTGTCAATCGTTTGATATCCAAATATCAATAGCCCCCAGCTTCAGCTGGGGGATTAGAATGTATTATCATGTTTTGGGGCTTTAGCCCTATCTTCACCTTTCAAGGTTAAAAAGATTAATTAAGCCCCATATCTAGGTTGATGGTATATAGGTATTCGTTTTTCTCTACAAATTTTGGCTAAAGCCGGATGAAATAGCATTGCCTAAATAAATGGGCTGAAGCCCATTCCTATTGAATAGGTTTCGTTAATTAATTTATGTGGATGGAATGCTGGGTTTTTAAATGAATTTGGAAACTTTCTGCATTTTAGGTCCAAGTTATGCTTCGCTAAACTTAGATCAGCCTGCCGGTAACACATTTCCGGTGACTGAGCTTGTCGAAGCCAGCGGAGCCGAAGTCTTAGAATTTCACGATAAAGGTGGTGCCTTTTCCAACTTCACTTCTTACGGTGATGGCTCCTCCCATAGCTTCAACGTGATTTTTTGTCAGGAATAATCCTATGCCTTTTGCTTCAGCGTGCTTGTGAAATGTCTTGTGCAGACCAAATAGGTTTTTACTGTGTTTCTTTAAGTCTATACCCAAACCATTATCAGTAATGGTAAGTACAAGACGGTTAAAACTAATTTCAGTTAATATTTCTATGGTTGGAAGTCTTTCCGGAGAGCGATACTTTATTGCATTGCCAACCAGGTTTAGAAAGATACTTTCTAGGAAAACGCGATTGAATGTGATTTTGGGTGCTTTCGAAAAATCTGCCGTTATTTTAACTTTTGACTCCATAATATGGGCAACCAGTATTTCCTTGGTTTTATCCAGAATGTCCTCAAAATGCATG
This sequence comes from Cyclobacterium qasimii M12-11B, assembly GCF_000427295.1. Classification (GTDB taxonomy): domain Bacteria; phylum Bacteroidota; class Bacteroidia; order Cytophagales; family Cyclobacteriaceae; genus Cyclobacterium; species Cyclobacterium qasimii. Next base: position 103,018 of record NZ_ATNM01000064.1, on the reverse strand, counting down.
ATTTCCATGTTTTTAGAACCTTCATCCTGAATCTTTAGCGTATCTACCAACGTGTCGAGCGTGGTAGTCAGGTGCTGACTGACTTTCTCGAAGTTGCTCATGATTGCATTTTTCATTTCTGCATCTTCGCTTGAGGTATAAAATTGAAGAAGGGCATTCAGATTGCTCACAGGAGCCCGTAAGTTATGAGAGGCAATGTGTGCAAAGTTGGCGAGTTGCGTATTCTGAGAGGTGAGTTTCTCTGTCAATACCTCCAGGCTTTCCTTGGCCTCCTTTAGTTTCTGTTGACTTTCTACGCGTTCACTTATGTCTGTACCTATTCCTAAGAAACCATAAATTTCTCCTTGAGGATTCTTTAGCGGTGTGATCACCAAAAGGACGATGAGTTTTGATCCATCTTTTCTAATGTAAGTCCATTCACGGGTATTGAATGCCTTGTTTTTGGCGCATTCTACAAAAATATCGAATCCAGTTATTTGCTGGCCCAGTTGAGTAGACAATTCTTCTCCAAGCTTTGCCACTTCTTCTGAAACATGAATACTTGCTGGTGATTCCTTTCCTATCATTTCTGATCCAGAATATTGAAGCATTTTTTCTGCACCACAGTTGAAATGTGTAATCAAGCCTGATGTGTCAGTTCCAATGATGGAGACTGAATCAGAATTAAGGATGACTTTTAATTCCTCATTGGCTCGGTTTAAATCTATTTCGGCGTTTTTGATTGAACTGATGTCTTGAAAGATACCATAGACGCGTTGGCATTTCCCGTTGACAAAGGCCGATTGGCCTATGGAACGAACCCACACTGTATTGCCTTTTGCAGTGACCAGTTCTAGTTCCAAATCAAAGGGGATGCCTTTTTCTATTGCTTCTGAAACCGCTTTTGATATTAAGTCCCGGGTTTTTCCTTCCTTATAAAAATTTATACCTGTTGCCAGGTCAGGCTCGAAATCATCAGCTGCTTCATGGATCTCCCGGGTTATTCTACTCCATAGTATTTTTCCCTGGTTCAAATTCATCTCCCAGGTTCCAATTCGAGCAATGGTATTGGTTTTCTCTAAAATTTCCTCAATCCGCTGTTTCTCTTGTTCCTTCTCTTTTATAGCCGTAACGTCTGCGGTATACATAAGCAGACCGCCTATGTTGTCTTCTGATACATACCATGGACGGACATCCCATGCTATCCATTGCCTGGAGCCATCAGCCCGATCAAAGGGTGCTTCAGCGCATTTATTTATTTCGCCTTTTAAGCAGCGTTGGTGCTTTTGTTTCCATTCCTCTCCAATTTCAGGGAAAATGTCATAATGAGATTGACCAATTATCTCTTTCCCTTGTAAACCATAATCTTCAATCCATTGTTGAGATGCCGCCATATAGCGCATTTGTTTATCAAACATAGCAATGGCATTGGGCGCTTGTTGAATAAATATGCTATTTCGCTTGTAGCTTTCTGCCAATTCTGTTTCCATCTTTACCCTTTCGGTAATGTCTCTAATGGCAGCCATTACAAGAATTCCATCCTCTGATTGGGTTTGGCTTAGGCTTACTTCTACTCTAAACTTTTCACCGTTTTTCCTTTTACCATACAATTTCAGGTTTTTGTCCAGTGGATCAGTGGCGACAGCATCAAAATATTTATCAATTTGAATTTTGATTTCGGTGCCTCCCTCATCAGGAATTAAAAAGGCTATTTCTTTTCCGACCATCTCTGATTTTGAGAAGCCAAATATGTCTTCGGTCTTTTGATTTACCAGTTGAATCTTTCCTGAAGAATTAAATATTACACCAGCTTCTGGTGCAGACAGTAGAATGTCTCGAAATCGTTTTTCCGATTTCCCCAGTAAAATTTCTAAATGCTTGTAATCTGTAATGTCGGTTATAAGAGCGGTAAATCCATTAACGATTCCATTGTGGATGTCTGGCGTATAGGTCGTTTTTGAATAAGTTTCTTCACCGTTAACTCCTACTGTTTTACTTTCAAAATGCTGTGATTTCCCTTTAAGCACTTCTCTTATGGATGGCAGGTTTTTTTCATAAAGTGGTCCCAGCAATTCCTTTATGGACGTCTTGTTTACTATATCCTCTTGGGTTTTCCCGAACCATTCTAAATAGGCTGCATTGGCAAATCGGCATACCTCATTTTTGTCCCAATAGGCCAATCTTGCAGGAATGTCATTCGCAGCTTTTAAACCTAATTGTTCATTAGAAGCTTGCATATAAAAATCAGTTTAAATAAATATTTAATTTATAGTAAAACCCACAAATTATTAGGTTAAATAATACAAGATAGAAGGGTTAAGTTAATGATAACCTTTATGAAAACCGATTTAGTGATTAAAAGTTTTAGATTAAAAGCATTTTTAATTTGAAACGGAATCTGGACTTCACGATGAAAAGTATTAAAGTTTTTTACTTAGAACCTGCGCTATTAATAATCGAAGTATACCTATAAATACCTTAAGTGCTTAAATGGGGTGTTTTGAGAAATTTAATAGCTTTTCCAGATCCTATATGAAAAAATAATCCAGCATGATAAGGAAATGTCTATTGTTAAAATTTAACAGTGAAAGTGGTTCCTTTCCCCACTTCACTTTTGACAGTGATTATTCCACCCATTGCATCAATGTGGTTTTTTGTCAGGAAGAGTCCTATGCCTTTTGCCTCAGCATGTTTGTGAAATGTTTTATGAAGGCCAAATAGATTTCTCCCGTGTTTCACAAGGTCTATGCCTAAGCCATTGTCAGCTATTGTAAAAAGGATTCGGTTATAGCTAATATCAGTTTCTATATTAATAATTGGTACCCTATCTGGAGAGCGGTATTTTATTGCATTGCCTACTAAGTTTAAAATGATACTTTCTAGAAAAATTCGATTGTATGTGATTTTGGGAGCTTTTGAGAAATCTGCATTTATTTGAACTTTTGATTCCATTATATTGGCCACTAAAATTTCTTTGGTTCTTTCAAGAACTTCATCAAATCTTATGATTTCCATATTTTTAGAACCTTCATCCTGAATCTTAAGTGTGTCTACCAGTGCATTAAGTGTGGTAGACAGGTGTTTACTTACCGTCTCAATATTGCCGATGATTTCTTCTTTCATCTCTTGTCCATCACTTGAATGATAAAATTGAAGAAGGGCATTTAGATTACTTACTGGAGCGCGTAAGTTATGAGAGGCAATGTGCGCAAAGTTTGCGAGTTGCGTATTTTGAGAGGAAAGTTTCTCTGTCATTAACTCTAAATTTTCTTTGGACTCCTGTATTTTTCGCTGATTTTCTACACGTTCACTTATGTCTGAAGCTATTCCTAGATAACCATATATTCCTCCTTTATAATCTTTTAGAGGGGTTATCACCAGAAGGACGATGAGTTTTGACCCATCTTTTCTAATGTAGGTCCATTCATGGGTATTGTGACGCTCATCTTTTCCGGATTCTGCAAAAATTTCAAACCCAGTTACCTCTCGGTCGAGGTTGGCGGACAATTCGGCTCCAAGGTCTGCCATTTCTTCGTCGACGTGAATAGCTTCTACTGTCTTCTTTCCAATCATTTCTGCCCCGGAATACTGAAGCATTTTCTCTGCGCCTCGATTGAAATGCGTGATCAAACCCTCTGTGTCTGTGCCAATGATGGAGACTGATTCAGCATTAAGGAGTGCTTTTAATTCTTCATTTACATGGTTTAAATTTATTTCTGCATTTTTGATTTTGGTAATGTCCTGGAAGATGCCATAGACGCGTTGGCATTTTCCATTAACGAATTCTGCCTGTCCTATTGAACGTACCCATACTGAATTCCCTTTTGCCGTCACCAGTTCAAGTTCCAAGTCAAATGGAGTACCTTTGTCAATTGCTTCTGTAGCCGCTCTTGATATTTTATCTCGGCTTTCTCCTTCTTTATAAAAGTTAATACCAATTGGTAAATTAGGTTGAAACTCATTGTTTACCTCATGTATCTCCCTGGTGATTCTACTCCATATTAATCGTTCCTGATTCAAATTTACCTCCCAGGTTCCAATCCGAGCTACGACATTGGTTTTATTTAATATTTCTTCAATCCGCTGTTTTTCCTGTTCTTTTTCTTTTAGAGGGGTGATTTCTGCGGTATACATAAGCAGACCACCTATTTCACCTTCTGACAAATACCAGGGGCGTACGTCCCATGCTATCCATTGACGGGAGCCATCGGCACGATCAAAAGGCGCTTCATCACATTGGTTAATTTCTCCCTTTAAGCAGCGTTGATGTTTCTGTTTCCATTCTTCCCCAATCTCTGGAAAAATGTCATAGTGGGATTTTCCAATGATATCCTTTCCCTCTATTCCATAATCTTGCATCCATTTCTGAGAGGCTGCCATATAGTGCATTCCTTTGTCAAACATGGCAATTGCACTAGGGGCTTGTTGAACAAAAATGCTATTTCGCTTATTGCTTTCAGCCAATTCTGTTTCCATTTTCACCCTATTCGTAATGTCGCGAACAGTAGCCATTACTAGAATACCGTCTTCTGTTTGGGTGGGACTCAGGCTTATTTCTACGCGAAACTTTTCTCCACTCTTTCGTTTTCCGAATAATTTCAGATTTTTGCTCAATGGCCTGTTAGTGGCGGCAACAAAGAATTTTTCAATATAGCCTTTGTGCTTTGCTCTATGCTCCATAGGGATTAAAAACTCAATATTTTTTCCCACCATCTCCAATTTTGAGTAGCCGAATATCTTTTTGGCCTGTTGGTTTACTATTTGGATTGTTCCAGAACTGTCCACTATTATGATAGCATCAGGTGCGGATTCAAGAAGGTCTTTTAGTAGCTTCTCAGACTTAGCATTGGAGACTTCTAATCGCTTTCTGCTTGTTATATTTGAAATGTGGGCAGTAAACCCAAGGACTATACCATTTTCTATATCTGGAGTATAAGTAGCATGAGAATGACGCAATTCACCATTTGGTGTCATTATCTCCAGATCAAATCTTTGTTCATTGCCATTGAGCACTTCTCTTATAAAAGAAATATGCTCTTTATACTTTGGTCCCAATAATTCCTCTTTGGACATTTTGTCAACCATCTCTTCCTGGGATCTTCCATACCATTCTAAATAAGCGGCATTGGCAAACCGACAAATTTCATTCTTGTCCCAATAGGCTAATAATGCGGGGATTTGATTAGCAGCTTTTAAGCCTATTTGTTTACTAGAAGCATGCATAAAGAAGATCTGATTAAATGGAAAGTTAATTTATAGTATAATATAAAAATTAACTTGTTAAATAAATATAGCTGGATTAATTCGGGGATAACTTATATGAAAACCGACTTGACGAATGAATAAAAATCAATGATTTGGTTTTCTAGTGCTGTAGTAGATTCGTAGTTATTTATAGCGAGTATTTTGTTCTATATCCTTTTACTTTGTGAATTTTAGTCAAGCCCAAAATAAATAAAAGCAAGTCGAATTTGAGACCCAACTTTTACTTTATATCGAATACCATGCCAATAGCATGAATCCTACAAAAGGCCACTTGTATTTCATTGATATCTTATACAATGAAAAACTCTAAATAGTAAATGAGTAAGCTGGAAATATACAATAGCATTTCAGGATTTTTCAAAGGAAGCCTTTCAAGCACGAAATGAAATGACCCTGGCTAGAACTTGACAGTAAAGGTGGTTCCTTTTCCCACTTCACTGCTCGCATAGATCGTTCCTCCCATTGCCTCAATGTGATTTTTTGTCAGGAATAACCCTATGCCTTTTGCTTCGGAATTTTCGTGGAATGTTTTGTGCAGCCCAAATAAACTTCCGCTGTGTTTCTTTAGGTCGATGCCCAAGCCATTGTCCGTAATTGTAAATAGGATTCGGTTATAGCTAATGTCTGTTTCAAGTTTAATAATTGGGGTTCTGTCAGGGGAACGGTATTTTATGGCATTTCCTACGAGGTTTAGAAAGATACTTTCTAAAAAAAATACGATTGAAGGTAATTTTTGGTGCTTTTGTAAAATCAGCAATTATTTGCGCCCCCGATTCCCTTATATGGCCAACGAGCATTTCTTTTGTTTTGCTAAGTACTTCATCAAAGTTTATGATTTCGATTTTTTTAGAACCTTCTTCCTGAATCTTTAGTAATCCTACTAAATTATCTAGCGTATTCGTTAGGTGTTTACAAACGGTTTCGAAATTATCAATGACAGTATCTTTTATCTCTTGCCCTTCGCTGGTATGGTAAAATTGAAGTAGGGAATTTAAATTGCTCACAGGGGCCCGTAAGTTATGAGAGGTGATGTGGGCAAAGTTGGCCAGTTGCATGTTTTGAGAGGAAAGTTTTTCTGTCAATACCTCCAGGTTTTCCTTGGCTTCTTTTAGTTTATGTTGATTTTCTACTCGTTCATTTACGTCTGTAGCTATTCCAAGCGTACCAAAAGTCTCTCCCTGTTGATTCTTTAGAGGAGTTAAGGTTAAAAGTACAACAAGCTTTTGTCCATCTTTTCTGATAAAGGTCCATTCGTTGGTGCCAAGGTCGCCAATATTTGAAGTCTCTACAAAAACTTCAAAACCGCTTACCTGACGCCCAAGTTGATTGGACAGTTTCTCTCCATGTTTTATGATTTCGTCTTTTAAATGAAAAACTTCCGGGGTTTTCTTTCCAATCACTTCCGATGCGGAATACTGTAGCATTTTCTCAGCTCCCCGATTGAAATGAGTGATTGTACCTTCCTTGTCAGTACCTATTATGGATACAGTCCCAGAATCTAAAATGGCTTTTAATTCTTCATTTACCTTATTTAATTTTATTTCTGTCTTTTTGATAGAAGTGATGTCCTGAAGGATGCCATAAATGCGTCTACATTTTCCGTCGACGAACTCGGATTGTCCTATGATGCGCACCCAAACTTCGTTGCCTTTTGCAGTAATTAATTCAACTTCCAGGTCATATGGAGTACCATTGAAAATGCATTCTGAAATTACTTTTGACATTAAATCCTGACTTCTTCCTTTCTTGAAAAAACCCATGACGGATGTTGCGTCACGCACAAAATCTTCAGGGACTTCATGAATTTCCTGGATTATTTTACTCCATATAAATTCTTCCTTGTCCAAGTCCACTTCCCAGGTTCCAATTCTTGCAACGGCATTGGTCCTTTCTAATATTTTTTCTATTCGCCGTTTTTCCCGGTCTTTTTCTTTTAGGGGCGTAATGTCTTGGGTGTGCATGAGAATCCCTCCAATATTGTCTTCGGAGACAAACCAAGGACGAATTTCCCATTTTATCCATTGGGTAGATCCATCAGTACGTTTGAAAGCTTCTTCATCGCATTGATGAATTTCACCCTTTAAACACTGTTGATGCTTGTCTTTCCAGTCTTGTCCAATTTCCGGGAAAATGTCATAATGGGATTGACCGATAATTTCCTGGTTCTTTAAACCATAGTCTTCAAGCCATTTTTGAGATGCGGCCATATATCGCACCTCTTTGTCAAACATGGCAATGGCATTTGGAGACTGCTGGATAAATATACTATTTCGTTTATTGCTTTCTTCAAGTTCAGTCTCTATTCTAATTCGATCTGTGATGTCTCTGACAGCAGCCATTACAAGAATGCCATCTTCTGATTTCGTAGAGCTTAAACTTACTTCGATTCGGAATATATCTCCATTTTTTCGTTTACCGTACAACTTCATGCCTGTGCCCATTGGCCTGATAGCGGAGGAATCGAAGTATTCTTTGATATGGCCTTTGTGCTTTGCCCGATGACCCTCTGGTATTAGAAAAGCTATTTCTTTTCCTAGTAGTTCTAATTTAGAGTAGCCAAATATGTTTTCAGCCTGTTGGTTAACCATTTGTATTGTCCCGGTACTATCCACTATTACGATGGCGTCAGGCGCTAATTCCAAAAAGTCTTTTAATAGCTTTTCAGTTTTAGAATCTGGGACATTTATGGGTTTTGGGCTTGGTTTTTCCGTAATATGTGCTGTGAATCCAAGGACTTCACCATTTTCAATATAGGGTGTATAGGTTACTTCAGAATGGAGCAATTTATTTTTTAGCGATCTGGTTTCGCGGTAAAAACTTTGTTTTTACCCTTAAGAGCATCTTTTATAAGAGGGATATGTTTCTCATATTCGGGCCCCAACAGTTCCTTCTTTGAAATTTTGTTTATTATTTCTTCCTGAGGCTTCCCCTGCCATTCCAAATAGGCTGCATTTGCAAATCTGCATATTTCATCTTTATCCCAATAGGCCAATAAAGCGGGTATATGATTCGCAGCTATAAAACCTATGTGTTTACTAGAAGCCTGCATAATTTGATTCCTTTTTAAATAATTATACTATTTAAATTTTTTCAAATAATTTAACATAACAAATAACACAATATATATGGATATGTTTTATAATAATCTATATTAATACGAGTTTAATGCTAGATTTTTATAATGATTCTTCAAATAGTATAGCAAATTAGTTGTTCTTTGTGCCGTTACAATGTTCTTTTTTTAGTTGATGGATAATGTTTGTTGGCATTCGGATTCCAAAGTATAGTAGGCCTATTTCAGAAATAGAATAGTTTGATGCTATTATTGAATTTAAAAAAATTACTACCTACTGAAAAAGCCTGCTGGTAATAACGCTAAGATTATTACCAGCAGGCATCCCTATTCTGAAAGAGAATTATTTTACATTGGTGTTATGGTAACTTTTACCATGTCGCTAATTAGAGGAACATTGGCAGATGGATTTGTTTCCATGTTCACAACAGCACCTTCATCAATGCCAGTGTTAGCAGCCGCTTGGCGAAGAGGCTGGGAGTTTCCTGCACCAGCATATTCATCAACTTCAGTTCCTGCATCCAATAAATTCACCATGCTGGTAATGTCCCCTGATAAAGCAGTGCCATTTGAAAACAGGTCAATATTATCTGCTCCAATAAACCAGTCGTTGGATTGTACGAGCATGGTAGCGAAGGACAGTTGATCACCTTCTTCGGATGTAAAGGTAAATGAGTAAGAGTTACCAGGAAGCAACGGACCTGGTGCGGCAGTGCCAACGGGAGTATTAAATACATTTTCAAAACCGGAGGCATCTCCATCTTCAGCTAAACTCTCCAATGCAGCGCTTGCAGATTGCCCTACCATATAAACCATGTTCTCACTTCCTACGGAATAAGCCCCAGGAGCAAATGGAGAGAAGAATCCTGTCATACCAACCAGTCCCGTATTTAGTATAGCATTGTCTCCATCTTCAGCCAAGGGCTCTAAACCTGCTTGTGCTACTATACCATCTGTGAAAATAGGCATTTGATCGCTTGAATGAATTACCCAAACTCCTGGTGCAAGCGGCGAAGTCAAGCTTGCGCTATTGGATACGTTGCTAAGGGTGACCGTAAACATGGTGCCCCCATCATGCTCAATTTCCACCATTAGGACATCATTTGTAGTAGGGTAGGTAAAGCCATCATCCACCAATTTTACAGGATTGCTTTCAGCAGTACCGGTATTTGCTGCACTTTGACGCAAAGGTTGATTGGTGCCCATACCAGGTTCTTCGTTGACTTCCGTTCCTGCATCCCATAATGAAACCATAGCACTTACATCACCTGTTACAGGTTCCCCATTGTCATCATACAAAGCTATGCCCATCTCATCAGGAGCATAGAATAAATCGTTGGATTCGACAAGCATGGTAGCAAAACTCAACGATTGACCTTTACCGGCATTGAAGCTAAAAGATTCAGAATTATCAGGTGTTATTAATCCGGTTTGGCCGGTATTAAAATAATCTTTGCCTTCGAATACATTCTCAATTGTAACTGTAAATTCACTGTTCGTTTTTTGAGGCATATCCATATCCTCATCATTGCAAGCATTTAGCAATAATAATGCGCCCATAAATGCCGCCAAGCTTAATAATTTTACACTTTTCATAATATTTGGTTTAAGGTTATAAATAGTTGTTGTTTTAGGTTCAATTGCGTTTGTTCTTGATCCTATGGATGAAGTTTTTATTTAGGGAATTAAGGTTTAGCATCTTTTTGATAAAAAAGAGCCTTACCTGAATTGAGTGCAGTGCCTCTTTTACTATAGAAGTTGGAAGGATTTACTTGGGGGATTGGTACTCTTTCGAAATTGAGAATAGCTACTTTCCGCTCATGGGTAAGCGCCATTTTTTTACTGTTTTGAGTAAACAGGTTCGTACCAGTAATTAAGGAAATTGTTGAAAAAAAGGCTTTTCTCATTTTGATAAAGTTTAAAGGTTAACTTTATCAAAATAAGCCAGATAGTATCACGAAAAGATCACAAAAGTGTCAACTTTTAGGAATGAACAGGTAGATTAAAAGAAAAGGACGTTCCGACATTCAATTCGCTTTCTACCTTGATGTCTTGTTTATGCAAATCCAGTATTTTTTCACTATGGCAAGACCCAAGCCTGTTCCATCTTGATTATTGGATTCTCCCTTTTTGTACCTGTCAAAAATATAGGGCAATTCTTCAGAAGAAATACCTATGCCGGTGTCCTTAATCATTATCTCGATAGCATCCGTGGTTTTATTTTTAATGACAATAAGGACTGTCCCACCTTCATTGGTGTGTTTTAGTGCATTGTCCAGAAGGTTTTGAAAAACGCGTTCCATTAAAGCAATGTCTGCAAACACAAGGACATTCTCTTCTAACATTTGGATTTTAAAATCGATGGATTTGCTTTTTGCTATTAGGTTGAATTTCATGACCATATCAGAAAGCAATTCATTTATGGAGAAGTTTTCTTTCTTGGTTTCAACCTGACTTGCTTCTAATTTTGAAATCTCAAATAAATCGTCCACCATCTTCTTTAACCGCTGGGTGCTGGAAAGGATGGTGTCTAAATATTTGATTTTAGTCTTTTTGTCTAACTTTTCTTCCAGTAAAACCAGCGTTTCGGCATAGCCTTGTATTGAAGTCAAAGGGGTCCTTAGGTCATGAGAAATATTAGAAATTAATTCCTTTCTCAGTTTTTCTACAGACCTGATTTCATTGATATTACTTACGATGGTGTCTGCCATTGAATCAATATTATTGGCCAATACAGATAACTCACCCTTTGATTTCAAGTGGATACGTGAGCTCAAATCACCATGTTTAAAACGGTTTACGGCAGCACTGATTTTATTGACGTTTTTGGTGAGGTACCATATGACAAAAAAACCTATAATTATGGCTGCCAGAAGGGTAATTAGTACCGCCTTGGTAGCGAGTTTGATTTGATAATTGTGAGCCAACATGTCTGTGACACTCGTGTATTCTTCGCTAGCCAATATTATATAAATATAGCCCACTTTCTTGTCATTGTTTATGATGCTGGCCGCAGAAAAAATCTTATGAACCCCTGGGTTTCTGGGGTCTTCACCTTTTATGAATTCCTCCTTATTGTCAATGAATTGATGAATGGGGTCTAAATTCAAACGTTCAAGTTTTACTTCTCCAAAAGGAGCGTAATAACTGAGGATTTTCCCCGATTCGTCCAATAGATACACTTCCACAGAAGGGTTAAGTACCATGACATTGTGGAACATTTCTTCTACATCGACATCATTTAATGAGCCGTTAACGAATGGTTGGGTGAATTTGGCTACTCTCTCGGCTAGTGGACGGTTTAATTTTTGGGAGGTTTCCTGCGAATAAATAATTGAGGAATTGTGTGTGATATAAATAAAAACCCCTGATATTATTAATAAGAAAAAGAGGAAAAAAAAGGACAGGCGCCAAAACAAACTGTTAAATATCTTTTTCATAAACGCTATATTTCATCGTTAAATTTATAGCCAACACCCCAAGCTGTTAATATGAATTTGGGTTTGTTAGGGCTGTCTTCAATTTTTGCGCGAAGGCGGTTGATATGAGAATTTACTGTGTGGTCGTATCCTGCGTATTCATAGCCCCAAATTATGTTTAGAAGCTTTTCTCTGGAATAGGTTACTCCCTTGTTTTTTGCCAAGAAGTAGAGAAGTTCAAATTCCTTTTTTGTAAGCTCAAGTATTTTGTCATCGAGGGTAACCTTACGCTTAAAAATATTGATCGTTAAATTATCGAATTGAAAGACTTCGGTTTCATTTTCGATGATGGATATTGCGCTACGACGTATAATTGCTTTTACCCTTGCGATAAATTCTCGGATACTAAAAGGTTTGCCTATATAATCATCTGCGCCAGACTCCAAGCCTAAGACCTTGTCAATCTCTTCGGTTTTGGCTGTTAGCATAACAATGGGCGTTTGGATTTTCTCCATTCTTAAATTCCGACAGATGTCTAACCCATCCCCATCTGGCAGCATTAAATCTAAAAGAATGAGCTGGTACTGATTGTTAAGTGCACAATCCATTCCTTTGGCAAAGGTATTGACACTTTCCACGGCATAGCCCACATTGTTTAAATGTAAAACCACCAGTTCAGCAATGTCTTTATCGTCCTCGATTAGAAGTATTTTTTTGTCACCCATTTTACAATATTGAAAAAAATATATCACAAAAGTCTCACAATCAAATATAATCTGGTGCTAGGATGAATTTGAAGGAGGTGAATTCAAATAACTTTACCAAAGGTTCTAATTGGTGAAATCACTTTAGCTTGGGTTTTTCTAGTGCCCTTTTATTAACCTTTTTCTGTTTGAGATCGGTTTAAATTTGCCCTTCTTCCCGATTGGATAATTATTTCAATGATTTCTTCAATGTCCTTTTGGGAGGTTCTAAAATTCACAATACATGCCCTCAAACAATATTTTTCGTTAACAATGGCATTGGATAAAAAAACCTCTCCTCCAGCTTGTAATTCATTCAAAAGGGCTTCATTCAGGGCATTCAGATAATTGTTGTCTTTGCTATTTTTAAGTGGGACATACCTAAAGGTAGTAATGCTTAAGTTCTGCGAAACAGCTTCCAATTCAGGATGTTTTTCAGCAAGATCAAATAACATTTGGGAGAGTTCAATGTCTTCACTAATCAATTTTTCATACCCACTTCTACCGACTTGTTGCAAGGCTAGCCAAACTTTTAGCGCCCTAAAACCACGGGAGTTTTGAAGTCCGTATTCATAGAAATTTTGCGTTGTTTCGTCTCCACCGTTGCTGAAATTGTAATATTCAGGATGTGAACTAAAGGTGTCAATTAAATGCTGTGGATTCCTTACCAATGTACATCCAGCCTCAAGAGGACTGTACAACCATTTGTGCGGATCTAAAGCAATAGAGTCTGCTTCTTTGATTCCTTCGAATAGATAGTTGAACTTTGGAACAACTGCGGCAGGCACACCATAAGCGCCGTCAATATGGAACCACAAGTCATGTTTTTGGCAAATAATAGCTATAGCATCCAGATTATCCACGACCCCGGTGCTTACGTCACCGGCTGTTCCTATTACCATTATTGGTTTACAATCATTTTTCAAATCCGCTGCGATGGTGGCTTCTAAAACTTTAGTGTCCATTTTATTGGAAGCATCCGTTTGGATCCACCTTACTGACTTAGTGCCCAGCCCAAATAAAATGGCGGCTTTTTCTACCCAGGTATGTGTTGTGGTAGAACAGTAAACCGTTAATTTTTTAGATGCGTTGCCAAGCCCATCTTCTTTGACAGTCTTCGGTGCTTTTGCTGTTCTTGCGGCCAGGAATGCAGTGAAATTCGCCATATTGCCACCACTGACCAATAGGCCGCCATAGCTTGGTGAAACACCAATAAATTCAGCCAGCCAGGCAATGGTTTGTTTTTCAATCTCAGTAGCGATAGGGCTTAGAATATGCGCGCCAACATTTGGATTAACTGAGGCAGCTAGTAAATCAGCCAATGCGCCAATTGGAGCAGCAGAAGAAGTGATGTATCCGAAAAATTTAGGGTGCCCATTTAGTAAAGAATGGTTGAATAATAATTCAGTCGCTTTGGAAATTAACTCGGCGGCAGGTTTACCCGCTTCGGGTAATTGGGAGTGCCCCAATAAGTTTTGTAGTTGGCCAGGGCTTTCATTTGGGGTGACAGGTTTTTGGTCGATTGAATCAATAAAATCAGAAATATCATCAATTAGTTGATGTCCAATTTTCCGAAATTCTTCTTTACTGATTTCTATAGATGATTTTCTGGTATTTTCCAATATGGTTTTATTTTTCTATTCCTTCAACACTATCAATTTACGGGGTTTAACTAGTTAGTGAGGTAGTGAATAAGGTAAAAGAGGGCTAAGGCTTTACTTTCCTTGTATTCAATCTCCTGACACAAGCGCCAGGCAGTATAATGGTCTATTTAGGGTTTAATTGATTTGTTTCTCTATTATTTTTGACATCATAATCTGACCATCTTCTTCGGGATGAATGCCATCTTTGGCTAAGGAAGCCCACTGAGGAGCCAAGGTCGTAAAGATATCAATGTAGGTACAGTCATTTGATTCTGCCACTTTTTTGAATTTAGGTAGCAACGCTTTCACTCTTTCGGAAGAACCGTGGTATTTCTCCTTCATTATATGATCGTCTCCGCAGGGTGGAGGTGAAATCACAAAAATTTCCGGATGGTATTTCAGGTAAACCGGATGTGATTTTATCTGTTTTATCAGACTGGCCATGTTGTCGGGAATCTCATTTTTTCTTGGCTCAAAAACTGCCTTACAATCGTTCGTGCCAAGCATAATCACAACCTTGTCCAAACCATGTAAATTCTGATCTGCCTCATTCATGTACCGATCCACATTAAGTAATGTGTTGAGCTTTTCCTGGCCATTGTTATTGAAACCTATGGTGTTTCCGGAAATGCTGGTGTTGTAGATGAAATCCTCAAAATTGGCTTTTTTTAATTGGTCGACCCAGCCATGTTCTTTGGCTCCATTCGAATCGCCAATGGCTAAAACTTTGTCAACTTCTACCTGATCTAAAGCTACGCTCGTTAGGCACTCATGTGTGCCTTCAAAAATGGTAAGTTTAACCAAATCCTTGTAGGCTTTTTGATAGTGGATTAGCCTGTCAGCAATGCTGTCTTTATCAGTGGCTATAAAATTTCTGGAAGCGAGCATCTCAATAATATCTTCCTGAGGAATGATTGCCTTCTTCTCTAATGCGTCAAAATCCGCAACTACCTTATTGTAAAAATCTAATGATTGGGTAATGGGTACTGATCCGGTGTACCCATCGTGGATTCCAGCGTAGATATAGAGCTTGCTGTTTTTACGCTTTTCTATGGGTGTGGGCATGTGGATTGGAGAACGTTTTATCGCCTCTTCTTCATCTAAAAAGTAGTCCTCATTGCTAAAGTCAGCCCCTTTGACAGTTGCCCTTGCGATGTTTAAGGAATAATTATTTCCTCTTCCTTCTGACTCGTAATACCACTTGTTAATATCCGAGATAGGCACCCATGCTGAAAACGTCTTTACAGGATAATTGGTATTCATATAGGTAAGTAAGGTAGCATGTCCACCACCGCTCGTTCCTACCACGTGAATATTGTTGGGGTCCGCATTGCCGTGTTCTATGGCGTAGGCTATGGCATCTTCAATGTCCTGAATTACAAATTCGCTCCCAAGGGCTTCAAAGGTTTTGTTAGGCCCCCTAAAATCAGGGTGTATATAATTATAATCCTTTTTTATGCTCTCATCTACCAATACATCTTGCTGTTCGTAATTGGCACTCC
Source organism: Cyclobacterium qasimii M12-11B (assembly GCF_000427295.1). GTDB lineage: Bacteria > Bacteroidota > Bacteroidia > Cytophagales > Cyclobacteriaceae > Cyclobacterium > Cyclobacterium qasimii. Next base: position 87,394 of record NZ_ATNM01000064.1, on the reverse strand, counting down.
AGGTGTGCAAGCTTACAATCAAAGGTCGATTTTTTTGCTTTGCAGCGTAAAAAATCGCGGGCTGATTTTTTCCATCTAAGGTAGATGGAATCATTATTCTCGAACATTCCTCCGGCCAGTTTTCAATTTGAGTATTGTCCCAGGCGGGGTCGTTTTGAGCAAAGGTGTTTGTAACAAATAGGATAAGGATGGTAAGAAAGCTTAATTTCATTGAGCGTTTAATTTAATAAGATGCACAGAAGGGTTTTCACCCTTATCATTTTTCAATCCTCACGAGGGAGTTGAAATTTTAGTAATCAGGATTTAATTTAAAGCTTTTAACTCAATATTTTCCCCATTGATTTTAATTTAATTTCAGAGGAGGCGCTTTTTTGCATCTACTTCACTTCTTTCTGTTAATTGAAATTTCTGTAAGGGATCGCTAATTTTCCAATTTTAAGTATTTCCAGTTTAATTCCAAAATCAAACTTACTTTGGAAAAAACGAATGCTCTCAGAGTATTTTATCAGGGTTTTGTTTCAGAAGGAATTTTCTCAATACTGATAACTCTGTTATCATGTTTTTTAAATTTCAAAGCGTACTGTATATCGAGTTTACTTCGCTTACTGTCCAGCACTGTAAGGTATCCCTATCATTCAGTGGTACTTCCTAAATGAAGCATGGTGCTTATGGACTTACAAATCCAATTGGTTCTGAATATACCCTTTCAGTGCTGGTTTGAATGAAGGCGACCACATAATAGTTCTGTCCTTTGGCTAAAGAATTTTCGACTTTCATGGAAAACTGATTTTCAGGTTTTCCGACTTTCGAAATCACCTCGGAATTTTCTATAATAGGATAGTCATTTAAGCTATAAAGGAAGCCATATTCAATAATCTCCTCGCTACCAAAATCGTAGATTTTAGAGATAAATTCTACCCCTGTTTCATCAATACTTTGAATAGAAGTCGCACTAAATCTGGGGTTCGTCCTAGGTGACAATTCCTCCTGTTCACAGGCGCTTAAAAGGGAGATTACCAACAACAGTCCAATAAAAATAAATTGTCTTTTCATAATCTAAAACCTATCATGTAAGATGCAACAAGGGAATTGTAGTAAGATTGGCGAGTACTTAAATCAATTGTATATTCCTTTGAGATATGCTCCAATTGAAACTCAGATACTATACCGTATTTTTGGTTAAAGAGGAAGTTGACGCCTAACTTTATTGCGGGCGAAAGCTTAGCCGATGAATAAGTTAAAACAGATTCTTCAGAGAGCCTTACCGTAACTGGCTCATAAGTGATTTTATAGTCTATAATGCTAAACTTGCTTTCTAAGGTATTGGTCCGAATTACAGTGCCTGCACCAAGGTAGAATTCATTTTTTTTCGTTCGATAAAACAGGTAGTTGATGAAGATGGGTACAATTAAACTTGACCTTGAAAATTCTTCAGTAGCGGAATACCTCTGGTTTGGTTTAAACAATTCCATATTGATGACATTGTTCTTTTTTGTATAAGCAATACCTGTATCAAATGAAAAACGCGGCAACCGTCTCCATTGATCAAGCTTCACTCCAAGGCTTATAAATGGGTTGTATTGGGTATCAAAAACATGGGGTATTTCATCAAAGGAGTCTTTTGTCAGGTTGGATTGGGTTAAAGAAATCCCCGTGCCTGCGACCAGAGAGGCCCTCACAAAAGGTAAGTTTTTCACATTCAGTTCGTAGGGTATTTGTTCACATTCGTAATAGATCTTAAAAGTTGAAATTAATTCTTGTTCGGATAAGCTGGTGGTTGAAATCTTTTTCTGTAGTACATCACCGCATGGCCCGTAAAGCATATAACTTAAAAAGCCCATATACTCCCTGTCTCTTGCTCTTACAAGGTTCCCATCGACATCTCTTGCTTCATCAACTTTGTCCAACTGCAGAAAATAGTCCTCATTTTCTATAAAATATCGATTTTTATAACTCAAAAGGCTGACATTCCCTTTTAGTATAATTTGAAAAAAACAAACCCCTCCTCTTCCTTTTCAGGTAGATGTCTGCTTTTAAATTGTCTTCCATTTGCCAATCCAAATCCTTTAATATCATTGGGAGTGTACCTGGTTTTTATTCCTTCGTTCGTAATGAAAGGGATAGAATTGGCTTTGTTAAAATCAAATGATTTTTTGATTGTACCATAAATTTTATGATCCTCCTGATTGATGATGTAATCCTGGTTTACATCCTGACCAAAAGTCCAATAGGAGGTAGCAAAAAAACAGCAAATAGCTGCAGCCAGTAGCTTGTTTATTTTCATAATTTTTTTAAAAAAACACACTTAAAAACGCTAAATGTCTCGTTATCAGCTTTACAAAAGCACTAGAAATATAGGGGGCTGTCGTGATTTTTGTATGAAGCTTTCTAAAAATACTTTACTTTAATGTATTATCCAAAAATATTTAGTTGTTATTTTAATAGCAATTATAAGGGGAATGTGGAGGGGATTCTGATCCTCGTAAATTTTCAATGTTAAAGATTTCAACCTTGCTTTTGGTTTTATTTCTTTGTTTTAGGCGAATCCATTGTCAATAAAAGAGAATATTGGGAGGGGTAACTTTAAAATAAGATGAATGAATCAAACTCCCTTCTTGAAAATGATAATATCAATTTATTTAAAAACGAGTTTCCCAAAAACAGATGGTTTGTGGAAACTTTTACCTGTTGGTGACCAAGCATAGGAGGTCGGTTCTTCTCCTTGGTTTTTATCCAATCGATAAAAGTTGAGCTTGATTTCAGTCTCAGGGCCTACATTCTCAGTAGTTGCAGTGGCCAAGTCTTCAAAGGGTATGGCCATTTCTACAGTCCAACTGCTATCAAGGTCTTCACGCTGATTGAGTGTTCCCTGTACGGTTACGCCCGTTTTTAAACGAGGTAAGTTAAATCTTGCTGTAGCTGGAACATCAATATTTTCAGGATCAACAATATAACTGTCGAAAAGGACATTGGAAGGGGAAACTTCGATTTCTACATAGGTCTCAGGCACATCATCTACATCGATAAATACTTCCACAACCTCTTCTTCCCACAGATATTCATCGCGTTGTGTAAAAGCAGCCCAAATATCTGGGTCATTGCAGACAAATAAAAAGTACAAGGTGCTGTCATCATAACATGCCTTGACATGGGTTTGTAGTCCTGGTTCTAATACTTCCTTTCCAGAACGATTTTCCTTTAGTGCTATAGGTTTTGCTTGTTGCCAAATGGGCTCATCGGCTTTGCCATCAATTACAGGAGCCTTAGAGGCGAAGGATGCTTCAATTGTATAATCTGTAGCTGTTTTCTCAGCACACTGCATGAACAACATTAATGCGCCAAGAATCATTGAATTTTTAAGTCTCATTTTATGGGTGACTGATTTTAGGTTCCACATAATTTATTAGCTGAATAGAATTTAAAAATTTAATCCTTAGGATGCTACAAAGTTTACCACAGCTTTCTCCAGACCATTCACACTTTCGATTTCCAAAGTATACAGGTAATTGTCTTTTTCCTTAAGAATTTCTGAATCAGTTAGCGTTACATCATCAGAAGTGAAAGTTAACTTTCTTTTGGATTCGATCTTGATGGTCAATGGATTTTCATTGAGTTGATCCTGCAGTTTATTGGTTTCCAGAAAATCGATGTTAATCTTATTTTCATGAAGGGCCACTTTTGTGCACACATGATGTACAAGCTGATTTCTAAACGAGGAAGAGTTCCTGGCCAATAACGTTTCTGGTTTATCATTGTATGGCGCCAGGTGTTTTACCCAGCCATCGACAATTTCTGAATTGCGACTTGGGTCTGCATGCAGCATATTGGGCCAATGTAAACCACAAGTGGAGCCAGTAAGTATTCCGCTTGGTTTTCCACCAAAAACATCCCAATCAAGCAGATCTTTTCCCCGGTCTACGGTCAATATACCATCGTCAATCCCGAATAATCCATACTGTGCACCTTCGGCATTGTACATATTATAAAAAGGGGTGTTGATATAATTCATCCCACGTTTCTTGATAACTGCCGCCATGCTGGTTTTATGTGCACCTGTCAAACCAAACCCATGTAAAAAAGCGGTAGGGACAAAAGAAGTAGGGAACGGCCCCAATTGATTTTGCTCCAACAATTTTTCATAGTAATCCAGGTGAAGTTCTACTTGATCCAGGGGACGCATTGTTCCAAAACTGTCTGCCCATTCTGCTCTGGTGGCATTTTTACCCTCCCAATATTCATGCCCCACGCCATGCATGGTTAGCTCATAATGATTTTGATTGTCCCTAATTATAGCGGCAGCCTCATCCAACCATGGACCAACCCAATTGCTGTTGTCCCATTTTTCCCGCATCCAGGTGCTTGTGGGGAGGTTTCGAAGTATGTTTTCTCTGTCCCATTCACAGAGGATTGTTGCAGCTTGCGGTCTTACGCCCAATTTTTCTCCAAGTTCAACTATTGCCTGATAATCGGCAGGAACATGGTTTCGGTTGATACCTGTTCGGTAGGGTTCCTGACGTGTATGGCCATCTTCCCCTGACCACCAGCCAACATCATCTATTACGATCTGAATTGGTCTAGGTAGGGTCACCTTCAACTCATCATTGCGAATGGTTTTCGTTCCCTCACAGGCTACTAAAGTGGAAGCGGCAAGTCCGCTGCCTAGTAGTGCCGATTTTTTCGTGAATTCACGTCGTGTCATATTTTGCATAGAATATTTTATTATTCCTGGTTACCAATTTTGAAGCCCCAATAGGCGCAAAGCATTTTTTGAATAGATTTTATCCACTACCTCAGTTGGTAACTTTAATCCAGACAAGGTGCCAAAATTGGCTAAACGGATCTCCTCATCTGTCACATAGAATTTCCATTCACTTATCCACCTGTCATGGATGCTTTTTTTGAATGCCTCAGGATCCTTTGTAGGATTGATCTGACTGTCGGTCCCATAAATAAGCCTGTCCTGATATTTAATAAAAAAGGCCCTGGTTTTCTGTCTGTCATTAAAAGTATGAAATTGCAAATTGGAAAGGCGTGTTAAATCCACGTACATGTTTGGAAATTTATCCAGTCGTTTTGCCAACTCATCAAGGCTCCATTCCAAGCTGCCCAAGTGGGCGCCCATAAAAGTGAGCTCAGGGTGCTTTTCAAGCATATTGTCTCTTGCATCGATCTGATCCTGATAAGAAGGATATTCCGGATGCAAGTACATGTGGTATTCAGGATGCGCACCGTAGTAGCCTTGACTAAATGTCATTTCCTCCAAGGGCAACCAACAATCTCTCGGTTCACCATTATGCCCCAATAAGGGAATGTTGTTTTCAATAAGGTAATCTAGAATGGGATCAAGTTGTTCATCGTCGACCATTACAAAATCACCATTCTCATCCCTCAAGTCCATGCCGATGTTTTTCCAGATTTTGACAGCTACTGCACCTTCCGATAAGGATTTTTCCAGATTTTTTAGGGTGTTTTTAGCCCAGTTGGCCTTGCCCCAATCTTTGACCGAAAAGGTGGTTGCCAAGGCCATGTTTTTGGAAAAATGCTTTAAATGTCCATTGGCGATTTTTTGCTGTTTCTTCATGGGGACGCCAAATGGCCGGTCGTCAATTATGTCCAAGAAGCGAAAATTATCTTCCTGCGCCTGCTCCATGAAAAATTCCTCCTCCGTATTGAGATGAATATGAATGTCAAATTTTCTAACAGTAGCAAAATCTTCCATACTGTAGTAATGTTCCTCATGGTTATTGACCAGTTTCTCTGGATTCTCAAAGACCTTTCCTTGGATAAAGGCAAAGCTGAGTATAAGAAGTGGCAGAAGGAGGAACAATTTGATTTTCTTCATGTTTTGATTAGTGGGTAAGCAGTAAATTAAAATATCTTATGGTTAGGGCCCATTGTGATCTTTTTAGAAAGATTTAATACTTAAATAAAGTCATTTTTTGTAAGGTTTTTAGCTTTCTTAAACCATTTCTATCACTGTATACTATTCATAATCGCCCCATAAAAAGTCCTTGCATCCTCCAAGCGGCTGATAATCCCTTCATCAACTTTTTCTTTTGCTCTGGTTTCATCTTCTATGGATTGAATGGCTGTCAATTGCTTCACGATAATTCCAGGAGCCTTCTCGGGATCCCAGGTAGGTTGGCCATCGACGATAAAGTAGATGGGAGTGGTATGGGCAACTGCTCCATTTTCACAGTACACTGCAGCGGATAACCATTGGCTTTTTTTCAAAGTATGGGCCAGGTCGATTTCAAGCTCGTCGGCCCCTTCAGGATTTAACTTTTCCATTAACAAGCCGTCATTGTTGTAGATTTCTATGCGTTCGATCTTGCCAATTCCATCATGAGAAAGCGCCTTTACACTTAAATTGGTTGTGGATCCCTTGCTGCGGATAAGCTCTGAGCCCGGAAGAAATTCATCTGCTTCGAGAAATAGGGCTGGCCCATTGGATACGAAAGTATGTCCTTTTTTAAGTCCATCGAACCAGGCATCTGCTGAGAAGGTATCTCCAGTATACACAAAGGTACGCACCTCACCCAAGGTAGATCCCCAAGGAATGTCACTGCCTGCAGCAGCGGTAATGCGGAAGCCAAGGTTAAGGTAATCGTAATAATCCATGGTGTTGATCATGGAAAACTGTAGCAGCTCCACAAAGTCTATTTGTTCGGTGGTGATGTACCAGGGAAAGCCTCTCGGTAAATCACAGCCGTTCCAAGAAAAGTGGGCGTAACCAACAACGGCACCAGCTTGCAATTGCAATTTTTTGAAGACCAGGTCATAATAATTGTAAGTGGAGGTGTCGCGTACCATTACGTTGACGTTAAGCCCAATGATGTGCCCATAGGTGCTGCGAGGCCCTTCCTGGCCTGAGACAAGGCAGATGTCGTCCTTGCAAGTCCTGAATTCTTCTCCAAAACCTTCCTGATGAAAATCGGTGCCTTTATGATGGCCCATTTCTAAGATGTTGACCAAGTGTACATCTTCAGCTTTTGCATACTCCCAAAGGAAATCTTTGAAGGCTTGCTTTGTGGTAGGGTGGTGTACGTGTACATCGCCTGAATACCAGCCTTGTGCTGGAAGATCGATCCAGCGTTTCATGGTATACGTTTTTGTAATTTCCTTGTCGCCACTGGTAACCGTAAATTCTTCATTGATGGGGATGAATTCATTCCCATGTTCCAGGCTGATCCGCCAGGTGCCAGGAGGGAGAGTGATGGAAAAGTCACCTGAAACCTGATAGGCTACAGGCTCTCCCCAGTGAGGGATTGATGGGAGATTTTGATACACAAAACTCCGGTCATCGTTGTCGCCTATCCCATTCATCTTACGAATAGGACCTATCCAATTTTTTTCGCTTTCAAATGCGATGCCTTTATAGAAATCCTGTACAAGAGAAACTGAGTCGGCAATAGCTGCCGCTGGAGGAATGCGTACCAGTCCATCGTCTACACTGGTAATGCAAGCCATTACTGGCGTAATTTCTCCAGATGCTTCCTCCACAATTCGGATATTAATCTTCTGCCCTTCATTCGGTGCATTGCATCCCAATAAATAGAGTGCTGAGAGGATTAGTACTAAGCTATTTCTCATGGCTTATTTTTGTTTTCTTTAAGGATTGAGTTATAAGATAAGAAGTATCTCAATCATTACAAACAGAATTTTATTCCATGAATAACTCAACTATTCTTTAAATAGATGGTTTTCGGCTGTTGAGACACTGCTAAGACAATGTGAAAGCGAGAAAAATAAGGGGCTTATAAATTATTCAATTGTTCAATGGCTTTTCCCATATCAATCGATTGGCCTAATACACCTTTGAAAAGATCTTTTCTTTTAGCCATGATATTCGGGACGGTTTCAATGGTGTAATCAGTAATTTTTAAACCAGATTTGACTTCAGACCAGTGCAATGGCATTGATACTGTAGCGTTTAACTGGGGTCTCAAACTGTAAGGTGCGACGATGGTTTGACCTTTTCGGTTTTGTAAATAATCTAAATAAATTTTTGGGCCTCTCTTTTTCAACATTCTTTCCATTGTGGTCAATTTTGGAAGCTTTTCTTGGGTGTAATAACAGAGTAATTTGGTGAAATCGCGTGCTTCCTCATAAGTGTATTTACCTCCCATAGGAAGGTAGATGTGCATTCCAGATGCACCAGAGGTTTTGCAATAACCGTCGATGCCTGCTTGTTGCAATACTTCTTTCACAGCCAATGCGGTTTCAATTACCTGTTCGAATGTGTTATTATCAGATGGGTCTAAATCGATGATGGCATAGTCGGGATTATCTAAGTGAAAGATGGTAGAATGCCATGGATGGAGTTCGATGCACCCTAGATTATTGAGGTATAGCAAAGTGGCCTCTTTTTGACATAATAAATAATTGATCTCCTTTTTGGAAGATTTTGAATGGATGGCATGGGTTTCAATCCAATTAGGTAAATGCTCATGGTCTTTTTGATAAAAGGATTGGCCATTGATGCCATTGGGATGCCGATGTAAGCTTTCCGGACGATCCAATAAATAAGGCAAGATGATGTCGGACATTTTGATGTAATAATCCAACATATCGTATTTGGTGTAACCGGATTCTGGCCAATAGAGCTTATCTGGATTTGTAATGTTTAGGTTAACATCGTCCACTTTTAATGCAAATTCAGCGTCCGTAGTCTTTTTTTGTTGGCTATATTTTTTGAAACAAATGGGGTTTGTTCAAATTCCAAATTTTTGTCTTCACGCAACCTTAAAAAGACAGGATGGCGCATCACCTTTGAAGGTGTCCATTCTGAAAATTTCACTTCACAAATCAGTCTGGGAATCAACCACATAGCTTCACGACCTTTAAGCTGTTTGCGGATATCGAACACTGGCTCGTCGGTTTGGAGTACTTCAAACTTGTGGTACAACTCCTTAATCTGCTCTTCTGAAAACCCAGAACCACAGGTTCCGACATAGGTTAGTTGACCATTTTCTACCATCCCTAAGATTAAAGAAGCGAACTTTCGGGATTTTTTTTCTGAAAGCGTGTAACCGCAAAGGATAGTTTCTGTGTTTTCTATCTTTTTAAACTTTAGCCAGTTAGGAGAACGAAGCCCCAAGTCATACGTAGAATGAGCTTTTTTTGCAATGACACCTTCCATGCCCATTTCCAAAGCTTTTTCATAGACCGTTATTCCCATGGTTTCGACATGGTCGCAATAATGAAGATGGGAGGCTTCTGGAATCAATTCTTTTAGCAATTGCTTGCGGTCTATTAAAGGGAGTTCCATTGTGTCGTGATCGTTGAGATGCAACAAATCAAACACATAATACACCAGTAATCCTTTGGTGGTCTCTTCGTTATAATTTTGCAAGGCATTAAATTGGGGAAGTCCATCTGCATCTAATACAACTATTTCCCCATCCAGAATTGCGTTGTGACCTATGGTAGTTAAATCTTTATGGATTGCGCTGAATTTTTCGTTTAGAGAAAGTCCATTACGTGTATAGAGTTCCGCATTGCCATTATTGAGGTTTGCCAATGCACGGTAGCCATCATATTTTAATTCATAAATCCAGTTCTTATCATTAAATATTGTTTTTCCTGGAGAGGCGAGCATGGGTTTGATAATCGATTTGAGATTTAATTTTTTCGGGCTTTGGATTTGCTCGATAGAAAACGCTTTAAGCGTAAAATCTTCAGCGTCATAATTTAGGTCTGTGGCAAATTCATCATTATGTTTAATAAGCAACCATTGTTCTTTTTTGTTCATGGAAGTTGAACGCACCAGGGTAAAGAGCCCTTTGAGTTTGCTGCCGTGAAAGGTGATTTTTAGCTTCCCATTATCATAGTCATCAGATAGCGAGTTTCCTTGGTGTAGGTTTTCATAATGACCCTCGTCCCAAATGGTCATTTTTCCTGCACCATAGTTGCCTTTTGGAATGATCCCTTCAAAGTTTAAATAAGCAACAGGATGATCCTCGGTTTGTACTGCCAGACGTTTGTCCTTAGGATTCATAGAAGGACCTTTAGGTACTGCCCAGCTTTTGAGTACTCCGTCCATTTCTAAACGCAGGTCGTAATGCAAATGACTGGCACGATGTCTTTGGATGACAAACCTGAATTGGTTGCTTTTATCAAACACATCTTTAGGCTCAGGTGTGTCTTTAAAACTTCGCTTCTGTCGATACGCTTTGAGTCCCATTTAGGAAGCCATCTTTTTTCGTTGCTCAAGACTAGCCTTAAGTTTTGCCATTAAATCTTTGGCAGCTGTAGGCTCACTTTTCATCTTTTCAACCTTGATTTTTTTGCCGCTGGATTTGGATTCGATCGTCTTCAAAAGTTGTTCGTTATAGACATCCTTGTATTTCTCGAAATTGAATTTTTCAGTATAATTTTCAATAAGGGATTCCGCCATGGCGATTTCCTTTTTAGAGGTTTTAGAGGTTGGGATTTTAATTTCTTTAGTGTCTCGGATTTCTTCTGCAAAGCGGATAACATGCAATACAATGACATTTTTATACACGCCAACGAGTGAGAGATTTTCTTTTTGACGCATGACGAAGGTTGCCACACCTAGTTTACCTGTTTTTTTTAAAGCATCCCTCAATAGATTGTACGCTTTTCCCCCTTCTTTTTGAGGTTCGAGGTAGTATGGGTTTTTAAAAAGCATATCTGCCACCTCGGTTTCTTCCACAAATTCTTCGATGTCAATGGTTTTGCTTTTTTTGATATTTGCATTTTCGAAATCCTCCTTTTCTAAAATGACATAGGCATCGTCTTTTTTATAGCCTTTCACAATGTCTTTATACGCTACTTCCTCGCCAGTATTTTCGTTGACACGCTTGTACCTGATTCGGGCATGGTCGTGTTTATCAAGCATGTCTAAATCGAGGGTGCGCCCTTCTGAAGCGGAATACATTTTAATGGGAATTGAGACAAGCCCAAAGCTGAGGGTACCATTCCAAATTGATTTCATAGTGCTGTTATAAGGTGATAATTAGTAAACACTTTTATGCAACTAAAAATTATGGAATTTTTAGTTTTTAGATGGATGCTAAAGAAAGTTTTTGTGACCCTAAAGAATTTATCTCTTTAAACTTGAAATATTTTTTAGCTTATCATCATGCCTAAATGTTATATTAGATTCATTTATTAATTACCTTCTTTAATATATTTGAAGATTTCAATGCATTACAATTAGCTGTAAAATGATTAATAATTTAAAATTATAATTGTTATGATTGACGGAGAGGAATACACCTTTGATTTTCTCAAAATGCTATTTGGAGATTTTAGTTTTATGATTTATTTAGAAATCATGCTTAGGGTGATTATAATTATGAGTTATACTATTCTCATTATAGGATGGATAGGTAAGCGTGCAGTTGGTACTTTGGGAAGTGCGGATATTTTACTGATAGTCGCAATGGGAAGTGCAGTTGGAGATGCCATGTTTTACCCTTCAGTTCCATTGGTAGTGGCAATTTCTGTCATTACTTTGATTGCTGTTTTTCAGAGGGTATATGTTTTGTTAGGTGTTAAATATCAGCGTGTTAGAAAATAACCCATCCAAAAGTTTTAAAATTGGTTGAAAAGGAAAGTTGCTGACAGAAAATTTTGAAGTAGATGATATTGATAAAAAGGAAGTATTGATGCTCTTAAGGCAATCAGGGATAAGAGATCTTGCTGAAGTTGAACATGCTTATTATGAGCAATCAGGAGAATTAAGTGTGTTTAAATATAAAAATGAGAAAGTAGAAAATTCAATCTTACCAGAGGACATGGGAGATTTGATTTAATTACTATTTTTCGGGGAGAACAATATGCTCCTGGCCCGGAGGAGGTCTGTGTAAAGAGAATAGCCGCTTGTTGAAAAAGTTTGTATTTTCCGGAATTGGCGGTGATTTAGACTTCAGAAATGTCCTGAATAGATAAAGGGTTAGAATGCCCTTTTATCTATTCAGGAGCAGTTTTTATATCTCAATCTTAGTTCCCATAATTTTCAGGAATTCCCGGATGAAACTTGGGTGACCTGGCCAGGCCGGAGAGGTGACAAGGTTGCCATCTACAAATGCAGCATCTGCTGGAATGTCCTGGAATTCTCCACCTGCTAAGGTTACTTCAGGGCCAACAGCTGGATAAGCAGTTAGTTTTCTCCCTTTTACAACGCCAGCTGTAGTCAAAATCTGAATACCGTGGCAGATGGCGGCTACAGGCTTATCGGCTTCGAAAAAGTGTTTTACCATTTCGATTAATTCCCCATTTAATCTCAAATATTCTGGTGCTCTACCACCTGCAATCACCAATCCATCATAGTCGCTAACTTTTACATCATCAAAGCTATAATTCAACACAAAGTTGTGGCCTGGTTTTTCAGTATACGTCTGGTCTCCTTCAAAATCATGGATAGCGGTTTTAACAATGTCTCCCTTTTTTTGTTGGGACAAACGGTGTGAACGGTGTAACCAACCATTTCAAGCATCTGAAAAGGAACCATTGTTTCATAGTCCTCTGTAAAGTCTCCGGTTAAGAATAATACCTTTTTCATTTTTTAGAATTTAAAAATTTTAATTGGTTTCAAAGGTTGCTGCCAACCTTATTTTATATGGTTTTTTGGGTGGCTGATTTAATTAATTAAAACCGAATATGAAATCCGATAACAGTTTCGTGATTAGGCTAGAATTAACAATACATAGTATACGGTTCTTGCGTCTTGAAGGGTCAATATAAGGTAAAAAAATGATCGTTCCAACGTGGGAAAAGCCATATCTGCCCTTTTTTTGTAACTGCCAAAAATGAATTTCTAAAGCCTTGTTTATCCATTAAACTTAGCGTGATAACTACCATGAAACTCAAGTGCTGCACCCAACAAAAGCAATCCTTCGAGCTTGGAACAAAAATGGAACGATTAGGTTATTGTTCATCTGCCCAATCTTGCAGTTTTTGTGGTACGGGACTTCCGTCTTCGGAATAAAATTGCTCATCTTCCTTTTTTCTAATGCCTACATACAAAACATTTTTATTTAGGTCTGCCATTAGCACAGCACCCGGGTCGCCACCACTATGTGCTTGCATTCCCCAAGCATAAAACATTCCGTCAACAATAGTAATTGGCGTTTCCACTTCCCATATGCTTTTCACAAAAGCATATTGAGGCCCCAGCATCTTTTCCAGCCGTTTTTTTATTACAGGCTCTTCCAAAAGTTTTATCTCATAGGGATACTTCTCATTGAAAGCCTTTAGAAAGGAAAGTTCGTTTGAAATGGGGGTGTTAGCCGTCGGCTTTTCGCCGTTAAGAACTGCTTCTTTTTGGTTGAAGGCTTGTTCTACCTCTGGTAATGTTTTAACCTTCCCTTCAGAATTGCTTACTTGCTTACAGGATACAATAGCAAAGGTTACTAGTATTACTGAAATTATGTCTATTAAAGAAGGCTGTCTCATGAAATTTTTATGCTATCTGAATTATTTCAGGTGAAGTAAAATCGGGGGGCTTCAATGCCTTCACTGTAATTCATGGTCTTCAATTTATCAATAGTATCCTCCAGGTCTAACTTTGAACCATTAAAATGATTCAAAGTTGTCCTTTTTTACATTTCCTTCACCGTCAATCGAATAACCAATAGGTTCGCCTTCTGCCCAAACCATCTGGGGCAACATTTCCAAAAGTGCTTTTTTATGGTCTTCGATGATTTGCGTATTACCCTCTTTATAGGCGATATTGTCCCATTCATTTGGGTCATTCTCGTGATCATAAAGCTCCTCAAAGTTGATTTCAGGATAATAAATATAACGGTACCTTATGCTTCTCACAGCATGTCCTGTGATCGCATCCTTTTTTTGGTAGGCAAATTTATAGCTTGATATAACAGGTGAAGTTTCAGTGTTTGGGTCCTTCAGTTGAGGCAAAAGACTGTTTCCATCCAAATGGGAAGGTTGCTCAAATCCTGCTAGGTCAACAAGCGTTGGATACAAATCCATTAAACTTACCGGTTGTTCGCAAACCATACCTGCTAAAGACATGCCTGGAGCAGAAATGAGCAAAGGTACCCTGGTAGATCTTTCCCAAAGCGTGAATTTTTCGATGTTGTCTTTCTCTCCCATATGCATGCCATGATCAGACCATAACACGACAATGGTATTGTCAGTATGTTCAGAATTTTCGTAGGCATCCAAAACCCTTCCTACCATGGCGTCAGAGAAGGTGATGGAGGCTGCATAAGATTGGATTATTTTTTTCCATTGATCGTTGTCCAATACCCATTTCATTATCCATCTTCGTCCATGATCGAATGAATCTTCCAGGTCATCCTCTTTACGTTCCGGCAAAACGATGTCTTCTAGTGGATACATGTCGAAATATTTTTGCGGAACTTCCCAAGGGTCATGCGGCTTCCACATTCCTACGGCAAGGAAAAAGGGTTTGTCATGTTTTTGGCCAAGTTGGTACCTGGCCCAATCGGCTACGTGATAATCGGCCATTTTTTCATCTGGAATAGGAATTGCTCCCCAGGTCCACCAGCCATCTGCTCCTCCTCCAGGGCGGCTTTCATTGTCTACATCCTCAGGATAGATCACCTCCTCAGGGGCACGGATTTGGTAAGGGTGGGAAATATAAGGGCTAGGGTAGTAAAAATCCCAGTTTGCTGGTTCTACCTGACTCGTAGCATCCCATGGTGGTGCCTGGCTGTGGTAAATCTTACCCGCACCTAGTGTTTTATAGCCGTTTTTTTTGAAGAATTGTTCAAGGGTAGTTACCTTCTTTAGTGCGTCAAATTCCCGCCACTTAGGGCCGTCTCCCCAATATACGTTTTCGGCTCCAGAACGGGCGTGATGTACCCCGCTGAGGATAGCCGCTCTCGTAGGTGCACAGGCCGGTGCCGGAGTATGGGCATTGGTGAAAATCATTGAAGAAGCAGCAAGTCGGTCAATATTTGGGGTGTGAATTTTCATGCCCGTATGGCCAGACAAAAAACCTGCCCAGTCATTCATATCATCCACGGCTAAAAACAGGATATTTGGTTTCTCCTCAATTTGTTGTTGTGGAGGGCTGCAATTGCTGAGAAGTAACAAAGCCAAGGCAAGTAGCGAATAGTGGATTTTTACAGGTGAATTTTTCATAGGTGTGCAATTGAATTGTCGTGGTGTTAGCGTATCCTTTAGGGTGAATATTGAAACACAAAAAATCATAGTCGTTGCTGGTAACGATGGCCTGATCTTCAAGTAGTTTCAGCAGGTTATAGCTGAGCTATTGTATATTTTGGGGCAAAATATTTTCTGATTATGGCTTTCCAAGCCTTTGGGATTCTAGGTTACAATTAAAAGTAAATTTTGAGGACTCTATTTTAATCCTCAATTGGTTTTCTTTTTCACCTCTAATAAATAGCTGGTCAATTGCATATTATTCATGCTTCCAACCATTCCAAGTCCTTTGGAATAATATAAGTGATATATTTTGCTCTTTTGCTTGTCTCGATCTTGTAACTGTTTGCATTCTAGAACGATTAAGTTATCATATTTTCTTGTGGGCGTTTCAAGTTTTTCGTCAATTCCAATAACTTTATAAGACCAACTACCATCAGCTTCAAACCATTCTTGTCCCATTACAATTTTCTTTGGCAAGACTACAGATTCACTGTTTACTTTAGAGTCGAAGTGATAATAATTTTTGTTGTCCTCTCTATAGTAGCTTGTGTCAGTTTTGCCCCAGGAATATTCCCTGATTTTTGTATAATAATCATTTTTCCCAAATTTGGTTTTACCTTCAAGATAGTAGTCTAAGTAGGTGCTGTTAATCGATTGATATAATTTGGAGGTATTTATTTGCTCATAAAAAACCAAATATTTGTCCGTATTAATTGTTTGTCCGTAACTGATACTTGTTAGTAATGCGAAAAGAAAGGAAAGCGCAGTTTTTTTCATTGCCTATTGTTGATAATACTGCCTTACATAGTTGTAAAAGTACAGATGAGTATATTTCTACCTAGATAATATTACTAATCTAATTGATTTTTAATTGATTTAAAAATCAATTAACCTTAATAAAAGAATAGACAATTGATCTTTTTTTCTCCGTTTCAATCCGCTGAAAAAATCAATACCCAAAAACCTTAAAAAAAATAGTGGCAAAAATATCAGAAGTACTACTTCTGACACCTAAGCCACCATTTTGAAACATCTAAAAGTCCTTTAAAGCTTAATAAGCCACTGGTTCAGCAACGATATATTCGCTTGTTTCTGTAAAGGTACGGCCAAACATGTCCTTTGCTCTGACAGTGATGATATGCTTGCCTACCGCCAATTTGGTGTCTATACCTCCTCTCCAAAGGTGAGTAGCATTGACAGGGTTGGAAGGTCTTCTTCCTGGTTCCAATTGATCCATTAAGTCCCATTCCATTACTGAGGCAGCATAAGAAGGATCTGGAGCTTCTACCCAGCTCATTTCTTTCCATGGACCATTGTCTATTTTATATTCCACAAGGTCGTTTTTGTCACCCATGTAGAAGTTGGCAAAGATGCCTGAACCTGTGCCTCTATTGTTGGCCACTACTTTGGGGTTAAAGATCTTAATCTGGTGTTCCTTTGATTCTCCGATTACCTGATAATCGATTTTGTATTGATTGCCTTCAATATGTAATAAGGCATAGCCTTTAGGAGTTCCATCTCGCATGGTAGAAATTGGTACCCCGTCATCATTTATTTTACCCGAATACCAATCCCCAGAGGTGGTTCCTGCATTGTATTCATGAAAAGGATTGCTGCCTTTCCAGCCATCTTCTTGGGTATAAAAATTGTGACGCTGCAAATGGGTATGCGCAGAAAGCGCCAATACATTATCGTAGTCCTTTAATAGATCAAAAATCTTTTGTCTGTCACTGTTCCTGAAGCCATTTTCATTGATATGGAGGAAGGGGATATGAAAAGACAAAACTATTAATTTTTCTTTTGGAACATGTTTTAGGTCATTTTCAATAAAATCCAGCTGGGTTTTTGTAAAGCCACCCCAATAACCTTTGCCATCCCTTGGGTCTGGATAGAGAATGTCATCCATTATGATAAAGTGAGCGTTGGCGTGGTTGAAGGAATAGGTTGCAGGACCAAATACACGCTCAAAGGACTCGTCAGAATGCTCGTCAACTTTTGCATCATAGTTCATGTCATGGTTGCCCATCACATTGTACCAATGCCAACTGGTTTTTTTCAGGATCTCTACATATGGAGGGTGTAAATCAAGGTCATCACCTGCCAAATCTCCCAAACTTATACCAAAGCTAATATTGCTTTCATGCTTTGCTTTATCTACAACACCTTTCGCGAATTGATCCAATTCTGTTGTGTTATAGGGTTGCGGGTCTCCAAAAATCATGGCCGTGAAATTGTCAGGCTCTTCATTTTTAAGAAGGGCAAAATTCACTGATTTTGGCAGCTTTCCGGTTGGAGCAGTTCCTTTGTATTGTAGTTCTGGAGAACCGTCTGGTTTGTGGTTGTAATAATAGTCTGGCAACTGATTTTCTCCTACCGGAACTTTAAATCCACTCGGCTTGATAACAAAAATTATATTGTCTGAGCCAATAGGTAGGGAGTATTTACCTTTGCTATCTGTAAGCACTACTTCTTTTCCATTGCTGACGGCGACGTCTGCTACGCCTTTTTCGCGGCGTTCTTTTTTACCGTTCTGATTGCTGTCTTCATAGACATAACCAACCACATTGTTTTGAGCAAATAGGCCAAAGCTGATGCTTATGGCCCAGCAAAAGGCAATTAATTTCTTCATGAGCTATTGTTTGTTTAAAATACCTGGGAGGGAGAATAATAACGGCACTATTGTCCCTCCGGAATGAAAACCAAATATAGAGAATGCACTAACCAAGGATCAGTGCAGCCTATTAATTAAAAGTTATTTTTCAAACACCTGGTATTAACAGTCAGGTTATATTGGGTTATTGTTGTTGTTAGCGACTTCCTTTATTGTGAAAAACCACCAAGCCATCTTTTCCGGCCACTACAATATCTTTCATTCCATTGCCATTCAGATCGGCAACTGAGAAATACAAACCAGCTCCCTTACCTTCTCCAAATGGGCCATAGCTAATCACATTTTTGGTAAATGACTCCCCGTTCCATTTGAAATAATACATTCCCAGAAAATCATTTCCTCCCGGGTCATTGCCATTGTGGGCTCGGTAGCGTTTGCCAGTCACAAGTTCCATTTCTCCATCATTGTCTATGTCCACCCATTCCATGGTGTGGTATTGAGACTGATAAGGATCAATGGCATGTTTTATAAAGGAGATTTTGTCTCCGCTTTTGACCTGTTCGTACCAGTGCAAACCATAGTCATGGCCTTGCCCAACGATAAGGTCATTTAAACCGTCTTTGTTTACATCAGTTACAATAATGGGTACGCTTGCACCTCCCAGTTGAAAAGTGTCGTGGAGCTTCCATTTTCCATTTTTGAGGTCTTGAGGTGCTTCAAGCCAGCCTTCAGGAACGATGAAATCACCTCTGCCGTCTCCATTTATATCACCAAATCCAAGGCCGTGTCCATGCTTTTGTGTGACAGGGTGTTTTTCAAATTCGCCTGTACCTTTGCCACCCGCATCACGAATCAGGGTGTAGTAGGCGAGGGGTTGATTGGGTGTGTTGGGTACAATGTCCAGGTGTCCGTCATTGTCTACATCCCAGGCACGGGTAGTTTCCACATTGCCAGGTTTTGTAATTTCATGAATAGCCCATTCCTTGTTGCCCCCAGGGTTTTCGGCCCAGTAAAGTGTCTGTCCAAACCAGCCTCCAGTGACATAGTCCATTTTACCGTCTCCATTGACATCCATAGGGATAGTCGAGAAATCATCAAAATATTCGCTAACTCGTTTTACCTGACCAATCAATTGTCTTTTGGTAAATTCAGGCCCCTTGTACCAATAGCTTCCCGATACGATGTCGAGTTGTCCGTCACCATCTACATCGAAAACACCTGCCGATTCAGCGGTCTCCATGGCTATCAATTGTTTTTCAAAGGTTATGGGCTTGGGATCATTACTCAATCCTGCCAAAAGAAGTGCGATATTAAGGGTTAGATTCATACATTAAAGATAGCTGTTTATCCAAAACAACTGTCCTGTACTGTCCAGTTTTCTGTGAATGGCAAAATATTAATTGTTTGATTAAATAAGATGAATCCGGTGAAGTTTGATGTCTGGGGAATTTTAAACCGTTAGCACAATGGATATTTTTTGCATTTTGATGGAAATGTACCAATTGAGGGTGTTGATAAATACTGCAAGACCAAGCATTTCCAGGGTTTCTTCTACCGTATAAATCAGCCGGTAACCAAAGCTTTGTCCATTTGCATCAAAAGTGTTTTCTCCTAATGTCTCAAAAACAATAGCTCCCATCAAAAATATTCCGGCAGACAATAACATTGAAAAGAGTAATTTTCTATTGAGATGATTAAAGAAAGGAATGTATATCAGGGTTGTTCCCAAAATCACCAGTCCAAAGACTATTACACTTACATAATAGAAAAAATCGGAAGAGTTGTTTTTTTCACGTAGATAACCAATCAAAAACTCATGAATAGAAACAGCTTCATCCAACATTAAAAGGGAAAATACTAGTGTCATCCCAAGCCATCCCATGTATTTTTTACCACTCATTTTTTTATAAACAGTAATGATCAACAGTAAAATAGTAGCTATTAAAAATTGAATCGATGTGAAGAAGGAAGGGATATTTGCTTCCTGATTAAAATCAAAAAGGCGAATAATAAAAGCTTCTAAAGCCCTATTTTCATTATGATTTATAGCTAGAAATATGCTAAGGGTATTCAAAAGTAGCAATACAAAGATTGCCACTAAAAAAGCTTTGAAAAGCTTTTTAGTTGGTATGAAGAATTTCATTTGGGTGAATATTAGGTTATTATAGGTAATGTAGGGGTGTTGGTTAATATAATAAAATATACGGACCAATCAAAAAAAATAGATCTAATAAGGTAAAAAAAAGGACCAATATCGAAAGATATTGGTCCTGGTTCATTTATATTAATGGGTTATAAACCACTGCTTTATCCTGGGGTTAAAGTCTTCAATGTTTTCCCAGTGGAAGGCATGTCCGCTTCCTGGGTAGGTATGTAAAGTCGCATTGGGAATGGCACCAGCAACTTCTTTGGTCATCCATAGAGGGGTAAATTTGTCTTCTTCTCCTCCGATGACCAGCACGGGTTGTTTTATTCTGTGCAAATGTTCAAGTAGATCATGATTCATACATGCGGCGGCCTGCCCTTCAAGCCCTATCAGGGGTTGTGGGTTGGTGTCATTTTTTGCATTTTTCCGGTCCTCAAGCATTCCTTTATAGGTTTCCTCATCATCAAAAGAAGCCTTAGAAAAAATCAACAGTTGAATGTATCTGCTAAATTCTTCAGGCCTTAACCTGGCCTTGATGTCCACCATGTGTTTGAAAATATCTTTGGCGGTGTTGTCACATCTCGCCCAAGGACACATCAGTACCATAGACTTGACAAGATGAGGATGTCGGAAGGCAAGCTCCTGTGCAATGATACTTCCCATGGATACGCCGGCTACTCTTACTTTTTCCAAACCCAGGTGTGCCAATAATCCAGCACAGTCATCTGCCATTTGGGCTGAAGTATAAGGTCCGGCTGGTTTGTCAGAAAGGCCAACACCCCTATTGTCTACAATGATACACCTGAAGGATTGCTGCCAATGTTCCAGGTGCTTTTCCCAAACTGCCCCGGGGGCGGTGATCCCCATGATCAGAAGCAGTGGTTCTCCTTGCCCGCTTTCCTCATAGTAGAGGTTGATTCCATTGGTTTTAATCGTAGGCATGGGCTATTTCAATTTGGGGATAAGGGATTCGTGCACCCATTTCCCATCGTGGAGGGTTACAAAATCAGGGTCTTTCAACGCCTCTTGACCTTCGTCTTCACAAATGATCCAGCCATCAAATTTCTCGTCTTTTAACCATTGAGTGATGCTTGTAAGCTCCACTTTTCCATTTCCCATCAGAGTGAATTCAGGTTTTCCGTCCCAATCCTTGTAATGAACATGATTGATCAAGGACTTGTACTCTTTCATCTTGGTCAAAGGGTCCATGCCACCATTGATAATGTGTCCCACATCAGGGCACCAGCCCGTGACTTTTGGGTCAAGAGATTCAAGGATTACCTTGTAATCTTCTTCAGTTCTGGTAATGGAAGTATGTGGGGAATTAGGGTGAAAGCTGCTTGTTACCCCTTGATCTTTTGCTCTGGCCGAAACTGTGTTCACGATGTCCACTAGGTTTTTCCTCCTTTGATCAAGATCATGTCTTCCGGTAGGAATTTGTACAGTGCAAAGAACTGATCCAGGAAATCGAGACAGCAGTTTAATGGCTTCATCGGCGATTTTTTTCTCCTCATCCGTTTCTTTGTTCCCATTCCAGTCCAAAGCCAGGGCTACTGCTGCAAGAGAGATGTTTTGTTCTTTTAACTTTTCTTCAAGTGCATCAGCATCTGCCAATGGGCCCATCCAGGTGAAAATAGGCTGTATGCCGGTGAAGCCTGCTTTGGAGATTACTTCTATCATATGACCCAACTGGCCCTTGTAGGTTTCTCCATTGTTGCTCATGAACCAAGTGTAAACTTCTGCGCCGAAGCGAAAGGGGAGTTCAGACATTTTGTATGGTTATTTTGGTTATTGTTAATTGTAAATTGATTCTAAAATTGATGACAAGCCTTAAAGCCCGTGTTTTTCACCCATCATTTTAATGAATTTGTAGCCGTTTTCAGCCATTTCCCAAGGTTGAGAAAACTCTCTCCAAACTCCTATTGAATTGGCGAAATCAGGATCATTTCTAGTGAAGCCTTCAATTGTTAGCCAGCCTTTAAATTTTATTTCAGCCAAAGTAGCGAAAGTGTCGTCCCATGGAACATGACCTGATCCCGGTGTGCCTCTGTCGTTTTCGCTAATGTGTACATGGTGAAGAACGGGTGCTATTTTTCTAATGGCATCTCCCAGGTTTTTCTCTTCGATATTTGCATGGTGGGTATCAAACATCGCCTTTACATTGGGATGGTTGGTCTTATTGATCAAATGCAGCAATTGGTCCATGGTGTTGCACAGGTAGCATTCAAAACGGTTCAATGCTTCTGGGGTAAGAACAATTCCCGCTTGCTTGGCATGCTCGCCCGCTTGATACAATATTTCGGCACTTCTACTGTACTCGTCTTCGTTAGGAGACCTTTTGGCAAAAGTAGAAAATGCGGAATGAAAAGGTCCACAGATTACTTTAGCCCCAAGGTCATGGGAGCGATCGATGGTCCATTTCATTTTATCCAGGGCTTTAGCTCTCACTTTTGGATCTGGATCAATGGGGTTTTCATCTGGGCCCAATACGAATACCGTACTGCTTTCAAGTCCTGCATTTGCAGTGAATTCTCCAATTTCCTTGTAGGCTTTTTCGTCAGGTGAACCGACGAAAAACTCTACGCCATCATATCCTATGGCTTTTAGTCTTTCGATAATGGGTTTTAATTCATCAGAAACCGAAGCAGACCATGCCAGGACGTTAAATCCAATTTTGTTCATTGTATATTTTTTATTTTAGGCTTTAAAAATTATTCGAAATCAGTGACTTTCATACCAAGTCTAAAATTGTCAAAACCAAACATAGAGGGTTTGTAATCGCCTATAATGTCCACTTTTGCTTTTTCAGGAATGTCTCCTTCCATGTCTAGTCCCCAATAACTTGCATTGACGATCAAACGACGAAGATCTTCGCTTAAAAGGTCTACAGATGCGCCCAAGGTGCTGGCTAACACTTTGCCTTTTTTGCCGCCTTCAATCTGGTAGCTTTTAGTCCAAACTACAGGCATCAGTGATTTTTTCCAGTTGATAGAAGCCTCTGCATTCATTCCTGAAGTAGATGCTCCATGGATCAATACTTCTGTATCTTTTCCCAAGGAATTGATGGTGTAAACATCAGAAGCTGCCCATATGTCGGTGACTCCATTTAACAAAGGGTTTTTAGCAGAAACCTGAATCCCGTCTAAAAGTGCCCTGGTACCTTCTACAGCATGATGCCCGTGGTGGGCAACCCAGGTTTCACCCAATATTTTTTTACCGAAACCTTTTTCCCAGCCAGGAACAGTGCTTTGCCAGTGGTATTTGGCATAAGGGCTTTTATTGTCTTTTGCATAGTTAAATGCATGGGTGGAAGTACGTAAAGCAATTAATGGTTTTCCGGATTTCAGGTAAGCATCAAAATACTTCATTTGCTCATCAGGAAGTTCACGGAAGCGCAACAGGATGATAACCAGGTCCGCTTTTTCAAGGTGTTCCATTCCTGGGATATTGGTTTTATAATTTGGAACTACCTGATTGTTCTCAGGATTGATAGGAAAAAGAACAGTGGTGTTGAAACCATGGTATTCGGATAAGATTTTTGCCATCATTGGAAGTCCTTCTTCCGACCTGTATTCATCATCACCACTAATAAGAACGATGTTTTTCCCTTGACCAGCGCCATTTTGACCTTTGAATTGTAGTAGGAGTTTGTCACCTTGGGCCAAAGCCAGACTTGAAGACCAAATAAGGGTGAATATTAATAGGGTTACTACTTTGAACCCATTGCTATTGAATTGATTTTTTGTAATCATTTATCGGAAGTGTTATTTCAAGATTTATTCTGGATTTTGTAATTCAATCTCCCAAGCTTTATCAGGAATCGTTTCCATTACATAAGGGAATGGAGATTGTATATTTGGGGTTTAAAGTAATAAAATTGTTTGGAACATTCCTTCATTTAATCAAATAGATCCGAGTAAATATAGATAAAAGGGGTAAAAGAAGGATTGATTCTCTTTTTACCCCTTTTTAATGGTTAAGTTTAAACTGATTGGTTTACTAGTACCCTTGATTTTGGCTTAGTTTTTCATTGTTTCTTATTTCCGCAGTAGGTATTGGGAAAAGCAATTCCCGTTCCTTTATAGTAGGACCATATGTAAATTGATGTCCAACATACTCTTCAAATTCTCCAGTGGTCACATTCCAGGCTTTTCGTAACCTTACCATGTCAAACCATGTTTTGTTTTCGAAGCACAATTCTACCCATTTTTCTCGCCAAACTGCCTCTCTGAATGCTTGTTGATTTAACCCTTCCAGTGCTGGTAATTCCGCTCTTTCACGAATTTTATTGACAGCTTCAAAAGCAGCATCGGTAGGGCCATTGGCCTCATTCATCGCTTCTGCATAGATAAGCAATACTTCCGCATACCTGAAAACCGGCCAATTCAATCCACTACTGGTAGAATTTAATTG
The DNA here is from genome assembly GCF_000427295.1 of Cyclobacterium qasimii M12-11B. Classification (GTDB taxonomy): domain Bacteria; phylum Bacteroidota; class Bacteroidia; order Cytophagales; family Cyclobacteriaceae; genus Cyclobacterium; species Cyclobacterium qasimii. Next base: position 63,098 of record NZ_ATNM01000064.1, on the reverse strand, counting down.
GGCTTCTTCGTCAAAATGCTTCCAGATGTAATAATCGCCCAATTCTTTAATGGAACTTCTGTCAGACTCCAGGCTGTATTCGGTGTAGAAGAAGGTCTTTTCATCCGTCCTTTTGTCCCCCTCTTCAAAAGCACCAACAAACTCTTGGTTTGAAAATATACCACCTGTCTCTGAACTGTAAGCGGAAATGCCCCGGTTATAAGGGATTATGGATACTTGCCAGGATGAAGGAACGGTAAAAGCAGCATATTGTATCATGAAAATATTTTCTCCCTGATTTTTATCTTCCACAGAATGAAGTTTATCATAATCCGTAAACAAGTCATAGACGCCTGATTGAATGACATCATTGGCTTTTTCTGCTGCCAGTTGATAATATTGATCGCCTGCTTGTAATGGATAGCCGGCCATGGTAAGGTATGCGCTGGCCATTAGGGTTTTAACTGCGCCAAGGGAAACCCTTCCGCTACTGTCTCTCCACGGCAATCCAGCGTTTTCAGCAACTTCAAGATCAGCTATGATCTGGTCGTATACTGCGGCTGTTGTGGCTGGATCGGGATACAATTCGGGACTTGTTAAATCAATAGAAGTGGTGATCAATGGAATATTGCCAAAAATCCTTATCAGATTATAGTAATAGTAAGCCCTCAAAAACCTGGCTTCTCCAAGGAGTTTGTTTTGGGTCTCACTGTCCATCTCTATTTCTGGTATCTTTTCTATGGCAAGATTGGCATTTGCTATTCCCCTGTAATAACTTGTCCAGTAAGTTTGGCCATAACCATTGTCTGAGTTATTGATCAAACTTCTTACAAATAGGCTGTTTTGGGCCTGCCCAAGTTCTGTGTTGGCTAAGCCAGTGGCGAATTCAAGCATCATCCACGGGCCACCGCCAAATCCAGATTCCATCACCGGTCTGAGGCTTTCATAGATAGAGTTGACTACGCTGGTAGCGTGCTCAGGACGGGTGAAATAATTTTCTAGCGTAAAATTGGATTTGTCTGTCTCATCGAGGAATTCTGTACATCCCCAAGTTGTGATCATTAGCAAACTGATAAGTATCACACGACCTGTTTTTTTTATATTCTTTTTCATATCCTATAAATATTCAAGTGAAACTGTTTAAAGGGCAATGTTTAATCCTAGCATAAATACCCTTGGTTTTGGGTAGGAATACAAATCTACCCCTTGATCAAATGGAGATCCGGAGGTAGATACCTCGGGGTCATAGCCTTGAAACTTGGTGCTTAGGAAGAAGTTTTGGACAGAAACATAGGCCCTTAACCTACTTAATTTAAGTTTTTCAATCAGGGTGGGTTCGAAAGTGTAGGCGAGGAGTAGATTTCTGCCACGTAAAAAGGATCCGTCCTGCGTTCTGTCTGAATCGTTGAATGTATTGTATCCCGCTGTCAATGGTCTCAACTGTGCGATATTCGTGTTTTGATTGTCGGGTGTCCAGGCATTTAAGACTGTTTTAAAACTATTTGCTATTCCCTGACGATCTTCTGCAGAGTGTTTGCTTCGCCACAATACTTTATTGCCATAGTTAAATTGAAGGTCCACCATCAATTCCAGGTTTTTGTATTGAAAAGTATTCATCAAGGTGCCAAAGCCTTTGGGGATTCCCTGACCAATAATTACCCTGTCATTGTCGTTGATAGCGCCATCTCCGTTTACATCTTCATATTTAATATCTCCGGGCAATTTAAGGTATTGGGCAGCTAAGTCAACTTCATCTGTATTCCAAGTTCCCTGGTGTACAAACCAAAAAATGAGCTTACGGGCTCACCTTCCCGGATAACTGTAGAGCCAGAAAATATGTCAGCTCCTCCTGTGAGTTCCAGTACTTTGTTTTTGTTAATTGAGATATTAAAATGGGTGTCCCACTTAAAGTCATTATTAACCATGTTCACAGAATTAAGGGCAAATTCTACCCCTTTGTTTTCCATGCTTCCTATGTTTCTGGTGACTAGACTGTAGCCACTACTGGAAGGGACAGGTGCATTTAGAAGCATGTCTTCTGTTAGTTTTCTGTACAAGTCAAACTCGAAAGAAATTCGGTTGTTAAGCAGACCTAGCTCTAACCCCACATCCGTTTGATAGGTTTTTTCCCACCTGAGGTCAGGGTTGGAAAGCCGGTTTACACCCAATCCTATACTTCTGGAATCATTAAATATGACGGTGTAATTACCCATTCCTGCCAATGCTTGATAAGCGGGTATTTCAGAGTTTCCTGTTACCCCATAACTTGCTCTTAATTTAAGGTTGGAAATGGTTTTATGGTCTTGGAGAAAGTCTTCCTCTGAGATTCTCCAAGCCAGGGCAGCCGAAGGGAAAACAGCATAGCGATTGGCTTCTCCGAATTTTGAAGAACCGTCTATTCTACCGGTAAAGGTTACCAGGTATTTTTCTTTGAGGTTGTAATTAAGTCTGCCAAAATAGGAGTTTAAGCCATAGGCTGAAGTTCCTGAAAGGGTTTGGAAAACATTGGCTCCTGCACCAAGATTGTTGAACATGAAATAATCGTCCTGAAAGTCCTGAGACCTTGCAGTGCTGTTAAAACGATCCACATGTTGCCATGAGATACCCAATAGGGCATTAATAGATTGGTTTTCATCAAGGTCTTTGTTATACGTCAGGTAATTTTCAAATTGCCAGGAGTTTAAGCGATCATTCATTACGGAAGCATCACCTCGTTGGTTTTTGGCTATGTAGTTAAGGGTTCTTCCGCCATAATAGTCCACCCTTTGATTGATGATATTACTAGCTAAAACAGAGCGAAGCTCAAGTCCTTCTGCCAGGTTGAAATTGGCATAAATGTTTCCCAACATGGTTTGGGTATTGACGATATATACCCGCTCATTTGCCACGTGTAAGGGGTTGTTGCCACCTTCCATTCCGGGATAGTCTTCATTTCCAGCCCAATTGCCATCACTGTATTGGACGGGGATAATAGGGAGGGCTTCAAGTACTTGTCTCATGGCTATAATGCCTCCGGCACCCAGTGGGTCTACCTGACTTTCTTTCTGATCGGTATAGCTGAGGCTTCCTCCTACCTTTAGCCATGGTTTTATTTGACTGTCAAACACAAATCTACCAGCATATCTTTTTAGATAGGATTCACGCATTAGTCCTTCCTCATTTCTGTGGTTGACGTAAATACCATAACTGTCTTTTTCATTGCCACCTGTAAGACCTAATTGGTAATTTTGAGTGACGGCTTTTCGGAAAGATTCATCCTGCCAATCTGTGTTATGAAGTGGGTTTCCGTTGGCATCAAACAACAGGGGGTTGGTTCTTTTTAATTTGGGATCGCTATATATGCCGTTTGCCCAGCCTGTAGGGTCGTATTTTTGGGCATTCTGGTAAGCGATATCTTCCACCATAAGAAATTCTTCGGAGTTTAACAAAGGGATTTTCTTCGGTAAAACGCCTACACTTACATCAGTGTCGAAAGTGATCATTCCGCCTTTGTTGTTGCCTCTTTTGGTAGTTACCAAAATGACTCCGTTTGCTCCTCTGGCACCGTATATGGCTGTTGCAGAAGCATCTTTCAGTACTTCTACGGAAGCGATATCGTTGGGATTGATGTAATCAATGGGCGTGCTACCATTTGCCAGACCAGCTGCATGTATAATGACTCCATCGATGACATAAAGTGGGTCATTGGCAATGCTGACAGAGGTGTTTCCTCTGATCCTGATATTGGCGCGTCCTCCAGGTCTGCCGGAATTGACTGATACATTTACACCCTGAATTCTACCTGACAATGCTTGGTTTAGGGAGGCTGAAGGTCTTTCCTCGAGGGCCTCGCTGCTTACCGAACCTACCGAGCCAGTTAGGTCAGACTTTCTTTGTGTACCATATCCAACGACTACCACTTCTGACAAGTCAGAAAACGAATAGCCAAGCAGTATTTCAATGTCATTCATTCCTGCCTCGATGGTGACTTCTTTTTTTCGTAACCAATAAAGCTTGCGACCAGAGTTTCTCCATTGCTTACTTCCAAACTAAATTTACCATCAATGTCTGTGACAGTACCTCTGGTTGTTCCTTTGACCAGTACAGATACCCCCGGGATCAATTCCTGGTCTTCTTGAGCTTTGATCAAACCATTAATTATTCTGCTCTCTTGAGCCAATGTTTGGCCGGTTAATAAGAAAAGAGAGAAAACAAATGCCAGTAATTGGGATTTGTTTGTTTTAATAAAAATTCTTTTCATAGTGTTTTGGGTTTAGTTAATAACGAATTATGAAATGAAATCAATCCTATATTAAATATGTAATTATTTATAAAAATAAACTATAAATTAATAGTATCTATCCTGTTCTGTCATGTAATTACTGTAAAAAAATATTATTGTTATAAAAGATAATTTATTTATATATTTCATAATATAGTTTTGTAAAAATTGATTAATTAGTATTCTATTTGGGTTTTAAAATCTATTGAAACTAATAACTTATGAGTTTTTTCTGAGAGGTAATGGTTTTGTAGTCAGTTTTTTAGGTTTAAATTTGAGAGGTAGTGATTTGAAGAACCAAATAGTGAGAGCTGTATTCCAGCTGTTGTAGGCATTAGCGATTTCTTTGAAAAAGGAGGGTGTTTACCGGCTAATGCAAAAATGAAGTTTATTAGATCAAGTGAAATTGTTTTTAATCTAGGGTTGCGGTTGTTATTTTAGGGTAAATTATATAGTTATGGATTTTGGAAAGCTTACAGGATGGCTACTGATGTTGCTATTTTTTACATTTTGCGCAGGTATATCAGTTGCCCAAACGGATAATGAAGATCAAGTGTATCTTTTCTCTTACTTCATAGGAAACGGGGAAGATGGATTGCATTTGGCTTATTCTACCGATGGCTATTCCTATAATGCTTTGAATAAGGGGGCTTCTTTGCTTGCTCCAACAGTTGGAGGTGATAAATTAATGCGAGATCCATGTATAATAAAAGGTGGAGATGGTTTGTTCCACATGGTATGGACGGTTAGCTGGAAAGAGAAGGGGGTAGGTTATGCTTATTCAGAAGACCTGATCAATTGGTCTGAACAGCGGTTTATACCGGTAATGGCCCATGAGCCGGGTGCCCGCAACACCTGGGCACCTGAGGTGTTTTATGATACGGATGAGGAGTTGTACATTATTTACTGGTCCACCACAATAAAGGGGCTTTATCCCGAGACCCAATCAAGCTTAGACGATGCTCACAATCACCGCCAATATTATGTGACCACAAAAGATTTCAAGACCTTTTCAGAAACGAAACTGTTCTACGAGCCAGGCTTTAATGTAATTGATGGAACCATTCAGAAAAACGAGGGTCAGTATTACCTCTTTGTGAAAAACGAAACCAGAGAGCCTGCTGAGAAAAATATCCGTATTGCTACAAGCAATACGCTTACGGGTCCTTACAGTAAAGCCAGGCCATCAATTACGGGGGACTATTGGGCAGAGGGGCCGACAGTCACCAAAGTGGAGGGAAAATGGATTGTTTATTTTGATAAATACACCGAACATAAAATGGGCGCAGTGATGTCTCCTGATTTAGAAAACTGGACAGATGTATCAGAAAAAATCAGTTTCCCGGAAGGCACCAGGCATGGTACTGTTTTTAAAGTCGATCGATCCTTTATGGATGAATTGCTTATAAAAGTAAAGTAGGATTTCGTTTAAAGCTCATTTTTTTAGTAGTGTGTGCTGAAAATGAAGACAAAAACCAATATTAAAAATGAGGCTTAAAATTAGGATAATCTATTCTTTATTAATAAGTTAGTAGTAAGGGTGGGCTGGAAAAAATCTTCTAGCTTCTATTCTCACTATTAAAACCTTACAACATGAGTACAATTTCATCTCGTCAACGGAGGCAATTTAGTATGCCGAAAAGCTATTTGAGGCGTAGGAGGTTTTTTGCATCAATGGTTATTAGTTTGCCAGGTATGATAAGGCCCAGAATCAAAGGATTGTTTCTTTTATTGAAATATGGGTTGAATTCAAAGCGCAATGATTCTGTTTGATACCTCTCTAAAAACCGGCTAAATGCTATCCATATATCTTTCCAAAATACTTTGAGCCTCACCTTCAAGTGCTGCTGGTAGTTAGACTTGTGATGAGGTTGTTGTAGTTCGGTATGCTTTATTAGAAGCCTTATTGAGAGAATTGGGTTGAGTAAATATAGTCAGCTAACTACTCTGCCTTTAAAGGTTAAATCATTTTCACTTGTCTAATTATTTTTTATTAAACTTGTTTTTAAAGAGCTTAAGTAAGGATTGGTTTTCTTCAACAATCGGAAAATCATCTCCCAAAAGATAGCCATACGGTTGCAGAGAGGGAATCCTGTCGAAAGTGATTTTCAATATTCCAACCAAGGGGATGAACAGTACCATGCCCGATATTCCCCAGACTGCACCTCCGATTAGCACTGCAAGCAATACTACCAGTACATTTACTTTTACTTTCGCTCCCACTACCAGTGGCGTGATCAAATTGTTCTCGATAAGCTGAATTGCCCAGAGTACGGCTAGTGTGAGGGCCGGAGCCAGAATTGTGTCAGAAGTGAGGAAGACATAGAAAATAACTAAAACCGAGCTAATGGCCACACCTATATAAGGTATAAGATTTAATATGGCTATAAATAGGGCAAAGAGTAGGTAATACTTGATACCAAAGAAATAAAAATACAAGCCTGATAATAGGGCAACAAATAAGGTGACTTTCACCATTCCGACCAGGTAGGCATTTATCACGCGACCAGCATCTGCCACCCATTTTAAAATGGACTCATTTCTATTGGCAGATACCTTTAATAAGAAAGCCACGAAAAAATCTCTATAATACAATAGCAGAAATATATACAAGGGAATTATACCTATTAAGGCAATGGATTTGCCTGTGTTGAAAAGGGTTTCATTCAGGTTATCATTAGGAAACCATTGGATCGATTGCCATTCTTCTTTGTTGAAGTAATTATTTATACCGAAAGTAGTTTCTAATTCTGACCAATACCTATTTGTTTTTTCATGTAATAAGGTATTCATTTCAGGGATATCGCTAAGCAATAAAACCATTTGATTGATAAGAATGTAGATTATTGCTGCGCCTATAACTGTCACGAATAGAATGCTTATAGCAATTGCAAATGGTCTTGGAATATACCTGGACTCTAGCCATTTACTAATAGGGTGCAATGCAAAGGCAAAAAAGGCTCCCCAGACCAAAGGAACTAATATAAAGGCCCCTATATTCATCAGCCACAATAATAGCGAAATGGAAACAAGAGAATAAGCTAAAAACTGAACAGGATGGAGTTTGGTTGTGGACATAGCAATGCAAATGATTAGAGCATTAAAATTAAGGATTAGTAAAACAGTAAACCAATAAATCAATTCTTAATACAGAGATGCTTGGTTTTCACTATTTTAATAACTATTTCATAAAAATTTGCGTATTACTGGTGATTGATGTAATATTGTAGCATCGAAAAGCAGAAGATTGCCACCCTGGCAGTTTCAGAATTGTCTGTATACCTTTTTATACTTATCAAGATACATACCATTTTATCATTTACACAGTCTAGAATTACATTCACGCGTTTTTTATGTATAACATAGAAGAATTAAGAATCAGGCTACTGTCTGAATTAAAAGAGATAGCCGAGGAGTTGGGGGTAAAAAATTTTAAATCTTTAAAGAAAGAAGATTTGGTTTATGCCATTTTAGACCAACAAGCTATCACTCCAGAGAAATCCCTACCAAGAAAAAAACCTTCAAAAGTAGAAGTGGAAGTGGAGGTGGACCAAGATATACAAGCACCAGTTACCGATATAAAAGAAAATGAAACGGTAAGTGAAGAAAAGCCAAAATTTAAAAGGCAGAATGTCACCAAGATTCAGAATGAAAATAATGATGAACCGGTAAAAGACAATAGGCCTTCGAAAGTAATAAAGCCTAAAGAAAGGCCTGCAAAGGCTGAAGATAGAACTCCCAAACAGGATGAAAGGCAACCTAAATCCGAGGAGAGACCAGCCAAGCCTGAAGTAAAAAAAGCTGAGGGTGGTGACAAACCAATCAGAGATAAGGCAATCAATAAAAAACCTAATGATCCTTCCAAAGAAGAGGATGGTAAAGGTAGAAGTTTTAGACCTAGGCGAAGAGCTGTAGTAGATGTTGAAGAGTCTAAAACAAATCAGGAGGCTCCAAGTCCTTCAGGTAATGAGCCTGAATTCCAAAAGAGAAAGCCTGCAAAAGAGGTGACCGAAGAGCAACCTGCTCAAGAGAAACCTTATGCTTCAAAAAGGAAACCTTCAGTAACGATCAAAGATTTTGATGGGATTATTGAAAATTCAGGAGTGCTTGAGATCATGTCTGATGGGTATGGCTTTTTACGCTCATTAGATTATAATTATCTCGCCTCTCCCGATGATATTTATGTATCTCCTTCACAAATAAAACTTTTTGGCCTGAAAACAGGTGACAGTATCCAGGGTCAGATCAGACCTCCTAAAGAAGGGGAGAAATATTTCGCTTTATTGAAAGTAGGGACTGTCAATGGAAAAACCACAGACGAAATTAGAGATAGGATTCCATTTGAATACCTAACACCTTTGTTTCCAGAGGAGCGTTTGAGACTGACCACCACTAAGGATAACTTGTCTACGCGTATAGTTGATCTTTTTGCTCCTATTGGTAAAGGACAAAGAGGGATGATCGTGGCGCAGCCTAAGACTGGTAAAACGGTGCTTTTACAGAGAATTGCAAACGCAATTGCTGAAAATCACCCAGAAGTACACTTGATGATCCTCTTGATCGATGAAAGACCAGAAGAGGTGACAGACATGGCACGTTCAGTTAAAGCTGAAGTGATCTCTTCAACTTTTGATGAACAAGCTGAAAGACATGTTAAAGTGGCTGCACTTGTTTTAGAGAAAGCCAAGAGAATGGTAGAATGTGGTCATGATGTAGTTATTTTACTTGACTCCATTACCCGACTTGCCAGAGCACACAATACGGTAGTTCCTTCTTCAGGGAAAATCTTGTCCGGTGGTGTAGATGCCAACGCTTTACACAAACCAAAGCGATTCTTCGGAGCTGCAAGGAATGTTGAGAACGGTGGTTCATTAACCATCATTGCTACAGCACTTGTAGAAACAGGTTCTAAAATGGATGAGGTTATATTTGAAGAATTTAAGGGTACTGGTAATATGGAGCTCTCTCTTGATAGGAAGCTTTCTAACAGGAGAATTTATCCAGCCATAGATGTCCCAGGTTCAGGTACAAGAAGAGAAGATCTTTTGATGGACAAAGAGGAAATGCAACGTGTATGGATCCTTCGAAAAATCATGTCAGACATGACTTCTCAAGAAGCCATGGAGTTCCTTCTTCAACGAATGAAAGGTACGAAAGACAATGCTGAGTTTTTGATTAGCATGAATAGTTAGGATTTGGCCAATTGCCACGCTTTACGAAAGTGGCAAAGCAAAAAAGTAATAGTCAAAAAACCCGTTTTATACGGGTTTTTTGCTTTTCATACCATGTTAACATCACTTTGAATACATAATTTAGCATTGCTTGAAAAATTCACCTGCGCTTTTCATCTATTTAACCCCTAAAAACCTGCGTTAATCGAAAAAGCCCCCATAGCACAAGTTTAACAAGTACTTTTATACTGTTAATTAAAACAAACAGCTATGAAAGCCATTTTTAATTCTTCTCAGCCTCTTAATATTTTTTTAGTCATAATCTTCATGACTGCCTTCGGTTTTGTTTCTGAAACTGCCTTCTCTCAGGATTTCACGAGTAAAGAAGATGGGGAATGGAAAAAAGACAATACCTGGGAAAGCACTACTAGCTGTTCACAATGGAGCAATACTAGTGATGGTCAGCCACCTGTATCTAAAAGCTGGGGTTGCCCGGTCACAGTAACTATTAATCATGAGGTTACCTATAAAGGTGATATAAATGGATTCGGTAGCGGTGTTTTCACAAGCCTTGTAATTGGCCCCAATGGAAAATTAATCTTCGAAGACGATATTACCATAAATGGTGGAGGTTCTGTTCCAACGATAACTTTGGCTGAGGGTGCAGAGATCGTAGTAAATGGAAAGTTTGATATTGATAGAAAAGTTACCATCGTAATTCCTAACAATGCGAAAATGACCATTCAAAATTTCGAAATAGGAGACAATAGTCCTTTGATTACAGTAGAAGAAGGTGGAATGTTGGTCGTAAATGAAGAAACCAACATGGCAAGTAGAAGTACCTTGAATGTTTATGGGGACTTTCAGACGGCTGAATTGAATTACTCTTCAGGAGGAATAATCAATGTAGGTTCTGCCACTGAGGCTGGATCAGTTTCTGTCTCAGGTGATATGGTTATTGGAAATGGTTCTTTAAATATGTTCAATAGCAGTACCATCTTGGTAGAAGGAACCTCTTCCACAGGTAACAGTGGATCAATCAATTTGAATGATCAGGCGAGTGCCCGTTTCATAGGAGATGTGGACATGGGGCGTGGTGGGTCAATGACGTTGAATGATAACACTGAATTTTCTTTTGAATCTAATTTTACTACAAGTGGAGGAGCAAATATCAAGATGAATGATAATGCCAATGGATTTATTCATAATGATCTTATCATGACCAATGGTACAATTACTCTAAAAAATGATTCTGAGGTAACAGTAGGCGAGAAACTAACCGCCAGTGGTGGAGCTAAAATTAACGGGAGTAACAACAGTGCGATGTATATCAGTGATTATGCGAACTCCACCAAAGAAAATACTTATCATATAAACTTTAGTGGGGGTGCTTTTTATGGATATGGATTTTTCTCACTACCAGTGGTTTGGAAGTCTTTTGATGTAAACGTTACGAATAATAGCGTCTCTCAGTTGGTTTGGGAGACAGCCTCTGAAGATGGCAATAGTCATTTTGAAGTAGAGCGTTCTATCGGAGGTATTGCCAACTTTGAAAAAATCGCAGAAATCAACGCTTCTGGATGGACCAATACTGTAAGTAAATATTCTTTTGAAGATGAGCAATTGGAAGAATTAACAGGAATGATTTATTACAGAATCAGACAAGTTGATTTTGATGGAAACCAAATGGTAAGTGATGTAGTCTCCATCAAAGCTGCTGGTTCTGTACCTACCCCTGATACTGTTCAATGGACAGCTTATCCAAATCCGACAGATGGTTCCTCTTTGAATATTAAATTGTCATCAGGAAATATAACAGGTGCTGTGTATGTAAGGTTATTGCAAGCTTCGTCCGCAGTTAACTTTGAAGGTGAAGTTGGAATTGCACTTGACCAGTGGTTGCAGTCAGCAGTGAAAAATGCCACTAGAGGAGTAGCTGTCTTGGAAATTATTCACGAAGGAGAGGCACATAGAATTAAAATAATGAAGATTTAGTTTATCGCCCATTTTTTGGATGATTGTATTTATTTAATTTTTTTAAAATGAAAGGAGCTTTCCATGTCGGAGGGCTCCTTTTTAACTTTCAAGTACTATTCAATTTCTTAAGCCTAAATTAATTGCTTGTACTTAGGTCCTATTAGTTGAATATTGGTGATGGGTGAGTGGCTAAGATGCTAACCCTTAGTGTTTATTTTAACTTGGGTTAAGGGTTGCTAAATTGCAATTGAGGTAAATCGGCTTACTGGCAAGAGGCAATGGTTTGATTGGAAGTTGAAAAGGACATCTAATTGTATTAAATTTAGACTTCTCTTTACTATTCGCGTTAATTCCCCAGGCATGCAACCATTAGAAGTATTAAAAAAGTTTTATGGCTATGATTCTTTTAGAGGTCAGCAGGAATCAATTATCAGTCAAGTGCTTAAGAAGAAAGATTGCATTGCACTGATGCCTACTGGGGCTGGTAAATCAGTTTGTTATCAGGTTCCAGCGATGGTTTTGCCTGGTCTTACCCTTGTTATTTCCCCTTTAATCGCATTGATGAAAGATCAGGTGGATGCGATGAATGAAATCGGGATTCCGGCAGCTTTTTTGAATTCAACCATGGATATCTCTGAGCAAAGACATGTGTCTGATCAGGCCATGAATGGGAAATTAAAATTATTGTATGTAGCTCCCGAGCGACTTTTTTCAGGAAATCATCCCTTGGTAAATGCGCTTAAAGAAATGAATCTTTCCCTGGTGGCTGTAGATGAAGCGCATTGCGTGTCTCAATGGGGCCATGACTTTAGACCTGAATATTTGAAGTTAGGTGCATTAAGGAAAGCCTTTTCAGATACACCCTTTTTGGCATTAACAGCTACGGCTGACAATCAAACCCGACAGGATATTGCTGCCAGACTAGGTTTAAAAAAGCCCGAATGGTTTATCTCTTCTTTTGATCGACCTAATATTACTTATAGGGTTGCCTTAAGGTCTGATGCATTTGTTAAATTGGTTGATTTCCTTCAAATGAGATCGAAGGATTCAGGAATTGTTTATTGCCTATCTAGAAAGTCGGTTGAGGCTACAGCTGCAAAATTAAATGCAAATGGATTTTCAGCCTTGCCTTACCACGCAGGTCTAAGTAAAGATACCAGACAGGAAAATCAAGAGAAGTTTATAAAGGATGAGGTCAAAATTATGGTGGCCACAATTGCTTTTGGAATGGGAATAGACAAGTCCAATGTGCGGTTTGTGGTGCATACCAACATGCCTCAAAACATTGAGAGTTACTATCAGGAGACGGGACGAGCAGGACGAGATGGTTTGCCTGGAGAAGCTTTGTTGTTTTATAGTCTGGGGGACAGTATTACCCTGAGAAGGATGATAGAAAGTGCTGACAACGAGGATTATGTAAAGCACATGAAGGCCAAGATGAACACAATGGTTGAGTTTTGTCAAACGAAATCCTGCAGACGGCGATATTTGCTTAACTATTTTGGAGAACAATATCCGCAGGACTGTGGCAATTGTGATGTCTGTTTTCATAAAAACAATAAGTCAGATATGACTGTTTTTTCCCAAATGCTACTTTCAGCGGTAGTTCGGTTGGGACAACAATTTGGATTGGGGCATGTTATTTTAGTTTTAAGAGGATCACAGGCAGCGAAAGTAACCGAAAGCCAAAAAGAATTATCCGTATACGGAATAGGTAAGGATAGAAGTGATGACTTTTGGAAAAGACTGGGCTTTCAGCTTATATCAGAAGGATACCTCACTCAGGAGGACCCGAAAATGCCAATTTTGAAATTGAGTGAATCAGGATGGGAGAAATTGAAACGCAAGGAGAAATTTCTCTTGGCCATGGAAGAAGAGGTGTTCAAGCGGGCCGAGACAAGCTCTGAAAAGGATGAAGCCCTTTTCGATAAACTTAGAGTGATTCGTAAAGAGCTGGCAGACAAGCAGAATGTTCCCCCTTATATTGTTTTTTCTGATGCTACACTTGTGGAATTGAGCCAGCGTTATCCTCAAAGTGAAAAGGAATTGATTAGAATTGGTGGAGTCGGTCAACTTAAATTAGAAAGGTATGGAGAGGCCTTTTTAAAAGAGATAAAAAATCATGTCAAAGAGAATAATATTGTCCCTCCCAAAAGCTTAGGGGCTCCCGTAGTAAGAAAAGTCAAAAGCGCTCCTTCTGCTTCCGTTCTTCAGACCTTTGAACTCTATCAGGAAGGCAAGTCTGTTTTTCAAATTGCTCAAGTTCGTAGCCTTGCCAATACTACTATAGAGGGGCATATGGTACAGCTTATTGAGGAGAATAAAATTGATAAAAAAACGATATTGGATAAAGAAAATACCCAAATCATTTTAGATTATGCCAATACACTTGAAAGTTATGGACTTAAAAATTTGAAGGACCATTTTGGTGAAAAATACACCTATTTTCAATTGAAAGTAGCCTTAGCAGGGGAGAAAAAATAAACTATTTAGGGGGTGAAAATCCACTGAGGATGGCGGTATTTTTATGTTTTTGTTTTCTCAGCTTTGGTAAATTCTTAGGTTTATTTTTTCAACTTCCTGATGTAATTATTCCGGGGGTAGCCATTTGTTAAAAAGAAGAAAAGTGGTCCTATTGTTTATACAGTATTCTCATGTTCAACTTTTCAGATCAGGTACATGTTGAGCGGTTTCCTGATGGGTTTATGCTGGCACATTTTATTGGCGGAAAAGACGAGTCTACATTGCTGGTAATTGATGGGGAATTGCTTGAAAAAGAGTTATACGAGTTGGTTCCGCATATGTCCCCTGGTATTATTGAACAGGTTAAGTTAATAAAACATGCTAAATTTTTTAAAAAGCAGTGCCTAACGGTATTTCCCGAAACTCACCCCCTAGAAGCCCATATATGGGGCATATCATTTCTGTATATACAAAAGGTGGAATTGGATTATTCGGATCAGAAAAACCTTCACCTGGAACACTTGATACTACTTTGCCTGTCTTATCGCGAATTAAGGAGTTTTATTCTTCAAAATATGAAAGCACAGATGCCCAGGGAAATCAAAAGCCTGATTTACGGACGCTTATTCACTGGGATTCAAACCTTAATGTTAATGATGAGGGTGTCGCTTCCGTCGACTTTTTTAATGGGGATGTGACAGGAGAACATGTACTGATAATTGAAGCGATTTCTAGGGATGGTCGCTTTGGCTATCAGGAAAAAAAACTACAGTGTTATTCCTTAAATACTAAGCCTAAAAGGTGATTTCTTTATTTCTATAAGTTGACTCACAATTGTTTACGTGGTATTTAATAGTATTACTTGAGGCATAAATGCAAAAAAAATACCCCAATAGGGGTATTTTTTGAAGAAGGCTTATTTAGTACATTTGTCATGGGTGATTAAGCAACTTTTTAAACTTTTTATTTTACTTAATACTTAAAAAGGGCATTTTTATATATTTTTTTAGCCCTTTTATTTCTTTATCCATGCCAAACTGATTTCATCTGGTGTTTTCATTCGGTCAGCCAATCTCATGTACCTGGAAGACAATCCAGAAAGATATTCTTGCGCTTTAGTGGCTGCTTCATTTAAACCAGTTACAGTTTCTATTTCCCATAGTTTAACCAAGTGATCAATTATACGGGCATAATCCCAGCCAGTATAAATGCCAACTTTTTGAGTAATTGCTGAGAACTGGTCAAAAATACTTGGGTTCCTATTTCCCTTGGCCATTAATACCGCAGGCATAACAATTTGCTTGCGCATCATTTTCTCAAATGCAAGTACTGCTCCACTAGGGTCAATTTTGATGATTTCTGACATAAAGCTTTTATAAGCTTTTTCATGTCTGGCCTCATCACCAGCTATCTGCTTGCAAATCCTGCCCAATACCTGATCACCAGCCTTGTCAGCTAGTTTTCCAGTATTCATATGGGAGATTTTGGTTGCTCTTTCCTGAAAGGAGGTGTAGACGATTGCTTGGTAAGGGTCTTTCTCAGACCTGGGATCAAATCCATTGTAAATTAACCTGTGAATGGTTTGCTCCACTTCCCTCATATCAGCCCTTCCTGACAAATACAAGTATTTGTTTAGGAGGTCACCATGACGATTTTCCTCTGCTGTCCATGCCTTGGTCCATTGTACCCAACCTTGATCACTTAAAAGGGATCCATCTTCATTTACCCCTTCGAGCATATTGAAATAGGTTTGATAACTAGGCAATGCTTCTTCTGTGATCATGTTTCCGATCAGTGAAGTGATGATGGTGTCAGGGATTACACTTGCTCTCTCCCGTAATTCTTTCACCTGATCCAATGCATCAGGTTGTGTCATGTCAGGAAGAAAATCAGTTGGTTGCCAACAATCATCTGGATCCATAAGGGTTGTCCCTACGGTTTCTGTCACAAAGTCATTCAGCTGGCTGATAACTTCGGCGTTCTTTTCAAGTTCGTAATTAATATTTTCTGACTTCTTCATAAATTAGGCTTTCGCATTATGATGCCAATTAGTTGGGATTATCCAAAATATTAACACCTAGCTACAATTTAACTAACAATACTGGCAAATTAGAACCATTTATAGGTTTAAATCTGACATATTATTTTATAATATAACGAATGCATTTATAATATAACGAATGCACCGGAAAATTCATTCAATTTCACACAAACAATTGCTCTACGCTTAGTAGGAGAGCTTATAGGCTACAACTTTGTCCTTAAAAAAGGTCGGGACTATCACCAATTTCTCCTCAGGAACATAGCCAATGTCAGCAGTATTTGATTCCTCAGCAGTGGTGTCCAGAAGTTTTACTGCTTCACCATTTTGAATAAGGAATATTTCCCCTCCCCACTTACTGGCGATAAAGGTATCCTCGTTTAGAATAATTAATCCATCACCTCCAGTAACCGTATCGTTGATGATTTCAAAACTTCCGTCACTATTGTATTTTTTGAAGCCATCAGCATCAAGACCATACAAGGTGTTTCCGTTCCCTATACGTAAACCATTGATGTTTGGCTGGTTTTCTGCAAAGGTTTTGATCTCACCATTTTCCAGGTATAGAATCTTATTGGCTTTCATGTCTGTAAAATAGACCTTTTCCCCGTCATTGTCCGCGTCATTCAAAAACACCGCATCCTCAACGGTATAGGCTTTGTTGATTTTACCGGTCGCCAATTCTATCTCCAATAACCTGTCTACATCAGTAACATAAAGGTAATCTCCCATTACAGTCATTCCTTTTGGAGCATTCAATCCACTAACCCAATTTCTTTCAACTATTTCTCCTTTGGTGCTTAACTTTGAAATTGAGCCAACACCGTCTTTTTCAGTAGGACCACCTTCAATATTGGCAACATAAATCATGCCGTCACTTTCTTCGTAATGCGCAGACTCATTGGTTGTCAACTCTGCTGGTGTTTCCCACACCATTTCTAATGATGCAGTTACTGCCTGGTCAGCCTCTTCCTCATGAGTAGCCTCTTCTGTGGAAGTATCTGAATTGTTTGACCCGCAACTCCAAAATACAAAAACACTTAATATAAAACTATAGAATACAAATTTGTTAGAAGGTTTCATTGCTGTGGTTTTTGGTTGAACATCAAATTTCGATAATTTTTTGGTGAAAACTTAATGTTCATTAAAAAATGATGTTTTTGTGCTTAGTTATAATGTCGTAGATCCTTATCTTTAGTGAAGCTTGATCTGTAAAGCTGGCAATAACTCTTAAAATTGTGATAAATGAAAAGTTTAAAAGCCCTTATATGCTACTTAATCACGGCAACGTGTCTTTCTTGTTCACCATCAGCAACTAACAGTGAGGATTATCAAAACTTATCCGAAGAGGAAAGGTTTGAATTAGCCAAACAAATTGCCCACAACACCATTATTGTTGATGGCCATGTAGACTTGCCCTACCGGATGAGAGTAGAGAGGGCTACCCAACAACAAGAAATTTTAAATGTTGCAGATCGAACCGAAGGAGGCGATTTCGATTACCCTCGGTCCAAAGAAGGAGGTTTAGACGCTCCTTTCATGTCCATATACATTCCCGCCAGGCACCAGGAAACAGGAGGAGCGAAGATGCTGGCAGACTCACTTATACAGATGACCAAAAGTATTGCGATTACCTGGCCGGAAAAATTTGCCATGGCTTACAGTCCGAAGGATATACAGCATAATTTTGAAAAGGGAATGATATCCCTTCCGCTGGGTATGGAAAATGGAGCGCCTATTGAAGGGGATATTGAAAATTTAAAATACTTTTATGATCAGGGAATCAGGTACATCACGCTTACCCATGGCAAAGATAATCAGATAGGAGATTCCTCCTATGACACTACTTATATTCATGACGGATTAAGTGAGTTTGGTGTTTTGGTAGTCAAGGAGATGAATCGTTTGGGAATAATGGTAGACATCTCGCATGTCTCTGATGCGACCTTTTACGATGTTATGGAAACAAGTAAAGTGCCAGTGATCGCTTCCCATTCCTCTGCACGTCATTTTACACCTGGTTTTGAGAGAAATATGGACGACGAAATGATTAAAAAGCTGGGCGAAAACGGAGGTGTAATCATGATAAATTTTGGTGGTAGTTTTATTGATCAGTCTTTTGATGAGAAGAACAATAAAGTTAATGAGCATATTGTGAATTGGCTAGCCGAAAATGGTTTTGAAAGAAATGATCCTGAAGCCGAAGCATATATTGAAAAGTATGTTAAGGAGAACAACCCCTTTCCATCTGTGGAAAAGGTGGCGGATCACATAGATCATGTGCGAAGTCTGGCAGGAATAGGTCATATCGGTTTGGGTTCTGATTTTGATGGAGTAGGAGACACCCTCCCTATAGGTCTTAAAGATGTGTCGATGTACCCTAACCTTATTGCAGAATTGCTCAAAAGAGGTTATAGTATAGAAGACATTGAGAAAATTTGTTATCAAAACATATTCCGTGTTTGGAATAAAGTGATAGAATTTTCAGAAGCCAACTAAAAAGGGAACTGGTTTTTTAGCAACTTGTTATAAGTGTACAAGTCGATTGTTTATGTGTTCAGTTTAAGCCCTCAATAGGCAAAAGGACTTTCACCTAAATAGGGAGGATTGGTTCAACTTGAATAAGTTGTATGTGCCATGAATAACTATTAACTTCACTTATTATAAAATAGGCAAGGCCAGGCTACCATTTGCCTATGCAATAGGTGTTCCGGTTCCTTTTTTGAAAGTGATTTTAAATGGATTGTCTATTGCATATTTTGGGTTAAAAAGAGTAAAAGATAAAAATCAATATGAGTCAAATAGCAAATAGTTTTCAAGAAGCACAGAAAGCCTTTTTAATATTAAAGCAGCAAGGAAGCCAGAAGAGAGTGGCATTTTTAAAAGAAATAGCCAATCAAATCGAGCTTTTACGGGAAGATTTAATTCCTGTTGCGGCCAGAGAATCTCATCTTCCTGTTGGGCGAATCACCGGCGAGTTAGGGAGGACGCTGGGGCAAATTATGCTTTTTGCTAATTTAGTAGAAGAGGGAAGCTGGGTTGATGCTATAATCGACCATTCAGATCCGGATAGAAAACCTGCGCCAAAACCGGATATTCGTAAAATGTTAAGACCATTGGGGCCTGTAGTGGTGTTTGGAGCCAGTAATTTTCCATTGGCATTCTCCACAGCTGGTGGGGATACGGTTTCCGCTTTGGCTTCAGGATGTCCTGTATTGTACAAGGCCCACCCTGCACATCCTGAAACATCGAGAATGGTTGCCAATGCAATAAAAGCGGCCGTTACTGTATGTGGAATGCCCGAGGGAACTTTTCATCATATCGAAGGAGGAATTGATACCGGACAGGAATTGGCTGCTCATCCTTTGGCTAAAGCAGTTGCTTTCACTGGATCCTTTAAGGGCGGTAAGGCCTTGTTTGATGCTTGTAATAAAAGGGAAACACCTATTCCAGTGTATGCTGAGATGGGTAGTGTCAATCCAGTTTTTTGCAATGGAAGCCTATTTGAACGAGAACTTAGTGGCTGCTGCAAATACTTATGCAGGATCTTTGGTGCTAGGAGTTGGGCAATTTTGTACCAACCCTGGATTAATCTTCGTGCCAAAAGCACATGAAAAAGCTTTTGGAAACCAAGTCGTGAGTCAGTTAAAGGAAGTCGCTGGGGCGCCGATGCTTCATGAAGGGATTTGCAATACTTACCATCAAGCATTGAAAGAGCTTGCAGCATCAGATAAGATTGAGTGGCTTTTGACCACGGAAGCTTCTCAAGTGCTTACAGGAAATCCTTCTCTGGCCAAAGTAAAAGCCAGTGATTGGTTAAGTGAAGACGCGTTTCAAGAGGAAGTATTCGGACCTTTCGCCATAATGGTTGTGTACGAGTCTATAGAAGAGCTTGAAAAAGCGACTGTTAAATTAAAAGGCCAACTTACCTGTACCGTATGGGGCGATTCGACTGAATTATCAACCAATAAAGATTTTCTGAACTTGGTGGAAGAGAAATGTGGTCGGTTGCTATTTAGTGGTGTACCTACAGGGGTGGAAGTAGGACATGCCATGCAACATGGAGGTCCTTTCCCATCTACAACAGACAGTAGAAGTACTTCAGTTGGGAGTTCTGCAATCAGTCGTTTTGTTAGACCAGTAGCCTTTCAGGACATGCCGGAAGAATTATTGCCTGAAGAACTTATGGAAAAAAACCCACTCCGCATACTAAGGAAAGTTGACGGCGTATTTATCAGATAAAAAAGTACAAGGACAAATATTAAAGCTGATTTGTAAGGGTATTGGTGCCCTATGAATCAGCTTTTTTGGTTGTTTTTATACCGAAAAAAGGCTACTGAACTTGGTGTGAAAGCTAAGTTGAAAGGATTAGGTATCTTTATTTATAAAATCACAATGTCGTTGATAACACCCTTGCCGTATTTTTCAGCTATGAGAGTCAGCACCTTTGATTTATTCATCATGATTTCCTTTTTCAAAGGACCAGATGTTATTTTTACATAAAGAATTTTTTGTCTCACTGAGAGACTTTGGGTGCGTGAAGCGACAGTTTTACCCATCAGTTGGCCCCATTCCTGAATCACTGTTTTTCTGAAAATTTATCCTTGAGCCGGTAGGCTTCCAAAAGCTCTTCAAACACTTCCTTTAATGGAGAAGTGTGCCTATTTCTGGATGGCTCAAATGAATATTTTTTCATAAAATAAAGATACGGGTAATAGCTTAGATAAATAATTTTGAAGCGATGTAATCTGCCAGAAGTTTCCCTTTGTCACTTAATTTGATGAATCCATTCTCAATTTGAATCACACCTTGTTCTTCGAATGATTTTAGCCTATCTACTTGCTGAAGCAGTAAGTCATGGCGGTATTTGCTCTTTAACCATGTGGTGTCTACCCCCCAAATGGTACGCAAAGAAGTAAGGATGTACTCATTGATTCTGTCTTCTTCTGAAAGGTAATCTTCCTGAAAAGCCTGCTTTCCAGAGCTGAGTAGGTTTATGTATTTGCCATTGTTACTCAGGTTATGGCCACGATGCTGCCCATCATAGGAATGTGCTCCTGGACCAACGCCAAGGTAGGGGATACCTTTCCAATAATTGCTGTTATGCATAGAGAAAGCACCCTCTTTTGCGAAATTGGATATTTCATACTGAATATAACCAGCCTCTTTCAGGTATTGCTGCAAAATTTCGAATTGCTCTGCCTGAAATTCCTCAGACGACTCCTTGAATTTGCCCTTCTTTTCCCACGCACCTAACACCGTCTTAGGTTCCACCGTCAGGCAGTAACTGCTGATATGCTCAGGGTTTTGTTCTAGTGTAGCTTCTAAGTCTTTTTTCCACAAACCATGGTCTTCATGAGGAAACCCATATATAAGGTCCATAGAAAGTGTTTTGAAACCCGCATTTCTGGCCTTATTTATAACATTAAGGGATTCTTCGGCATTGTGGGACCGATTATAAAATTTCAAAACGGAATCATGAAAACTCTGAATCCCTATACTCAACCGATCTATTCCCAGGTTTAAAAGTTCCGATAATTTCTTGTCGTCCAGGTCATCAGGGTTGGCTTCAAGTGTTGCCTCTTTAAGCTTACAATCAAAATTGTCTTGAATGGTTTGCCAGATTTTCTGGAGCTGAGTGACGGGTAGGATAGAGGGCGTTCCTCCTCCAAAATAAATGGTCTCAATAGGATCCTCCTTGGCTAAGTAATCTTTTCTTTTTACCAATTCCAGACAAATCATGTCTACCATTTCATTAAGATTCAATCTGTTGGTGCTAAAATGAAAATCACAATAGCGACAGGCTTGAAGGCAATATGGAATATGTATGTATATACCCGACATAAAATGGATTTAGAGAATGTGTGATGCCCCAATTGCTACACCGGATTAATTTCTTGGTAAAGAGTAGGACAATAGTCTTTCTGATTTTCTTGCAAATGAAGCAAATTTGTGAAGTACCAGTACTGGCTATTTCAAGTTTTGCTCAATCTGGTTGTTGTGGGATGTTTCAGATTACTCTTTTTACAAAGTTAAAGATAATTGGGTTTAGGTTTTAGTTTTTGGTGATAATTGCCTTAATTTTGTAACTCTCAGAAAAAAAGAACCCTAACCAATACTATAGATGAATATGAATCGAATATTTTCCTTGCTTTGTTTGTCGTTTCTTATTTTGTTCACTCCTGCATTTGCCCAGATGGATGTTAAAAAAAGTCTGGTGGCTAAAAATGTTGAATTAGTCAAAGTCGGTGATGGATATGGCTTTACAGAAGGTCCTGCTGTGGACAGGGAAGGAAATATTTTTTTTACAGATCAACCTAATAATAAAATTTACCAGTGGAAATTTGGGACTGGTGAGATTATTGAATTTACAGATGCCTCAGGAAGGGCCAATGGATTGTACTTTACCCGAGAGGGCGATTTACTCGCATGTGCCGATATGGACAACCAACTTTGGTCATTTGATAAAGAAGGTAAATCAAAAGTGTTGATTGAAAGTTTCAAAGGCAATAAACTTAATGGCCCCAATGATTTGTGGGTTAATCCAAGGGGTGGTATTTATTTAACCGATCCTTTGTATGAAAGGAAATATTGGGAAAGAGATCCAGCCATGCAACAAGATGGGAATCACTTATATTATTTAGGGAGTGATGGATTTCAGTTTTTCAGAGTAGATGAAAACCTGGTAAAGCCTAATGGAATAGTAGGCTCTCCAGATGGGACAAAGCTCTATGTTGCTGATATAGGCGCTAAGAAAACCTATGTTTATGACATTGAGGAAGATGGCTATCTAACCAACAGACAAGTTTTTGTTGAAATGGGTTCCGACGGAATGACCATAGACAATAGAGGAAACTTGTACTTAACAGGTGATGGAGTGACGATATTTAACAATAAAGGAGATAAAATTGGTCATATCCCAGTTGATGAAAAATGGACTGCAAATGTATGTTTCGGAGCAGGGGATAGGAAAACGTTGTTCATCACCGCTTCAGAAGCTGTATATACACTTCAAATGAAGGTGAGGGGTGTTTGGTAAAAACGCTGGCTTATATTTTTTTTGCTGTTTTGTCATTTACAGCGCTTACAGGATCGGCCCAGGACACTGCTTATACACTAAAAATTAAGCTAATTAGTCAGGGGGAGAATGTGAAAGAAATGACGGAGTCATTTTCGGACAGTCTTGGGGTAATTAATTATTCTAAGGCTGTTGAAGATTCTTTGCAGCTCGAAGGTTACTTTACCCCTGAGCTAAAGTTGGATTTTTTAAGTGAGCGACAATTAACCCTTAATATTGAAACAGGTGTGCAAACCAAATGGCTTGACCTAAGGAAAGGTAACCTGGAGCCATGGCTGATGTACAGGTTGAATAGCCCCCTGCTTTCTGCTGACAATAAGCCCTTTCGATACAAGGAATTGAAAAAATTGATGGAGAAGATTCTGGATATTGGGCAAAACAATGGCTATCCCTTTATCTCTGTCAGACTTGATAGTGTCCGGCAAGAAAACAATGGCGTTTCAGCCAGTATTAATATGGATAAGGGGCCATTTATCACCTTTGATACCCTACAAGTAACAGGAAACTCCAGAACCCAAGCGCTATATCTTGCCAGGAAGCTAGGGGTCAGGCCTGGAGAGCCATTCTCCCAAAAGAAGGTAATGGAGGCAACTAGAGCCATAAAGAATATTCCTTATATCAGTGTTGTCAGTAATCCTGAATTGTCTTTCCAAAACGAGGAAGCCACTATCTACCTGCCCGTAAATGACAGGAAAGTCAATAGTCTGGATGGAATCATAGGCTTGTTACCGAATGAAATCGAGGCCAACAAGTGGCTGGTAACTGGTCAATTTGATTTGCAGTTGTACAATGTGGCCGGGCGAGGTAGAGATTATGTGCTTATTTGGCAGCGCCTAAGTCAATATTCTCAGAATTTAGATATCGAAGCGAAAGAACCCTTTGTACTGGGGACGGATTTAGATGTAAGCGTTTCTTTTAACTTACTCAAAGAAGACACTACCTTTCTTAACAGGGCTTTTGAACTTAACATTGGGTATCAATTAAGCCCATCTGCTTATTTAAGTTTTTTTGGAAAAAGACAGGCCGGAGATCTTTTGGCGATTAGCAATTATGAGCAAGCCACCAGCTTACCTGAAATTGCAGATTTCAGATACAATAGTTATGGGGCTACTTTTGCTGTTAACCGTGTGGATGATATTATTTTGCCAAAGCGAGGATGGCAATCCATGGCAACGTTTGGATTGGGGAATAAGCGATTAATTGAAAATACCGGTCTCCCGGCAGAACTGTATGAAGGATTGAAAAAGACATCCCTGCAATATTATATAAAGGCTAAAATGGCATACTACCACAGGTGGCAGCAAAACTTAGGTTTAAAACTTGCTTTGAGCGCGGGAGAAATGAACAACTCCAACCTTTTGTTGAATGATTTATTCAGGCTTGGGGGCTTGCAATCCATTCGCGGGTTTAATGAGAATTATTTTTATACCAACAGGTATTTATATCTAAATGCAGAGCCAAGGTTTTATTTTGGGACTTATTCTTATTTTTTATTATTTACAGATTTTGGAAGGGTAGAGAATAAGGTGAATAATGCTCCCGGAGAATGGCCTTTTTCTTTTGGAGGCGGATTAAACTTGGAAACTAGCGGTGGGATATTTAAATTCGTGTACGCGTTGGGCCAGGCCGGTAGTCAGCCTTTAGGTTTTAATTATTCTAGAATTCATTTTGGTTTTACAGGTCGTTTTTAATGAGGTGGATTGGTCGAATAATGTTGTTTCAGGGATTGCTTTTATTGATGTTGTCCAGCTTTCCTTCAAAGTCGCTGGCCCAGGTATTGATAAATTATGATTCCGCCCTACATGAGAATTTTTCTGATAGTTGGCTCAAGCAAAAAGAGTCTGTTGCTGTTACGGTGGATGTGAATCAATTCCCTGATGCTTCCTGGCGGATTCGTTTGCCTAAGGGCACAGGATTGTTTTTCAACGATGCCTTATGGGAGTATTACCCAAGTGACACCATTTTGGTGATCAGCAACAATGCCATTGCTCCATTTAAAAATAACGAGGGGAAATTAGAAGTTACAGCTTTAAAGCGAGGGATCTCTGTTGAGGAATTTTCAATAAAAAAGGGATATTTTAAAACCTTAAATGAAGTTAGCCCTTCAGAGAATGTTTTGGTCAAACGTGATAAAGATGAAATAAAGAATTTTTTCTTTATAGCGCTTATTGCCGTATTGTTTTTGATTGCCATTTTCAGGGCCTTTTTTCCTGCAATTTTCGGTATTTTCTGGAACCCTAAGAGTGTTTTTTCTATAGAGGACATTTGGGAGTCTGGTAGTTTTTCGAAAATTTATTCTGCTGAGTTGTTGTTTTACCTTGTGCTTATCAATATGTGTACAGGCTTACTTGTGATCCTGGTCATCCACGGATTGGGCATAGATTTTTTTGGTATGGGATTGGATGGTGAAGTTGAAAAACTGACCTATGGCTGGCTGATTTTTTCATTAATGTTGACAATTATCACATTTTTGAAGTTTTTATGGTTGGGTACGGGTGCCTTTTTATTCAACCTAAAAAGATTGCTTTCCCCCATTTCTTTTATTTATTAAAGGTTAGGGGATTTGCTCTTTTCATTATCATTTGTATGCTTATAGTGGTTTACGCAAACAATTGGGTTTCCTTGTACGAGCATTTCTCCTATATGTATTATACTTTTTTTATAATATATTCTTTGGGTTTAATAGGATTAGCAATATGGTTGTATAAAAAAAACGGATTTAATAATTATCATTTATTTTCTTACCTTTGCACCTCTGAATTGATCCCCTTTTTGGTTATTTGTAAATTACTCCTAGGATAAGGAAAAAAATAAAAATGACGCAAGCAACAAAAAACAGACTAAATCGAGTTAGGAGCATCTTGGTGTCACAACCTAAACCTACCGATGAGCGGTCCCCCTATTTTCACTTGACTGAAAAATACAAGATCAAAATTGACTTTAGGCCTTTTATACAGGTTGAGCCAGTATCTGTAAAAGATTTTAGGAAGCAAAAAATAGAAATTCTTAAACATACAGCAGTCATATTCACAAGTAGGAATGCGATTGATCATTATTTCGGAATTTGTCAGGAGTTGAAAATTGAGATGCCTGCCGATATGAAATACTTCTGTATTTCTGAGCAGACAGCCCATTACCTCCAGAAATACATTGTGATCCGAAAAAGGAAATTATTCGTAGGTACTCGTACGGCAGCTGATTTATTTGACTTCTTTAAGAAGCACAAGTCTGAGAAATATATTTTTCCTTGTTCTGATATAAGGAAAGACGATATTCCTCAATTCTTAAGTAAGAACAATATTGATTTCACAGAGGCGATTATCTATCATACAGTAGCGGCAGATTTATCGGACCTTAAGGATATTAAATATGATATTTTGGCTTTTTACAGTCCTTCTGGAATAAAATCTTTGTTAGATAATTTTCCAGATTTTGAACAAGGGAAAACCAGAATAGCTGCATTTGGCCCTACTACAGCTCAAGCTGTGAAGGATATGAACCTTATCATGGACATTGAAGCGCCACTACCAAATGCCCCAAGTATGACTGGAGCATTGGAGTTGTATATAAAAAAAGCAAATAAAATCTGATTTCTTTTAATCTTTTTACTGGTAATTTCAGTTTAAATGTGTAGAATAGATTTCAAATTGCAAAATATCTTGTACGCATGAACAAAAGAATTTACCTGTTGACCTTTGTGTTGTTTGGCATGGCTTATTTTCTGGAATCTCCGAAAGTCATTGCTCAGCAGGATGCACAATTCACTCAATATATGCACAACGGCATTTTTTATAATGCTGCTTTTGCAGGAAAAGAGGAAGGGTATTCAATAACAGCGCTTCACAGAAGTCAATGGTTAAATTATAGTACCAGCTCAGGAACGGGTGGAGCACCAACAACGCAACTTATTTCTTTCTCCGGAAGGATGAAAGGGTTGCCACTTGGCTTTGGGTTAGTAGCGGTGAATGATCAGATTGGACCTTTTAATAACCAGGAAGTAGATCTTTCACTTGCTTATCACCTTCGCTTAGGTAGAGGCAATTTGAGAGTAGGTGCTTCAGGTGGTTTTTTCTCCAGTACGATTAGATTTGGGGAATTTTCACCTGTAAATCCAGATCCCAGCATACCTTCCACTGGTGATGAAAACCAGTTAAGGCCAACGGCATCTGTGGGTTTATTGTATGATAGAGGAAATTTTTACTTAGGTTTAAGTAGCCGAAGTCTTAATGAGCCAGCTTTTGATTTTGGAAGTGGTAGTTTGGCCAATCAACTTGAGAATCACAATTATCTACTAGTTGGGTACAAAATAAACACTTTTGCGCAGTTTAGTGTTGAACCTAGTATGTTGGTGAAATCAGTGTCTTTAAATACTTTTTCTTATGACTTTAGCGTTATAGGCACGTATAATAAAAGGATTAGCCTTGGCATGGCTTATAGGGTAGAGGAATCGGCATCAGTTTTGTTAGGGTACAGCTTATTAAAAGATAACTCTCTTAGATTAGGGTACGCATTTGACTTGGTAGTTGGTGGTGTTCAAGCTAAAAGACCATCCTCCCATGAGTTCATGCTTACTTATAATATACCTCAGGTATCGAAGCAAATTGACAGAATTATTCAAAGGACTCCGAGATTCAGGTTCTAGATTAAAGAATTTTATTAAAGAAAACCTTGCGATTTTCTAATAAAATCTGTTAAATTTCGAATTAGTTGATTGTTTAAATGGTTGAAAATGAATGTAGTTACTTTATTGTCATTTATGTTAAGAAAAAT
Organism: Cyclobacterium qasimii M12-11B; assembly: GCF_000427295.1. Lineage (GTDB taxonomy): Bacteria > Bacteroidota > Bacteroidia > Cytophagales > Cyclobacteriaceae > Cyclobacterium > Cyclobacterium qasimii. Next base: position 35,358 of record NZ_ATNM01000064.1, on the reverse strand, counting down.
GAATCATAGCTTTTTGACCCTGGTTTCAGGGTTATTAATAATGACACTACTTCAAGGTTGTGGGCTTTTCGGAAATAAAGGCACAGCTAGTGAAAAGCTCAATAGAAGAGGAGAAGTTACGGGTGTTCCCAAGAGAGCAGGATGGCAGCAATCGTTGCCTTTCGAAATGGTACCTGTAAAGGCCGGAACTTTCTGGATGGGCCAGGCTGATGAAGACATTGGCGTAAGCAGAGCATCTACTAATAAGCAAGTGACTATCTCTGAATTTTTTATGGATAAATATGAGGTGTCTAACAACAAGTACAGACAATTTCTTGATGCGGTTAGAATGGGTGAACTAGCCTTAGGCACCCCTACCACTCAGGCTAATCCACCTGAATTTGTTTTGGAAGAGTTACTACCTGATACGACTATTTGGTCACAAAGTTTTACCCACCATTATGGAGACCCATTGATGGAGTACTATTTTGATCACCCTGCTTTTGATGACTACCCAGTAGTGGGAGTTAGCTGGGATCAGGCAAAGAAATTTTGTGAGTGGAAATCATATCACATGAATGCCAATGATGAGTCTGAATTTGACATGCCTAAGTTTCGTTTGCCATTGGAGGCAGAATGGGAATATGCATCCAAAGGGGGAAAAGATATTGCTAAGTTTCCTTGGGGTGGCCCTTATTTAAAAAATCGTAGAGGCTGCTTGATGGCTAATTTTAAACCTGGTAGAGGTAACTATATAGACGATGGCTTTGCGTATACGGCTCCTGTGGATGCCTTTGCACCGAATGGCTATGGTCTTTATAATATGGCGGGAAATGTGTCGGAGTGGGTAGAGGATGCGTACAATCCTGCTGCCAATTCCTTGATCTGGGACATGAACCCAACTTATATGGATTCTACAGAAAGCCGTAAAGTGGTTAGAGGTGGATCTTGGAAAGATGTTGGGTATTTTTTAGAAACGAGTTCAAGGAATTTTGAGTACCAATTTGTTCAGACAGCTCATATTGGCTTCAGAACAACAATGACTTATATTGGAAGGTCCGGATCTATGAGTTCAAACTCTAATAAAAGAAGTCGCCGATAATTTGTATTAATTAAGTAAACACCATACTAGCAAACCGTTATAAATTTTTATTTTTACATAATATGTCTACAAAAAACAACACTTTCGCTTATAAGTTCTACGGTTCTATAATGCCTAAAATATACGGTATTGGAGCCTCTGTTGTAATACTAGGGGCAATGTTCAAAATTTTGGACTGGCCGTTTTCTTCTTTGATGATTGGTGTGGGTTTGACCACAGAGGCAATCATATTTTTTCTTTCTGCCTTCGAACCAAAAAATGAAGAGCTGGATTGGGCAAAAGTATATCCTGAATTAGAAGGTCAGAATGCTGGTGCTACTCCAAGAAGAGCTGCTGTTGCTCAAAGTACCGACCAAACTGCTCAAAAAATGGACGAAATGTTGTCCAAAGCTAAAATCGGACCCGAGTTAATAGAAAGTTTAGGCAAAGGCATGCAAAACCTTGCTAGCACTACTGAGAAGTTAGGCAATATCTCTGACGCTGCTGTAGCTACTAACGATTATGCACAGAATGTTAAAAAAGCATCAAAATCCATGCTTGAGATCAATGAGTCTTATACCAAAACAGCTAGTGCCCTTGCTGAGATGTCCTCTGCTTCTGAAGGTGCAAAAGCATACAGAGACCAGTTGGTAAGTGTGACCAGAAGCCTTTCTGCCTTGAACAATGTGTATGAAGAAGAATTGAAGGATTCAAATATGCATGCGAAAACCATCAATAAATTCTATTCCAATATTTCTGTGGCCATGGATGGCATTCAGGAAGCTGGTAAGGAAACTGAAACGTTTAAAACAGAGTTGGCAAAACTTAACAAAAATGTCCACTCACTTAACAATGTCTATGGTGGCATGTTGTCAGCCATGAAGGGTTAATAACTCATTATTCCAATCAATTTTTTATTCCTATAATTAAGATAAAGTAAAATAGCTTATGGCCGGTGGTAAAGAAACACCAAGACAGCGGATGATCGGGATGATGTACTTAGTATTGACCGCTCTGCTGGCTTTACAGGTAAGTAATCAAATCCTACAAAAATTTGTATTGATCAACGATGGGTTGGAAAGAACTTCAAAAAATTATGTGCAGAAAAACCTGTTTTCTGTTAATATTATCTCTACAACGGTAGAGCAGCAAGGCAATAATAAGGTCGATATTCCAAAAGTGGAGGCTGCTAATGAAATTAGACAAAGAAGTTCTGAGTTAGTTAGTTATTTGGAAGAAGCAAAAACCAGGTTGATAGAAGAGTCTAACGCAATTGATGATCAAGGCAACTTCAGAACCTCTGCATTGAAAAATGTAGATATTCCTGGCAATATTTTCAACAACAATCGCCTGGGTTATGAAATGCAGGAGAAGTTGAATAATTTCCCTGATGAGATTACCCAAATTCTTGGTGATTTGAAAATCAACAAGTCATTTGAAAAGATCGCAAAAGATGCTAATGAAATTGATCTCTTTAAGAATGATGTGGACGTCAATTTTAAGGATTATGTAAACCTTAATTATGTCAAATCACCAATTGGTGCGGTTCTAGCTATTATTAGTCAGCACCAAAACGAAGTACTGAATATCGAAAGTGAAGCCTTGACTGAAATCACTAATTCACTGGGGTCTTTTATATTTGAAGCGGATAAATTGAAAGCAAGAATTGCTGCCAATTCCAACGTAGTGGCTGCGGGTACTACTTTCGAAGCTGAAATGTTTTTGGCTTCCTCTTCTTCCTCTACTGAGATAAATATGACTGCCGGTGGCCGCGCAATACCTGTAGAAGAGGGTTTTGGTAAAATTAATTTCCCTGTACCGCCAGCCTCAAGTTATGATGACAGGGGGCTTGCTGCCAGATCACTTAAAGGTGAAATCAGGGTTCCAATAGGGGGTGTAGACAGTGTATTTACCATAGATTATGAATATTTTGTTGCCCAACCTGTTATTAAAGTAAGTTCTGAAGTGGTCAACCAGCTTTATGCTGAATGCGCCAATGATTTGGTTATAGAGGTTCCTGCTTTGGGCAATAGCTATGCACCTTCTTTTGCTGTGACCGGTGGACAGTCCATCAAAGGCTCTAAGCCTTCTGATGTTACGATTATCCCAGCAGCTTCAGGGAAAGTTGTGATTGGGGTCTCTAGTGGGGGTAATAAAATAGGTTCTGTGGATTATGATATCAAACCTGTACCCGCGCCTACTATACGTCCTTTTAATGGAAATACTCAAATAGATCTTCAAAATCCTACCACTGCAAACGGTTTGACTAATCTTCAAATAAGGGCCATACCTGAACCTACCTTCGGTAGAACAATGACAAAAGATGCCAATTTTGAAGTAACGGCTGGAGAAGTTAGGCTAGTTAGAAATGACGTGCCAAGAGAAAGTGTATCGATTTCCGGGCAAAATGTAGCTTCCAGAAATTTACTTGCTCAAGCACAATCCGGTGATCGTTTGGTAATTATTGCAAGAGAAGTTACTAGAACCAACTTCAGAGGAAATAAAATCAAAAGTACTGTGAACGAAGTCTTTTCAATTCCGATTAAATAATATCCTGGAAATTGAATCGTTCTATATTTAAATGAAAGAAGTCATGAAAGAATTAAGAAAAGGTCTTGGGCTGCTGACAGTTTGTGTTATTGCATGTTGCTTTTTTGCACTACCTGCTTTTTCCCAAAACAATGCTAATTCTGGAAACCCAGGAGTAGATGTAGGTGATGGAGGGTTTGCTATGGATACGATTTATTCTGTACTTCCTATAAGAGATTCTGACAAAATGTACCAAATCGGTGTGTGGAGAAGGATTGATCTTAGAGAAAAGTATAACCTGCCTTTTTATGGTACAGGCGGTTTGAAGTTGGATGGCATCATGATGAATATTTACGATGCTGTGATTGATAATTCCATTGAAGTATTCGCCGATGAGGAATTTAACGAAAGACTGTCTATCACAGATTTCCAGACAAAATTTTTGACCGCTGAAAATGGAGATTCTATTTTTGTCAAAGATTTGTATTACTTGGATTTTAGAGAGGATTTTGTTTTCGATAAACACCGTTCTGAGGTGAGATTTGATGTTAAATACATTGAGCTAGTAATGCCATCACCAACCAATTATGATGTGGGGCAAAAAACCATCGCTTTTATAAGGTTTAGGGATTTTTACAATTACTTTGCTACCCAAGAACATGGGCAGTGGATGAATTTTAAAAATACCTCTAAAAACTTATCTTACAGCCAGGCTTTTGATTTGAGGTTATTCCGTTCGGTAGTAAGGAAATATACCAACCCTGACAATGCTTTGTTAGTAGATATGGTAGATTCAGATGATCCCAATAAGGACCTTCAAGCGTATTTGAAATCTGTGGAATTTGAATATGAACTTCTCGAGTGGGAAAACAACCTTTGGGAGTGGTAATTAGAAAAAGACACTTATAAAAATTAATAGAAAGCAGGTACTTATGTACCTGCTTTTATTTTTGGGAGATGGTTTCCCAAAGTTTTAAGCCTTTGCCCTGCCCAATGAGGGCAATTATTTCTTCTTTACTTGCAGCTTCTATTTTTTTGTAAGATTTAAAATGCTTCAATAACTTCTGGGCTGTAAGGTCACCTATCCCTTCAACGTTTAGCAATTTACTATTTAAAGCTCCTTTACTCCTAAGGTCCCGGTGAAAAGTAATAGCAAAGCGGTGCGCTTCATCCCTAATCCTTTGAATTAATCGAAGAGATTCTGATTTCTTGTCTATATAAATAGGGTATTGGTCAAGTGGGGAATAGATTTCCTCCAATCGCTTGGCAATACCTATTATTGGAATCTTTCCATAAAGCTCTAAGTCTCTTAATGCCGCAACAGCAGAGGACAACTGACCTTTGCCTCCATCAATAACAATTAGCTTAGGGAGTGGTTTTTCTTCCGCTACAAGCCTTTTATACCTTCTGAACACCACTTCTTCCATACTTGCAAAATCATCGGGTCCTACCACCGTTTTTATGTGATAATGGCGGTATTCTTTTTTTGCTGGTATGCCATTTTTAAAACAAACCATGCTGGCCACAGGGTTAGTCCCTTGAATATTGGAGTTGTCAAAGCACTCAATATGATTAGGCAACTCGCTTAAAGAAAGGTCTTTCTTTAATTGAAGCAATACCCTGTTTTTTTGTCCTTGCCTTCATCAGCAAAGGACAGTTTCTCTTTTTTATAGTAGAGTGCATTTTTAAGACTTAGCTCTATTAGTTTTCTTTTGTCGCCTATTTTGGGCTGAATTAATGATAATCCTTCCGGACTTTCTACAAAGTCAATGTTTACCAAGACTTCCTTGGCATCGCTCATGAATTGATCTCTTAGTCTGACTATTGCTGTTAAAAGCAACTCCTGATCTGACTCATCCAGCTTCTTTTTTAATTCTACCGTTTTGCTTAATGTGATCGCACCATTTTTTATCCGTAGGTAATTCACGAAAGCAAATTTCTCTTCACTTACTATGGTAAAGACATCCAGGCTATCTGTGTTCGGGTTGATGACAAGCGATTTTGCGTGGTAGTTTATTAGTGAATCAAATTTGTCTTTGAAACTCTGAGCACCTTCGAAGTCCAATGAGGCTGCACTTTCTTGCATTTTTTCCTTAAAGTAACTTTTGGCCAAACCCATGTTCCCCTTGAGGATGTTTTTAGCCAGTTCTATGTCTGCCAGGTAATCTTTTTCTATCTGGTATCCTTCGCAAGGTCCCTTACAATTGCCCAAATGGTATTCCAGACAAACTTTGTATTTCGAAGCAGAAATTTTTTCAGGAGATAGGTCCAATCTGCATGTCCTCAATGTAAACAAACTATGAATGAGCTCTAAGACATTGTTCATGGACTTAACGCTAGCGAAAGGCCCGAAATAGGTACCCATGGAGGGGATTACCCGTCGGGTGCTGTAGATCCTTGGGAAATGTTCGTTTGTGAGTAGAAGGTAGGGATACGTCTTGTCATCCTTAAGAAGGATGTTGTATTTGGGCTGGGTTTTTTTAATTAAATTATTTTCGAGTAATAAGGCATCAAATTCAGAATTGACCATGGTAATTTCGATCTTTCGGATCTCCTTTACCATTTTTTTGGTCTTTTGATTAATTCCGGTGTTTTTATTAAAATAGCTGCTAACCCTTTTTTTTAGGTTTTGGCTTTTCCTACATAGATAAGTTTATCCTCCGCATTGTAATACCTGTAAACTCCTGGCAATTCAGGCAGCTGGTTATGATTCTCAGGTAAATAGGATGGGGATTGCATGTCCATATAGACAGTAGTAATCTTTATTTATTCTTATTAATCGAATTTTTTGGAAATGGATCTAAGCAAAAGAAGGTATTCAATAGCGCTAATCGATTCTGAAATCTATTCAGATGATTGCGGTCAAGACTTTTACCTAATTCTCCTTACTTGAGTAGCATTGACCCTTTGTTAAGCGTCAGGCTTCATAAAGAAACCTGACACTTAACATGGGATTAAAAATCAGTTGAAGTTGCGTCGTAGTCAAATTCCTGGTATTCCTCAGTTTCCAAGTCATATTTAGAGCAATCAATTTCTATGCTAATAGGTCTTTCTGGTTTAGCGAATGGCCCTTTTGTAATGCCCAGAGAGGTGTCTTCGTACACTTTGCTCATGTATTTTGACCAAATTGGTCTGGCCGTTCTCGATCCTTGACCATTTATCCAGCTTCTAAAGTGGATGGCTCTGTCATCACCACCTACCCATACACCACTTACCAAATCTTTTGTGATGCCCATGTACCAGCCATCAGAGGCATTTTGAGTAGTCCCGGTTTTACCGCCTATTTCATTTCCTTGGTCTCTTATACTCCAGGGTAAGCCTTGACTTGTTCCACCTTCTTCTTCCGTACCACCTCTAAGCATATAGACCATGATGTAGGCATGTTCCTCACTCATAGCAGTTCTTTTCCTGGGAATGAATTGATGTAGAACATTGCCATTTTTATCTTCAATTCTGTCTATGTAGATAGGGGTAATGTGTTCTCCTTTATTGACAAAGGTGCTAAAGGCACCTACCATTTCCATGATTGAGACATCAACTGTTCCCAGGGCAAGTGCTGGTACTGCCTCCAACTCACTCGTGATCCCAATTCGATGAGCTGTTTCTACTACCACAGCCGGACTGAGTTTTTTCATCATGTAGGCAGTGATGGAGTTGACAGATTGTGACATGGCAGACCTGATTGTCATCCGCTCATGAGTGAATTTCCCATCTGCATTTTGAGGCCTCCAAGTGGGTTGATTGGGAATGTTAATTTCTACAGGCTGATCTATTACCGTATAACATGGGCCATATCCATTTTCTATGGCAGCAGCATATACAAAAGGTTTAAAAGTGGAACCAGGTTGTCTTTTACCCTGTTTTACGTGATCGTACTTAAAGTGGGAATGGTTGGTTCCTCCTACCCAGGCTTTGATGTGTCCTGAATGAGGGTCCATAGAAACAAACCCAGTTTGCAGAAACTTCTTATAATACCGCATAGAGTCCATGGTACTCATTAACGTATCAATGTTCCCTTCGTAAGAAAAGACCTTCATTTTTTTCTTTACATTAAGTTGAAAATCAATGCTGTCTTTATTGTCTCCATAGCGGGACTTTAGATTTCTATAAGCCTCAGTTCTCTTTACTGCGTTTTCAATGAATTCTGGTATGACCCTATGGCGACTGTCAATCCAAGGGTCTCTATCACCCATTTCTGCTTCAAATTTCTTTTGTAATTCCGACATGTGTTCCTGAACAGCTTCTTCAGCATATTTTTGGAGGCGACTATCTATTGTCGTGAATATTTTTAGGCCATCTCCAAATAGGTCGTAGTTACTTCCATCAGGCTGTAAGTTTTCTTTGGTCCATTTGATCAAATCGGCCTTAACAGCCTCTCTAAAGTAAGTAGCGAGGCCTTCATTATGACTTTCCACTTGATATTCTAGCTCCATTGGTATGGAGGCTATGGAGTCAAATTGAGCCTGAGAAATAAAATCTCCATTTTTCATTTGAGCCAACACAGTATTTCTCCTTCTGGTAGAATTCTCCGTGTTGTAAACTGGGCTGTAATAAGAGGGAGCTTTCAGTAAACCTACCAAAGTAGCGGATTCTTGTACATTAAGGTCTCTGGTGTCTTTATTGAAAAATGTTTTTGAGGCGGTCTTTACACCGAATGAATTGCTTCCAAAATCAGAAGTATTGAGATACATGGTCAATATTTCATCTTTGGTATAAGCACTTTCCAATTTAGTGGCCACAATCCATTCCTTGGTCTTAATGATGATCATTCTCAATACAGGGATTTTACTTAATAATCCCTGAGAATCTCCTGTTCGAGTTTTAAATAGATTTTTAGCAGTTTGCTGGCTAAGGGTACTTCCTCCCCCAGCATTTTTCTGCATCAAAATAATGGATTTAACAAAAACCCTCGCCAAGGCTCGTGGGTCAATCCCCGAATGATCCTCAAACCTAACATCCTCAGTCGAAATTAATGCATTGATTAAATTTGGAGAGAGTTCATTATAGGTGACGGGAGTTCTATTTTCTCTAAAGTATTTACCAAGTAAGATACCATCTGCAGAGTAAAGTTCTGAAGCCAACTCACTATCAGGATTTTCCAGGGATTCAAATTCGGGCATTTCTCCGAATAGACCTAAGAAATTGGCATTTACTGATACTACAAATAGGACGAAACCGGCCAACCCTAAAATGAAAACAAGCCACATGTACCTAATTATTTTAGCATAAAGAGGCTTGGCATTTTTATTCTTAATTTTACTCATATTGGATGTCAATAAGCTTTCTTATAGAAAGACCTGTATTCCTCAATGTCTTTCCTTTTATTGAGTTGTTGAAAATTCTCAATTGAAATTACAAAACTACTATTTTTTATTTCCTCAGTTAAGGAATCATTATTAAAACTATTCAAAAAGGTCTCTTTATATGCAAGTGACTTCTCAGAATTTGAAAATGGACTAATGATCAAAATGGTTGTATCCCTTCCAAGTGAAATTGTTCCCGTTCTCAAACGCTCACTGGAGAAGTTTGAATTATGAAAACTCTCAAGTGCAGCCGTGAGGTCACTTGCTTTTTCAGCCACAGTGGTGTTCATTGGTAAGATGAATATATGGGTTTGATTGAGGTTCTCTTTGTAGGGGGATTGAACATTAGGATCATCGGGTAAATCTACTGAAATATCTGAGGCAACTTCTTTTTTATCAGTGGCCTCAGTATTTGGAACCGGAGCATTGCCCTCATCTTCGCTTACAGCTTTCAATAGTTTTTCTGCAAAATCCAATAGTTCCTCTTCCTTTGTTTGCTGTAAATAAGTTCTAAGACGGGTTTTATACGTATCCAATGGTTCTAACTGGCCAGTAATCATTATGTCGAGTAACAATAATCGATCCGTATTTTTTGTTAAAGGATATTCATTGAGAGTCTGTCTTACTATATTTTTTGCCTCTTCATACCTTCTCTCCTGAAAGTAACCATAGGCAATCTTATAATTTTCTCCAGAGGCAAGATTCGCCTGAGATCCTGATACCTTTTCGGGATTGTTAATGGACTTGGTGAATTGAGAATCCGGGAATTCTTGATTTAATAACAGGGCGTATTTCCCAGCGTTTTTATTTAAATCTTTAGTGGCCAGAAATAAAGTGTAGTAAGCTTCTGGTTTTTTTAGTGTTTCAGGATATTTTTCAATTAAAGCTTGCAGGTATTCAATCGATTTTTCTGGCTGTTTAAGATCAAAGTATAGCAACTTACCCAAGTTAAAGTAGGCTTCTTCCATCTCTACTAGCATCTCCTTACGGATTTCAGGAGAATTTGGGATTTGGTTCAACAAAGTTGCTCTATCGGGTAGGTTTGTAGTGATACTGGCGGGTGTGTTTTCATCCTCTGGAGCAGTTTTTTCATCGATAGAATTGCTTCCCTCCGAATTGGCGGCTTCTTGAAATCCCCTGTCGCTACTTCTCCAGTTGTCTGTCAGAGGTCTGTTTCCCCACATTTGGGTAAATTCCAAAGCTCCTTTTTGAATGGCTACCGTATTGTCCCAATAAAAAGTCGCCCCTGAACCTCCTCCGCTACTTCCGAAAGCCAATAGGTTTTCAAACACGCCTTGCGTCTTTTTTCTTTGTTCATCTCAGCTTCCCTGATTAACCTTTCTTCCTCTTGCGCTAAAAATTCATCAATAAATTTTTCTTGCGCTTCTGGACTTAGTTGGCTAAGTTGAATGAGACTATCATTGGTGGTTAACAATTCATAATTTAAAGCGTACTGATCGAAAACAATTTTTTTGGCAGCCAGTACGCCATAATTTTTATCTGTTTCTTTAAATTTGGTTAGGGCACTGTCCAGATAGTATTTAGTTTTCAGAAAATCTTCCTTTTCGTTAAGGAATAAATCGGAGAGTGCTTCGTAAATGTATCCCTTTTGCCTGTCGTTCTCTGTGATCTCTTTGGTGGCAAGGGAATATAACCGAATGGCTTCATCCAGGTTCCCTTGTTTTTTTTCAAAACGGCCTTTTTCAAAAAGAATGACATCTCGAAAATCAACGTTTTTATTGTCTTTATAAAGGTCATCATAATAATCCCGTACGCGTTTCAGGTCCTTGCTTCGCTCAAGTTCCGCTACTTGTTGGGAATATAGCTGTGCAAAAAAGATGCGTTCGTAGTTTGGACTTCCAGAAACTGATTTCTGGTAATATTCGTAGGCAAATGCATCTAAACCTGCTTTTTGATAAAGCTGTGCCAGTATGAAATTAATTCTTGAAGCTTCTGAATTGTCTGTGGTATATTCAAGTGATTTGAATAAGGAAGGAGCCATCAAGTCCATTTCTCCTCTAGCTTCATAGTAATAAGCCAAAGTCTTGTACAGGTATTGTTTGTTTTCATCGATGATATTTTCTTCCTTGGAAAGGAAGTCAATAACAAAGCTAGCGTCTTCAAATTGTCTGTGGTCAATGAAAGACCTTAAAAGTTGAATCAATGCAATATGCCTTACATCGTCTTGCTCACTATTAACATTTAAGAATTTGAAAGTGTTTTGGGCTTCTTCATACTGGCCTCGGTAGTAATCTACCTTGCCGATCAGGTAATAGGAAGGGTCAACCCATTTGCTTATTTTATGCCAATCCACTGCTTTTGAAGCCATCTCTCTCGCTTCTTTCAGAAGTTCTTCCTTGGATTCAATGGTCGCACTGTCTATGGTATAAAAAACAGGGAGTACTTGAGAGAAGTCTTCCTGGTATTCATTTTCTATTTCATCTTCTAATTCAAGAATTTTTTCTTTGGCATAATAATAGGCATTGAATTTGGCCGTTGTGTTATGATACAAACGGTTGGTAAATGTGTCTTTCTGCGAGGAGCAGGAAGGTAGCAGATTCAAGGCGATAGCCAAAAAGAAAAATAAAATGTTCCTTTGCAATGTTTTTATGTTTGAATTCTTGTCCAAATTAGTTCTTTTGGAATAAATATTTAAACGAAAGGAATTAAATTCTATTTTTGTAAAAAATAAATATCTAAAACAAGTGTCCATTGAGCCTTAAACAGAAAATAAACGACTGGATAGAAACCAAGTTCCTGATAGTAATTAGAAAGGAAGAGGACTTCTCGGTCATTACCTCATTTAATATTACGAAGATCAGGGTTGGATTATTGTTGGTTCTGGTATTTATGACCTGTTTTGTGATTTCTTTGTTTTTATCCAAAAGCTTATTGGCTAGGTGGTTTGACCCGGTCTATATAGAAACAGAAAACATGGTAAAAATCCATACCCTATCTGAAACGATTGATTCTCTTATCATGGAGGTAGATGCAAAGGATCAATATGTCAAGAACATTCAGAGTGTCATTTCTGGTGAATTTGAAAACGATAGGCCTGTTAGGCCTGATACGGCAAACAAATTGGTAAACAGGGATGCAATAGACCTTTATAAAAGCAGTGATGCTACCAAGCAAATTATTGGTGAGTTTGAATCACTTCCTTTAGAAGAGACCAGTTTTGGAAGAATAAGTAGCGGTTCATTTTCGGACAATTATTTTTTCCCTCCTGTAAAAGGGGTTGTGACAAGCGCCTTTTCTCTAAGTCAAAATCATTTTGGAGTGGATGTAGTTGCGGCAGAGAATGAGCCTGTTAAAGCGATTGCAGATGGTACAGTGATTTTCTCCAGCTGGACGTTAGAGACCGGCTATGTAGTAGCAGTACAGCATTCGAATGAATTGATTTCGATTTATAAACATAATTCTGTAATATTGAAATCCATTGGAGACCCTATCCGTGGTGGGGAGATATTATCAATAATCGGAAATACCGGTGAGCAAACTACGGGGCAGCACTTGCACCTTGAGCTGTGGTACAGAGGAAATCCACTCGATCCCCAAGAATTTATTACATTTGATTAGATATGGCAAAAAATACTGATGATAGAAAAAACACCACAGAACTGGTTACCTCCAGTAATTTGGTGGCATTAGGAACAGTTATAGTAGGAAATATTGGTTCTCAAGGAAATATCCGGGTAGAAGGCACCGTGGACGGATCTTTGGATTCTCAAAAAAAGATTATTATCGGAGAGTCTGCTAAGGTAAATGGAGACGTTAGGGCCGAGGATGTGGAAATTTCAGGTCAGATCAAAGGAGACATCTATTGTTCTGAATCCCTTTTCCTGAAAAAATCAGCGTTGATCTATGGTGATATTTACACCAAAAAATTGATCATAGAAAACGGCGCAGAGTTTAACGGTAAATGCAACATGGGTAACAATAGCCAATTAAAAGTGGAAAGAAAAGATGGCGACACCAAAAAACAAGCCTCCTCAAACTGATCCTCCAGTATATGTGAAATACTTTGGATTGGCCTTTCAGATGTGTACCATTATAGGACTTGGTAGCTATCTGGGATACAGGTTACATTTAAGAAGCAACATGGAGTTCCCACTTTACTTGTTGCTGGGTTGCTTTCTTTCTACAGCCATAGCTTTTTATCAGCTTTTCAAGTCGATCTCTCCCAAGAATAATAAATAAAGTCAGGTTTCGCCTTTCATTATGCCCCAAGAAAAAAACATATCAAATGAAGGCGCTATTTAAAAACCCATTTCTAAGTTTACTTTTTTTTACATTGCTTCTGGCGGTAGTAATATGGCTTTTCGAGCAATTATTGCCTGGACCTTGGTTGCATATCTTGATTTATCCAATACTATTTTTCTTTGCTGTGCTTACTGGAGTAACAGGTTTTTTAGCAGGTAAATTGATGAAATTAGAAACATTTACTAGTGTTTCAGTCATTTTGGGAACCACCATTATAAGACTTCTTTGTTGTATTGTCTTCGTTTTTTTCATTTTATGGCTTGGTCATGAAAATTTACTTTGGTTTGTCGTGGATTTCTTTATCATTTATTTGTTGTACTTATTGTTTGATATGTACGGCTTAATAACTAATTTGCGCCTTCATTCGAAATAGGGGATAAAAATTGTTTTGATGGTCCGCAAAGTTATTAAATTAAGTATCTTAATGTCAGTAGTTTTACTGACATTTTCTGCAGCAGTTATGGCTGCCTCAGGTGAAGATGAAGACAAAACGAGCTTCATTATGCACCACATTAAGGATTCTCATGAATGGCATTTTGCCACTGTGGGGCATACTCATGTAACACTCTCTCTTCCTGTCATTGTCTATTCATCTGACAGAGGTGTTGAGTTTTATTCCTCTTCTGCTTTTGTAGATCCGGATACCCACCATTTTGGGGTGGAGCATAACGGATACTATATAGATGAGCATGACAAGCTTCAGTCAGTAGATGAAAGTAGGTCTTTTACTGATTTGAGTATCACAAAGAATGTTGCCATGCTGATTTTGGTATTGGCAGTAATTTTTTACCTTATGCTTTCTGCTTCTAGTTACTATAAAAAGCATCCGAACAAAGCGCCAAAAGGTATCGCCTCATTTATAGAGCCTATCGTTATCTTTGTTAGAGACGAAATAGCACGCCCAAACATTGGCCCTAAATACAAAAAATTCACTCCCTACCTTTTGACCTTATTCTTCTTTATCTGGATAGGAAATCTTTTGGGATTATTGCCAGGTGCAGCCAACCTTACAGGAAATATAGCGGTGACGGCTACTTTGGCCATGATAACCTTCTTCATTACCAATTTAAACGGGAATAAAGAGTATTGGAAGCACATATTTGCTACTCCGGGTGTACCTAAGGCCATTTTGCCTATTTTGGTTCCAGTGGAAATTTTAGGTGCTTTTGTTACCAAGCCAGCAGCCTTGATGGTCCGACTTTTTGTTGCCATTACCGCAGGTCATATTGTTATCCTTAGTTTCATAGGATTGATCTTCGTATTTGAATCCTACGCAGTAGGCGTAGCTTCCACATTGATGATAGTATTCATTAATGTGATCGAATTACTGGTAGCCACTATTCAGGCTTATGTATTTACTTTATTCTCTGCCATGTACATTGGTTCAGCTGTAGCTGAGCACGGACATGAGCATTAATTATGAATTCTTTGTTCAATTAAATTAAATAAAAAACGAGTATGTTAACTTCATTATTATTGACTGCCGGTTTTGCACTTATGGGTGCTGGTATCGGTGCTGGAATTGTTGCGATAGGCGCAGGTCTAGGTATTGGTAGAATTGGTGGACAAGCCATGGAAGGTATTGCACGTCAGCCTGAGGCTGCTGGTAAAATCCAGACTGCAATGTTGATCATCGCTGCCCTTATTGAAGTAGTTTCCTTGTTTGCTGTAGTAGTTTGTCTACTTATCGCACTTAACGGAAATCTTACTTTCTAGAAACAGAAATTGGACCGGCGTTAGGCCGGTCCTTTCTTAATTATTGAACAAAACTGATATTTAGCTTAAAAAATACAAGAAATGGATCTGATTACTCCTGATTTAGGTTTGATTATTTGGCAACTGATAGGCTTTGCCATCTTATTTTTCATTTTAGCCAAATTTGCTTGGAAGCCAATTCTTTCAGCGCTTGATGAACGAGAGGGTACTATTGAAGCATCCTTAAGTGAAGCTGAAAATGCAAGGCTTGAAATGGAAAATCTTGTTTCTGACAATGAACGTCTTCTTCAAGAAGCCAGAGTTGAAAGAGATGAAATTTTGAAATCAGCAAATGAATTTGCCTCCCAAACGATGGAAATCGCAAAGGATGAAGCGGCCAAAGCAGGTGCGAAAATGATCGAAGATGCCAAAGCTATAATAGAAACTGAAAAGCAAGCAGCCTTAACGGATGTTAAAATTCAGGTAGCTGAACTTTCTTTAGACGTAGCTGAAAAACTAATGAGAAAAAATCTCTCTAGTGAAGCTTCGCAAAAAGAACTAGTAGAAGAATTTGTTAAGGATATAAAATTAAACTAACCTACAGGAATGTCAGCATACAGAGTAGCTTCTCGTTACGCAAAATCACTGCTGGAACTGGCAGTAGAGAGAAATGAATTGGAACAAGTGCATTTAGATATGGCAACTGTCCTGTCTTTGAGTACCGAAGATTCATCTTTTTCAGACATGGTTAAAAGTCCTGTCATAAGTTCTGAGAAAAAATTAAATATTTTAAAGTTACTTGCTGGGAAAAAAGCCTCTGCATTGACGATAAAGTTTTTTGAATTAGTTGGTGAGAAAGGCAGAACAGCATTTCTTCCAGAAATGGCCAGTGCGTTTTTCAGGTTATACAATGAACACCTTGGAATACAAACTGCAGAAGTGGTAAGTACCATTCAGCTAG
The DNA here is from genome assembly GCF_000427295.1 of Cyclobacterium qasimii M12-11B. Lineage (GTDB taxonomy): Bacteria > Bacteroidota > Bacteroidia > Cytophagales > Cyclobacteriaceae > Cyclobacterium > Cyclobacterium qasimii. The sequence continues at coordinate 19,547 of NZ_ATNM01000064.1, read as the reverse complement.
ATGATGAATTGCGAAATTCTTTTAAAGAGATCGTCAAGGAAGTTTCTGGCAAAGATAAAGTGAAACTCATAGAGAAGATCAATCCAAACCTTATTGGTGGTTTTGTTCTTAGAATCGGTGACAAACAACTTGATGAATCCATCAAGAGTAAGTTGCAACAATTGCGTCTGGATTTCACCCAGAACTTGTATGAGAAAAAATATTATTAAGAAATTAAGCTGTAATCAATAATACTATACAACAATGGCAGATGTAAGACCTGATGAAGTTTCGGCAATATTGAAAGAACAACTCTCGGAAGCCAAAACACAAGCAGAATTGGAAGAAGTGGGTACTGTGCTCCAAGTCGGTGACGGTGTAGCCCGAATTTATGGACTTTCTAAAGTGCAAGCTGGAGAGTTGATCGAATTTGACAATGGCTTAAGAGCCATGGTTCTTAATTTAGAAGAAGACAATGTAGGTGCTGTACTCTTTGGAGAAGCTAAATCCGTAAGAGAAGGCGATACCGTTAAGAGAACTAAAAGGATTGCCTCCATTAAAGTTGGTAATGGTATGTTGGGTAGGGTGGTAAACACCTTGGGAGTTCCTATTGATGGTAAAGGTGAACTCCAAGGAGATCTCTATGAAATGCCTCTTGAAAGAAAAGCTCCAGGTGTAATTTACCGTCAGCCGGTAACTGAGCCTTTACAAACTGGTATCAAATCTATTGATGCTATGATTCCTATTGGTAGAGGACAAAGGGAATTGATCATTGGTGACAGACAAACAGGTAAAACTGCTGTTGCGATTGATACTATCCTTAACCAAAAGGAATTTTACGATAAAGGAGAGCCTGTATTCTGTATTTATGTAGCGATAGGCCAAAAAGCTTCTACCGTTGCTAACGTGGTTGCTGCTCTTGAAAAAGGTGGTGCTTTGCCATATACTGTCATCGTAAGTGCATCTGCTGCAGATCCTGCACCTATGCAATTCTTTGCCCCATTTACGGGAGCTACTATTGGTGAATTTTTCAGAGATACTGGAAAGCCAGCATTGGTAGTTTATGATGATCTTTCCAAGCAAGCTGTTGCTTACCGTGAGGTTTCTTTGTTGTTGAGAAGACCTCCAGGACGTGAAGCATACCCTGGTGATGTATTTTACCTTCACTCCAGATTATTAGAAAGAGCGGCGAAGATTAACTCTTCTGATGAGATAGCAAGGCAAATGAATGATTTGCCACCATCCTTGGTTCCATTGGTAAAAGGAGGCGGTTCTCTTACTGCTTTGCCTATTATCGAAACACAAGCTGGTGACGTTTCTGCCTACATCCCTACCAACGTTATTTCAATTACAGACGGACAGATATTCTTGGAAACTAACCTTTTCAATGCTGGTATTCGTCCTGCAATTAACGTAGGTATTTCTGTATCACGTGTTGGTGGTAACGCTCAGATCAAAGCCATGAAAAAAGTGGCCGGTACTTTGAAACTAGATCAGGCAGCTTTCCGTGAATTGGAAGCCTTCTCTAAGTTTGGATCAGATCTTGACCCTACTACTAAAAGAACGATCGAAAGAGGTAGAAGAAATCAGGAAATACTAAAACAAGGACAATATTCTCCTGTAAGAGTAGACCTTCAGGTAGCCATTATCTTTGCTTCTTCTAGAGGTTTATTAGATAGTATACCTGTAAATAGAGTTAGAGAATTCGAAAAAGATTTTTATAATCTTATTATTGCTCAATATCCTGAAGCACTTACTGCTATCAATAAGGGAGATCTGGATACTACAGGCAATTTGCTTAAGAAAGCGATTGAGGAGTTAGCTCCTAAATACAAAGCTTAATTAGCACTGGTCTTAAATAGTATATAAGAAGGATATAGAATAATTATGGCGAATCTAAAGGAAGTAAAAGAAAGGATCAATTCGGTAAGCTCTACCCAGCAGATTACCAAAGCCATGAAAATGGTGGCTGCTGCTAAATTGAGAAGGGCACAAGAGAAAATTGTGCAGATGAGACCCTATTCTCAAAAACTGACTTCCATCCTAAATAATATTTCTTCAGGAGCAGAAGGAGTAGCAGATATCGTGTATGCTCAGGAACGTAGTGTAAGCAACTTACTGGTTATTCCTATTACATCCGATAAAGGCCTGTGTGGTGCTTTTAATTCTAATGTTATTAAAGCAACTAATGCAGTTTTCTTAGAAAATCCGGATAAGAAAATCACGGTAATGCCTGTAGGGAAAAAGGCAATGGACTTCTTTAAGAAGCAAAACTTTCCATTGGTTTCTGACTACGCTGGATTGTTTGAAAAAATTGCTTTCCAACCAATAAAAGAGGCTGCTGAGTTTGTGATGGAGTCCTTCGTTGGTGGAGAATTTGATCAGGTGATTCTGGTATACAACCAGTTTAAAAATGTAGCTACTCAAGTTGTTGTTAAAGAACAGTTTCTTCCAATAAGCAAACTGGATGCAGACGGAGAGGAAAACAAGGCTCAACAAGATTATATCGTGGAACCTTCCAGAGATTATATCATTGAGGAGCTAGTGCCTAATTCTTTGAAAATACAATTTTACAAAGCCATTTTGGACAGTAATGCTTCAGAGCATGGCGCCAGAATGACAGCGATGAGTAAGGCGACTGACAATGCTGGAGATCTATTGAAAGATTTAAAACTAGTTTACAATAGAACAAGGCAAGCAGCCATTACCAACGAGATTTTAGAAATCGTTGCTGGTGCGAATGCCTTAGAAGGTAAATAGTAAAAAATAAACTTTTATTAAATGAAACCGGTTGTGAAAACAACCGGTTTTTTGGTTTTAGCAGAATGGATTCATTTTGCGTATTCTGCACTTTTATTGTTAACTTGACCTAAGTAAAGAAAATCCATTTGTGTCTGTTTATTAAGTGGTTATTGATACTTACCTTGGTTTAGACAAACTGAAAAATCGCAATATTGCCCTGATATAATGGCCCGCTTCTTATGCATGTAATTGAAATTGATCAATTTTTAAAAAATAAGAATGAATTTCCTGTTTTGGATACACGTTCTCCTGGAGAGTACGAATCAGGTCATATGCCCGGCGCAATAAATTTACCATTGTTTAACAATGATCAAAGGGCTATAATTGGCACCATTTACAAAGAAGAAGGTAGAGAGAAGGCAATTAAAGCTGGTCTAAAATTGATCGGTCCAAAACTGGTGGACTTTATTGAAATTGCGGAATCCTTAGGTTCCAAAAAGTTGCTCATCCATTGTTGGAGAGGAGGTATGCGGTCCTCAAGTCTTGCCTGGTTGCTCGAACTTTATGGTTTTGATATCCATGTTTTGAAAGGTGGATACAAGTCCTACAGGAACTATTTGCTTTCCTTTTTTGACCAGCCACTGAAACTTAAAATTGTTGCAGGGACAACTGGATCTATGAAAACCCGCCTACTTCAGGAAATGGAGAAAAATGGTGCTCAGATTGTAGATCTCGAAGGGTTGGCGCATCATCAGGGCTCAGCCTTTGGAAGTCACATGGAGGAGATGCAGCCAACTTCTGAACAATTTCAAAATGATATTTTGGAGAAATTCCTTAGTTTCTCTCTTGAACAACCCATTTGGTTGGAAGATGAGTCATTCATAATAGGAAAAGCACACCTTATAGCCCCATTGTACCAACTAATGCAAGAATCTCCTCGCTTCCATATAGTTGTGCCAAAAGAACAAAGACTTGAAGTATTGGTTAAGGGTTATGGGAGTTTACCTAAAGATAAATTGATACAATCTACCCATGATATTGCTAAAAAATTGGGTAAGGAGAACTGCGAACTTGCCATTGGTCATATTGAAAATGGAGAGATGAGCCAAGCAGCAAGCATTATTTTAGGTTATTACGACAAAGCTTATGGCAAAGGGCTTAATAAAAAATCTAAAAACCATCGTACGGGAAATCCCTATGAGTTTAAAGAACCTATCGGAGGTAGCTGCTTCCCTTATTAATGTAGAATAAATATATGGAAAATCAGGAAATAAAACTCACCAAGTACAGTCATGGCGCAGGCTGTGGATGTAAAATATCTCCAGCAGTTTTAAGTGAGATCCTCCAAAGTGAGGATTCAGGGAAAGTAAGTTTCCCTAATCTACTGGTAGGGAATGAGGAAAGTGACGATGCAGCAGTAATCAGTTTAGATGGTGAAACAGCCATCGTAAGCACTACAGACTTCTTCATGCCAATAGTGGATGATCCTTTTGACTTTGGAGCCATAGCAGCTACCAATGCTTTAAGTGATATATATGCGATGGGCGCCAAACCGTTAATGGCCATTGCTATTTTGGGCTGGCCTATTTCCAAATTGCCTGCGGCGGTGGCTAGTAAGGTTTTGGAGGGAGGAAGGTCAGTATGCCATAAAGCAGGTATTCCATTAGCAGGAGGCCATAGTATAGATGCGCCAGAGCCTATCTTTGGTTTGGCTGTGACAGGGAGTATAGCTGTCAACCAGGTTAAAAGAAACAGTACCGCAAAAGTAGGAGATCGTTTGTACTTGACCAAACCAATTGGGGTTGGGATGGTAACCACCGCCGAGAAAAAGGAACTGGCAGACAAAGCGGATGTCCTTCTGGCTAAAACATCAATGCTTAAGCTAAATGACATTGGTGCATTGGCAGCAGGCTGGTCAGAAGTTCATGCGATGACAGATGTTACAGGCTTTGGCTTAGGAGGACACCTGACCGAAATGTGCAAGGGGGCTTCATTTTCAGCGCAACTTGAGCTGGATAAAATCCCATGTTTTGGCTTTGTACAAAAGTACATCGACTTAGACTGTATCCCAGGTGGAACACATAGAAACTGGGATAGCTACGGTAATGGCATAGTTATAACCTCGGACAGGGATAAACTAATATTAGCAGATCCACAAACAAGTGGTGGGTTATTGATGGCCGTGGACCCTAATAAAACAGATTTATTTGAAAGAAAAATGAAAGAAGAAGGCTATAGCTTGGTCTCCTTCGGTGAAATTATCCCGAAGAAGGATAAAATCATATATATTAATTAAGAAATTATGATCCATTAAGAAGAGCCGTTATTTCGCTCTTATTTTCTAATAAGAGCGTTGATTTTATCTAAAATAGCGGCTCTTTTTATACTCGCTTCTTCCCATGGGAGCCCTTTTTTCATGCCTGGCCTTTTATGACCGATTAGGTTTAGTAGGGCGTCTTTTGTGATGGATTGTCTTTCTTTAACAAGCGCAAGGACTTCTAAGCCTTGATTCCAACTACTAAAAACCACTTGAGGGTTGTCTTCAGTCAGGTTTTTCACCTCACCAATTCCCAGGAGTACGCTTCTTGCCATGAGCCAATGCCCCAGGTCAGCGGGATGAACGCCATCTTTTGCCAATTCAAAAGAAGGGTCATTTTGTCTTTTGTCTTCTTGGTATTTGCGCATCGGCCAATGCAAGTCAATTACTTCCCATTTTTCAGTATATCGCTGGCTTACCAGCCAGGAGGAATAGATGTCTAGAACATTGGCGTAAGCGGCTCCTTTGTTTTCGTCATAAACAGGAGGAGTACTGTGTATTATTTTAGCACCTATGGCCAAAGCTTTTTGATGTAATTTTCTCTGCCCCTGTTTATACGCCTCAAATCGTTCCTCATCAAATGGAAGATAAATACCATCGTTCATTCCATAATTGGAGAAAATAAGATCTGGTTTTATTTCATCCAATATCCTATCTAATCTTTCGTGCAAGTCAGGTCTGGGGAATTTGCCGCCAGCATGGCCTTCTTCAGAAAGTCCAGAAACCGTTTCACTAGGTAAGCCTACATTGATAAAGTCCCAGTCTCTATCAGGGTGGGATAGCCTAAGGTATGCCTCAACATAGTCTACATATTGCCCCGCATAAGTAATGCTATTGCCGAGAAAAAGAATCTTTTTTGCGGAAGGTGGAATATCATAAGTTTCTTGGGCGATAAGGTTTGTGGTCAGCATTCCCCATAGGAGAAATCCGAGGATAGATTTAAGCATCATTAGACAAAATTAAGTGATCAAATATTCCCCTCAATATACTTAAAATTAGTTTAAAGCGGATTCGATGATATAAATAAGTAGCTTTAATAAGCCTATTATTGTCGGTGCTTAACCAAGTATTACTAGGGGGAATGACAAAATGCCGCTAGAGAAACTTTGCTTTATTTCCCTAATTTTCGGTTAACGCTTATGGACCATATTGTTTTACCTAATGAAACTTGGGGAATGGTTTTTTTATAGGTAATACGCCCTAAATCAGGCGATTAAAATTCTTAATCTATAAAGGTGGCGTTCTTATTATTGTATGTGTATTTTGAGTTTATTGGACTTTTTCCTTGGCCTCCTTTTTAAGTAGCCAATCGGATAATTTCGCAAGGTCTTCTTCGATTATTTCCCGTTCCTTTTGATTCTCATTCAGTTTTTTCATCAACTTCTTAAGTTGGTAATCTGGTTTCACAGCCATCAATCGGTAAAAGAAGCTGGCAAATATAAATCCTTCACGTGCTTTCATCAACAATGCCCGTAACTTATACCCACGTGACAATTGGGATAACCTGGCCACTTTTACCAGTCTTAGTGACCTGACAAAAGAAACAAAAGGCAGGAGAATGATAAGTAGATCTATCCAGTTTTTTTTGATGTAGGTGAATTCATCATCGGTAATAGCGATCAGAAGGAGGAATTCAAAAGTAAAGGCAAGCCAGATAAAACCCTGAACTAATCCAAGTACCAAGGATAAGTCTGTGTTTAAAAAGGTTTCTACTTCTTCATAAAACTGCCATTCTATCAACAGTACGGGGATTATTAAAAGGGCAATTACTATCATGGGAATAGAAAATTGCTTTTTCAGGTGATTGAAAAGGCCTTCATTGCACTTTGACCATCCATAAAAAGGCAACCATATCTTTTCCGGTTCAAGTAGGTGGCGTTGCCCGATTGCCATGGGAGGAAAAATCAAAGACAATATTTTTCTAACAAATGAACTTTGGGCTATTCTGACTTTGCTTGTATGTGCCAGACGTGCAACGAGTAATGCATCCATTAAGAAAAGCACCCATAATATGCCGTAAATAACAGCCAGGCTGGAAATGAAAGCTGAGTACTGTAAATGGCCTTCATCATAGGAGAAATTATTAATGATGGCTGCTGAAATAAATAGCATGGTCAGCGAAACAAGAAATTTTGGCCAAACGATTAATTCCTGGTACCTGCTGAGGGCATTCACCGCCTTAATCGAAAGATTTGTTTGTAAAGAAATATCCCTTGTTGATTGAACCTGGAGCACAAGCGGGTAATCCTTGGAAAGCACACCTATAGGGGTTAGTAACTGCTCTCTTTTCAAAAGAGCTTCTATTTGGGCAATGACAAAAGGATTCTCAGATTGGTCAATGGCTGAAATTAAGGCTGCCTTTTTTTCATCAGAGATTTGATTCATAATAGTGGATTGAATGACAAAGGTAATTGCTTAGGCTGGTAAGCCAAAGTTTAATGATTTTGCAGAGATTTTGTACTATATATTTAAAAGTTGGCACATTGTAAATGGTGACTGCTTCTAGCCAATAAGGGTGATTTTACTTTTGAGTTTGATACTCTGGAAGTAATTTTCATGTAAGTGGCTGAAATATTTGTGGTTATATAAATGCCTCCATGGTTTTTATATAGAAGACTTCCAGTGAAAAAAATATTGATTGAGAAAAGGTCTTTGCTTTGTTTTTGTCAAAAAAACTTGGTAAATTTTCAACAAAGACTATTAAAATGAGCAAAGACAAAGGAGAAAAAAAGGACCCAAAAAAGAAAGCAGGAAAAAGCCTGATGGAAAAGAGGGCGGATAAGAAAGCCAAAGAGTTGGACAAGAAGCGCAACGGATAGAATTAACAATTAATTTGTAGGACAATGCCCAGGATCTTTCTTGGGCATTGTTTGATTTAAATCGATTCTAAATAAAAGTTGGGGCGCAGCTTTGCCTAGGATTTTTACTTGGGCCAAAATGCTTGAAATAGGATCCGGGAAAAGTTTTTATGTTTTCATACATATTTTGATCATCGCGGTGTAGAAGCATGAAACAAAAGTGCGCCACTGATTCTCGACAAGATCAAAACTATTAATACCCCTAAATTGCCAGTATTTTTAATGGGAGATTTTAATGTCGACCAAGCTACTGAGGCTTATCAATTGCTAAAAAGTTGCACCGGGTATGAAAGATACCTATGAAGCGGCCGATTTTGTTAATGCAAACAACGGAAGCACCAATGGGTTTGACCTGACAAAAAGCCATGACAGGATAATTGATCCTATTTTTGTCAGCGATTCACTTGAGGTGAAAAAATACGGATTACTTACAGAAGCCTATTACAACTGTTTTCCATCGGATCACTTTCCCGTAATGGGAGTGATTGCTTGGCTATTTTTTCTTATCTGGCCACTAGGTGCAATGGTGGAAAGTATTCAGAATCAACATTACTGTGAAAGATTTTAAACTGAAGCTTGGCACACTATGAATGTGGTAGCCTTGAATTAATATATAATTAACATGTAGTTTGGATTTAAGGTTTTGTAATGAATTAAAATTACGCAAAAATCAAGCTGTTGGTACCCTGTAGCTACCATCCAGTAACCAAATCCATTGATTCGCTTTGATTTATACAAATCAAAGCGAATCCTAAGGCATAATCCAAGTTTCTAACCGCTTACGGATAAGGTTTAGGATTTAGTTTTGATTTTTAATAAACTGCTTACTGTTTTTGAAGGTAATAGGAATCCTTAATCAAAAACTTGGTATGATTTAGAATTTAAGCGTATAGCTTGTAGTAATCAATTGTAAACCTGATATGAATTCATCCAACAAAGACACTCGAAGAAGTTTTATAAAGACCTCAGGAATGGCCACACTTGGCTTTATGGGGCTTTATCAATTAATTAATCCTGGAAAAGCCTTAGGTCGCACAATGGCTCCAGCGGTTCTAGGATATGGCCCACTCAAAAAAGATCCAGCAGGGATATTAAATTTGCCTGAAGGGTTTTCTTATAAACTGCTTACTAAAAAAGGAGATAAGATGGACGATGGGTTTTATTTACCCGGAGCCTCAGATGGAATGGGCGCTTTTCAAGGTAAGAATGGAAGGACGATAGTAGTCCGTAACCATGAGCTTAGCCCGGATTCGTTAGAAAACTCCGGCTTTGGAAAAAACAATGAATTGCTTGATAAGCTTGCCTCTAAGGATTTTTATGATTTCGGGAAAGGATTGTTACCATGCCTTGGTGGAACGTCTACCTTTGTTTATAACGAAGACACAGGCGTTTTGGAAAAGCAATTCATTAGCCTGGCTGGAACTGTCAGAAACTGTGCCGGTGGCATTACGCCTTGGGGTAGTTGGTTGACCTGTGAAGAAAGTACCTTGAAAAAGGGCGGATATGAAGGGCGTCTTGAGAAAGACCATGGCTATGTATTTGAGGTGCCAGCTACGGAGAAAATTGAAATAGCAAAGCCACTACCTATCAAAGCCATGGGTAGATTCAATCATGAAGCAGTAGCAGTTGACCCCGCATCAGGAGTGGTGTACCTTACAGAGGACAGGGGAGATGGTATTTTTTACCGGTACATTCCTAATACCCCAGGTAAATTACACAAAGGAGGGAAATTACAGGCACTTGTTATTTTGGGAGAAAAAAGCAGGGACACCAGAAATTGGGAAGACAGTGAAGGACCTGAGTTTCCATTGATGAAAAGCCATAAAGTAACCTGGATAGACATTGAAAATGTAGATAGTCCAGAGGATGACTTGAGATTTCAAGGTTTTGACAAAGGGGCAGCTGTATTTGCTAGAGGTGAAGGAATTTGGTATGGTAACAAGGAAGTTTATTTTGCTTGTACCAATGGAGGCAAGATAGGAGCAGGACAGGTGTTTCGTTATACTCCAAGTGTGAATGAGGGTAAACCTGAAGAAAAGAATAATCCTGGAGAGTTGACCCTTTTTGTGGAGTCAATTGACAGAGAAATATTAAAAAGTTGTGACAACCTTGCTGTTGCTCCATGGGGCGATGTGATTTTGTGTGAGGATCACAAGCATCCATTCCTTGTGGGAGTAACGCCAAAAGGGGAGTTGTACCATCTTGCTGAGAATGTAGGTTTTGAATCCGAATTAGCTGGTGGCGTATTTTCACCCTCTGGAAAAACCTATTTCGTGAATATTCAGGGACCTGGAATAACTGTGGCCATAACTGGCCCTTGGAAAACTTGATAACAGAAGTTCTTAGGAATTCCCCCTCTTCAGCATGGTTTGAAGAGGGGGAATTGTTATTTTAACCCTTGGTTCCTTACCTTGGGAAACTATTCTCTTTGAGTTTCAATTGTGAAATCAGAGAGATAGTAATGATTAACAGGCTATTGACTTTATTCCACAGGTATTCAAATAGCGCTTGGTAAATGCCAAGTAGAATTGTTTCCACACCTTTAGGCTAAAGGATAATCTGCAATAAAATCTTGAAAAACACCAGCCCCATGTGGTCACTTTTCTCTTTTTTACTGCTCAGTCCACAATAGTTTTGTTATTCATTAAAACATAATCTATATTTGCCACTCAAAATTAAAAATGATGGCCACTCAAAAGACCAAAAAAGGGAGTCCAACTCCTGATACATCCAATGAACTTCTAGAGAATCCTGAAGCAATAGCTGATCGTCTTGGTAGAGGTGAAACTTTCTTAAAAGAGAACACCAAATTAGTTGGTGGGATCATTGGATTCGGGATATTACTCATTGTAGGGATTGTTGGATTTCAAATACATAAAGCCAATCAGAATAAGACGGCTCAAGGTGAAATGTTTCAAGCAGTATACTATTTCGAACAGGATAGTGTAGACTTTGCGCTCAATGGAGATGGTGTTGAACCTGGCTTCCTTGAAATCATAGATGAATATGGCGGAACGGATGCAGCTAACTTGTCAAATTTTTATGCTGGATCTATTTACCTTTCTAAAGGAGAATTCCAGTCTGCTGTAGATCACTTGAAAGAGTTTTCTTCATCTGACTTCCTGGTACAGGCGCATGCTTATGCACTAACAGGAGATGCTTATTTGGAGCTTGGTCAATTGGACGATGCTATTAGCTATTATAAAGACGCTGCGGGTTACAAATCCAATGAGTTTTTTACGCCTAAGTATTTGACCAAACTTGCCATTGCTTATGAAGAAGCAGGTGAATTAAAGCAAGCAATAGCTACATACGAAGAAATAGAAAATAAGTATTCTGATGCTTATGAATTCAGTGAGGCTCGAAAGCAAAAGGCCCGCCTTGAAGGTCTGGCTTCTTCTAATTGATATGAATTTAATCATTGATACTAAAGAGTAAGACCCGAAAGGTTTTACTCTTTTTTTGTGAATTAATTTTAAACTTATGGCTACTTCATTAAAAAATCTAAGTCAGCATACCCAAGAAAATGTAACGGATATAAGTGATAAAAAATTCGCTTTGGTAGTGGCTGAATGGAATGATGAAATTACATCCTCCCTTTACAGTGGTGCTGTTGAGACCCTTTTGCGCTATGGTGCAAAAAAGGAGAATATTTACAGGAAAAACGTTCCGGGTTCTTTTGAACTTACCCTTGGTGCACAATGGCTAGCAAAGCTAGACGAAATCGATGCAGTGATTTGCTTAGGTTGTGTCATCCAAGGAGAAACACGTCATTTTGATTTTATTTGTGATGCTGTGGCCAATGGAATTACCCAAGTAGGCTTAAAGTATGATAAACCTGTTATTTTTGGTGTGTTGACACCAGATAATCAACAGCAAGCTTTGGATAGAGCAGGTGGGAAACACGGGAACAAGGGAGATGAAGCAGCCATTACGGCAATTAAAATGCTAGGCTTTTAAGCCAATACAAATCAACATATTACAATAAATCTGGTATTCTAATGAAAATCATGAAATTTGGCGGTACTTCAGTAGGAAGACCGGAAAGAATGCATCAGGTAAAGGACCTGATCACATTTGATGATGAAAAGAAAATCGTGGTATTGTCTGCATTGTCAGGTACTACCAATGTATTGGTAGCGATAGGTGACGCCTTATCTGCTGGTAAAAAGGACGAGGCCAAAGAAAAGATAGAAAGCCTTCGCGAGCATTATCTTCAGTTTTACCAGGAATTGTTGACCTCAGATGGAGGAAGAGCTAAAGCATTACAAATAATCAACGAACATTTTGAGTTCTTGACCATAATTCTTAAGATATCCTTCAACGAAGCGATCAATAAGGATATTCTGGCTCAGGGAGAATTACTTTCTACCAAGCTTTTCTATACCTTTCTTCAAGAGCAGGGGATTGCAGCAGTATTTCTTCCTGCATTGGAATTCATGTGTATAGATGAAAACAATGAACCGAATCTTGCCAAAATAGGTGAAAACCTTGAGGCTATATTGGCAGGTTATCCTGATGAGAGCATTTTTGTTACTCAAGGATACATTTGCAAAAATCACCTGAATGAAGTTGATAACCTAAAAAGAGGCGGAAGTGATTACACAGCCTCTTTAATTGGCTCAGTCATCTATGCTTCGGTGGTTGAAATATGGACGGATATAGATGGGATGCATAACAATGATCCTAGAATAGTAGAACACACAAGGCCTATTGCTCAATTGTCCTTTGATGAGGCTGCTGAGTTGGCTTATTTTGGCGCTAAAATTTTACACCCCGCCTCTATTTGGCCTGCCCAATTGCACAATGTTCCTGTAAAGCTGCTCAATACTATGGAACCCAGCGCTCCTGGGACTACCATTACTGGAGCTGGCGAAGGTTCAGTTGGCGTAAAAGCCATAGCTGCTAAAGATGGGATTACCGCTGTAAAGATCAAGTCTAGCCGAATGCTTTTGGCCCATGGGTTCTTAAGAAAGGTTTTCGAGATATTCGAAAATTACAAAACTTCCATTGACATGATCACTACTTCTGAAGTGGCCATTTCGCTGACTTTGGATGACACCACTCACTTGAAAGAAATAACTTCAGAATTACAGAAATTGGGAAAAGTGGAAGTCGATCATTTCCTTTCTATTATCTGTATCGTTGGTAATTCCATCATGCAAGAGCGAAATGTGCTCAATAAAATCATGGCCAGTGTGGAAGATTTTCCACTAAGAATGGTTTCTTATGGTGGAAGCAAGCACAATGTGTCTCTTTTAATTGATGGGAAACATAAAAACGAAGCCTTGCAAAGCTTGAATAAAGGTTTGTTTGATTTCAATTAACAATGGCTGAGCCTGAAACAAATAAAACCAATTTTCTGAAAAGGCTACAAACCAAATGGAAACTGAAAAGTCTCTGGCAGGTTGTTTTAGTTTTAGTGGTATTTGCTTGTACAGGTTTCACCATCTTGTTTATTAAGCAGCCAATATTTGATTTTTTAGGCCTGGATACCACTGAGAGTAGTTTCTTGAAAACGATGCTTTACCTATTGTTGGTATTGCCTTTATATCAGGTATTCCTTTTGATATATGGTTTTATTTTTGGGCAGTTTGCTTTCTTTTGGGAAAAAGAAAAGCAATTTTTCCGCCGGATGGCACGGCTTTTCTCCCAAAATAAAAGTAATACTAAAATTGTTGACAGGTAAAAAATATTAATAAATGGCCAAGCAAAGAGGTTTACCTATAGAAGAAAGTGACAAAAGAAAAATGAACAAAAAGAATTTTGAAAAGCTTTTTGGGATTTTCAAGTTTGCCATACCCTACAAAGTGCCTTTTATCATTGGGATGGTTTTTTGTTTTTTTCGAGCCTGATGCTTTTAACTTTCCCTTATGTAGCTGGGAAATTAATTGATGCAGCTTCTGGGAAGGATTGGATTGTAAACGACATCAATGGTATAGCCTTTATCCTTATTGGCATCCTCTTTATTCAAAGTATCTTCTCTTTTTTCAGGGTTTGGCTATTTGCCAAAGTCAGTGAAAAATCAATGCGGGATATTAGGGTTGCTTTGTATGAGCGATTGGTGCGCTTACCGATGACATTCTTCGATCAACGTAGAACAGGAGAATTGATCAGCAGGATCACCTCTGACGTTACCATGTTGCAAGACACCTTTTCCATCACCTTGGCAGAGCTATTTCGCCAAATCATTACCTTGTTTGCAGGGATAATCTTTTTGTTCTATACCACTCCAAGGTTAACGCTGTTTATGTTAATTACTATTCCTGTACTTGTGGTGATTGCCATGGTTTTCGGGAAATTTATCAGGAAGTTATCTAAGAAAACGCAAGATTATCTCGCCGCAGCCAATGTGGTAGTTGAAGAAACGTTGCAGTCCATAGTGACGGTGAAATCTTTTACGGGAGAATCCTATGAGATCAACCGTTACCGAAACAAATTGAACAGTGTAGTAGAGGTAGCATTGAAAGCTGCTGGATACCGAGGTGCGTTTATTTCCTTTATAATATTCGCGCTCTTTGGAGGTATCGTTGCTGTTATCTGGTATGGTGCCACTTTAGTAAGTGCCGGAGATATGAGTGTAGGGGATCTTATTTCTTTTGTTTTATATACCACATTTATAGGAGGCTCCATCGCTGGATTGGGAGATATTTATGGTCAGGTACAGAAAGCTATAGGTTCTTCAGAAAGGGTTTTGGAGATTTTAAATGAGACTACAGAGAAACAAATCAAAGGCAGTTCTATCGACCGAATGAAAGGATCTGTTCAGTTTGACCAGGTTTTATTCCATTACCCAACAAGGCCTGAGTATAGGGTATTGGATGGTCTTTCTATACATGCGGAACCAGGAGAGAAAATCGCTCTTGCTGGTCACAGTGGTGCAGGGAAATCTACCATTATTCAGCTACTACTGAAATTTTACGATGTAGGGAGTGGTGACATATTATTGGATGGTAAGTCTATAGCAGATTGGGATCCTCAGGCTTTGAGAAACAATATTGGCATGGTCCCTCAGGAAGTGCTTTTATTTGGAGGATCTATTCGAGAAAACATTCGCTATGCCAAGCATGATGCTACTGACGAAGAATTGCTGGAAGCTGCCAGGCAGGCCAATGCTTTGGAATTTATAGACAAATTCCCTGAAGGTTTGGATACTTTAGTGGGAGAAAGAGGGATTAAGCTTTCTGGAGGACAAAGACAAAGGATAGCAATAGCAAGAGCAATACTAAAAGACCCAGCCATACTTATATTGGATGAGGCTACCTCATCCCTGGATGCTGAAACGGAATCATTGGTGCAGGAAGCGCTGGATAAATTAATGAAAGGGAGGACCACCATTATTATAGCACATAGATTGTCCACAATTAGAAAAGTGGATAGAATCTATGTGATCAAGGATGGTAAAGTAATAGAAGAGGGCAATCATGAATCTCTTTCTGCTAAAGAAGGAGGACATTATGCCCACTTGGTTAAACTACAATTTGCTGATGATACTAAACAGCCTTTAGACTGATGTCAAGGCTTTGAACCTGATGGGTTAGGGCACCAACTGAGATAAAATCTACCCCTGATTCAGCAACGGCGGCTATTGTGGATTCATCAATCCCTCCGGAGGCTTCAGTTACATATTTATTGTTAATCAATAATACGGCTTCCTTCATTTCGGCAGGAGACATATTGTCTAACATAATGATGTCAACACCACCAATAGCAAGGACCGTTTTAACTTCTTCCAAATTTCTTGTCTCAATCTCTATCTTTAAGTCTAACTGATTATCTTCCAGATAGGAACGAGTGGCTTTTATCGCTTCGGCTATTCCTCCAGCAAAGTCGATATGATTGTCCTTGAGCATAATCATGTCGTACAAAGCATAACGGTGGTTTTGTCCACCTCCAATGGCTACAGCCCATTTTTCCATCATGCGGAAGTTTGGCGTAGTTTTACGAGTATCCAATAATTTTGCTTCTGTATGCTTGATTAACTCATTGATGTGGTGGGTTTTGGTGGCTATTCCACTCATTCTTTGCATGCAGTTCAAAACCAATCTTTCAGTAGTCAATATAGATTGAGCACTTCCTGCAACAGTAAGGCCTATGTCTCCTGGGTTTACTGCATCTCCATCATTCAATAGCAAGGTTACTTCTAGTGTAGGATCGTAAAAATTGAAAATATTCTTGGCCATCTCTAGCCCGGCTATAATTCCTTTTTCCTTAATCAATAGTTTTGCATTCCCTTGTTGATTTGCAGGTACGGACGCCAATGTGGAGTGATCGCCTTCGCCAACGTCTTCAATAAACGCTGATTTCATAAATTGGCTTAACCGATCTTCTGTTATATAGTCTATCATGATAAACCAAAATTAATGAATTATTTGCTTCGAACAGCAATAATTATTCCCTGACAAAATCCATACTGTAGACCAACCATTTTTTGTCATTTAATTCCTTGCCTTTAATAAATACTTTAAAACTATTGCTTAAGGAGGTGTAGGTGCCTATGAGGTAGCTGGTTTCAGAATCAATTTTTTGGTGTTTTAGTAGTTCAAAACTACTTACTGGATTTCCTTTGAAAAAATTGGCCAAGACTATTTCAGCTTGATTTTTAGAAAAATCTCTTTTGTCATTGTCAAAACGAATTTCTACCATATCACCCAAAAATGATGATACAGCCTTACTTGAACCATGCTGAAGTGCAACAATAATGGGTGTTTCTTTGTCTTGGGCCTGACCCACTATGGGTTTTGAAAATATAAAAATACCAGCCAAAAGAAATGTAGTAATAATGCGTAACATATTAATTCTCTATCAAATTCCAGACCAATATATTAAAATTTTTAAGTTTTATTTCATGAAATTCCATGGTTTTACTTTTGCCAATCACAAGAGTAGATTATTTTCCAATTTACTGAGGCCTATCTTTAATTGTCTTATATTTGTGTGATAATGGATAAAATGCTGGGATGTTTATTTCGCAAAGATTCCCGAAACTAAAACAGCAATTTCCTCAGAATTTTTATTTGATAGAAACCAATAGAAAAAGACATGAATAAAAAAGTTTTATTGATGATACTGGACGGTTGGGGCATAGCCTCAAATCCCGAAGTTTCTGCTATTGATAAAGCCAAAACGCCTTTTATCGACAGTTTATTTGAAAAGTATCCTCACTCTAAATTAGAGGCCTCAGGTTTGGCCGTTGGTCTTCCAGAAGGCCAAATGGGCAATTCAGAGGTTGGTCATATGAACATCGGAGCCGGTAGAGTGGTTTATCAGGATTTGGTTAAAATTAATAAGGCAGTAAAAGAAGGTGATCTCAATGATCACCCTGTGTTAAAGAAAGCTTTTTCTAATGCCAAATTGAATGGAAAGAAAGTACATCTCGTAGGTTTGGTTTCAGATGGAGGCGTCCATGCACATATTTATCATTTGAAAGGTCTTTGTGATGCCGCAAAAGCAAATGGATTGGATGACAATGTGTTCATTCATGCGTTTACTGACGGAAGAGATACTGACCCTAAAGGTGGTTTAAGGTATTTAGAAGATCTTAAAAGCCACTGTGAAGGTTCAACTGGTAAAGTGGCCTCTATAGTAGGTAGGTATTATGCCATGGATAGAGATAACCGATGGGAAAGAGTCAAGTTGGCTTATGATGCCATGGTTAAAGGTGAAGGTGAAAAGTCTAAGGACATGCTTTCAGCTATTCGGAAATCCTATACCAATGGAGTTACAGATGAATTCATTCGGCCAATAATACAGGTGGACGAAGATGGCAAGCCTTTGGCAACCATAGAAGAAGGAGATACTGTGATCTGTTTTAATTTTAGGACAGATAGAGGTAGAGAGATTACAGAAGTGTTGACACAAAGGGATTTCCCTGATTACAACATGAAAAAACTTGATCTCGACTACGTCACTTTCAGTCGATATGACGAGAAATACAAGGATATCGCAGTAGTTTTTGAGAAAGATAATCTAAAAAACACCTTAGGTGAGGTGTTGGAAAGAAATCATAAGAATCAGATACGAATTGCTGAAACTGAAAAATATCCACACGTTACTTTCTTCTTTTCTGGAGGAAGGGAAAAGCCTTTTGAAGGGGAGAACAGGATATTGTGTAACAGTCCTAAGGTAGCTACTTATGACCTTCAGCCTGAAATGTCTGCTTTTGAAATTGCGAAGAAGATCAATCAAGAACTTCCTAAAAAGGAAGCTGATTTTATTTGCTTAAATTTCGCTAACGCAGATATGGTGGGACATACAGGGGTTTTTGACGCTGCAGTGAAAGCTTGTGAAGCGGTTGATGCATGTGCTAATTCAGTTATTGAAGTGGCCTTGGCCAATGACTATACGATTATAGTGATTGCAGATCATGGTAACAGTGATGTTATGATCAATCCTGACGGTTCGCCGAATACTGCGCATTCTACCAATTTAGTGCCTTGCATTATGGTGGATAAACATGATCGGCTTGAAGTAAATGATGGAAAACTAGGAGACCTTGCACCAACAATCTTAAAGCTTATTGGTGTGGATAAGCCAGTCGAAATGACAGGTAATGTCCTTCTGAAAGCTTAAATAAAATGGGCAGGTGCCAAAAAGTTATTTGCCTGCTGCTTATGGTAGGGACCTTTGTTTCCTGTAAAAAGGATGAGAAATTAGCAATTGCTAATCCTACTCAGATTGATCTCTACTTCCCACTTTCTGATTTCTTACAAAAAAGTATCGAGAAATTGGAATTTGCAGAGGTAGTAAAGGAAATTCATTTCAATGACGACACTGAGATAGTGGACTTCAGCCTCGATAGTTTAACATGGAGGCAAGAATTGGATTTCTTTTTCAGTCGGATATAAACAAAGCGGCTTTGGCCACATCTTATGAGACCAAGGAGGAAGCTGGACTATTGATACATCAGCTTAAGCCCAATGAAAAAGGGAACATTAAGTCGATTAAGGTCAGGAAACAATCTGGTAAGGTGGTTAGTATTACCATCCTTTCAGTGATTAGTAATATGTTTTACAATTCTACTGTTGAAGGCATGATAACACTGGATGACAATGAGGAAGTAAGTTCCTATGAAATGTCAGGAGATCAAAAAGTTTGGTTTTTATCAGGTACTAAACTTCATGTAGAAGGAAAAGTAAAATGACATGTTCTTAAGAAAATAAGCAATAAAAAAGCCAGGTAAGATATTCTTACCTGGCTTTTTCTTTTGGTACAAATGTCCCGTCCTGAAATAGCGTTACACAAAAAGTAAAGCTATGAAAGAAGACCAAGAGAGTAAGTATGTTAAGCGTACCCAACGCGATTACAGTTATGCTTTTAAAATGTCAGTAATATCTGAGATAGAATGTGGGGAATTGGGAATTAAAGCCGCCGCTCGCAAGTATGGTATACAGTCACATTCTACAGTTACCAACTGGTTAAGAAAATATGGTAACTTTGATTGGATTAACAAATCCACTATAAAGATGCCTAAAACTAAGGATCAGAAACTGTTAGAACTCGAGCAGAAAGTCCTTCTATTAGAAAAGCAGAAGAAGGAGCTTGAAAGGCAGGTCCATACAGCAGACAAGAAAGCCATCTTCTTTGATATGATGATTGATATTGCTGAAGAAGAATTTAAAATTCCTATCAGAAAAAAGTCTTTACCCGGA
>NZ_ATNM01000063.1 GCF_000427295.1 Cyclobacterium qasimii M12-11B | reverse complement strand
TCATCAAATTGCTTAACAAGACTGATAGATTCGCATTTGTAAAGGTTGAGCTTTTAAACAGTGCAAAGTCAATGATGGGGTGCTGGGTACGTTTTTCTCTTCTGAAAAAAAAGCGGAACAAAAAGAAGTATCAATACACTGTATACAGTATATCCCCATGGAGCCTCATTTTTCGTCAGCAGGATAATGGAAACGATGCTGCCTGCAAGCAAGAGAGAGCCGATGATATCCAGCGGCGCGTCAGATTTATTTTCTTTATATTGAGGAAACATCGTTAATGCCGTAAATAAAGCAATGGCGAGGAACGGGATGTTGACCCAAAAAATCGAATGCCAGCTGAAGCTGTCAATCAGTATAGAGCCGATAAAAGGCCCGAGTGCTGCACCAAGTCCCGCGCCCAGTCCGAAAAATCCAAACACTTTCGGTAGGCGTTTTTCAGAAACAACATGCCGGATAATGGCAATGCTGTTTGGCGTAAGCAATGCCCCGCCGACAGCCTGCAATGCCCGAAAGACAATTAACAGGAGCAGACTCGGTGAAAGGGCGCAGCCTAGAGATGCGATTAGAAAAAGGCCGACTCCCCATAAGTACATTGTTTTATTGCCGTACATGTCACCGAGCTTTCCTGCAATCGGCTGTGTGACTGCCATCACGATTAAATAAACGGTAACCACCCAAGTGATGCTTGCGATGGACTCGTTATACGTATGGGAAATAGATGAGAGCGCGACCGCGATCATCGTTGAGTTAATGGGAACCAGAATGGCCCCCAATAATAGCGAGACGATCAGCGCCCATTCTTTTCTTGAGCTCATTGGGATCCTCCTTTTTATTATGCCAAGGAGTTAATCAGCA
>NZ_ATNM01000062.1 GCF_000427295.1 Cyclobacterium qasimii M12-11B | reverse complement strand
CTCAAGCAAAACATCAACATACACAGTTGCATATGGTGATTCCCTATGGATGATTGCTAAAAATCATAAAATGAGTGTTTCTGAGCTTAAAAGCTTAAACAGCCTGAGCAGTGACCTGATTCGTCCGGGGCAAAAGCTTAAGATCAAAGGGACAAGCAGTTCAAGCGGATCAAATGGATCAAAGAAAACAGCGGTTCCAATTCTTCAGGTTCTTCAAAAAGTACATATACGGTTAAGCTTGGTGACTCACTGTGGAAAATCGCAAACAGCTTAAATATGACTGTAGCTGAATTAAAACCTTAAATGGCTTAACATCAGATACACTTTATCCTAAACAGGTGCTCAAAATAAAGGAAGCAGCTCACCGAAGAGCGGAAACAGCGGTTCAAAAAAGCCGTCAAACTCCAATCCCTCAAAAACAACGACGTACAAGGTAAAAGCAGGCGATTCGCTGTGGAAAATTGCAAATCGGCTCGGAGTCACTGTCCAAAGCATCCGTGATAAAAACAATTTATCATCGGAT
>NZ_ATNM01000061.1 GCF_000427295.1 Cyclobacterium qasimii M12-11B | reverse complement strand
GTGCTCGATACCAGCTCGAGTCTTGAGAACGACGAAGAGATCTCAAGTGACCTCTTTGCCCCCGAGACGCAATGCCGCTGCTGTCACCGCGGTGCGTGCGGCCGACCATGTGATCGCGGTGGGAGCGGCCGACCCGGTGGGCCTATCGCGATTTTTGCGTGCGCATGTCGACCTGCTCGAGACGGTCACAACGCGCAACGTAAGCGTTGTGATGAATAAGGTTCGGGTCAGCGCCAGTGGCTTGAACCCGCACGGCCAAGTGACCCAGACGCTCTCGCGGTTCGGAGGGATCGAGCATCCGGTACTCGTTCCTCACGACCTTGCCGGGTTTGACGGTGCGGTTCTGAGCGGCAAAACCCTGGTGGATGCGGCGCCGCGCTCGTCGGCTCGAACGGCGATGCGCGACCTCGTGACTTCCCGACTCGTGCCCGAAATTCACGAGCAGCCGCCTCAGCGTTCTTGGTTCAGTAGGATGCTGACGCGCAGGTAATCTGTAGAGGT
>NZ_ATNM01000060.1 GCF_000427295.1 Cyclobacterium qasimii M12-11B | reverse complement strand
ATTATCAATATCAAAGTTTAGTCCGAGAGCATCATCCATTACAACAAGGATTAAGACTGTATTAACTCTAAAGTGCCACGCTTTGTGGCCTGGTCAGAGAGTTATCCCGATACGCTACACTTTCGGGACAGGCTATCCACTACAACAAGGATTAAGACAGTGCCCCTGTTGCTACTACGTACATTCCAGCTATAGTCCGAGAGACATCCCGATGCGATACACTTTCGGGACAAGCTATCCACTACAACAAGGAGGAACGAGCGGGAAGAAAAGTGCCAATAAAGGCACTTTTTAGCGAGGGGCCTGATTGCGGGGAATTCCGGAGTAATTATCGCAATTCCTATCAAAAAACATGACCCTATAGTAGGTAGCATCGGTAGTTTTCGATGCCCCAAAACAAAATAGCCGCTTCCTGAGCATAAGGTGTGGCAAACATTCCATGCCGGTTCCTGAGCGGAGCCGAAGGAGTAGGCATTGCGTGCTCGTCACCCTATGGCTTCGGCTCCGCTCAGCCGCCGGGAGTGGTATTAGCGGGAAGGGGTTCTATTACACCTTTAATTTAGATTTCAATCAATCGCAAAGCAAAGTATAAAAGAACCCCCAAATTGTCACTTAGTATTTGTGAGGGGCTTACTTGGCTATAAGAGAATTTGGAATTAATATTACCCCTACTGTTATAGAACAAAAATAAACTTTCTAAACCAATTCAAGTCTTAATTCCATTCATCTTCAGAAATCGAACAAATAAAATATCAGCCCAATTATGGCCATAAATAAACATGTTGACATTAGATTAAGGGTTCTTGATAAATGCTTGCGAAACAAAAGCGACAAGTATGATCTAGAGAAATTAACCAAGGCTTGTACTCAAGCCTTGTACGAGTATGATGGTACCCGAAGTATTTCCCCCAGACAGGTGCGAGATGACCTAAAATACATGGAAGGAGAGCAAGGGTATAGAGCCCCCATAGAAAGATACAAATCAATTCATCACCCCAGAAAAAAATTATTCAGGTATTCCGACCCTGATTTTTCCATAAGTAAACAGCCTCTTTCCAGAGAGGATGCCCAACAGCTTCATGAGACTTTAGTCACCCTTAAACGGTTTAAAGGCTTACCCCAGTTTGACTGGATTCAAGAACTATCCGTTAAACTGCAAAAATTAATTGATACCAAAACTTCAGAAGTCCCAATCATCAGTTTTGACAATAATTCCCGGATTAAGGGCTTGGAATGGATAGACCCGCTTTATTATGCCATTCTGAACAAACAACCATTAATTGTTACTTATACGCCATTTTTCCAGAACAAAGAAACCCACCTCATCTCCCCATATTTATTAAAAGAATTTAATAACCGATGGTTTGTATTGACTAAAACAGACAAAAAGGATTTTTTAATTAACCTGGCATTGGATCGAATTTCATCCATTGCTTCTGGGGATTTTACATATGAGAGTTTAGGTTTTAGTAATCCTGAATCCTTTTTCGAACCAATCATTGGCGTTACCAACGATTTAAATGAACCCATTCAGGATATAGTCCTGAAAATAGAAAAATCACTGTACCCTTATCTCCAGACGAAGCCTATTCATGCCTCTCAAACAGTTCTGGATCCGATCAATAATGACTGGATTCGAATTTCCGTTTCAATCCGTGCCAATTACGAATTTTTTTCATTAATCCTTTCGCATGGCCCGAGAATCAAAGTGGTTTCGCCCGAAACCATTAAAAAAACCATTAAAAATATAATTAGTCAAATGCAACAAATATATTCTGAATAATTTTAAATAGCTGTTAATCAACTATTTAAAATTATTTTTATCATGAAGGCCCACTTGTGAACATAGAGTTCACAAGTGGGCCTTTGCTTTGTAATCTCAATTAACAGAAACCAATCCTATCAAAGCCATGATCTTACATAAATTCAAATTCATCATGTAGTCTGATTCATCTGAAACGCTTAAGGATGGTATCAGGTAAAGAAATCAATTCATTACTAGTCCATGCATCTAAAAGTAAGGAGGTAAAAAATGACAACTACCAAAATAAAGCAAAAAGTTTCCTACGAAGAAGAATTATTATCTCCCCAATGGAAAAAGCTAAGGAAAGCCATACTGATCAGGGACGGGCATAGCTGCCGGAGTTGCGGAAAGAACCACTCCTTACAGGTGCATCATCGTCAATACCACCGAGAAAGGCAAACTGGAGAATGGAAAAAGCCATGGGAATACCATCCGGTATTTTTGGTGACCCTGTGTGACAGGTGTCATTATGAAGGACATACATCATTTTCAATACCAATTAAAGACATAACATCATGACAATATTTGATAGATTATTCAGAAAAAAAAGCCATACCCAAACCCACGCAGAAATGCAGGATTCATCTGGTATAGCAAAAGATTTGTTTGTAGAGGACCGAGATCCTGAAGAGTTATTGCGAGATATAAGCCAAACACTGGAATCCGGACCAGTTTCAGTGCTGGAAGAATTGCTTGGCCGTGACTACTTCGCTATGGGCCGGAGAGTCGGTCTTGAAGACCATCATCCTGAAGTAATGGAAGAGCAATTGGATTTAATTGCCGCGGCTTTTCGAGAAGCTTATTATAGGGAAAAAACAGCAACCTTGGAGCGAATGGACACCTATAAGTTGGAATTAAGTCCAAAAACCAAGGAGGTAATGCCCTATCAATATGCCCGTATAGAAAAAAAAGTAGAGCATGAGCAGCGAAGACTGGAAGACATACAAATTCAAATCGATCTCGCCGGCTGTGGTGAAGGGTATATAGAGCAATCGGTGCGGCAATTTAAAGCCGGTTTTAGAAAGGGTTACACCCTCTGGTTAGACGAAGAAATTGTTTTTAGAGAACGTAAATTACTATAGGCCATGACTATTCAATTCTTTTCAAAAATATTCGGCTATGACCTGGAAATGGTCAAAAGGCAGCCTACAGCCAGTAGGCAAAAAATTGTAACAATGGGTAGCCTTATGCTTATCCCAATAATGCTCTGGATGTTTTCCGGCTTTTACATCAGCAGACATTTGATGGATACAGGTTTATTGAGTAGCCTGGCGGTTGCTTTGGTATTAGGATTAATCATAGGTATTGTGGACCGAAGCTTTATCGCTACACCCAAAATGAAAGGTGGTTATTTACTTCTGGTTTACCGCCTTGGTTTCGCTGTAATCACCACAATATTAGGCGCTTTAGCCATTGATTTAATGGTATTTGCCGGAGATCTTGAAGAATATCGCTCGACACAACAAGAAACAGCTTTGGAGACAGAAAAAGAATCTTATATAGAGCGTCATCTCGATTCAAGAGAGGTTTTAGTAATGGATTTAGAAAAAGCGAAAAGTACGGAAGAGAGGGACAAGCAATCTTATTTGGATGAAATGGAAGGAGTTGGAGGAACAGGAACTTATGGGGAGGGAAAGGTAGCTCTAGCCAAGAAAAAAATGGCAACAAAGGCTGAAATAGAAACAGAACGTACCAGAGAACGCTTGGAAGCCTTTGATAAAAAACTAGAAAAAGACGCCGAAAGCCATGCCAAAAAGGTAACTGAAAAATCGGATGCAGCCATCTTGAGTAAAATCGAAGACCTGCATGCATACCTGAAGGATCGCCCTATTGGGGAACTGATCTACTGGGTATTTTTTCTCTTTATTTTCTTTCTGGAAGGTGCCTTTGTCGTGTACAAATTCGCTGCCTCCAAAAGCCTTTTTGAGGACATGTTGCTGGCAGAAGAAGAAATTGGATTGTATCGCCTAATGCAGTTGCGAGAAAGACGGCGAAAATATTCAGATGAGGATGCCTTACTAGGCCATTCCGCCAGTACCTTACGAAAAATGGCAGACACTGCCCCATCACGACGAATCATTTAATGGAGGCTGGCTAATGGGGATGATTTTTAAGGTGATAAACTTTTTGCCCCCATGTTGGCCTCTTTACCCTTCAAAACATATCGCCGGTCAAGTGAACATAGGACTGACCCTCCTTGGAATATAAAAAACAATGGAAGCAGTAACCCATAAAAAACGGGAGGAACCGAAAAGCCATACGAGTAGGGAAAAAATTAAATCAAAAAATAAACATGACAAAACTAAGCTTAACATTTATTGCCATTCTAATTTCTATAGGCACCTATGCCGGAGACATATTGACCCTAACCAATTCCATGGTCTTTGAGGGTAAAATCACGAAAGTAAAAGATTGTACATTGGTATTTAAAACGGACAATGGAAAATTTCACATTCCTGCCACAGATGTGGCGTCTGTAGTTTTTGGTGACCACACTGATAAAGTATATACAAATTACCTTGAAAAAGTAAATGACGATCCGGGAAATTGCCTAAAAGCAAGGTTGGATGCAGAGAACTATCATGGGAAAAAAGGTGGACACTTTGTTTTGGGAGTACTGTTTGGTCCATTTGCCATGATAGGAACAGCACTGGCAAATCCCAAGCCGGAAAAAGGAAAAAACACCTATTTATTTTCTGAAAACAAGGAATTGTTTGACGACCCCATGTACTTGAGTTGCTACCGCAAAAAGGCCAAAGGCCAATTGATAAGCATGGAGGCTTTAGGCTGGGGATCTTGGTTATTGCTATTACTGGTTTTATAATAAATTCTTAAGGGTGGGGTGGAAAGCATACTGTTTGTTATTTACAGATGCTTTCCACCTACCTGTTGGATCAAACAGAAACCATTTTCCCAAAAAAATACCATGATCGGGGTATTTTATTTACAGTAAAAGTTAGCTTACTTTGAGCTCACCTATAAAATAGTATTTGCAATAAACAAGGGATTTCCATAGATTAATACACTCCATACAGACAATGCAATCAATTCAACTTATACAAGAATCATATAAACTATAGATTCTTGCAAATCAGACATTTCGCTACGTTCATTAAAATAATAATATTTTATAGTAGGGAAATGTTTCAATAAATCCAAAGTAAACATGCCTAATATTAAGGTCATTAAAATTATTTTTGATACCATTCTTAAAACTCATGAAATCCCTGCTTTTCGAGGAGCTATAATAAATGTGGTAGGAAGGGAACATGTGATTTTCCATAATCACTTAGGAGATAAGCAATACCATTATGCCTATCCCTTGGTACAATACAAAACGCAAGGAAGAAATGCCGGCATAGTATGTATTGGTGATGGAGTCGATGAGATCCACCATTTTTTTACAAAAAATGAAGGCATGATTCGACTCGGAAACCAGCAAAGATCACTACAAGTGGAACATGTAAAGTTAAATAAGTTTCAGGTAGAAGTAAGCGAAACAAGCACCCACTATCAAATTAAAGACTGGCTTGCCCTCAATGATAAAAATTACCAACGTTTCGAGCAACTTGAGCTTTTGCAGGAAAAGTTGGTCTTTCTGGAAAAAATTCTCATTGGCAATATCCTTTCCTTTGCGAAAGGGGTTGGGTGGACCGTAGATCAGCCGATACAAGCAAACATTACTGGCTTACCTGAGAGCAGTTGGGTACGGCACAAGGGCATCAAGCTTAAGGCCATGGACCTTACCTTTCGTTCCAATGTTTCCCTACCAGAAGATATCGGGCTCGGCAAAGGTGCCAGTACAGGATTCGGCACCCTTCAAAAAATAAAAATAAAAATTTATCTATATGAGCAAGTATTTATATGGGGCCAGTATACAGGGCATCCAGAGTTTTATTTTTCAGACGAATAAGCTCAAAGAAATCGTTGGGGGGAGTGAATTGGTGGAGGAAATATGTACAAAAATGTTTTATGAATTTATTGATTCAGATGAATTAGATGAAAACATTATAGTCAGTGCTGCTGGGAATATAAAATATGTAGCAGATGAAGAAACCTGCAAAAAACTCGTCAAGGCTTTTCCAATGGAGGTAATGAATAAAGCTTCTGGGGTGACTGTAAGTCAATCGGTCATCAAGCTTGACGCTAGTGTCCCTCTCTCAGTATCTATTAGTCAACTAGAAGAAAAACTAAAGGCGGAAAGGAATAAACCAAACATGCCATTGGAAGTGGGCTATATGGGACTTGAGAGGGCAAGAAGAACAGGGGGCGTGGCTGTAAATTTCAAGAAAAACAGAAAAGGAAACCTAGAAGCATTTTGTGAAAGCACTTTAAAAAAGCTGAATTTCTTGATAAAAACCACAAGAAGAATCTAAGCACACGACGCTATTCCGTAAAGTTTCTGGACTTACCGAAAACCCAAAAGAAATCACACTAGAAATTGAAGAGATCTGTAAAGGTCACAAAAACTCCTGGATTGCTGTAGTGCATGCAGATGGAAATGGATTAGGGAATATAATCCGAGTGATGGGAGAAAAGCTAAAAGATAAAAATTCAGAAGAAAGTAAAGCTGCATTCCGTCAATTTTCACAGGCTTTAGACAAGGCTACTCAGGCAGCCGCACAGTCTGCATTTTGGACTATATATAGTAAAGCTGAGGCATTTAATTCAGATAATAATCACACAGTACGTCCAATTATCTGCGGTGGTGATGATATCTCGATCATTATTAGGGCAGACTTAGCCTTGGAATTCACAGAGATATTCCTAAATGAATTCGAAGTTAAAACCAAAGAAGAATTTAAGGTCTTGGAAAAATATGATATTGATGAATTCAAAGAGGGAATTACTGCATGTGCCGGAATTGCCTATATCAAGGAGTCCTATCCATTACACTACGCCTTGAATCTATCAGAGACCCTGTGTAAAGATGCCAAAAAACTAGTCAAAGAACATCACCTGAGACAGAACGGGATCCCTGAATCTGCCATTGCTTTCTATAAAGTACAAGAGTCATTTACGGATAAGATTTCAGTTCTGAAAGAGCGAACACTTTTAGCCACACAACAAGGTAAAACGCTTGATTACTATTATGGCCCTTATCTCCTAAGTGACATGAAAAATCTTCAAAAAAGATTGAGTGATTTAAGAAAGGAAGCCGATGATTCTCAAGAGGGCTCAAAGGCTATTGGAAAAATCAGAAGAGTGATTTCGGATTCCTTTAAAGACTTCTCTGTGGCTTTGTTCAATCTTCAACGAATGAAAACTATCAACAAAGATTTTTTTAGTAAGCTTCAACTGCAAAATGACTTAGATACATTAACCCTTTTGACAAAGGAAGATTTAGAACAAATAGCGGCAAAGTCGCAATTATTAGATTTAATCACTTTACATGGTTTCAGATATGGCACAAGGCACAATTGATTATAAAGTATACTTTCTAACTGATTGGCATGCTGGTTCGGGTTTAACTTCAGGCGCTGAAGCGGATGCTGTAGTAATCAAAGACAGTGAGGGTTTCCCCTATATACCTGGCAAAACAATGAAAGGATTATTTGCTGATGCATTTCGAGATTTCCAGTCATTGGGCATAGATAAATTTACGAAAGAAAGCTACGATAGTCTTTTTGGCTTCATGGATGAGCAGACTAAAGCAACCTCTCCGGGTTCTCTATTCTTTTCAAACGCGTACTTACCAAAATCTGAAAAATTAGCGATCGGTTTCGATCAGGTAGATTACTTGTACCGAAATATAGCATCAACAGCTATCGAAGCTACTACTGGTGTGGCCAAGAAATCATCGCTTAGGGTTATGGAGGTTTGTATTCCTATTTCTCTTGAGGGCTATATACTCGGTGCAAAAAATGCAGAAGAGCAACTAATTGCTCAACTGGCAAAGTATATCAGGACTATTGGAACCAACAGAAATAGAGGTCTAGGTAGATGTTCCATCAAAACTGAATCAATCAAATGAAAACGATATATTTTAACTGTACCCTTTTATCAGATGTCGTATTAAACAGCAAACTCGCAACAGAGGGAAATATGACCACCTTGGATTATATCCCCGGTAGTAATTTCCTCGGGATTGCTGCGAGACACCTTTATGGCAGACCTTCAGAGTCTGGCAAACTAACTCAAGAGGAAGCTTTTCAGGTATTTCATTCTGGGGAAGTGATTTTTGGAGATGGGAGGATTGCCACTAGTCTAAATGAAATTACTTACGCTGTCCCATTCTCTTTTTTTTCAAGATAAATTACATTCCAATTTGGAGTCTGATCGAATTTATCTTCATCATTTAATTTCTAAGATAAACCTACCAAAAGATGAAAAAGACACTCCACTCCAATTACAGCAATCTCGTACAGGCTACATTTCATCCAAAGGAAACTTAGTCAAGGAGATTCAGAAAAAATTTAGTTTAAAATCTGCATATGATCGAGAATCAAGGACTTCCAAAACTGGAAAGATGTTTGGTTTTGAAGCACTTCCGGCTGGATCAAATTTTATTTTCTCTATACAGTCTGATAATTCTGGCTTGCTCGAAAAGGTGAAAAATGCAATAAAAGGGAATCAAAGTCTCGGAAAATCCAAAACAGCGGAGTTTGGTCAGGTAGAAATAAAACCAATAGAACCTATAACCCAAATCAATTCTTTCGATACCGATAATGAATTTGTACTGGTTTATGCAGAGAGTAACCTTTGTTTTTTTGACGAATCAGGACAGCCAACTTTCCAACCAACAGTTGAGGATTTGGGACTGAATGCTGGTAAAATAGAATGGGCAAAATCCCAGATCAGAACTTATAGCTATGCCCCCTGGAACGGCCAAAGAAAAACCACCTCCATGCAGCGTCATTGCATCCTAAAAGGCTCTGTTTTTTATGTCAAAGGAGCTTCATTAGATGAATCCTCTAAATACATCGGACACTATAATTCTGAAGGGTTAGGTAAGGTGATCTACAACCCAGAATTCTTAAAAGGAATTGACATCTCGGGTGAATCAAAATTAAAAATTAATTTAGATAAGGTACACTCTTTAGGAATTGAAAAAGGGACCATAACTACTCCATTATCAAAATTACTGGAGAAAAAACACCTCGATTCCAAAATAGAACTTATAACCTCTCAAGAAATCCATAAATATGTACACCACTTGGTTCCAAAGGAATACCCTAAACTTAAGGATGTTTCTGCAAGCCAATGGGGAAACATTCGATCTATAGCTTCCCGAGAAAAAAGTCTAAAGGAAATCAAAGAAAAACTTTACGATGGCAAAAATGCCTACCTCACCCACGGTGTGTCTTTCGAGAAATGTTGGGGAAAAGATGGGAGTAGAAGATTAAATGATTTCAAAACAATCGTCTCAAAAGTGGAAAACCTAGACGCTTTTGGTAAAGAGGAATTAAAAGCTGATCTCAGAATTTTCATTTCCAAGTTTGCCGCTGAAATGGCAAAAACTTATAATAAACAGTAGCCATGTCCAAAACAATAATCAAATATATCGCGAGATTCTTATTGGAAGCTGAGACTCCTCTTTTTGTTGGATCTGGTAATTCCTCGCTATTGAAAGATGCCCTTGTACAAAAAGATGCCAATGGCTTTCCAATGATTCCGGGCACTTCTTTGACCGGGGTCCTGAGACATAGTTTTTCCAAACTTCAAACAGGTAAAAAGTTTATCGAAATTTTTGGAGACTCCAAAGGAGGAGATATGGGAACAGGCTCTTTGGTCAAAATCAGTCCTGCACTAATGATGCTAGATAAACAAACTGTGTCAGAAGGATTAATTCTAGATGATAAATGGGAGGCCTTGAAAGAGCAGTTCGATCATTTGCCGGTTCGGCAGCACGTCCGAATCACGGAAAAAGGGGTAGCGGAAAAAAATGGATTATTTGACAATGAAGTGATTTTTAAAGGAACACGGTTTGTTTTTGAGCTTGAGCTTACGGATTTGACAAATGACTTTCAAACAGAATGGAAGAAGCTTCTTGAAATCGTCCAAAGTCCGGATTTTAGGATTGGAGCAGGAATCCGCAATGGCTATGGAAGCCTAAGAGTATTAAAGATTCTAGATAAAAAATTTGACTTATGTACAGAACTACCTGATTTTTTGGAGTTTTCACCCTCCTTCAATGCCACAGACTGGAGTAAAATCAATGATGTAAATCAACCTTCGGATACTTCCAACGCCTCTAAAAATCATTTTCGATTGATCTTGACTCCCGATCCTTTTTTCATTTTCGGATCAGGCTTTGGTGATGATGAAGTAGATAAAACACCTTTAGAAGAAGAAATTGTCGTGTATAATGAAAGCGGAATCAGTTTTAGCAAACAAACCCTAATTCCCGGGTCTTCTCTGAAAGGTGCCATAGCCCATCGGGTAGCGTTCCATTGTAATAAAAAGAAGTTGGCTGAAGGAAAACCTACTAAAACTGGAAATGCCAATGAAGCTGTTGTAGCCCTTTTTGGAAAAGCGGGAAAAGACATCAGCGATCCTTCTGCTGGAAAAGTTTTTATTAATGATATTTTTCTCTCCTCAGAGTCAGTCAAGAATGATAAGATATTCAATCATGTCGCAATCGATAGATTTACCGGTGGAGCCATGGAAGGCGCTTTGTTTTCGGAGAAAGTCAGCTACATCAATGATGAAAGTATGAAGATAGATGTATTCGTAGAAAAAACCGTTTCTGATGAGCATATGGCAGTTTTAGAGGAAACATTAATGGATATCTGTAGGGGCTTACTTCCCTTGGGAGGCATGACCACTAAGGGGCATGGTATTTTTACTGGCACCTTAATAATAAATCAAAAAGAAATTTATAGCTATTGATAATCAGCCATGAAGAACTATTTCAACCATAAAATCAACACCATCCAAGCTATTCCTGATCACAAATACACGGGATATTATTGGATGTCTGATAAGGACAAACCTGAAATGCTTTTTGATCAACCTTTTCCAAAAGAGAAGTTTGGTGAAGGGAAAAATCCTTTTTGTATAGAAGCTTTACTCTATTCACCAAAAGAGCAACTTTCTATACAAATCCTGCATACTGGTCAGTATATAGTAAGCGCTTATGAACTAGGTAAGCTCAAGGGGCTAAAAATAGAAGAGAAATCCTTTCTACCCCATAAGCTTGAAAATGTCGGAAAAGTTTTATTCAAACAAGTTTGGGAAGAAGTTCCCTTACCAGTTGATGAGCAAGAAAGCATGCCTACACTTGAGCCGTCTGCTTTAATTTTCTGTGGATTTAAATATTAAGAAAAAATGACTATAGTAAAATCACCCTATAATTTCGTTCCCGCTCCTACCGAGGAGCAGGTTTTTAAGCCCGATTGGGCTGAGAAAGTAAGCCATGATGTCCCTTTTGAAGATGGGGAAAGTGGTGAGATCGAGATCGAAATTACCGCAGAGACTCCAATTTTTATTAGAAATGGACACACAAAGCCTGAAGAAGGAACGAAACCGACATCGGAATTTTCTTATTACATAGATTCAAAAGGTCAGAAGAAGTATTTTATTCCAGCTACTTCGATCAAGGGAATGGTAAGGAATGTGCTGGAGATTATGAGTTTTTCTAAGTTAAATAAAGACCTGATTAATGATAATAGGTACGCATTCCGAGATTTATCCAGTTCGTCCAATCAATACATGTCGAGGTACAAAAACTCTAAAATACAAGGAGGCTGGTTATTAGAAAACAGTGATGGTTCGTGGCAAATTGAAAAATGTGAACAAATAGCCCATATTGATCAAAGAGAATTATTAGAAAGTATTGGAATTCCATTTAGAAAAGAATTTCTTAATAGGCAACCTATTGAAAAAGATGCGAAATATAAGTATGAGCATCCCAAAGTGGGACAAGTAGGATTAACTCATTCATTTTCCATTAGTACTCATAAGCTTTTCGGAAATGTGGAGATTAATCTCGCAAAATTAGAATCGCCTGGAAAAAAAGGAATTCTTGTATTTACTGGGCAACCAGGTAAACGCTCAGAACCAGAGGGAGAAAAAGCTTCAGGTAAAATAAGAGAATTTGTATTTTTTGATGCAGAAGCACCTAAGATTATCCCTGTAAATAAAGAGCAACAAAAGGATTTTAAGTTTATATACGGTCATGATGACCCAAATAATATTTCTCCAGATTGGAAATACTGGAGCGAGAAGCTAAAGAAAGGACAGACGATTCCTGTATTTTTTTCTGAGGATAGCTCAGGTGGGTTACAACATTTTGGATTGTCTTATATGTATAGGCTTCCTTTTAAGCATAGAATCAGTCAAATGGAACCATTGATTTCTTACAAATCCGATCAAGATCTAGCCAATACAATTTTTGGGTTTACAAAAAAAGAAGTGAGCTTAAAAGGGAGAGTCATGTTTGGACATGCATTAGCAGATAACTCAAGTGTGAGAGAAATGGGAGTTGTTGATGTTATTCTTGGAGGACCCAAAGCTTCCTACTTCCCATTTTATTTGACGCAATTTAAAAAAACGGAAAATATTACACCTACGATGATTCAGATGCCAGACTAAGGGGGTTTAAAAGATATCCAGTTAAGGATAAAGAAGAAAAATCAGTTATAGGGGATAATTATAAAGTAGTCTCCCATTTAAACCCACTTGACAAGGGAGTAAAATTCAAATTAAAAGTCAGGTTTCATAATTTAAAACAAGTGGAAATAGGGGCCTTGCTCTCAGCTATTACCTTTCATGGCTATTCCGATCAATTTTATCACAGCCTAGGTGCTGGAAAGCCTCTTGGCTATGGAAAAGTAAAATTCAATGTAAATGGTTTGAAATTTCTAGAAAAATCTGCTGAAGAGTACATGCTTGATTTTGAAAATATGATGATTTCTATCAATCCTAACTGGATCTCAAGTCCTCAAATTCATGAACTTTTTGCAATGGCAAAAGGTGGAGTCGATGAAGATTTTCTACAATATCCCTCCATCCAGGAATATGCTAACTACAAAAAGGAAAAGAAAACAAACAGCCAAAGGATTTAGATCACTTAGACAGCTTTACAGAGACTTTTGAATTAGATGATATTTCAAAAATCATCAAGCCATTTGCTGTCAGATTAAAACCACAAACTACTCTACAATTAGATTTCGACAATTATCAAGATCTCTCAAAATATCTCAATGAAGAAATCAGTATTTTTGGAGAATTTACTGAGAATAATAAAAAGTTGATTTTTGAAAAAATAATCACAATAATCGAATCCAAACATAAAGACTCAATTAAGAAACTCAGGAAAGAAAGTCATTGGGAAGGAAATATTACAAATTGGCTTGGTCAGCAAGAAATGAAGTTCTTAAAGGAAAGATTAATGCCATTCTTATAGCGTATCCACTCTCCTCTCCATTATTTCAGATCAGGTGGTACTATCCTGTTATTTATCTATCAATTTCATAAAAATGATTTAAATTTTCCAATGAAATTTTTAGGACATCTTAAGATAATTAAAAAATTTACCTCATGGCTAATCTAAACCCACTCAATACTTCTTTTCCGAAAACAATGATTGGGGTAGCAACAGCTCAAAACACAGTCAATACGGTGCCAGCTATTCAATTAGGTATACCCAACTTTCAATTTATAGAAACTGAAGGAGCAAAAAAAAAGGGATGGGTTGCTTTGGCTGAGAAGGCTTTATCGAACAAAAAAATCATGGTAAAGCCATCCATCTTCCTAAATACTGAAATTGAATCAGATCCCTTTCAAATCTGCACCTATTTGCCCACAAAGGTAGACAGCAATCATCCTATTCTCTGGAATATTGGTGGGGGACAGAAAAATCATATTCTAGGTTTATGGGAAACTTTTAAACTACGTAAAAATTATAACGATCAGGTTTGCTATTCAAATATTCAAAGTCGGGTAATCGAACTCTGGTCCTGGGAAGACGATAAAATCAAGCATTACCAGATCCCTTTAGACTACGAGGACGAACTGTCAAATTATTTAACCGTCTACGGCTTCGAAATCAAGGAAGGAGGTGAAGGAAACCTGCTTTACGAAAACGGTAAGATTAAAAACAAACAAGAGACATTTGACTGGTTTCAATTTCAGGAATTTAGATATTTTGTTGCTTCTATTTTCGAAAAAAAAGCTCAAAGTATGCCTCAAACTTTCACTTTGGAGGAAGTTAAAAAGAAACTAAATGGAAATGTAGACGACCTTTCTGAAGAACTTTTCCAAATACTACTAAAAAACAATCCCCAGATAAAGGCTGAAAATGATATTGTTCATTTACAAAAAAATGTTTTGAAATTCAACATTCTCAATCTGGTCTTAAGTTTTATAAAAAAGAAATTGCTAGTTAATGAAAGATTTTTACCAAAGGAATTCACTTTTTCTGACCCAGCCCTAATCGAAAATCTAGAAAAAATTGAATTACCTAGAACACTCAAAAAAACCACAGAAAACTTAGGGAAAATTCTAGGCATGTCTTCGGGTTTTTATTTCGAGAATATCTTAATCAGCCAGATTCAAAAAATCCTGGAAAAGGGTAATCATATAATCACAAAAGCATATGCTAATGTGAAAATAAAATCAAGAGAAAATGAGGCTGAATTTGACATTTTATTGCTTACAAGCCTTGGAACACTCCATGTTTTAGATGGTAAACTCGATGCCTTTGACAAAAAAGATGAAAATTCTAGAAAGCACGTATTGTCTCAAGCAGGAGGGGCCTTTTCTTCATTTCAGCCTGTTTTTTTATTCTACCCAGAAGATATGACTAAAGATCATATATCTCAATCTATTCTTCAGAAACTTAAGGACTATGCGGTGTCCAAATCAAATTTTATGATTTTCAACACAACTGGAAATGCTACAGAAAGGATTACTATAGACGAAATAGAGGTTGAAGTGAAGCATTTTAACAACCTCCTCCAGCACTTAGGCCTGAAAAAAACTAATTTAATATGTCCAGAAAAATCCTTCTCTCATTCTTAGGTACCAACAACTATATCCCTTGCAACTATTACATTGAAGGGCAAAACGGTAGAAAGGTTGAAAACGTCAAATATATCCAAGAAGCATTGGTTAGACTAGAGTGTAAAGATTTTTCCTCCCAAGATAAGGTTTTACTATTTTTAACGAAAAAGGCGGAAAAAATGAATTATTGGGATAATGGTCAATTTAACCCTGAAACCAAGGAGTTCAACTTTCTTAATGCTGGATTAAATACCTGCCTTAAAAAACTTAAAAAGGAAGATTTTCATTTTCAAATCAACCATAAACCAATAAAAGAAGGCTTTTCAAAAGAGGAGGTCTGGTCCATATTTGAAACTGTAGCGGATGAAATTCAGGAAGGAGATCAGGTTATTTTTGATATTACTCATGCTTTCCGTTTTCTACCAATGCTAGGAGTGGTATTGCTGAATTTCTTGAAGGTTACAAAAAATATTACCGTATTAGGAATTCATTATGGCGCATTTGAAAAACTAGGTTCGATTCAGGAAGTTATAAAAATGGAGATCGAAGACCGAAATGCACCAATCCTCGATTTAAATATTCTTTTGGAATTCCAAACCTGGACTTCTGCGGTGAACAACTTT
Organism: Cyclobacterium qasimii M12-11B; assembly: GCF_000427295.1. Lineage (GTDB taxonomy): Bacteria > Bacteroidota > Bacteroidia > Cytophagales > Cyclobacteriaceae > Cyclobacterium > Cyclobacterium qasimii. The sequence continues at coordinate 7,005 of NZ_ATNM01000060.1, read as the reverse complement.
GTGAAATTTGGAGAAACCAAAGAATTAAGTAAGGTCAGTCAACCCATAATAAATAGACTCATGTCTAAAAGTAAAGGCACTGATTTAGTAACCAAGGACGTAAGGTATGTGATAGATCAATTAGCCTTACTCCTTTCCAACCTCCAGACCAATCGTTTAAATATTTTACTGGATCAGGATTTTACAGATTTTAAGGAGAAGTTAGAAAAATTACCTGAATCAGACATTGACATTAAACCTATCAAGCAGATTCTGAAATTGATTCAAAATAAGGTAACCCCAATTATCATTTCTAGGGAGTTAATTTGGCTTGAAAGTGCGAAATGGTGTTTAGAACATCAATTAGTCCAGCAGGCCTATACCCAGTTACAAGAAGGATTGTTGACTTATTCCATGCAATTGTTTGAAAACGAAATAAATTCAAATAATGCATTAAAAACTTTATTTGAAAAACACTCATTCCCCACTTCTCCAGAAAGAGGACATATACAAGACCGTCTTTTTTTCAGTAGCCTATTGAATTTTATATACAAAGCTTCCCGAAACATGCTAAAAGACAACGACGAAGGTGGACTCGTCGAAATTTCAATGATTTTACAGGGAGATTTTTTTAAAAGTCTTGGGACAATTTATGCTTACATCACTGAACCCCGTAACGATATTAATCACGCGGGAATTAGAAATGACCCCATGAAATCAGCCGCACTTAAAACAAGAATTGGCGAATTGATAAAACAAGTAGAAACTTTATTATCCTAATATAATGCTCCTTAATCTCTCCAACCACCCTTCTTACACTTGGTCACAAAAGCAAATGGAAATGGCTGTGCTCAAATATGGCACGGTTGAAAATCTTCCCTTTCCCCAAGTAGACCCGGATCTTGACGAGGAAGCTTTGGAACATCTCGTTAATCTGTATTTCAAAAAAGTAATTGTGTACAAACCGGCTGCCATACACATTATGGGAGAACTAACCTTTTGCCTGGCTTTGGTTAGCAAACTCACAAAAACAGGCCTCCCCTGCCTGGCCTCCACCACTCATCGAATTAGCGAGGTGTTACCGAATGGCAGTAAGGTCTCTAAATTTGAATTTGTCCGTTTTAGACAGTACAAGTTATGAATAAAGACATCACCCTGAATCCTCAGCAAGCGGATGCCTTAGAGCAAATTCGTGATTTCCTTTCACTCCGAGGTCATGCCATTTTTATACTGAAAGGCTATGCTGGGACAGGAAAAACGACCCTCTTACAGTATCTGGCTGCGGAATTAGAGAAAACCAAAAAACCTTTTTCGCTTTTGGCTCCAACCGGCAGGGCTGCCGCTGTTTTACGCGCCAAAACAGGCTTTACTGCCAAAACCATCCATTCGGAATTGTACCATTTTAAAGATATTGATGGCGAGGTAGAAGAAACAATTGAAAACCCCCAGGCCGATCAATATGGGCAAATGCGCCTGCTCTTTGAAGTACGCAAAGCTGATGAAGATGATGACAAGCTGTATATCGTTGATGAGGCTTCCATGCTTGGGGATGTCAAAGCAGAAGAAAGCTCCTTTGCAAGCTTCGGAAGCGGTCACCTTTTGACAGATTTTCTGAGCTTGGTCGGTAAGAATAAAGTGATTTTTGCCGGAGATCCTTGCCAGCTTCCGCCTGTTGGGAGCCGGGAAAGTCCCGCACTTACTGAAAGCTGGTTTAGGTTGCAGGGTAGAAAGGTACAAAGTACTGAAATCACTCAAATCCTCAGACAAAAGCAGGATTCTGAAGTCTTGAAACTGGCTACCCGTATACGTCGAATGACGAGCCAAACTTTTCATAGTCGCTACGTAAAACTGCCTGCACTTTCCCGTACAGACATCTGTTTATATTCCTATGATGAAATGCTAAATAAGTACATTCAACATTTAAAAGCCAAAGGAAATGAACAAAGTATTGCCATCACCCTTTCCAATTTCAATTGCCTCGACATCAATTTAAAAGTGAGGCAACACCTGTACGGAAATGCCTATGCGCCTGTACAACCGGGCGATCTCCTGATGGTTACCCAAAACAACTACCTAATTCCTCTTACAAATGGAGACTTTGCAGAAGTATTAGAGGTGGGAGATCTGGTAGTTAAGAAAGGCATACACTTTCAGCATGTTACCATCAAAGCACGATTGACAGGGAAAACGTATGAGACCCTACTCTGTTTGGATCCACTCCACCGAGGTAGCCCCAACTTAATTCCTGATCAACAGCGCCTTCTAATGATCGATTTCAGTCAGCGAATGCACAAAAACAAAGTAAAAAAGAAGTCAGACATCTATTTTGATGCCCTTTACAAAGATCCTTACCTCAACAGTCTCCGGGCCAACTTTGGCTATGCCGTAACTTGTCATAAAAGCCAAGGAGGCGAATGGGAAGAGGTATTCTTCTTTCTTAACAAAGGGATGTACCGAATGGAGCCCCCTGAACTTTTACGCTGGTGGTATACCGGAATAACCCGCTCAAAGGAAAAACTGCGAATGGTAAGTGACTGGTGGATTGCAGGAAGTAGATAAATTGATTAAAAATAATCTGTAAAAATTTTTCGAATAAAAAAAGCATCATGCATTTAGTCATCAATACCTTTGGAGCTACCTTGACGAAAGAAAATGGATTGTTTGTGGTACAAACTCAGGAAGGGAAGCAAACATTCCCTCCTGATGTGGTCAAAAGCATTAGCATTTCAAAAGCAGCAAGGATTACCTCAGATGCTATAATATTAGCTATTCATCATCAGGTAGAAGTACTGTTTGTAAATGAAATGGGAAATCCTGAGGGTCGGGTATGGAGCATTAAGTATGGTAGTATTTCGAATATTCGTAAAGCTCAGATAAATTTTCTATACTCTAAAGCGGCAGTTTCTTGGGTAAAAGACCTAATCCAGTTAAAACTCGACCATCAAATTGCTTTACTGCTGGCTTTTCTACCAGAAAAAGAAATTGACCAAAAAACATATAATCATTTCCGCTCTGCTATTAACAGTGTAGAGGATTATAAAAATAAAATTGGTCAACAAAACGGAGACATTGTCTCTGAAGTAGCGCCAAGTCTCAGGGGTTGGGAAGGCGCTGCCGGAAAAAGGTATTTTCAGGCGATTTCATTTTTAATGCCTGAAGCCTTTTCCTTTGAAGGAAGAAACAGAATGCCTGCCAAAGATCCTTTCAACTCCTTACTAAATTATTCCTATGGGATTCTTTATGGTAAAGTGGAAGGTGCTTTGATCAAAGCAGGAATAGATCCCTACGTAGGTATATTTCACCGTGATGACTACAACAGACCAGCTTTGGTATTTGATATGATTGAACCCTACAGAGGGTGGATGGACTATGTGGTCATCCGACTGTGCCAGGAAAATGCTATTCCAGCAGAAGCCTTCAGCTTGGATCCCCATAGCAGGGCGATGTTATTGGGTCCTTTGGCAAAAAGAATCTTGATCCAATCAGTAAATGATTATTTGGGGGAAATTATTTCTATTAAAGGGCGAAATCTTAGTAGGGCATCCCATATGGAAGAAGACATGCATAAACTGGCAAAAGTATTTTTAAATCATATAGCAAATGATCCGATTAGGTAAACACGTAACTCAAGCGGGAGACCAATTATACGATGTAGAGGTAAAAAAGATCCACAAAGCCTTGCAAAATGAGAAGGGGGAGGTAGCAGTTTTGCTACAAAGACTTCAGGCAATTCGAGCAATGGATCCTGCAAAATACAGGAAATTAAAAACCCAACTTCCCTATATTGTTTGTGCTCAATTTCATCCTAAAGTAAGGAAAAAGAAAATTTTCTTTTTACAGAACGCTTTTTGATTGATATAGATCATCTCTCTGAACATGATTTAGATTTAGAAACATTAAAGAAAAAATTTACCCGTGATTCAAGACTGGAGTTAATGTTCGTTTCTCCAAGTGGTGATGGCCTCAAACTGATGTTTCGATTATCTGAACAAATAACAGACCCTAGCTATTATGTCACTTTTTATAAAGCCTTTTGCCTATCCTTTGGGAAACAGTATTGTTTAGGAGCGGCCCTAGACCATAAGACTCATGACGTAAGCAGGTGCTGTTTTGTTAGTTGTGACCTTACAGCTTACTTCAACCCCGATTCAAGTCCTATCATTCCTACTGAATTTGTAAGCCAAGAAAATTTTTGGGAAATGGAACAGGTCGAGATTGCCATCAAAGAAACCGAAAAAATACAAAGACAAGTTTCAATCGAAAAGCAACCTGAAAAAGGTATTCAAAAACAAGCATTACCCGATTCGGTCATGGACCGAATAAAAGAAAAAATGGGTATGCGTGTAAAAAGAAATCCAGAAAAAGAATACATTCAACCCAAAGAATTGGAAGAAATCATGACTGTAATTGAAAAGGCAGTGAAGGAGGTTGGGGTGAATATAGAATCTGTTAAACCTATATCCTATGGTAGGCAAATACGTTTTGGGGCAGAAAATATTTGGTCAGAAATAAACATTTTTTCAGGAAAAAAAGGTGTCAGTATAGTCGGCACTACCAAAACAGGAAGCAACAAAGCTTTTTGCAATCAAATGGTTGAGTATTTAATTACCTATTTAAATTGATATGGCAAAACCTCCAAAAAAAGTATTTGATTTAAAAGAGAAAATAGAAAAGCTTAAAGCCGCTGGGTTCACTTCTGGCAATCCACAAACCACCAGAAAAAAAGATGGTGATGAATTGGCACCTTTACCGGATCGAATCCGCTTGATCCTAGGTATACTTCAACAAAGTCCCAAAAAAAGTACGCATATGAATTATCTGATCATGTACGATATAGAAAACAATAAAGTTCGAAGGTTGGTAGCCAAATACTTGGAAAAACAAGGTTGTGTTCGTGTACAGAAATCCATTTTTCTCATTCATTCGGATCATAAAAAATATGATGAAATACGGGAAACACTTGTTGATATTAATGATGCTTATGACAATAATGACAGCATTATACTGGTTCCCTTAAATATTAGTGATGCCCGAAGCATGAAACTCATTGGTAAAAACGTGGACATTTCAAGAATAGTAGACCCACCCAATACTGTGTTTTTATAATTTACAAATAGTGTGAAATGGATAATACTGTCAGTGAACTTCGCAAAGCTGGAAACCTAGCCAAAGCATACGAATTGGCGAAAAATGGTCTCAATGAAAGCCCAAAAAACTTGTCAGCTAAAATTTCAATGGCTTGGGTACTCCATGACTATTTGAAAGCCCAATCTTCTAACACATCACCTCTTCAATCTGTGAAAGTCTTAAAAGAAATTCGGAAACTCGGACCATTGCATGGTGCAGCACTTTTATATGATCAGATAGCCTTTTGGACGGGTACTGCTCTCTTAAATCATTCAAAATCTAAGCATCCCGAAAGCGAATTAATCGAACAGCTTTTCCAATCCATTGAAGATTTTCCTTTCCCAAAACCTTCAAAGCAATACACTTGGCTACTAACTGGTTTTTTGGCTCACTGGGAAAATTGGTCCGGATTTATAGGTTTGATGAACTGGTGGGGTTGGGAAAATTTTCGTGAAGAGGATTTTTTAACGACTACCAAATATAACAAACAGTACCTGTCCATCGTAGAAAAACTGATAGGCAGGTACACCAAGATAATTCTTCAAAAAGCTGTTGGAAATGAACTTCCTCATAAGGTATTATCAAACCTTTGCCATTCACTTTTAAGGTTCATGGAACAGCAACATTCAAAATGCAAAAATTATACTTTTTATCCCTATTACAAAGCCAAGGTATTGTTTCTGATAGGAGAAAAAAATAAAGCAAAAGCGTGTTTCCTCCCCTTTGCAAAAAAAAGAATAAGAGATTTTTGGGTGTGGGAGTTACTAAGTCAACTGGAAACAGAACCCGAAATGGCACTAGCCTACCAGGTCAAGGCTGTAAGTGTAAAGACAAAACCTGAATTTTTAGCTAAAGTAAGAGAAGATTTAGTAAACCGAATCATTCCCATAAATCAAGATTGGGCAAAAACAGAATTAGAGCGTATCATTAAGCTTAGAGAAAAAAATGGCTGGCCATTAACCAATGGTATCAAAGAAAAAATGGCTGAAAAATGGTATCTGGAGGGAAAAATAATTTCAACAAAAATCATTTACCAGCAATATTCAGAAATTGCTAATAGGGAATTTCTGGAAAACCCTATAAGTTTTAAACTTTTAATTAATGGGAGTAAATCAGATACTAAGCAAACATTTGGTTTGAATCCCAATAAGGAAACAATCAAATTAATTACAAGAAGCCTACAACTTCAGACCGGACAAGCTTATGAAATAGTAGGACAACAAGCTCCCAATGGGTGGATTTTCGTACACCAAGCCAAGAAGTTCGAAGACGATAGATTATTCAGTAATTGGATAATAACCAAATCAGGGAAATTCACCATGCACCCTAGCAAACAATTTGGCTTTGTAAAAGATATATTTATTCCTCCCTCTTTATTAATAGAATTTTGTATAGAGGATGGGGTACTGGTCAGGGTTAAGGCGATTCAATCCTTTGATAAGAAAAAGAAAAGTGGGGATGGCAAGGCTATTCAATAACTCTAATTAAACACTAAATCAAATTTGCATAATCAATAAAAAGCCTCTAGATTTAGAACAAGGGAATCAGAAAAGAGCGTTTATGAAGGCTAAAACAGGGAGAAATCCAACAACACAAGGACATAACCAAAACTTAGTCAATTACTTATGGAATCAGCAGTCCGAGAGACACATCCACTACAACAAGGATTAAGACATCTTACTTCAGTGTCTCTAAGTACAGTAAGCCCGAAGTCCGAGAGACACATCCACTACAACAAGGATTAAGACCATAACTAGAATCCTTTTTGATCTTGGCCCGAACGTCCGAGAGACACATCCACTACAACAAGGATTAAGACAATCAACCCCTTTTTGTTTAATGTTTATGAATAACATGTCCGAGAGACACATCCACTACAACAAGGATTAAGACCTATAT
>NZ_ATNM01000059.1 GCF_000427295.1 Cyclobacterium qasimii M12-11B | reverse complement strand
CAGGATTTAAATAGGTACTTTTGTCACAGGGCTGACACTCTGTGCTAATTTACTACGCCCTTACAGGGCTAAAATGGAAAAAATATCAGGATTATAAGTTCATTTTCAACTAAAAACTCAATGAGGTTAAACAACTCCATCAAATCAAACCCGGCCTTTAAAGGGACAAATATAATAGCACAGGGTGAAGCCCTGTGACAAAATCGATATTGGCAATTCAAGCCCTGCAGGGGCGAAATATATCTCCCTTTTCATCCTTAGAATACAAGAAAAATAAAGGAATTAATCTTAATTCTTGTTTTCAAAATAGTTTACTACCTCTTTAATTTTTTTAATTGTACTTTTTAATTCTGTAGGTTCCTGAAACTGTTCGTTACGCATTGCTAAACTTAGACCAAATCGGATCATATAATATAACCATTGCCACTTTTTTGCTAATAAAATGCCCTGGTTTGGGTCATTGGTCAACAAAGCAACAAACTTGTATTGAGCAGAATTTTAATATGGATTGAAGCCTATTCTTATTGAATTAATTTTTTCTAGAATTGCACTTTAATTTAATGGGCGAAACAAGTTGATTACAATTCCTCATTTTCTTCGTAAAGTGCAGTAATGTTTTCAATGTTATTGCTAATATTTTCACCTTCTACAATTTCGGAAACCCATGACTCCACCAAAATTAAACTTGTGGCATTACAGGCTTGAAGACCATATGAATAGGGACGTAAACCATTGGTATGGGTAAAATTGATATCGTATAAAGAATTGTTAGGTGTGCCATTTTCATTAATGGTCCTATAACTTGAATCAATGTCAATCCCCGACAGTATTAAGCGAGTACAATCACCATCATGCATAATTTTGCTTGCGTCCAACTCTTTGATCAATTGATCGGTAATCGTTGAAGTAGCAAAATTAGTGGTCGCCCTTCGTATGCTTCCTTGTTTTACCAATGATTGAAATGGAAAATTTTCTAATTCCACGCTTTTTTGCCCCCCACAATTTATAAATAAATTGTACTCCATCTCTTTTTTTCCATCCTTCTCAAACTCAACCGTAATTTTGATTTTATCATTTTCAAAGGAGTCGTCATTGAAAATAACCTTTCCTGCCTTTAATGCTATACATTTAGCATCATAAAGGGCTAAGAATATCTCTGCAGATTGTAATGGCAAAGCAGCAATAACGTTCATTAAAAAGGGCATGATCTCTTTGTGTAAAAAAATATGATCTTCTGCTGGCAGTAACTCGGAATGGTAATTTAAACTATACATTAAATCATCTAATGTTTCCATCCAGTAGATAGGGATTTTATTGTTAATAGAATCTTTAGCAGTTATCATTTCAGCTTTCATTCCTTCAAAGGAATTAACATATTCGTGCTTTTCGGACATTAGAGTGACCAAATCTTTAAAGCTAAAGGCTTCCTGCTGAAGTTTTTCAACTACATCCAACAAATTATCCTTAGTAAAAGCAGCAATCAATGAGGGGCGACATAGTTTTTCAAAAAAATCTTCAATTCTCAAAAATCCTTCATCACCTATCAAATCCAATAATTGCCTTCTACTAAAATGGCGATAAATCTCCCGCAATGGCTCTTGTTGTTCATATTGTAAATGTGGAAGCCACCCTTCTGCGGAGTGTAGAACTATTTTAAAATTTGAAGCTTCTTTATGCTTTAAAAATTTTAATTTATTTTCAACAGATACAAACTCTCCGTGCCGATGTGATAGAGAGGTCACAACATCAAAAGCGCTTAAAGAAGCGCCAAGGATACCAACTGGGAAATTATAAAACGTACCCTCATTAGGGAGTATTTTGCTAATTGGCCAAGGAGATGCAAAATATCCAGCTTTTAAATTATCTTTTTCTTTCCAAAGGTGCCCGCTAGCAATGATAACCGTAGAGAATGTGTGTTTTTTATGTTGACTGTCGGTTAAGAGTATTCTCCCATTTTTCTTCTGTAGTAGGTCTATCACTTCAGCATCACCATGTTCATTGACTTCGATCCCTGTAGCTTTAATAGCAGTTAATAATTGGTTGAACTGCTCATGAAAATAATATCCCAAAGCTATTCTGCTATATACCTCAGAATCATCAATAGAAAATTCACTTATATTGAATTTTGTTAGTAATTCTCTATTTTGACTACGAAGCCAATCGCCAAAAGATTCTTGTAATTTTGGGATTTCTTCTGATGAAATATTTGCCATATTAAATACATCTGTATTAGAAGGATTATATGGCATACCAAACCCTAAAATTTTATCTTTTTCAAAAATTGATATTTTACCAATTTTATTTTTAAATACGTCAATATGAGTCCAAATATTTTGGAGTAGATAGAGTGAAGTTGGCCCACTTCCTATAATAGCAATATTTGATAAATCAATCATAATCAAATGTTTATGCTTTAAATAGATACACACATTAATCTAAATGTTCTACCTCAACGTATAGCTTTCCAAGTTGTTTAAAATATTTTAAATTACTCTTCAGCTATTGTAAAACCTAGCTTTTCTAATCCCTCTTGAACTTCCGGTGCAGCCATGAATAGCTCCCATCCAAGACCTGTTCTATGGTTTTCAATCATAGCAACAATTGGCCCCTGATCGATGGCCAAATAACGTTGAGGATACCAGTCTTTCTCAGGGCTAAGGGCGTCGTAAAAGCCGTAGCGTCCAAAAACTTTTTCTCCATAATTGTAATACAAATTCTTTATCACGGCCATGCTTTCTTCAGGTGTATAAGGAATAGAGGACAATGCTGCTGTGGGAGAAATCACCCCCAAATCATTTCCTGGCTTGTGGGCAGCATATCCTGTAACGGTATAACTTGCCGTCAAGCCCCAAAGGTCTTCCCCATAGCCTTTAAATCCTTGTTCATTATTTACACACCATTGCCTGTTAATCAAAGTATGGTTACGGTTATGCTCCCAATAGTTGGCATATTGGTCTTTTAAGCCCTTAGGGTTCAGGCCTAAATAAGAATATTGAGACCAAAATAAGGGGCCTCCAAACTCAGTAGAACCATTGTGTTTCAAAGGAAGGTCATGTCCATAGGCCGAAGTGTCATTTACAATGTCACCATCTCTGGCCCATCCTTTATGGTAGACAGTTGCTGGTACCCCATAGGTAGGTGATGAAGCAGCCAAAACATAGGTAATCATGCATTCATCATAGCCTTTGATCCCAAAATTCTTTTGCCAGGCAAAATTGGGGGACCAATGCCAGTATAAAATATCCTGACCTCCTTGCGTGTACCAGCTCCACTCCGTTGTCTTCCATAATTCGTCAATCTGAAGAGCAAGTTTTTTTCCTCGTTCACCACCATTTTTATAGTATTCTCTAACAGCTAATAAGCCCTGAATTAAGAAGGCTGACTCCACCAAATCTCCTCCATCATCGTCATTCCCAAAAGGCTTTACTTTTCCGGTTTCACCATTGATCCAGTGGGGCCAAACCCCATGAAACCTGTCTGCCTTTTTAAGAAAGCCCACCATGCGCTCAAACCGCTCTAAGCCCTCTTCTTTAGTTACCCAATTTCTTTCAATTCCAGCCAACAGGCCAAAGATTCCAAAACCAGTGCCTCCAGTAGTCACTACATTTTGGTCATTTTGAGGGTAGACACCATCCATATGAATTCTTTCTCTGGCCATTCCTGAATTTGGCTCAGCCCCTTCCCAGAAATACCGAAAAGTATAGTATTGAACCATGTCAAGTAATTCCTCATCCGTCATAGAACGCGTGGCAACGGCTGATTCGCCCAAACTCTCTTTCCCTTCAATTAACTGTGCTTCAATTTTATAAGAGAGCTCAAGCTCAGTCCCAAGGTCATTTACGAAATCAAGGTAGATCGTATCCTTTACCTCGGCTCTTTTGGTATAGCTATTGTCCTTCTTTTTAACTAAAACGGCATAGCTTTTTGCGCCCGCCACCGGCTCCCACTGCAACTCAACATGCCTGTCATATCCCTTTGTGGTTATCCTATCCGATTGGACTATTTCGCTTGCACAACTTGAAATGAGTAGCCATACAACAAGCGCTAAATTCCATTTATTTACTATCTTCTTCATTTTACACTTATTTTAAATGGTATTAAAACCCTATAATTTCAATAGCTAAAACCTAGTTTATCCAGGCCATCTTTGACCTCCTGGTTTTGCATAAAATATTTCCACAATAAACCTGTTCTGTGGTTTTCTATCATAATTATTATGGGCCCCTGATCTATGGCGAGATAACTATCCGCAAACCAATCTTCGGTAAGGTTAAAAGCATCATGAAAACCATGTTGCCCCCACAACTTGTCACCCAATCCATAATAATACAATTCTAGTGCAGCCATTGAGGCTTCTGGTGTATAGGGCATGGATGACAATGCTGCAGTAGGAGCTATTACGCCAATGTCATTGGTGGGAGAATGGGCACCGTACCCTAAATGATTGTCGCTGGCTGTAAGGCCCCATATTTCAGATCCATAGCCAACATATCCCAAACTATTTTGCTCACTATAGGCCAAATGAATAAGGCTATGGCTAACATTTTGTTCCCAATAATCAGCATATTGATCTCTTAAGGGTCGCGGATCAAGACCTAAAAAAGAATAGTGAGAAAAAAATAAAGGACCACCCATAGGCGTCCCCAATGGTAATAAATGTCCAAAATAGTTGTTTCCATTTATGATTTTGCCTTCTCCTGCCCAGCCTTTGTGGTATACCTCAGCATCGATCGGATAGGTAGAGGATGAAGCGGCCAATACATAAACGATGAGCGCCTCATTGTATCCTGTAACGGCTAAATTCATGATCCATTCATTGGCTGGAGACCAATGCCAAAACAATTTATTTTGACCTCCCCTAGTATACCAGTCCCATTCGACTGCCTCCCATAAATCATCAATATTATCTCTAATCTCTTTTTCAGTAGCATTTAAAGGGTTTAAATATTCCTTCACAGTTAATAAACCTTGAATAAGCAACGCTGTTTCTACAATATCTCCCCCATCGTCTGAAAGACTAAATGGAATAACTTTTCCGGTACTTCCATTCATCCAATGTGGCCATGCACCATGAAACTTGTCTGCTTTTGATAAAAATGCTACCACTTTTGCCCACCTTTTCACACCTTCGTTTCTAGTGATAAATCCCCTTTCTATGCCAACAATAATGGCCATCATTCCAAAGCCCGTTCCTCCAGTAGTCACTATATCCCCTGAAGTATTTCGCTCCCGGATCATTCCACTGGCAGGGTGGGCAAAATCCCAGAAATAGTTAAAGGTTTGCTGCTGCACCAAGGTCAATAAAGCAGCATTGTCTAACAGCGGGAATTTGGCTACACTAGGTTTTCCTGTAAAGAATTCGACTGCAAAATCTTCTATGTCATTTTCAACTGAAGAAACTTGTTCAAAGCCTATCACGAGAGCATGCTTCTTGAAGCCATCGAGTAAATCAGGGCTCTTTAGTATCCAATTCCTTTCATCCTCACCAGCTTCTAAATTCACCTGCATAGGAATTCCGTTTTGAGTTATTTTAATTTGGTCGATGGTAAGGTCAATGGCTTTTGAGAAGGTCAGGCCTATAGAAAAATCAGTGTTTGCATTCAACCATCGACGATTCCCGGCCCATTCAGCTCCATCTATAGCAAAGCTTAATACTTCAATAGCTGAAGATTGGGTGGTGAATTTCACCTCATAACCCGGGAAAAATGTACCTTGATTGCCTAATGCTCCAGAACTAATGCGTAGTAAATAAGTAGCCCCTTCCTTCAACAAACCTATTGGCCGAAGAACCACTTCCTTATTACTGTCTAAAAAATTGACATTAAATTTTACCAATTCACCCGAAAGCTCCTCTTTTAGGCTTATCGCTTCCTCCATCTTTCCAGGATCAATTGCTGTGGAAAAAAACACTGAAATGCCTTGATCTGTACCAATACCCGAATTTTGATTATAATCCTGTACCAATAACAATTGGCCCGCCATTGCTTTGGTCAATTGGATATTGGGAAGCTCGGAAGTTTCCTCTTGACAAGAAAACAACAGGATCAGAAGTAGGTATCGGGTAATTATTATTCGGTGCATGAGACGGAACATAAAACGGCAGCCGTGATGTATGGCTGCCGTTGTGCTATGATTTTCTTAATTGCTTTCAGCGGCCATGATCGATCGAATCTCTTCTTGAGTCAAAGCTGTATTAAAAATCCTCAGTTCATCCATTAAGCTTGCGGTAGATAAATGACCCCAACCTGCGAATCTAGGAGCTCCAGAACCAACGGATAGTAAATCACATCCTGTCCAGTCTACTCCATTAAAGTTATTCTGGCTAACAATTTCCCCATTGAGATAAACGGTAACCTGATCTGAAGCGATGGTGAAAGCAATATGGTTCCAGCCCGAAATAGCAGGATCAATATCTGCGGCGCTCCCCCCATCAAACCAACTGTCATTGGTACCATCCCCTACATTGAGCTTTATCCTTTGCATTCCACCTGCATTTTCTCTGAACAACCTAAACCCAGAGGTTCTGTTGTTCATCGCAGTAGGATTGGCTTCATCAGGTGGTCCCATCACCAAAAGTCCGGCCCTATCGGGACTGGCATTCAGGTTGTACCAAAAAACAGCGCCAAAAGATTCATTTTTTAATCCGTCTGTAGGGAATTTCAAGTAGGCATCTGTTTTGCCGGCATAAGCACTACCCATTAATCCACTAGCAAATTCGGGTGCCCCTGCAATATCAGGCGTTTGAAGGCGAACTAATTCTACAAAATCACCATCGAATGGCAAATAGAAAATTTCACCATCATAAATCGGCTGGTACGGTTCAGTTTTTTCAAAAGTCACCGATTTTACTGTAGATTTTCCAGACTTATCTGTAGCCATTACTTCAAGAACATGCTGTCCATTGGTAAGTGCTTCAAAAGTGTGTTTCTTTAAAAACCTTCTATAATCAATAAATTCATTAAAACTTGCTATTGCAGTGCCATCCATTGTCAATGAAACCGCATCAATTTCAATATCATCTTCAATGGTAAGGTCAATATTGATAGCCGTAACATCTTCTACAACTCGAATTTTTGTACCCTCATTTGGGTAATTAATTTCTATTTCCGGCGCATTGTTATCTGGGCCGGGAGCTACAAAGGCGATATCGTCAATATAACCATCTGTACATGAAGTGGCGATCATAGCCATCAACATTATAAGGGTGAACCTTTTATTTATCATCGGATTACATTTATTATTACCATTAATTATTGTTAGCAGCTTCTTTGATTTGAGGCAAAATATCCTGCTGCTCAAGTGGATAAGGCAGGTATTTATCTGCCTGAGGATCATAAACCCTCCCTCCATAATTCAGGGCATCCGTCTGCTCGTGACGAACCAAATCGTAATACCTAATTCCCCATTCCATTCCAAATTCCGCGAATTTTTCATCCAGAACAGCTTCAAGGTTTACGCCATTAAGGTTTCCTAGCCCTGCCCTATTCCGGACCAAATTGACCGCATCATCTGCCGAAATCACTCCCCCGGTGGCACCACTTACCAAAGCCTCTGCATGTATAAGCAATATCTCAGCATACCTTATACAAGTGAAGTTTTTGTTTTCTCCGTAGCCAAACCTACCAGGAGTAAGTTGGGTAGAGGGCAAATAATGTTTTCCACTAAGGAAATTATACCTGGGATGATCGTTAAACACATCGCCATCCGCACTGCTATTGGTAACCCAATTTGGAAGTGATGCAAAGTTTGGATCTGCTTGTACTTCCGCTATTCCACTTGGCGTAAATAGTACAGTGGTAGACAACCTCTCCTGCTCATTTCTGTCAATCATAAATTTCACATATTTGAGAGATGGTTCCCAGAAACCCCAGCCACCTCCAGCACCTGAGACTGCAGGTGTCCAGTTGGCAGGACCGAAAAAATCCCATAAGTACCGAGTATTGGTACCACTTGCCTGACCAAAATCTGAATATTGCAGTTCTAAAAGATTTTCATCGTTCAGTTTACCTTGAAGTTTAAACAGTTGGTAATAATCTGGTTCCAACTGATACAAGCCACTGCTTATGATTTCATCTGTAGCTTTTACCACCTCTTGATAATTGTTTAATTCCAAATTCGCAAGGGCCTTGACTGCCAATGCAGTATACCTTGTAACTCCACCTTTTACTTTTGTTCTTTGATTGGGGTGAATGCTTGGAAGGTCAGGAATGGCTTCATCCATCTGTTCCGAAATGTGTTGCATTACCTCATCAAAATCGGACAGCTCGACATTAAACAAGTGACTTGGTTCTGATGAATTGGGTATCAAAACTGATCCCCATAATCGGGTTAAATGCATCAATTCATATGCCCTTAACACTTTAATTTCAGCAATGTACTGGCGAGAATCAACCTCACTGGCCCCTGCCTCCCTGTATTTTTCAATCTCTTCCATGGCACCATGCCAAAATAGAAGATCTGAATAGAGATTGAGCCAGATAGAGTTATACATCCAGAAGCTTCTGTTGTATTGAAAGTTATCCGTCTCTGTAAGTGGCACCTGGTCACCCCCAGCATTTACATCATCACCTCGAACACTTATGATTGGGAAACTTTCCCACTGCAGTGAATAAAGCTCATTGTAAGCCCCATACAGCAAAAGGTCCATGTTTTGGTATTGCGTATAATCTGTGTTTTCGACAATAATTTTATTTTCCAGTGGCTCATCCAGCAAACCCGTACAAGATTGTCCTGTCAGCCCAAGTATTAAAGCCAAAAACAAAACGATAGTATATTTATTGTTTTTCATCTTTGTTTCGAATTTAAAGTTTGATGTTTAGGCCTAGTGTATAGGTGCCTGGGATTGGATATACCTGACGGTCTATGCCATTGGCTACTTCAGGATTGAAACCATTGTAATTAAATATGGTCAATGGCCTATCTGCAGTAAGCGTCACCCGAGTTTGAGGAAATTTCACTCCAAAAACGTCTTTATCTACAATAGCATAAGTCAAGCGAACATTTTGGAGCCTAAAATAGCTACCATCTTCCACAAAATAATTGCTTAAATTCTGGTTCCAACTTTTCCTCAATCCAGCGGCCGAAGGATACTTGTTGGATGTTCCCTCACCTCTCCATAGGTTATCTGCCAGTTCAGCATCAATATTAGTGTCATTTGTAAATATTATTTCACCCCTCTTTCGATTGAGAATACTATTGCCTACCTGACCTTGAATCAACGCTGAAAATTCAAAATTCCTGTAGTTAAAGCCAGCGTTGAATCCATAAGAATAATTTGGAAGAAATGACCCAAGGACTACCCTGTCTTCATCATTGATTACTCCATCTCCATTCTGGTCCTTAAATTTTAAATCTCCCGATTGTAGGTTATTGTCAGCTACAAACTGTGAGCTGTATCCGTAATTGTTAATTTGTTCCTCCGTCTGGAAAACGCCATCCGTTTCATAACCATAAAATGCCAAGTAAGGCTGTCCTACAATAGAACGCTGTCTGAATTCTGCTGAGCCGGCGTCCAGACTTTCCGGACCACCTAAACTTAAAACGGTGTTTTTAAGTGTTGCTATATTTCCACTGAGGTAATAGGAGAAGTCTTGGGAGATATTGTCTTCCCAGTTTAAAGACAATTCCAGGCCTTCATTTCTAATTTCTCCCACACTCCTTCTTTCACTTGCTCGTATTACAGGTGGAATAATGCTAACTGCCAGGTTTCTTGTGTCTCTGATAAAGTAGTCGGCATCGATTGATAATCGCTCAGCAAATAATCTGGCGTTTAATCCAATGTTTCGCTCAACTGTGGTTTCCCAACGATCGATCAAATCAAAAGTAGGGTCCAATCTCCTTCCTATAATCAAAACCCCATCATAAGCCCCCCTGTTTTCCACTAACTGAGGCGCTCCAACTGAGGAATTTATTCCATCATTACCCAATTGGCCCCATGAGCCTCTCAATTTTAGAAAGTTAATGGCTGGAACATTAAAGAAGGATTCTTCTGTAAGCACCCATCCGGCTCCAAAAGTGGCAAAATTACCCCATTTTTGCTGAAACTTATTGTTTCCATCTCTTCTAAAAGTTCCATACAATAAATAACGATCATCATAATTGTAGGCAACCCTGGAAAAATAAGATTGATAGAACAACTTGTTCCCTCCATCTCCTATACCATTTAAGTCAAAATCAGTGACATTATTTAAATACCAAAACTGCTCCTCATCTCTCATTGGATCAGGGTTAAGGTTTTCTCCTCTTGCGAATAAAACCTCATTTGACTCACTCCTAAAAGATTGGCCTAAAACTACCGTAAGGTTGTGTAGGTCAAAATTATTTTGATAGGTTAGAAAATTGTCCCAAATCTGATCATTTCTCGTAAAGGAATTTCTGCTCAAAGAGGATTGTCTTTCTTCTCTACCATCGCTATAAGCAAATCCAACATTTCTTGAATTGATACTCTCCATACTAAAATTATATGAAGTTTTAAAAGTCAGGTTATTAGGTATAATTTCAATTTCAGAGTAAAAATTACCCAATAACTTGGCAACTTTATTTCGATTGTCTGAGTAGAGTAAGTTGTAAAATGGATTTTGGTTGGACCTATACCCTAATTGTTGTGCATTAGACAAGCTATTAGGAGAAGCATCTATATTGGTTTCATCATAAACAGGCAATATAGGTACAGCAAAGTAAGACCTAAACCAAGCCCCGTTGTCTCCATTGTATTGCTCAGCAGTACTTACGTTCAGATTACCTCCAACTGTCATCCACTCTTTCACATCTGTGTCAAGTTTGATCCTGAAATTCATGCGTTGATAACTATTGCGGGTTTCTTTCATTAAGCCTTCCTGGTCAAAATAACTTGCTCCTAAAGAATACCTGGTTTTTGTACCCCCTCCATTGAAAGATAGGTTATGGTTTTGAATGGCAGCTGGGGCCATTATTTCTCCATACCAATCCGTATTTACTGCAGGCAATGAGGGGTCTACATAACTTCTTCCATATCGCTGAATGGCATTTTGAATAAATTCCATATCCGCTACAGCTCCTGTCTCATTGATGTACTGTACGAATTGTTGGGAATTCGCCATCTTCAGTACATTTTGAGGATTTTGAATGCCGTAATAGCCGTCATATACAATTTCTGGCTCCTGGTTGTAATTCCCACCCTTTGTTTCTATTACCACCACTCCATTCGCTGCCCTCACTCCATAAATAGCCGAAGCTGAGGCATCCTTAAGTACAGATATGGTTTCAATGTCATTGGGATTAAGAAAGTCTATGTTGTCAAAGAACATACCATCAACCACATAAAGTGGCGCTCCTCCTCCTTCGAATGAGCCAACACCACGCACCCTTACTGTTGGGGAAGCACCGGGTGCACCATTACTGACGATCTGTACACCAGCGACCCTTCCTTGTAGGGATTGCATGGCCTGAGAATTGGGTGTTTTGATGATATCATCTGACTTTATAGTGGTAATGGCAGAGGTCAGGTCACGCTCTCGCTGTGTACCATACCCAATAACTACCACTTCATCAAGCCCTTGAGCGTCTTCTACGAATTGTATATCAATTGTGCTTTGGGCGCCGACGACAACCTCTTGGCTTTCAAACCCTATAAATGAAAATACTAAAACAGATTGTGCTGATGCGACCTGCAATTCATAATTGCCATCAATATTTGTCACTGTTCCATTCCCAGTGCTCTTTTCAAGAATATTTACGCCCGGAATTGATTCACCAGATGGGTCCTTCACTGTCCCACTCACAGTGAGCTGTTGTGCTTTTAATAGGGAACCTTCGGAAAACATAAGCCCTCCAAATAAGAATATTAACCAAAATAATGAAAAAGGGATTTTGGGTTTAAAATTTCCTTTTTCTATAGTAAAGGGAATTTTCATAGGGTTTTGAGTTTAGGTAATTTTAATAGTTAATTAGGTCAATCAACTCCAGTTGATTTGAGTATGAAACTAAAATAAAGTAATGGCAGATTATGAAAAAAAGCCATGAAACCTTAACTAAAATGCTAAAAAAATGTTCAAATTTTATCAGGAAATATCACATTAATATCAATGAAAAACACCTTATTTAAGAAATAGACAGCATATTAAATAATTTCATATCGGATGGATAGCATGAATGTAAAAAGAGATAAAGACACTGTCAAAATTGAATATTTCAAAAATATGATCCTCTTTGATAGCTGTTCACTTTGGACAAAAGCACAAAGAAAATTGAAAACTGTAAGATTAAAAAATAGGAGGTTTTACTGTGTTTACACTCTTTTTGTCACCTTGAAATTGCTTTAGTAATCGACCATTTCAAATAAAACAATCTCTTCCCACCCAAATTCAAGATCAGATTGATTGCCTATTTTTGTTTGGATTTTTTTCCGAAAGGCCCAAATCGTATTTCTTCTCAAATCCAAAATTTCTGCCAGTTGGTCCAAGGTCGATTTTTCTCGGGTAATATAGGAAGCGTAAATAATGTAAAAGGCCTTGTCCAAAGGGAATTTAATACCGTGAAAGACCGTACCAGAGGTAACCGAATTTATATGGCCACATTTGGTACACCTTCTACTAAAAACTTTAGCTGTTTTACCGTATTTTGTATGGTCACATTGGCGGCATTGAAAGCCATCTCCCCATTTTAATTCTTCCAAATACCTGTAACAAGCTGAAGGTTCTGGAAAAATTTCCCTGAATTCTGAAAGGGTCAATGACTTTTTGGTTAACCTGGCCCGAAACGAAGCTTTAATGGAGCTTTTCAATTTCCAATTGTCTTTATCCAATAAGGCGTTGATACGTTCAATTTCTTCATCTTTTTCCTTAAGTTGCCCATTGTAGGCTTCTAAAAGTTCGTTTTTGGCTTGAAGTTCTGCCGTTCTTTGGCTCACTTTATACTCCAGTTCTTTGTTTACCTTTTCTTTCAAGGAAATATTCTCCTTGTATTGCGAAAGGGATCTTTTAAGAGCCTTGTCCCTGATTTCTTTCATTAACCTAATCCTATCTCCTAGGGCAAAAGACAATAGCACCATTTCCACTAGAAAAGCAAAGTGAAGGCTGTAATAAACAAAGGTAGTATGGGGTATAATGGCGTAGTTTGCCAAGATCTTTATGCAGACACCTATAAATAATACACCGTAAGCCATGACAAAAAATCTGGCAGCCTGGTATTTTTTTACCAACAGAAAAATTGAAGTCGACAATATTAATAAGAAGGGTAAGCTATCAAAATAGGTAAGTTCAAAATATTTATTGTCGACAAATAAACCTAAACAGAAAAGGACAATTTTTATACTAAGTACTATCCATAAAGAGTAGTGAAAAGCCAATGCCTTTCTTTTGGTATTTAGAAACCTGACTGTAAACAAAACTGCCCATAACACAATCGAAAAGCTAAAAATACCATTGACAACAGCGTTCCAATTTGGGTAATTGGGCCAAAAATATTGAAAACCTATTCCGTCTAAACTCATCGCATAAAGCGCCACACTCAGAAGGTAAAGAATGTAGTAAACGTATTTCATTTCTTTGACCGCCAGAAATATTAAAAAATTATAGAAGGCAATAATCAAAATCATACCATAAAAAAGGCCGTAAAGAAAATACTCACTTAGCGCATAATGAACAAAACGGTTAAGAGATCTTACGGCAATTCTGATATCTGCCTTTTGTGAAGAATTAACCTTAAAATAAAAATTAGAAATGCCTGCTTCGCTGTTCTCCAAAAGCAATTGAAAATTTTTATGATTGAAAAGTCGTTGAGAAAAGGGATTATTGTCTCCCATTTCCTTTATTGTATACCCGCCATTGCCATTAGGTACATATGCAGTAATATGGTCGATGCTTTGGTCATAAAATTCGAGTAACCATTTTTTTTTACTTTCTGGACTGTTGGCTATCGATAGCTTTACCCAATAAGTATAATCGGTGTTAAAATTATTCTTACTAAAGTTAGGTCTTATTTTTATAAACTGTTGAAACTCCCCCTCACTTATACCTTTGAAATCCAATTGATTGGTACTGTCCTCAAAAAACTCAAGCTGGTTGATAGCATAAATGCGTTCATTCCAACCATCATCTATTTTCAAGGTAGCGGCACCTGATATTCTTTGACCTAAACAAAGGGAGTTTGAGATCAAAATTAACGTTATAATGGGCCAGACCTGTCTTCTCAATAAACTATACATTTCCACTCTCTTTAGTAGACCATTATGCAATAGAAGCAAACAACTACTTTTTTGCGTAGGAATAAAAAAATAAAAGTGGCAAAAACCATGCTTAATTTGGAATCAACTCCAATCTCATTTTCATCGGCTTCGTTTGTTGGTAGAAGAATTACAAATTTTATAGAATATTAAGGGCCCTTTGCCCTTTGCGTCTTAGCGCCTTTGCGAGAAACAATAATTATGTAGAATTGAAAAATTGCACGCAGAGCCGCAGAGTCGCAAAGAAATGTTTTCCACGTCCTATCAAGGGTT
>NZ_ATNM01000058.1 GCF_000427295.1 Cyclobacterium qasimii M12-11B | reverse complement strand
AATATTTTTATGTTTCTTAAGTTTCGATTCAGCGACCTTCCCGACGAGTCGGGACATTCTAACCAGCTGAACTACCACTCCAATATTTTTACTCTTCTAAAGTTGCGATTCAGCGACCTTCCCGACTAGTCGGGACAATCTAACCAGATGAACTACCACTCGGGTTTTTCATTGGTTTTTATCTTTCGTTTGGACTGAAACGCAATTGATAAAATGTATGTTCCAATATCAAAACAAAAAAAACCTTGGAAAACCAAGGCTTTTTAGCGGAATGGACGGGACTCGAACCCGCGACCTCCTGCGTGACAGGCAGGCATTCTAACCAGCTGAACTACCACTCCGTTTGTTTGTTTCTTTATTACTCCTCGTTTGAAGTGATACAAAGGTAGAAGAATGTTTGTTTTTTTACAATAGAAGGACAAAAAAAAAGAGTCCATTTGCTTTATCGCTTTCATATTCAAGGAGATTAATTTTAAATTTTATTTTTCAATATAGATTCGTGGCATGAAATGGCTAAAAGAAGGCTATAATTCACTTGCTTTATAAAGATCATTTATTGATTTCGAGTTCTCTTTCAGTAGGGGTGCTTAATATTTCCCAGATTAACTGATTTTTTGTAAATTCAAACGCTATGTGAACTTGATACAACACTTGGCATCAAAGCATTCATCAATTAGGGAAATTAAATAGACGCATTTTGGAAGAATCAGCATTGCATCAGGAATTACCTTTTTTTAAAAATCTTCAAGAATACCTTAGGGAGTTTGTTTACGGAGGCATAGATGGTGCCGTCACCACCTTTGCGGTAGTGGCAGGAGCAGTAGGGGCAAGTCTGGATCCTATGGTAATCATAATTTTGGGATTTGCCAATTTATTTGCGGATGGCCTGTCCATGTCTATTGGGGCCTACCTTTCCTCCAAGTCAGAAAAGGAAAATTATCAGAAACATAAAAATATTGAATATTGGGAGGTAGACAATCTTCCAATGAAAGAACGTGAAGAGATTGTCACCATATATAAAGAAAAAGGTTTTGAAGGAGAGCTTTTGCAAAAGGTGGTAGATGTCATTGTTTCAGATAGAGACCGATGGGTAAATGAGATGATGAAGGATGAACTCAATATGATTGAAGAAGTGAAGAGTCCTTTTAAAATTGGTCTTGCTACGCTAATTTCTTTTGTAGTTATCGGTTTTATTCCTCTTACAGTATATGTGTGGGATTTCTTTTATGAAGCTAATTTTGATGTGTTTTTATGGACTTGTATGCTCACCGGAGTGGCATTTGTTTTTGTCGGGACTTTGAAAAGTTGGGTCAACCAAACGGGAATTTGGCAAAGTGTATTAGAGACACTTTCTCTTGGTTTTATAGCCGCAATGGTAGCGTATTTTGTGGGGGATATTTTAGAAGCATTGCTTCTAAAATAAAAAAAGAAGCCTTTGGTTACAAAGGCTTCTTAGGCGGGTTTATTTTAACCGACTACAGCTATATTTTTGGCGCAATGCCTTACTGAGTAAGTAATTAAATTGTTATGATTTTTTAAACTTAAGAAAAACAAATGGAAGCGCAAACATACTATTAGCATATCTTTTCATTAAGTTAAAAAAAATCAATTATTTTATTAAATAAGATTTTACCAAATAATATTTCATTAAATTTTTTTCAAAAACCATTATTAAGTGTTTTTAATACACTTATAAAGGTTGATTTTGCAGAAAATCTCAGGATAAAAATAACTTTTTATTGTATTTTATCTTCTCCTTGTTTCTTTTGTTAGCGATTGATTTAATCAGAAACAGATTTGGGAAACAGCTCAATTTTCTTTAAAAATGCTTCCGTTTCCATTATGGTTTGATCGTAAATTTCTCTGTTTTTGAAATTGAAAAAACCATGAGGCTGTCCTTCGTATAGTATTAATTCACAATAACTTCCTAATTTTTCCATGGCTGTTTTATAATACTTAGCAGTAGCCACAGGAATTAATTGATCTTTTGTTCCCAATAAAAAAAGTGTTGGGGGAACACCTTTGTTTAGGTTATGAAGGGGAGACACTTCTTTGTATCTGTCAGCAAGTCGGTCATAGCCATATCCGGCAGGACCATTGTCTATTACCGGATTATAAAGAAGCAAGGCAATAGGCTTGGAACTGATCTTCCTATCTTCAAGACCTTCAAAACCCTGAATTGTGGCTGTTGCTGCAGCTAGATGACCACCTGCAGAACCTCCAGAGGCAATTACTTTAGCACTATCCAAGCCAAGCCTCTCCGCATTCTTTTTGACATATTTCATGGCTGCTTTTGCATCTTCAATCGCATCAAATGGACTGGTCTTTTGGCGGGAGGAAACCCTGTAGTCGACCAGAATAGTAACAAAGCCTTTTTGAGAGAAGTGGAGTGCATGCGGGCGAAATTGATCCCAGCTGCCGGAAACCCATCCGCCACCAAAGAAGAAAACGATGGCAGGCTTGTCTTTCTTTTGCTCGTCTGAGAGGTAGATGTCCATTTTTAAGGTGTCATTGCCCACTATTTTATAAGTTTCCTCTACATGGCTTTGGCCACTGCTTGAGTAGGGACTCAATAGTATAGCCGTGAAAATAAAAATGAATAGGAGAGATTGGGTTTTATATTTCATGTGGTTACGGTTTAATATTGCGATCTAATTTACATAAAGAATTAAAAGCATGGTAGGCTTTGGCTTTTAAAGGGCCAATAAAAAGGTGAAACCCTAATCAAAAAATCTTGTGAAAGTATCAATGTCCATCAATCATTGACCCAAACTGGTCAATCTTTAGCTCGGGATTTTCGCTTCCCTAAAGTAAGGGGGCGACTTTGCTTTAGACGTGGAACAAATACAAGCTAAAAATCAATTTTAAATTTTAGAATGATAGGATCCTCCTCATCAGATAATTTTTCAATACTTTTCAAGAGCATGTCTTCGTATTTTCCAAAATAGCCTAAATCCAGGGCCCTTTGCCAATCCGTTTGTTGCATTACCTGATAAAAATAACCACCCGCTGAATAACTGTTGTTTCTAACGTTTAACAATGCTTTTGTAATTTTAAGCTCTCCAGTACTTCGGGAAATAAACACATCATAAAAAGGAAATGTTGAAAGGTTTCCCTTGTCAAAAAGTGGGTTTTTTTCGATACCATAAGCCATCAATTTTAGGCAGCCTTCACTGAAATCGATTAGTCCTGTATTGAACGCGTAGTCTTGAGAGAGCAGAATTTTTTCTACAAATGCTTCCCCTTCCAATTCAAAATCATCTGGAATTATGCTTTTATTATCAAAATTCAGGGTGATAAAAGGCTTGACGGCAGCTTCTTGATAGCTGTATATGGTATCTGAAAGTCCAATATTTAACAGTTTCCCATCCTTCATGTTTGCAATCATTCCAGGGTTTAATTCACCACTGTATGGGAGAGATAAAATGGATAGCGTTTTTGAGTCTTTTGATTCTGGATCCACTACATGGAATATCTTTTCGCGCTCCTTGTTCGGAGGTTCAGAAGAAATCAACCAGCTTTCTGGTGAAATTAGAGACTCAGTAGGAACAAAATTATATTCCCCCAACTTAATTTCCTTTTTAAAATCAAACTCAGGTAAGCCGTATTTCAATATGGATCCCCTTCCTGTACTTACGTAAAGTTCATTGTTTTCGACAATCAAACCGTGTAATGCAGGATATTCCCCTGGGCCTTCTCCCTTCTTGTTCCAGCTCCGAAGGTGATTGCCTGCTAAATCGAATGAATGAATGGAAAGATCCTTAAAGCATCTGCTGGCATAATAAATCTTATCATTGACGACCAAATCTGAAACATTACAAGATAGGTTTATCAAGGTGTCTTTTGGGGCCACCAACGGGATAAATTCAATTTCAGATACAATGTTTTCAAACGGAAGGAGAGAAGTATTGTCAATTAAAAAAGAAGGGGTTTTGTCAGTTTCCCCTTCTTTCTCTTTTGTCTGGCATTGTACCAGAATTATTCCAAGTATACCTATGATTACACCGTAATACCTGATTTTGCACATTTGCTATTTATTTCGGCCCTGCTTTAGTAATGTTATCATCAACCTGATCTTCAAATTGTTTGAAGTTTTCTTTAAAGAGATTGACCAATTTGCTTTTTACCTCACGAAATTTCGCCTGGTCTTTCCAGGTGTTTTCGGGGATTAGTATTTCACTTGGCACTTCGGGACAGGTTGTCGGAATTTGAAGTTCAAAATCTGCTTCTTTTGCAAATTCTACCTTGTTAAAATCCCCATTGTGTATGGCATCCAAAATGGCACGGGTGTATTTTAATTTAATTCGGGAGCCCACGCCATAAGAACCACCACTCCACCCAGTATTGATTAACCAAGCGTTTACTTCATGTTTTTTTATTTTCTCTGCCAGTAAGTTAGCGTATTTATTTGGGTGCCACATCATAAATGCAGCACCAAAACAAGCACTAAAAGTGGCTTCTGGATCTTTTACACCCATTTCTGTTCCGGCTACCTTGGCTGTATATCCAGAAATAAAATGGTAACTGGCCTGTTCCGGACTTAATTTACTCACAGGAGGCAATACTCCAAAGGCATCACAAGTCAGAAAGATAATGTTTTTGGGATGTCCTGCTGTACAAGGAATTTTAGTGTTTTCTATGAAGTCTATTGGGTAAGCAGCTCGGGTATTTTGCGTTATTGAAGTGTCAGTGTAATCAACCTTTCTAGTTAAAGGGTCATAAACCACATTTTCCAACACGGTGCCATAACGAATAGCACCAAATATATCTGGCTCGGCTTCCTCACTTAAATCAATTGCTTTGGCATAACATCCACCTTCAATATTGAACACACCATTGTCATGCCAGCAGTGTTCGTCGTCACCTATTAGTCTTCTTGTAGGATCCGCACTCAAGGTGGTCTTGCCAGTGCCAGAAAGTCCAAACAGTAAAGAGACATCGTCATTTTCACCTACATTGGAAGAGCAATGCATGGACAATACATCTTGATCAGGCATTAAGTAATTCATGATCGAAAAGATGGCTTTCTTCATTTCTCCTGCATACTCAGTACCGAGGATCACGACTTCCTTATTCTCCAGGCTAATTCCAACACTGGTTTTTGAGGTCATGTTGGTCGTAAAGTGATTGGCAGGAAATTCTCCGGCATTAAAAATAATATAATCTGGTTCTCCGAAGTTTTTCAACTCTTCAGGGCTTGGTAGGATGAGCATATTTTGCATAAATAGTGCATGGTAGGCACGGGTGCATATGATTCTTACTTTTATCCTGAACTTCGGATCCCATCCTGCATATGCATCGACCACATAAAGATGTTCTCTCGTATTAAAATAATCAATGGCACGCTCTCTATTTACCATAAAGGTGTGCTCATTCATTTCATAATTAACAGATCCCCAGTCGATGTCTTTCTCAGATTCAGGGTGTCGTACTATTCTCTTGTCCTTGGGGCTTCTTCCTGTCTTTTTGCCCGAGAAAACCATTAAGGCTCCGGTACTTGAGATGGCAGACCCTTTTTCCAACTTTAAGGCTGCTTCATACAATAATGCTGTTTCGCCGTTTCTTAAGATATCGGTTACTCCAATTTCGTATTGCTTTAAATCAAAATCCATATTCCTACATTTCTATTTAAGTTCCCTATTGCTATTCCATAAAATTACCAAGAACTTGGTGCTTAGGCTATGACCAAAGTCATGAAAAAACATAAAAACCTAAGGGTTTTGGGATTACGCTCCGGAAGAAGCAAATAAAAACAGCCTGGAGAAACAATGTGTTTCTCCAGGCTGTTTTCTAGGGATTTAATGATTTTAATTGGAATGCTCTCCAGAGGAATAATCAGCTTACCAATTTAAAAGGATTTGTAAAATTAACCAGCACTAAAATGAGCCAATTATGGAATCCATTTGATGTGTTTAAAATTAGGTTTACGTTTTTGTAGAAAAGCATCTCTACCTTCCTTAGCTTCTTCCGTCATATAAGTAAGCCTTGTTGCTTCACCTGCAAATACCTGCTGGCCTACCATGCCATCATCTGTTAGATTAAAGGCAAATTTGAGCATTCGGATAGAAGTAGGTGATTTTTCCAATATTTCTTGTGCCCAATCATAAGCAGTATTTTCCAGTTCATCATGAGGCACCACAGCATTCACCATTCCCATTTCAAACGCTTCCTGAGCAGAATAATTTCGACCTAAAAAGAATATCTCTCTGGCCTTTTTTTGCCCTACCATTTTGGCAAGATAAGCAGAGCCATAGCCACCATCAAAACTAGTTACATCAGCATCAGTTTGTTTAAATATGGCATGTTCTTTACTCGCTAGTGTAAGGTCACAAATGACATGAAGACTATGTCCACCGCCTACTGCCCAGCCCGGGACAACAGCTATGACTACCTTGGGCATAAAACGAATGAGTCTCTGTACCTCAAGTATGTTTAATCTGTGCATTCCATCTTCACCCACGTAGCCTTGATGTCCTCTGGCTTTTTGGTCTCCACCACTGCAGAAGGAATAAACACCATCTTTTGAAGACGGTCCTTCTGCGGACAATAAAATCACGCCAATATTTACATCTTCACGAGCATCTAAAAATGCATCATAAAGGTCACTTGTGGTTTGTGGACGAAAGGCATTTCTAATATCCGGTCTGTTGAATGCAATTCTGGCTACACCATCACATTTTTTATAGGTGATGTCTTTGTATTCTTTTGCTGTTTTCCAATTGATCATTTCCAGGTTAATTTTTATTGCAAGTTAACAGGCTAATTTAATTTTGTGAAATTAAGCCTGCGGATTATGGATGCCAGGGGATAATTTATTTATTTTGTATAGCAAAATAACTATGATAACATTCGGAACCACAACTTTCACGCTTAATCAAATACAAAAAGGAGATGAAAAACAGCTTTCTCAATTTTATAGGGAAGCTTTTGTTTTTTGTTGGGAGTGGTTGAATGGAAAAGAAGCTTTTACCCTCCAAACATCCGGCTCTACAGGTCCACCCAAAAATGTATCGGTTTCCAGAAAGCAGCTTGTTGAAAGTGCCAAGGCTACCAAGTTGTTTTTCGGTTTTAAAGAGGGGTGTAAAATGCTTTGTTGTCTTGATACAAGTAAGGTAGCAGGTAAAATGATGCTTGTGAGAGCCATGGAATGGAAAGGAGATCTGAGGGTGATCCCACCTGAATCGAATCCATTTAAGGCTCTCATTAATGAATATTTTGATTTCGTCGCCTTGGTTCCTTTGCAAGTTGAAAAGACCATGGCATCCTCCAATGGGATAAAAGCGCTAGAACAAATACAAAACATCATTATCGGAGGCGCAGCACTTTCTCCGCGGTTGAGGGAGAAGGTTAATAATTTACCTGGCAGGGTTTTTCAAACTTATGGCATGACAGAGACTGTTTCCCACATTGCCTTGGCAGACCTTAAAGATAGTGGAGCATTGCTATATAAGGCTTTACCAGGAGTAGCAATAAAAGTAGACAAACAGAACAGGCTGTTGATTCATGCGCCGATGGGAGGCAATACTTGGCTGCAGACCAATGATGTGGTAAGTTTACAAAGTGAAGAAACTTTTTTATGGAAAGGTAGGGCTGACAATGTTGTCAATTCAGGGGGGGTAAAACTACATCCTGAGGAAATAGCAATAGAAATTGAGGGATTGATGGGGCAATATTTTCCTGGAAGGTTGTTTTTCTGACTGGAACAGATGATGAAAGCCTGGGGCAATCACTCACATTGGTTATACAAGCAAATGAAACGGCTGATAAAGCAAGTCTGCTTCTGGAGGAGGGGAGGACGATACTTCAAAGGTTTCACTGCCCCAAACAAATCTTGTTTATTCCTAAATTTTCTTTAACCTCCTCTGGAAAGATAGATCAATTACGTACTTTAGCAAAATGTTGAATTATTTTTCTTTTATCCTGTTCACTGCATATATCGCTATGTCAAATTTAGGGGATGATTCGGAGCTAACTATCCTTGTAAACCTTGACGAGGATGCAAAGGGTGTAGTACAGATGTTGATTTTTGATAGAGAGGATGGGTTTCCTGAAGTTCACGAGAATGCAGTTTCGAAAAATACAGCAAAAGTAGAAAACGGAAAGGCTATTTTTAATTTTGAAAATTTACCTCAAGGAACCTACGCTGTTGCTGCTTTTCATGATGGAGATGCAGATGGTAAAAATGAGAAAAACACTTCTTGGTATTCCTAAAGATGCTTATGGCTTCTCCAACGATGCTCGGAGTAAATTTTCGGCCCCGTCTTTTGAAAGTGCGGCTTTTGAATTGTCTACAGGGAAAAACACAATTAACTTTAGTTTGAAATTATAATGCTAAAAAATCTTCAAATATTGGTTTCGGTTATTGGCCTGATAGCTGCAATAGTATATATTCTTTATTTTTTCAGGGTCATTTACCATCCTTATATACCTACAATATCAGGTGGGATTGTGATATTCTCTTATCTTTTTGGGGTTTATGCCAAGAAAAAACAAGAGTAGCCTGAATTATTAGGGAATGCTAATTGAAAAGGGAAAGCATAAAAAAA
>NZ_ATNM01000057.1 GCF_000427295.1 Cyclobacterium qasimii M12-11B | reverse complement strand
CTAGCAATTTAAAGGAAGGTTTCAAACCGATATGTAAATTAACGGATTGGCAATGCTCAATATATCAAATGATTTATTAATATTTATTTAGATATTGTTAGAAAAATATACCAACTTTAATTACAAAAACCGAAATAGAACATTCAAAATCAAAAGATTTTTCAATTTATTTTTGAACGATGAGAAATTTAATATTTTTTGAAATGGACGGTAAAAAATATCGTTCTTTCACTCCAATTTCTGGGAGCTTAAGGCATATGATGAAAGAATATAATGTCTATGATGTAATCCCTTACCGAACAATGTTAAGGTATGACCCTAATTTTACAGACAAAGTGTATATTCAGAGTACAATTGTCCAACTCTTTTGGAATAATCAAGAAATCATAAAAGATTATACAACCTTAAAAAAGCTTTTTTTCAATTGGATTATACATTGGAAGGGTAATGAAGGAATAATGGGATATTCCAAGACCGAGGAAATAATTGATGAATTCGGTTTAAAAGTTGCTGGAGCCCTGGACCTTAGAGGTTATGTTCCTTTAAAATTAAAAAAAAAGCACTGGTATTCTGATGATGTTGAAGAAGTTGAGGATTCTGACCAGAGGTCTAAATTAAAAAGGGCTTTACGCAAGGAAAGCTATATTAAGGCTATAAGGGAGGATATCAGAAAAGCTTCCAAGGAATTCCAAAATCAATTTTGGGGTATTTTCCCAACAGTGAAAAACCTAAAAGAAAGACTTCCATATAAATCAACCTCAATTCGAAAATATGGAAGGGGCAATTTTATGGCATCAGACGAACAAACCAAATCTTTAATTGTAGCCACTAAAAAAATCTATCCCTATCTTACTTTAAGACGTTTTAAAAATAAAATTGAAAGTGAATTCGGATTGAAATATGGAGTATCCACAATTAAAAGATATTGGGAAAAATGAAAAAGATTATAATACATAATCCCCTACACAGAGATTATGTAAAGTGCTACCGCAAGAAATCCGCTGATGAATTGGACATGGAGTCCATTCGTAACATTTAAGGAACTGAGGAGTTCCGCAGCCCTCCACAAAAAGCCATTAAAGACCGAGGGTAGTTTTGTTACGCTCTTGTATCCCACCATTTTCAATTTTAAATAATTAAAAATGGTGGGTATCATTTGTTAATCCTGTACTTGGGTAATTTAAAAATGTGGAAATCCCATGATAGCAGTGAATGAAAAGCACACTCCACCATTTAAGCTTTTCCTGTTTATGCATTTGTATATTTAAGGTAGAGAATAAAGCTATCATTTATCAATGTTAACCTTTCCCCTATTCCATATACCACGCCATTTTTTAGAATATGTCCCTTAGAAACAGACCCATACTATAAAAACACCCCCTCAACTTAAGATATGGGAAAGCCCCCCGGCACTTTCCGCTATAAAAATTAACATACAGGCTTAAAAAGACGATTACTTACGCAACATAGTTGCATTTAAAAATCTTCATTCAAGTATATAAACAAAGATAGATTTTCGGATTTTTTCAAATTAACAATTATGGCGTTTTCGGGGTTCATTATACACAGTATCGCCTATTTGGGGGGGTAATTAACACAATAGCTAAAAATTTTACACACTTCAGCATTAAATCAAGACTTTTCTTACGCCTGGTTTAGGGTTTATAACCAATTCAATTCAATAATTTATTTTGGAATGGTATCGAACCATTCCAAAATAAGCTTGGTATATCGGAGAATCTGTGGTACTCAAAAACGTTCTTCACTCCGAAAAAAAGCAAATTTTCACACCTTAAAACGCTCCACAAAAAAATGGTACCGTGATGAGTTTATTATTTTTATTCCACTCCTAGAATTAAGGAGAGTATGTAAGGTATCACCGAACCATTTTTTTGCTCCACTTTTTTAGCCCCCCATTCCCAATTTGCTTTTATCTACGTTCGACATTCCTCCGTTCCTCTATTCGGCTGTTCCTAATTTCATTTTTGTTTTTCAGGCCTCCGGCAGGTAGGCAAAATGTAATCCCTCATCCAGTGTATGGCTCGCCTGCGTCCCTCATTACGCACGTTCAGTCACACTATCGTGCTTCTCCTGAACGGCTCCATTCGGACTCGCAGGCGGCTCGCATCCTGCCCTTAACCCTGCCGCCATTTTTCTATCCCCTCGCCCCGGGATCAACCGGGGTTTTTAAAGGACCATCGATCGACGAGAACTATACCTGAGCCAAGTTTAACGAAAGCATTGAAAGGGCCGTAAATCTATTTTCATCTCCAATGCAAAGGTAACAGCTGGCCAGAACCCGTCAAGGGTAATATGAACGACCTGCCGCAGGCGCAACACAGACCGCCCTTGACTGAACCTGTCCAACATGTTGGATGGCATTTAAGAGCTGATAAAACCAGAAAAGTATTCAATTGCGTATAAAATGGCAGGTGATAAAGTGAACATGGATATTTAAGGATAACTCGACTTGGGCCAGCAGGTTTGACTATTTGATCCTGCTACAGTTCAACTACCACCGGGTAAAGTGTCAAACCACCTGAGTAGTGGGTATGAATCCATGCTTTCCTCCTCAAAACCTGCCCGATTATGTCTTCAGGCGCAACCTAAGATGTAATGAACCGGGTAGCGATTCAGGACAGTTTCGAGACCTGGATTGCCTCTCTCGAAAATCGGGATAAAGTGCTGTGAGATTGCCTTACAGCAGGGAGGAGGCGCACTCCCGCTTAAGTAGGACAGGCTATGAGTTCATTATATGTAATGTTGGATGTCGGGGCCTATTGCTCAATGAGATGTGGCGGTTCAATATTGCAACCATTCCCAGCTTTGGTCACTTTTTGTAAATACTCCCTTCCATCAACGTCTTTAAAAGCAATGACAATGTCCCCAGTCACTTGATTCGAATTGAAATAAGTCATTTTTAGATCAGCGTGTCCATCAATATCAATTATGTCTCCTTTATCCGCCTTTTGGTTTTGTGTTACCTGCGCTTTAATAAAATCTGTTGTCGAATCAATTCGAATATTCTCAGCCGTTGCTCCATTATTTTTGAGACTAATTTTGAAAGTATTTGGGCGAGAAGAAGCTGTATATAATATAAAATGTGGTTTGACATCTGATATTCTTTTCATTTTTTCAATCTCCGCTTTCTTGCCTTCAATGTCCTGGGTCTTAAGATAAATCTCCGCTTGCAAATTGACTTGCTTCTCTAACAAAGCGTTTGCTTCGCTCATTAAAGTCGATTGATACTGAAATTCTGACGTTTGACGTTTTAATTCATCAAGCTGTCCTTGCACGAATCTGAGTCGCTCTTCTTTTTCTTTATCTCGTAAAACCAATTTTACCAAGCCCCAAACTATCGGGCCAATCCCTATTAATGCAGCTACTGCTGTTATCCAATCTGTAATTGCTGGCTCATTCATTCTCTAATCATTCATAGCATGGCACAAGTCGACATACCGCGCATATGTACTGTGATGGAATGCGAACTACCATAATATCATCCACCGTAAAAAAGTTGAGGCCTGGTGGATATGTTAAATTAATCACATTGCCCGGTATATATATGTATATTAAAACCTCAAAACACAATCATCAATCCAATGAGCACCGTAAACGAGAACCCTGATTATTGTGGTGTGAGAGGCGGATCGTGAGCTTATGGCTCACGGCCGTGTACTCGATTGGCACCGGTTCTTATTTTTTCTTTCAAACCAAGTAAGTTTATATTTCAGCTTGAATGGACACCATTCATTGAATATACTGACATATTTAATTTCTACTTCAATCGTTGAAAGTGCTCTTCGGATCTCTTCTCTATGTCGAATAAACCCTTCGTCCATATGGTCTCCTTTTAACTCTATTAGAATTTTTTCTTCAGATGGTCTGAGTACTATTTTTGACGCTTTACTGTAGTCCGCCCAGTAATATCCTTCTTCTAACTCTGGCATGAAGTCGATTAAATTACATTTAGATGTACCATTCTCATTGGTGAATTTTATAGTCCTCGTTATCATTGGACCAGTTCCCTTGTTTTGAATGATTACAGCAATCCGATCTTCATAATCTGGTGGATATATATAAGCCAAGGGTCGGACACCTAATCTATTATTTCTTCGGTTTTGAATTGAGGTGATTATAGAAAGTAATAGAGAAATGAAAGAAATCAAGACTGCGCTTAAGGCAATGGTCGCTTTGGGATCATCTAGTATTTTTTGAAGAAGCTCTTTCATTTTTAAATTAATGCCAATTAATAGCAAACCGCAGCCCTTATGGAAATTTTTCTTATAGCTTAATTAACGAACGCCCCCTAAATATAGGAAAATTACCGAAACCGTCAACTTGTGTTTCCATTTTCATTGGCCGCAAAGTTGCTAGGCATTATGTG
The DNA here is from genome assembly GCF_000427295.1 of Cyclobacterium qasimii M12-11B. Classification (GTDB taxonomy): domain Bacteria; phylum Bacteroidota; class Bacteroidia; order Cytophagales; family Cyclobacteriaceae; genus Cyclobacterium; species Cyclobacterium qasimii. The sequence continues at coordinate 36,196 of NZ_ATNM01000057.1, read as the reverse complement.
AAATCGAGATGACTTTTTTTTACTGTCCCCTTTTAAGCTTTGGTAACAGGCATAAAAAAAGTACTGCCGGATAATTCCTACAGGACTAATTCCCCTAAAGAATTACAGTATTTTTTGCACTTTTTTTTGCACCGAAACCCTATAAATACCTGATATTCAATCTTTCCGTGGGACCGCCTGAGCCCTTAATATTATTGCCGTTCGTCTAACCTTTCGCCCATGGGTCAACCGGGGTTTTAAAATCCCCTACTTTCAGCAGTAAGAGATATAGCTTCAACGATGTAAAGGTATGAGGTTATAGTCTTTTCATCTCAAATGCAAACGGACAGTCGTCTGGAACCTGTCTGACTTGTTGATCCTGTTTTAAAAGATGAAAACTACAAGAAAATTAAACTGGAAAAAATGTCCATGGCCTAATTTTAAGGAATATAATAAAAAAATTGGTAATGATCCTTACAATTTAATCCCCTATTCAATAAAAAATCCCCAAAAGCTAATTTCCGGGGATTTATGAAATTTCAATTGCTATCCAAATAAAGGATGGCTTCAAACGTTTTAAGCCGCTTTCGTGCCAAAAAGTGATCCGCAATTAGGTTAATCAAGGTTTTTTTGAAGGTAAATTCATCTTCCTTCAGCTCTTCAAACTTTTCCTGGAAGGCTTTAAACTCCTTCAGTAGTTCATCTACCTTCTCAATGTGTTCGGGATTTAACATTTTATTGTTAGTGAAACAAGCATTCCTAGGGAACTGAATGCCAGTTGGTTACCCGTAACCATATTATACTGCTATTCCATTTTAATAGCATATTCCCTAAACGTTTGAATAACTACAATATACGATATTCCCCAATCTATTCCATCAAAAAATCTAAGTAATTCACCAATATTAAAAGGCAATGTTTTCCTGGTCGGCCAAGGTTATGCCAATGTATCCCAGGGTTACGTCTAACGAACTGTGCCCTAGAAATTTACTCAGTTTGAGCAGCTCCACGCCTTTTTCGTAAGCCAACCTGGCAAAGGTTCTCCTGGCTGTGTGCCCCGAAATTTTCCGGTATTTTGGAGACGCTTCTGTTAGGAATTGAGATCCTGACCGCTTATAGGTTTCTATTACATCGTTAATCCTTGCCCGCTGACAAAAAATTTTAAGTTTCCTGTTTTCATTTTGTCCAGTGGTGATCGGAAAAGACTTGTATTTCTTTAACAATGCCAGAGATTTAGTACCCTCGCTTAAAGTAATACCATGAAGTTTACCCTGTTTTTGAATATTGAACTCAAGTCTATTCCCTTTCAAGTTTAGAATATCAACATGTTTCATATCGCTGTGCCGCAAACCAGTGTAACACCTGAAAAGAAAGCAATCCTTGATTACTTGTTCCGATTCGGAGCATTCCACATTTTCAAGGGCTGTCAGTTCTTCCTGCGTGAGCCAGATAATCTTTCCTTTATAGGTTTCTACTCTGAACTCCTCAATATCCATTGGGATTGCAATATTAAGTGAACGACCGAATTTGCAGGCCTTTTTTATTATCTTGAAAAGATCCTTTATATAGTTGTTTGTCAGCTGCCGTTTTACCAATTTATCCCTGTAGTTATCAAATAATTCAGTAGTAAGTTCTTGGTAGGCTAATTTCGGATAATAACTATGAAGGGAATTTTTGACGGTAAGAAACTTCTTCAGATGCGTATGGGCATACCTGTTTTTGTATTGTTCCATATACTTATCAAAAAGTTCGTAGAAGGTGAAATTAGCTTTTAGGTCTATTGGCTTCTTCCTGACTTCTCCGTTAATCTTCTCCCTGAACATCTGTTGAAACATTTCGATAGAACGATTATCATTCTTCCCTATGTGAAACAGTAGTTTCCAGAGCTCCCGAATTTGAGTTATTTTTTGGGTAAGTGTCGTATCGCTTTCCACTTGCTGAAGTGCCTGGTTCCAATACTCTGGATTTACCTTAATGTTAAGTTGGAATTTAACAATCTTGCCATGGATCTCGTGTTTGAAAAACAGCGGCGTTTTTCCAGATTTCTTACTTACCCGTTGCTTATTTAGGTAGAGTGAAGGTAGTTGTTTTCTCATGTTTTCTGGTTAAAATGTTGTACAGTTTGTTGTACGGATTTAGTATAAATATACAACATTTTTAGCGTAAAACCGCCCATACAGGCTGCATTCAAGCATAGTTCGAGCCCAAGAGGAGGAGCTTAATAATCAGTCACTTAAGATGCATTTCTTAAGTGACTTTTTCATTTTAACACCATTTTCACCAGATACTTCTTTAATCTTCATTTTAATCCAAATTAAAGACCTCATCAATCGGAAAGACCTTTAATAAATGGATGTTTTTAAAAATCCCTTCATTCTAAATCAATCGATAAATTCTACGTCGGACAGACTGAAAACATCGATAAGAGACTCTTATTCCATAATAACTCCGAAAAAAATAATATCTGGACCAAAAGGGGTATCCCTTGGGAATTGAAAACTGTTATCCCTTTCATGTCACCAACTGATGCAGTTAAGGCTAAAAGGTTAAAAAAAACTGGTAAAACTGGTAAAACTGCAGATACCTATTGGATGGAAATACCCAATCATGTTCCGAATGCTGTATTCCACGAACATATAATCATGCCGAATCATGCTCATGGTACTTTCGATTATTTAAAATTAGATTTTTATTTGTGCATAGTATAGGCCCTGATGATTTCAGTAACCACCAGGGTATTGTTAAAGAAATACCAAAAGGTTTACATGGATAAAATGACGTTCATTTCTGAAAGAATTAAACTCTTCCAGTTTGCGAATTTTAATTTACCCAGTGACTGAATTTTGAGATGTTGCATTTTTGCTTTTGTTGGGCCAACGCATACATCAGGTTTCGTTCTTTTTTAATGCTGCATTGAGTGTACTTTAACCTGAAATTTCACCTTTTCGTCTAGTGTTAATTTTTACAAATTCATACCAAATAACAGCTATAAATCCAGTTGCTATGCTGATTAACAACTGAAATGCATCAACCTGGGCAAATTGAAAAAATGCCGTTAATGGCGAAACAAATAATAAGAGCGCTGTTAAAGTAACTGTAATACTTATGATGAGTAGAATCAAATTGTTTTTGTATCTCAATGTAGTGAAGATAGAATAATAAAAAGAACGATTTACAAGGGTTAAAAAAACATTAGCCGTGATTAAAACGATGAAGACCATTGTTCGTGTATGCGCCTCACCAAGACCCTGGTAGACGGAACATTGATAGATGAACAAAGTTCCTGCTGTAATGACTAAACCTTGCAGAGTACTTGTTGTTAATTCTTTCCAGTTGAAAAAAGTGCTTGAGAAAGGTCTTGGTTTTTGTGACATGGTATTTTTTTCCATGGGTTCATTTTCAAAAATGATAGAACAAGTGGGCCCCATTACTAATTCTAAGAAAATGATATGCACGGGTGAAAGTATATTGGGATAAATCCAACCCAAGGCCAATGGAATAAAAACCGTTAAAATAATGGGGATATGGATGGATATAATGTATTGAATGGCTTTTTTGAGATTGGTATAAATTTTCCTTCCCATTGCCACTGCATCCACCATTTTTGATAAATCATCCTCAACTAAAATCAGAGAGGCAGCTTGTTTGGCTATTTCGGTCCCCTTTTTCCCCATGGCGACACCAATGTGAGCGGCTTTCAAGGCAGGCCCATCATTTACCCCATCACCTGTCATGGCCACTATTTCGTGATTTGCTTTTAAGGCATTAATGATCCTCAGTTTTGCATCTGGAAACATTCTGGTAAAAATATTCGTTTCGGCTACTTTTTCTTTCAATGCTGTTTCAGAAAGTTGCATCAATTCCTCGCCCGTTAAACTTTTCTCATAGCCTCTAAAATTGATTTGTTTGGCAATGGCTGAAGTTGTTGCAGCATTGTCACCGGTAATAATCTTTACCGCAATTCCTGCTTGGTAAAACGCTTCCAAAACCTTATTAATGTTTTTCTTTGGAGGATCATAAAAAGCAACTATTCCTTTGAATTCAAAGGTGATTTCTTGCTGTGTCTTAGGAAAATCGTTTCCTTCTAAAAAACTTTCACCAACACCTAAGACCCTATAACCCTCACTAGTAATAGTTAGTATAGCATTCTCAATTTGTTGTTTTTCTATTGTTGTCAGATGACAAACATTCATCAAAGCTTCTGGAGCTCCTTTGGCAGCTATAACCCTTTTGCCAAATTCATTTTCAAAAAGATGAGTCATCATGGGTGGTTTTCCACTAAAGGGATACTCGTGCACCATTTTGAAATTAGGACGCTCATCATCCATTTTTAGATTGCCATATGCGTCGTGCAAAGCGACTTCCATTGGGTCAAACGGAATAGGTTCACTTGCCCACATCGCTATTGTTATGAGTTCTTTTTCCTTTGGAGTTAAATCATCATCAGGACTGAGAATAGAATGGTTTGGGCCGGCATAAAGTTTTGCCAAACTCATTTTATTCTCGGTAATAGTACCTGTTTTGTCGGTGCAAATGACGGTAGCACTCCCCAATGTTTCAACCGTTTTCATTTGCTTTACCACTATTCCCATTTTCATTAAGCGCCAGGCCCCTATTGCCATAAATGCACTAAATGCCATGGGCACTTCTTCAGGTAAAATACTCATGGCCAGCGTAAGTGCCTTTAACAAACTGTCCAATAAATCGAAAGAATGAAAATAATTAATCCCCCAAACTACTATAAATACGATGGCACCAGCATAAACCAGTTTTTTCACAAAACTGTTTATTTGCAATTCCAAAGGAGTTTTTTCTTCCTTGATACTTTCAAGACTCTTACCAATTTCCCCAAGTTTAGTTTCGTTACCAATAGTCGTAATGGTTACAATGGCCAATCCACTTTCTACGGTAGTTCCCTTATAAATGACGTTGTCTTCCTTTTCTTTAGCTTTAAAGACTGATAAAGATTCTCCGGTTAGAATTGATTCATTGACAGAGAAATCATTGGAATGAACAATGATTCCATCTGCGGCAACTGAAGTCCCTTCCTCTACTAACAAACTATCGCCCACTACTAAATCTTCGCTTTTTATTTCTTCCAGGTTTCCATTTCGGATCACCTTACAATTAGGCTGGGTTAAGGTTTTAATTTTTGTAAAGCATTGCGGCTTCTTGAATCCTGATACAGGGAAATGATTGAAACAATAATTATGGCAGAGGCAAGAAAGATTCCATCCCCTGGTTTCCCACTTACAAAATAAATAAGTGAAGCCGCCAACAATAGTAAAATCATTGGCTCTTTCGCTAATTTCTTTAAAGCACCTAAAACACCATTTTCCTTTTTATAATTTAAAGTGTTTGACCCAAATTTCTGCCTAGAAACTTTAACCTCCTCACTTGTCAAACCTTGAATATTAATATTTTCTAAACGCATAATACTTGAAAGTTTTAGCTCACAAAAGTTTCGCTTCTTCGATGGTTTTGAATTTCGTTATTCTTAGGTTTTAAAGCTACTTTTTCATTACCTAACTGCTCAAAAATAATGGCGCTCAGGTTAACCGTTTAATAAGAAAAGCACCTTAATCCAATTAAGGTGTTACTTGAAAGAGCAAGGGAAATTGAATTCAATATTGAGGCTCACCCTGAGGGGCGCCATAGAAAACCAATCAGTTGCTGAAACCCTTTCAACAACAGTCATATATCCTGAGATTGTAACATTTTCCGCTGAAATATGAAAATCCCATTGCATAAACCAAGATTAAATAATTCTCACTAAGAACATCGAAAAACAATGTACCGAAATACTTAAATCAGTATTTGCATAACAAATGGCTTGTCAATATTTGATATAAATCCATTTTATATAACTTTATTAATTAATTATTACCTTTTTTCATTTGTTTTTTCATTTTACATACTTATATTGATATAATAATTGCTAATTATATGCATTCAATTCCCTTTAACAAACTCAGTGAATGGTAACTACGCTCATCAAATTAAAAATGGGTTTTTAGCTTATTCCAGCAAAATTTAAATTTGTATTCTATGATATTGGTAACTGCAGACTTATTAGACATCCACCATTACCCATTTGGATCTAATGATCCAAATGGAGAAAAAATTGCCAATAGGTTCTTTTTACCTCCTCTATTGTCTAAGCCTGCCCAAAACAAAATCCGTGAACACCTCACAAAATACTTTATTAATCACCGGAGAATGACGAAGGAAATGGCTAGTACTAGAGCAGAAAAATACAAGCTCAGGTTTTTTTACAAAACGCCTTATCACCATCACGGAAGAGGGAAACTAGGGGTATTTAACAACAACACAAACACCAAACTTCCCTTGGAAAATTTAGCAGACTGCTATTTTATGGACAATGGTAAAACAATTGAATTGCATATTTTTGACAACATGACATTTTCGTAGCTTTAAATAAGATTAAAAAAGCCACGCCCTTACTTTTTCGTGATGGACCCTACCGAAATACACCACTTTTTTACTTTTTGAATCTCTTCCTAACTTTGTTAGCATTCAGTCTCTTAATAGACTGACTAGCTACTCATTTACACTTTTCAATTAAAAACCCTAATTTTAAATCTCAGTTGCAAGCAATTGAGACAAATGTGAAAAGTAAATCGTCTTGACAATTAAACACCTTTATTAACCATCATGAAACGTACAAATTTTCTAACCCTTTTAATTTGGTTTGCTATTAGCATAAGCTCCTGTACAAATTGGGAGGATAGTTTTTCAAATGGCAGCCTTTATGATACTTGGGAAGTTGTAAACTTGCATGAGGGCTATGGACTGAATAGCGTCGCAACACTTATAATCAATGAAGACAGGACTTTTACCAAATCCATTACTTACCGACAGCCAAATTCAGGAGAACTAGTAGGTTATTATTTTTTCTCAACTGGCTCCTACCAACTGGACGGCAATACTATTACTTTCCTGCCTAACCAAAATCTTTTCATAGATAACGATAAACCTTGGGGAGAACTTGATGACTTAAACCCTGTAGATATCAATAATAGTATTGTCCCTGTTTCCTCCACATTAGAATACAGAGACAAGGGCATGAAATTATTGATAGCCACCCCATGCAATGATGTCCTGCTCTCTTCGTGTGCCCCCTCTCCCATATACACCAGAGCTGATATAAGTCAATAAGATCAGCCTTATCCAAATTTAAAGCCACGAAAAAAGTGACAGATTAATCTCAACATCTCAATTTCATTTACAATTCTGAAATAAATAGCCCAATTATACCTAAGATAAGTAGTAAATCAGGAAGTTTCAGCTTTTCAATGAAACGTGAAAATCACCCAAGAAACCTCCACTAGTCAGCTTGAAACCCTAACAACATGAAAGTCTTGAAATTTACTGCCTTTTTAATGGCCTGGTTATGCTTCAGCCCAGTCCAGGTTTTTTCTCAGAAAATAGCTTCTGGCTCCTATTACCAGGAAGTCAGCCAAAAAATTGATCTCCCTCTTAATGCTGGTTTAGACGTCGTGAAATTATTCAAGCATGGCAACACAATCAAAGCAATCACCTCCCACGGAATATTTTACAATCAAAAGGACAAATGGACAGGCCAACCTTATGTCTCAGGTATAATCAATGCTACTGCGGACAATTCCCAAACAGTATGGATGAACAATGACAAGACCATATGGTCTGAAAAAGGCGAAAGAATCCCAAACCCACCGCGGACCCATGGCCGCCAATCCATCACAAGTACACATTGGATAGATAACAACACTTTATTGGCCGGAACCACCCACGGACTGTATAGCTGGAATGGAACATGGGAAAAAGTCACCACCTTTTCTGACATAAAAATCAATGCAATAACCCAGGACAATGAAGGCATAATATGGATTGCAGCTGACGAAGGTCTTTGGCAAAAAAATCAGGCGTATGGCTGGACATGGATAAAATAGGCTTAGCACTCGGGCATGATAGCCAATACCTGACAGTAACCACCGGATTAAATGGTAAAGACATTTTATTTAGCTCACCAAAAGCAATTGCGTCTCTTGCCGCTGATGGCAATCATTGGCTAAAAAGAGGCGCAGATGGACTCCCATACGGCCCTGCAACAAAAATACTCGAAACGGATAGCTTGTTATGGATAGGCACGCCAAAAGGTTTGATCCGAAAAGGAAAAACTGGAGGTATTACACCAGTAAAAGATGGTTACCTGATGACCAAATCAACGACATTCTCCCTATTGAGCCAGGAAAAGTATGGGTGGCAACGCCCAATGGCATCTCCGAAATAGGACTGAAAGCCATGACCTTGGAAGAAAAGGCAAATGGAATAGAAGAGATTATCGAAAAAAGACATAACCGAATTGGCATTGTTAACAGGTCCAAACTGGCGATAGCAGGAGACATCAACAGTAGCTTTTTGGAAAACCAAGACAATGATGGCCTCTGGACCTCCTGCTACCTGATTGCCGAATCATTCAGATATGGCGTCACCAAAAGTGAAGATGCCAAAACAAAGGCAAAGCGAACTTTCGAAGCCCTGGAAAGATTGGAGACAGTCACTGGGATACCAGGATACCCTGCCAGGTCTTATGTAAGGTCAGAAGATCTTTTGGCCCCATCAAGGTCTCCGCATCCAAAAAACTGGCACCCATCACCAGATGGTAAATGGCAATGGTTAGATGACACCAGTTCTGATGAAATCGTAGGGCATCTGCTTTCCATGTCTTTGTACCACGACCTTGTAGCTGACGAAGACGATAAAAAAAGAGTAGTGGACCTTATTGATCGTATCGTCGGTCACATTGTCGACAATGATTTACAACTAATCGATTACGATGGGAAACCCACAAGGTGGGCCATATGGACCCCAGACTCCCTGAACAGATCTTCCAATTGGCTGTATGAGAAAGGCCTAAATTCCTTGCAGATCCTTTCCTCTCTGCAAACTGCCTATCATTTTACAGGGAAGGCAAAATATAAAAAAGTCTACCAACACCTTATTGAAAAGGAAGGTTATGCCATCAACGCACTTGAGGCCAAGATGACTGACCCATTTGACATCAGTCACTCCGATGACATTCTAAATTTCCTTCCCTACTACAACTTGCTCAACTACACTCCTAAAGACGATCCTTCTTACCCCTTATACTTGCAAAGTCTAAACAGATCCTGGAAAGCAGTGCGTTCAGACAATATGCCGGTTTGGAATGTTTTTGCTAGTGCACTACTCAAAGAAGATATGGATTTGAACATTGCCCTCAGGGAAATACAGACTTTTCCTTTGGATTTGATTACCTGGTCAGTAGAAAACAGTCACCGATGGGACTTAAAAGTGGATGAGTTCCCAGGCAGAGGAAGGAGCCCGCAGGCCTATACAGCCTTGCCCTCACCCGAAGGAAACACTTTCAGGTGGAATACCAACCCAAAACAGTTGGACATCGGAGGTGGTGGAAAAACAGAGGTAAGTGGCACCTACTACCTGGTCGCGTATTGGATGGGGAGGTATTATGGGTATTGGGAGTAACTAGACACACCTCAAAGACCAATAAAAAAGCCGCTTAAAATAAATTTAAGCGGCTTTTTAAATGTTTGCCTTATTAAAGAATAAGCATTGTACCAGGAGCGGGAATCGAACCCGCACGGGGTTACCCCCACAAGATTTTAAGTCTTGCGTGTCTACCTATTCCACCATCCCGGCAACATTAGCGACAACTAATATAGAAAAAGGAAAAACCATTTCCACTATAATCGCCATCTAAATAATAAAGCCCTTAAATAAGGGCTTTATATGAGCGAAAGACGAGATTCGAACTCGCGACCCCGACCTTGGCAAGGTCGTGCTCTACCAGCTGAGCTACTTTCGCTTGTCATTGGTACACAGAAAAACTTTTATTTCCGTGATTGTGATGCAAATTTACGCCTAAATTTTTAAAGTCCAATAATACGAAAGAAATTTTTATCAAGAAAACGCTACCTGCCTGACAATAAACGCACTAAATTATTCCAACATCTTTTTTACTTCGTTTAATTTCAATAATGCCTCCACAGGAGAAATTGTATTGATGTCAAGCGCCTCCAATAAATCCTTGGCTTCTTTGAATTTTGGATCCAATTCAAACATGCTCAATTGAAAATTGTTCTTTGGTATGTCTTTGATGTTTTCCTTGTGTTGCTGAAGTTGTTTGTCCTTTTCCAGGTATTTCATGATCTCAGCAGCACGCAAAACCACAGGATTCGGCATTCCTGCCATCTGGGCAACATGGATACCAAAACTATGCTCACTCCCTCCTGCCTGCAACTTGCGCATAAATACGACTTTATTGCCCAACTCTTTTACTGCAACATTAAAGTTTTTCACTTTGGGGAAATCATTGGCCAGCTGATTTAGCTCATGGTAATGTGTCGCAAACAAGGTTTTGGCTTTGCATTTAGGATGATTGTGCAAATACTCGACAATGGACCAGGCAATGGATATCCCGTCATAGGTAGAAGTACCTCTTCCGATTTCATCCATAAGCACCAAACTCCTGTCAGAAAGATTATTCAAAATGCTGGCAGTCTCAGTCATCTCTACCATAAAGGTAGATTCCCCTTTGGAGAGATTGTCCGAAGCCCCTACACGGGTAAAGACTTTGTCTACTATGCCAATCCTTGCAAAGGAGGCAGGCACAAAACTCCCCATTTGGGCCATCAACACGATCAGCGCGGTTTGCCGAAGCAATGCTGACTTTCCTGCCATATTGGGGCCGGTAATGATAATGACCTGCTGCGTGGAATTGTCCAGGTAGATGTCATTAGGTACATAATCCTCCCCTATAGCCAGTTGTTTTTCTATTACAGGATGTCTACCATCCTTGATCTCGATCGCGTCCGTATCAGCTATTTTAGGTGCACAATAGTTGTTCTCAGAAGCTACTTCTGCAAAACTCAACAGGCAATCCAGCGTGGCCAAAACCCGTGCATTTTGCTGGATCTGCGCTACATAATCTCCCGCATCTTGTACCAACAATAGAAAATACTTTTGTTCCAACGCTATTAAACGCTCCTCTGCATGCAAGATTTTTTCCTCATACACCTTAAGCTCCTCAGTAATGTACCGTTCAGCATTGACGAGCGTTTGCTTACGAATCCATTCCGGTGGCACTTTGTCCTTATGGGTATTGCTTACTTCCAGGTAATAGCCAAAAACCTTATTGAAAGCTACTTTCAATGAAGTGATGCCTGTCCGTTTAACTTCCCTTTGCTGAATTTGAACCAGGTAATCTTTACCAGAGTTGGCCAGTTTGCGGTATTCGTCCAGATCAGGATCTACCCCATTCTTGATAATCCCTCCCTGATGGGTAAGCATAGGCGCATCCTCCATCAATTCCTTTTCGATTTTTTCCAGCAGATAAGAACAAACGTTCAATTGGTCTGCAAGTTTTTTCAAAGCGCCATTTTGCTGATTCCCCAGCAATTCTTTAACAGGCAAGGTGCTGAGAAGTGCTTTTCTCAAATGGTTCATCTCCCGGGGATTGATCCTACCCACGGCCACTTTTGAAATCAATCGTTCAAGATCCCCTACATGCTTGAGATGTGAAAACAACTCCTCCCTTAATTCTGAAGCCTCGTAAAAAAAACTGACTGACTTTTGTCTTTCTACGATCAATCCTTTCTCTTTCAGAGGCAGGACCAACCACTTTTTCATCATTCGACTGCCCATGGGCGTCTGCGTCCGGTCCAGAATCTGAATGAGTGGCACCCCTCCATCTTGCTGAGGGTAAACCAACTCTAAATTCCTGATCGTAAATTTATCCAGCCAGACATATTTCTCTTCTGCTATCCTGGATATGGAAGCAATATGCTTGACTTCTTTATGCTCTGTTTCTTCTAAATAATACAATATGGCACCAGCGGCTGTACTGCCTAATTCCATGTTTTCTATCCCGAAACCCTTTAAATTCTTGGTTCCAAAATGGCTTGTCAGCTTTTCATAGGTATATGCTTGCTGGTACACCCAATCCTCACAATGAAAGGTGTGGAAATCATTTTTTAATAAGGCACCGGCAACAGCCTTTGCCGCTTTAGAGTGAATGATTTCAGAAGGATTAAAACTCTGAAGTAATTTCTCTATATAAGATTGATGCCCTTCGGCACACATAAATTCACCGGTAGAAAGATCCAGGAATGCGATCCCCAACTGGTCGTTGCTGAAATGAATACTGGCCAAAAAATTATTGCGTCGCTTGTCCAACACATTGTCGTTGTAAGCCAAGCCAGGTGTAACCAATTCTGTAACGCCTCTTTTAACGATTCCTTTTACCTCCTTTGGATCTTCCAATTGATCACATATGGCGACCCTATTACCTGCTCTGATCAGCTTGGGCAGATAAGTATCCAAAGAGTGATGCGGAAAACCTGCCAACTCAATATGAGAAGCAGAACCATTGGCACGTTTGGTAAGCACAATGTCAAGGATTTTACTGGCCCTTATCGCATCTTCTCCAAAGGTTTCATAAAAATCCCCTACCCGAAAAAGCAAAATGGCTCCGGGATGCTTTGCCTTGATGGCATTGTATTGTTTCATTAAAGGGGTTTCCTTGGCTTTCGTCTTGCCCATTGTTATTTTTCTGTTTTAGGACCTGAATTTAATTAAGAATGTAAGGGAAACAAAACCTAAATCTTTTACAAGGCCTTTGTCACCTCTGTTTTTTTCGTCTGGAATTAAGTAAATTTGAGCTCCATAGGGCTTTTTAATCCCTATAACTCAATAAATCAGCATTTTAAATATTCAAATTATATCCCTATGAAAAAACTCAGCATGGAAGAACTCAACCGACTCTCTGTTGAGGATTACAAAGAAGTCGAAAAAAACCCAATCGCCCTGATATTGGACAATGTTCGTAGCCTAAACAATGTAGGTGCAGCCTTTAGGACTTCCGATGCTTTTAGGGTAAATAAGCTATACCTCTGTGGCATTACTGGTCAACCTCCCCATAGAGAAATTCAAAAGACAGCTCTTGGTGCTACTGAATCAGTAGATTGGGAACATCATGAAAGTACACTAGATGTAATTAAAGCTTTAAAAAAAGAAGGCTATATTATCTGTGCATTAGAACAAGTCTCTCACAGTACCCCACTCAATGAATTCAAACCAGAACCAGGCAAGCCTTATGCATTTATATTCGGAAACGAAGTATTTGGTGTAGAAGAGGACGTGGTATTGGCAGCAGATCAAGTATTGGAAATCCCCCAATTTGGCACCAAACATTCGCTAAATATTTCAGTGAGTATAGGCATAACCCTTTGGGACATGGTGAGTAAAACCAATGACTTTAAAAAGGCTTAGTTCTTAGGCTAGGAATAACTAAAGGCAAGCTTTTCACCTTAGGAGCCAGGATCAATGTTTAACCAAATAAACATGAGCCTGACATTCAATTACTCATTGCGCATCAGGTATCGATCAATTATCTCATCCGTATCCTGATCTTCCGCCAGTTCAAGCAAAGCCCTGTTGACTTCATACACCAGGTTGCTCTCTAGTGGAAAAGCAAAGCCATATCCTTGCTTGTAATATTCCGCCTTGGCCATAAATAGATCTTCGTCTCCATGATTTTTAAGATAAAACAACAACTGTGGCCGATCATAAACCACTGCAGCAACCTCCTTTTTCCTTAACTTAGAAATGGCTTCTTCCAGCGTAAATACTTCCACTGGCTTGGCATAGTGTTCCTCTAAAAACGTTTGCGAAGGGGAATTTGAAATGGTTGCCACATTTTTATTAACCAATTGCTCTATATTGGAAACCGGAGATTTGCCTAAAGAGGCCAAAGTAAGGGTACTGGCTATTCCTGCCACCATAGAAGTAGCAAAAATAATTGAGATAATCATCCAACTGCCTGCGATAATGCGCCCCGTCAAAGTAACCGGTGCTTTGTCTCCATACCCTGTAGTACTCATGGTAACGATGGCAAGCCACATCCCATTCCCTATCCCATCTATTGGATCATTTGGAAATTGATCCTTGGAATGGTTTCTCTCTGCCAACCACAACACGGTACCCACTATGGCAAGAATGAATAAAAAACAAATACAGCTATCAATAATTTAATACTGAAAAACGGCTTGATCTTGTCCCAAAACCCTTGCTTTTCAGAACGGGACACGATGGCCAAACTCGAATTATAAAAAGGCTGCGAAAACCTAAAATTTTCCACCCTATTGGAAGTAATACTAATCGGCCCAATCACCAAATCCAAAGCTCCCTGTTCCAATGAATGCAAAGCGTCATCTACAGTAGTATAAGACTTAAAATAATAATTCCACCCTTGTTTGGCCGCCAATTCCTCCCAAATTTCAACAGAAATACCACTGACTTCCTGACCTTCACCATATACAAATGGTTCACTTCCTGCCACCCCCACAAGCAATGTATCAATGTCTAAGCGCAATTGACGGGCTTGAAGGCTAGTCGTAAATAGAAGGAGGCCTAAAATTGAAAAGATTAAAACTGAGGTTTTAGGATTTTGAAACATGTGCGTATCTTTTATTAAGGACTACCCAATTTATTGATTAATTTCAATAAATTGATTTTAAACCCCTTAGAATATTAGAGGAGAACCCTTAAATAGGGTATAGAAATTTCCTCTCAAAATGAAACCATTTCCCAAGTCAGGAATAATATCCTTAAAAAATATTAGAAGTAAATAGTCTTGGTATGTATTAAAACTAAAGTTGTTTTTCAATTTTTAGGAAAGTCCAAAAATATCTGCTAAATTTTTAGTCTATAAACCCTAACCGAATGAAAAACAGCATTTACTGTATATTTTTCGCTTTATTCTTTGCATGTAGTGGACAGAAAAATGGAGATGAAGGTCCACTACCTTCCTTGGGTATCACCATGGACACCGTCGCAATAGATCCAGGTGAGGAAATATTATACCTCAAAAGGAGAGTTAGGGTAAATGCAATAAGTGAGGATAAAAAATACCTTTACAATGTTGATCCCCTGAAACGTACTATCGAGCAAATCAACCTCAATAAATTAACCCTAGAAAAAAAACACCACTTCGAAAGAGAGGGACCAAATGGCACCGAAGCTATCTGGGCAATTTCTTTAATTGGTGATGACAAGCTACACATAAACAATAGTACGAATGAACATGTTTTCAACTGGCAAGCGGAAAAGCTCGAAAGTTTCAACCTCAATGAAATAGGGCAAGAATCAGACCAGCTAGAGGAAGGGTATCAGGTTCATAAAACGATAAGTATAGCCTCGGACGGTAAGCAATTTGCCTCTTTAATATCCGATCATGAAAAAAAGGACATGTCTTTTGCAATAATAAACATTGAAGACAGAACCTTTAATAAATTTCCAGTCCCAGCCATTGATAAAGCCAGAAATTTTGAAATATCATCCAATGAGGGTGGAATGGGTAGCACTCTAAGTGCCAGTCGTTATTTAATAAAAGAGGGAGGAAAGGTATTATTGGGAACCAACGTAAGTAATGAACTCTATGTGCTGGACGAAACAAATGACTCCCTCAGGCACATCACCTTCAACAGCCAACTGAACCCAAATGAAAAAAGTGGCACTTACCCTTCTGAAGTTGGAGATCAGTCTCAATTTGATAGCTACTTTCAAAAAATAGCAGAAGACATTAACTTTATGGAACCTGTTTGGGATGAAAAAAAACAGGTATATTATCGTATGTCTTTTCGGTCGAAATTTGATGAAAATGCTACCGCCAGAGAAGGGCAACCATTCCTTCCCACCGGATCTGAATGTTATATTAGTGTATTGGACAAGGACCTCAACTTAATCGCAGAAGACCATTTCCAAACAATTGATACCTATCCAAATATTTATTTTGCCAAAGATGGCAAACTATGGCTGTTTGAAAATATCGAAGATGAGATGGGCTTTGTAAGAATTGAAATTACCTGGTAATGGAATTCTTTTGATGCAGGCTTCACCTCATTCAAGTAGCAAACTTAAAATAACTTCCCCCTATAAAGCAAGCTTGCATTTTTAGTTGATAGTGTCACAGGTCCTAACTTTTCGTTATGAGTACACCGATTGCACAACTCCTTCATTTGGCGACCATCGAATACACAACAAAAACCCATGTTAAGCGTGGAAATAGATCCTATTGAACCATTTTCACCAGACAAAATTTGCTATTGCCACCTCCTTAAAATTGTAATTTTATTTCTTAAAGATATTCAATAACTTTAAGGTTAACTATTGGTAAAAATTACCCGTTAAACATTAATAGTTCCCAATTTCAATTGGGGAAACAAGGACCTTTTAAAATTTTCAATTTTCAATAAATGACACAAGTCATACCCAAAATAATATACAGGTCAACCTTTTCTTTGCTTTCACTCCTGCCCTTCTTGGTAGGTTGTGGCTGGGAGAAGCCAGAAGCCATTGAATTGGCCTATAAAGACCTGCCTGAAGCCATAGATTTTAATTATCATGTCAAGCCCATATTATCAGACAAATGCTATGCCTGCCATGGACCTGATGCAGCCAATCAGGAAGCGGATTTAAGACTAGATTTGGAGGAGTTTGCATATGCCAGCTTAAAGAGCAATGCCAGTCATTATGCCATTGTACCGGGAAAACCAGGTAAAAGTGAGGTCGTAAGCAGAATCTTAACCGAAGACAAGGAGTTATTGATGCCTCCACCTGAATCAAACCTTAGCCTTAGTGTAGCAGAAATTGCTACGCTAACCAAATGGATCGAACAAGGCGCAAAATACAAGCCTCATTGGTCATTTATCAAACCTGAGACACCAAGTATCCCTGCCATCACTGAGGAAAATTGGGCCAATAACGAAATCGATCATTTTGTAGCTGCAAAATTAAAAACCAGCAATCGAAAGCCGGCAGAAAAAGCCAGCAAAGAAAACCTTATCCGCCGGGTAAGTTTTGACCTTACAGGTCTACCACCCTCTCTTCAAGAAATAGAAGGTTTTGTGGCAAATGATGACCCAGAGGCTTACGAGAAGTTAGTCAACAGATTGCTTTCTTCTGCAGCTTATGGCGAACGAATGGCAGCAGACTGGATGGATGTGGCCCGATACGCCGATTCAGATGGCTATTTGGACGACAAACACAGGGACTTTAGTCCTTATCGGGACTGGGTAATTCGGGCTTTTAACAAAAACATGTCCTATGAGCAGTTCATCACCTGGCAACTGGCGGGAGACCTCATTGAAGACCCAACGCAAGAGAGCATTTTGGCAACAGCCTTTAACCGCCTTCATAAAAAGAATTCTGAAGCCGGTATCGTTTTCGAAGAGTACAGAGCAGAATATGTAGCTGACCGTACCTCCACTGTTGGAAAAGCCATCATGGGATTAAGTATGGAATGTGCCCGCTGCCATGACCATAAATATGATCCGATAAGTCAAAAGTCCTTCTACCAATTGTCAGCCTTTTTTAACAGTACAAATGAATTGGGAACAGCAGTATACGGACCAGGACAAGTGCCAGGACCTGCACTATTACTCACAAATGAAGAACAGGACAAGATTTTAAATTACATAGACAGTCAGATTAAGTCCAAGGAAACGCATTTGGACGATTTGCGAAAAGTAGCTGATCAGGAAGTTGAAAAGCAGTCTTTAAAAGAGGCCGATCTACCAGGCAAAATCCAAAAAAGTCTTTCCTCTAAACTTGTAGCAGCTTACAGTTTTGAGACAATGCTTCCAGCAAGCAATAAAACCACCTTTAAAAGCCCTGGAAAGACCAATCAATCTGGAGCAGCATTGATCAAAGAACCAGTAATTAAAGATGGTACTGCCGGAAAGGGTATTTTCATCAATGACTACACCACATTGAGCTTACCGGATAAAGTAGGCTGGTTTGACCAGACGGATCCTTTCTCCGTAAGCCTTTCTGTTTTTCCAGACACCCTTTATAATGAGACAGTAATATTTACCCACTGTGAGGATATTCGCCTTGGGTTAAAAGGTTATTCCCTATTTCTGGAAGACAATAAACTTAACTTTATCATGGCCTACAGCTGGCCAGACAATGCCATCCAGGTAAAAACAGTCGCAGCGATCCCGGCAAAAGAATGGACAGACCTCACCATTACTTATAATGGATTGGGAAAAGCTGATGGCGTCGGTATTTACCTCAATGGAGAAAAAGTACCAGTGACCGTTTCCGCAGACAATATATATAAATCCATTCTATTTAAGCCAGACATTCACACCTACGGATTCCGAGGCTTTGTATTGGGGGTAAGGGATAAAATGAAGACCTTCCTCAATGGTGGACTGGATGAATTGAAAATATATAATCAGGAGTTAACTGCTTTGGAGGTACTATATGATGCCAATCCAGAAAAAGCTAAAGCCTCTATTTCATCAAAAGGAGATAAGAACGCCAAAGAATTGGTCGCTGATTACCTATTTAAATCTGACCATCCCGAAGCCAATGGCCTAAGGAAATCGATGGTAGATTTACGAAAAGAACGGGCTAAAACAACAACAGACATCAAAGAAATAATGGTAATGGGGGATCTGGAGAAACCCAGACCTACATTTATTCTAGACCGAGGAATGTACAATGCTCCTACGGAACAAGTTGAACCGGGCATTCCTGAACCAGTTCTTCACTACGATGAAAAATGGCCAAAAAATCGATTGGGATTAACCAAGTGGTTTTTTGATGCTGACAACCCTTTGACTGCCCGCGTATTTATCAATAGAATCTGGCAGATGCATTTTGGAAAAGGATTGGTTGTTACTTCTGATGACTTTGGAAATCAAGGAAGCATGCCTTCTCATCCTGAGCTACTGGACTGGTTAGCGGTTACTTTCCGAGAATCTGGCTGGGACATCAAAAAGATGCATAAACTCATTGTGATGTCTGCCACTTACCAGCAATCTTCCAAAAACAGTCCAGACTTATTGGAAGAAGACCCCGACAACCTTCTTCTGGCCAGAGGGCCAAGTTTTAGGATGACGGCAGAAATGGTCCGGGACAACGCCCTTTCCATAAGTGGATTGCTTGCGCAAAATACAGCTAGCGAAAGTGCATACCCCTATCAACCGGAAGGGCTTTGGGATGAAATTACTACCAAATCCTGGAGGTACAGGTATTTACAAGAACCTGGTGACGGACTTTACAGAAGAAGCTTGTACACGATTTGGAAAAGAACTTCGGGGCCACCGTCTATGATGATCTTTGATGTAAGCGACAGGTCAGAGTGTAAGGTGAGGAGAACAGAAACGAGTACGCCATTACAAGCCCTGGTCTTATTAAATGACCCACAATTCGTAGAAGCAGCAAGAGTGGCAGCAGAAAAACTCATGAAAGAATATCGCCCTGAAGAGCAACTGGCCAAGGCCTTTAAATTGAGTACAGGCAGACAAGCTGACGCCCAGGAAATGGAGATTATTCAACAATTTTATCAGGAAGAAGAAGAACGCTTTGGTCTGAATAAAAGTGATGCAATGGCCTACCTTAGTACAGGCAGTAAACCGCTAGACAGTTCGCTAGACCCAGTTCGGGTAGCCTCATTGGCTACCGTAATTAATGGAATAATGAATACCACTGAAGGGTATACCATAAGATAATAAGCGCCATGAACGAGAACGACATAAACAAATTCGGAGAGACAAGACGTGGCTTTTTGAAAAAGACTTCATTGGGCTTTGGAGCCATTGCACTATCCAGCCTAATTGGTCAAAATGCAGGGTTTGCCGGAGTTCCGGACAGCTCTGGACTCTATAAACCACAGGGCCTATCTACGGGTACGCACTTTCCAGCGAAAGCCAAAAGAGTGATATATCTTTTCCAATCGGGAGGGCCTTCGCAGATCGAAACTTTTGACTACAAACCCTCACTGGAAAAATGGCATGGAAAGGAAATCCCCCCATCCGTTCAGGGAACCCAGAGAAATTCTGGCATGGTAGCCGATCAATCTACTTTTCCACTGGTGAAATCAATTTTTGATTTTAAGCAATATGGAGATTCAGGTGCATGGGTTAGTGAAATCTTTCCCCACACAGCCAAAGTGGTAGATGATCTTTGCATCGTCAAATCAATGATCACCGACGCCATCAACCACGAACCTGCCGTCATGTTTATGCAAACAGGTTCCCAATTAAGTGGTAGACCATCTATCGGATCATGGCTGAGTTATGGTTTGGGAAGTGACAATGAAAATTTGCCCAATTTTGTGGTTTTACTTTCTAAAAGCCCCGGATCACAGCCACTAAACTCCACCGCCTGGGGAAACGGATTTCTACCCTCCCATCATCAGGGGATTCAATTTCGCTCGGGCAAAGATCCTGTTTTGTACCTGAATAATCCGCATGGGGTACATGACCACGACAGGCGTCGTGCCCTGGACCATATCGGTAAGCTAAATGAGCACCAGTTTGATTTGTGGCAGGATCCGGAAATTCAGTCCAAGATCAGCCAATATGAAATGGCCTATAAAATGCAAAACTCTGTACCTGAAGCAGTAGATACCAGCAAAGAGCCGGACTATATCTATGAGCTTTATGGAGAGGATGCTAGAATTCCTGGCACCTATGCTTCCAATTGCCTTCAGGCTAGAAAACTTGCCGAACGAGATGTGAAATTCATCCAATTGTACCACATGGGCTGGGACCAACATGGTAGCTTACCAAGTGGTATCAAGCGACAAGCATTAAGCACAGATCAGGCCACAGCAGGTTTGATCCAAGACCTAAAACAAAGGGGACTTTTGGAAGACACTTTGGTTGTATGGGGTGGAGAATTTGGGAGAACAAGCTTCTCTCAAGGAAGACTCACTGCGGACAATTATGGTAGAGACCATCACCCAGGATGCTTTACTATGTGGATGGCTGGGGCTGGTGTAAAAAAAGGAATGGTGTACGGAGAAACGGATGAGTTTAGCTATAATGTGGCTAAAGACCCTGTTCATGTACATGACTTCCAGGCCACCTTGCTGCATTTATTGGGCATAGACCATGAGAAGCTCACATTCAAACATCAAGGCAGAAGATTTAGACTTACAGATGTCCACGGACAGGTAATCAAAGAACTATTGGTATAATAACAATTCATGTATTCAAGAAGAAAATTCATTCAAACAACTATCACAAGTGGCGGCGCAGTTTTCACTACCGGATTGCCACTTTTCAATATCAATTCAAATTCAGCACAAATCCAGAAGGATATTTTGGGGCATGGTGACTTCAAATACAGGGTAGAAAGAGACTGGAGCAAAGCCAATAGCAACAGTCACCCTGTAAACAACTGCCATGAAATGGTCCTTGATAAAAACAACAGACTGATTTTATTAACGGACCATCCAAAAAACAATATCTTGATCTATGACACCTCAGGCAATATTCTGGATACCTGGACCTTGAACTTTTCTGGAGCACATGGTTTGACCATTTCAGAAGAGGGAGGCGAAGAATTTTTATTTATAACAGATGTTGGCTTAGGAAAGGTTGTGAAATGCACCATGAATGGTAAAATCCTAATGGAGCTGGAGCACCCTTCCAAGATTGGCACCTATACCGAACATGCTTATTACCGACCTACAGAAACCGCTATAGGCCCAAATGGTGATATCTATGTAGCCGATGGTTATGGCTCTCAATTTATCCTACAGTATGATCAGACTGGCCAATTTATTCGAAAATTTGGAGGAGACAGTTTTCTTCAGCCCGACAAATTCAAACAAGCCCATGGGGTAGCCATTGATTATAGAGATCCTAACAACCCTACCCTACTTTGCTCTGCAAGGATTAAGAATACCTTCAAACGATTCACTTTAGCTGGTGAGTACCTGGAAGATCATTACCTACCGGGTGCTTTTATGAGCCGTCCTGTTTTAGATGGTGAAAACTTGTATTCAGGGGTATGTTTTGGAATGGAAGAAGGCAATTATAATATGCTCCTAAACAAAGGTTTTGTAACCATTTTGGACAAAAACAACAAGGTGGTTTCCAATCCTGGAGGCACAGAACCTGTCTATAAAAATGGCAAACTAGAACTGATGCTTCAGGAACTGCCTGTCTTCAAACATTGCCATGATGTCTGTTTGGATAAGGACAAGAATTTATATGTTTGCCAATGGAATGCTGATGGTGTATATCCCTACAAATTACATCGGGTGTAATTATCAACTTCTGTTTTTGAGGTTCTAATACTGAGTCCTCTCCTTTTTTGCTTACCAGAACCATGCAATAGCAATCCTATTGCATGGTCCCATTTTACGGCTTTTATTTTTGCAGGGAATACCGGTAGGTTGTTAATCTGAAAATCAGGTTTACAAAGCCCTGGAGGTAGTTTTCACCATTCATTTTGGCTTTATTATTACTTTTTAAAAACACTTCAAAACCTACTTTTTCCCTGCCATTTTACCATTGTTGCAGGAAATGTGATTAATCTGTCCTACATTTGAGTTCAATAAGTTCTTTTATTATTTCTTCATCAACCGAAATAGGCTTTACTTAACGTGAATTAATAGGGAATCGTGTGAGAATCACGAACTGTCGCGCAACTGTAAGTAACTACAAAGGTTTTTACCCTTAGCAAATCCACTGTTCTTGAATTAAGAATGGGAAGGAAGGTAAAAATGTTACAAGTCAGGAGACCTGCCTGTTTCGAATTGACAATGCTTTCGCGATTCGAAGCGTGATGTCAGGTTCGGTGTTATCATCTTAAAATCAATTGTTTTCCCAGGGATAATTGTGTCTTTTTTGGTAACTTCCTAAATCTACCCTCCCTTCTTTTCTCCTAGCAATTACGAAATAACGCAAAGGGCTTTTAACTCATTTTATTAATTTAAAAGTTAAAAGAACATGCAAACGCACATTCTTGGCTATCCGCGAATCGGTAGCAAAAGAGAACTCAAAAAAGCCTGCGAGCAATATTGGTCAGGCAAAATTTCATCAGAAGAACTTGCCGAGGCAGGAAGAGCAATCCGATTCCAGAATTGGAAAACCCAGGCAGCCATTGGGATTGATCTTATTCCGGTCAATGACTTCTCTTTCTATGATCAGGTGCTTGACATGTCCCTCATGGTAGGGGCTATTCCAGAGAGGTACCTTCCTCTGCTAGAAAATCCAAACATTAGCCCATTGGACCATTATTTTGCCATGGCAAGAGGATACCAAAAAGATGGACTGGACATTACCGCTATGGAAATGACCAAATGGTTTGATACAAATTACCATTATCTGGTACCTGAATTTACTGAAAAACAAGGGTTTAATTATCATTCCACCAAGGTTGTAGATGAGTTTAAAGAAGCCAAAAGAAAAGGCATTAATGCCAAGCCAGTTCTAATCGGTCCTGTCACTTATTTATTGCTTGGGAAAGAAAAACAAGCGGATTTGATAAAATTGACCTTATCCATAATTTACTCCCTGTCTACCTGGAAATTTTAAAAGACCTGGAAACAAATGGTGCGGATTGGGTTCAATTTGATGAACCATTTTTGGGTCTTGACCTCAACAATAAGGAAAAAGAAGCTTTTCAATTCGTCTATCAGAGCATTAGAAAGGCTTTCCCTAAGTTGAAAATCCTTCTTGCCACCTATTTTGAAGGCTTAAATGACAATATTAAACTGGCCTTGTCGCTTCCTATCTGCGCACTTCACCTGGATTTGGTACGTAATCCAGCGCAATTGGAAGAAATATTGCTACAAATCCCCGAAAAGTTAAGCCTTTCTTTAGGCCTTGTAGACGGTCGAAACATTTGGAAAAATGACTTTAACAAATCACTTGAGGTCATCAGCAAAGTCATTAACAGTATAGGTAAAGAGAGGATTATGCTTGCACCTTCATGCTCCTTGTTGCATGTCCCTTATGACCTGGAAGCTGAAACCCAAGAAGGAATTCTTCTACCAGAGATCAAGCAATGGATAGCTTTTGCCAAACAAAATTAAAAGAGGTGGTATTACTGCAGGAATTGTCTTTACCAAATCCTCATAAAGACACCTTACTGGAGCTTGAAACAAACAAGGCAGCCATTGCTAGTCGAGAAAACTCAAGTCTCATCCACAATGAAACCGTAAAATTAAGGGTGGCTTCCATCTCTCCTTCCGATGATAAAAGAGACAGCCGTTATGCGTCAAGAAAAACCTTGCAGCAAAAGTTGCTAAAACTACCCGCATTACCAACTACCACCATTGGCTCCTTTCCACAAACAGGAGAAGTTAGAAAATGGAGGTCACAGTTTAGGAAAGGTTTTATTGACGCGAAAACGTATGAAAACTTGTTAAAAGAGGCCACTGAAAAAGTCATTCGAAAACAAGAGGAAATTGGGTTGGATGTCTTGGTACATGGAGAGTATGAAAGAAATGACATGGTGGAATATTTCGGCGAACAACTAGCAGGATTCACCTTCAGCCAATTTGGCTGGGTGCAAAGCTATGGTAGCCGATGCGTAAAACCACCTATCATTTATGGAGATGTTTTCCGCCCTGCACCAATGACGGTCTTCTGGTCATCTTATGCCCAATCTTTAACCAAAAAACGTGTAAAAGGCATGTTGACAGGACCTGTTACCATCCTTCAATGGTCTTTTGTCCGCAATGATCAACCTCGCTCCCAAACCTGCCGACAGATTGCACTGGCGATTAGGGATGAGGTAACGGATCTTGAAAGCGCAGGAATCAAAATCATACAAATTGATGAACCAGCTATAAGGGAAGGACTTCCATTGCGGAAATCGGAATGGGAAGCCTATCTCGACTGGGCTGTTGAAGCCTTTAGATTGACCTCTTCTGGTGTCAGCGATGCTACCCAAATTCACACCCACATGTGTTATTCAGAATTTAATGACATTATGCCAAGTATTGCTGCCATGGATGCTGATGTGATTACCATCGAATGTTCTCGCTCACAAATGGAGCTTTTGGATGCCTTTGCAGACTTCAAGTATCCGAATGAAATTGGGCCTGGCATCTATGACATCCATGCACCAAGAGTACCTACCAAATCTGAAATGGTACAGCTGATAAAAAAGGCACAAGATGTGATTCCAACCGCCCAACTTTGGGTTAATCCAGACTGTGGCTTAAAAACCAGACAATGGGACGAAACAGAAAAAGCCCTGAAACTTATGGTAGAAGCTGCCAAAGAATTAAGGGCAATGGAAAAATCTCCTAGTGAATTGGTTTAATATAAGTTCAAAATAAAGGCTGCAGTCACCTAAGTGGCTAACTGCTAAACCACTAGATAATATATAACCCGGGTGGGGCGATGGCTAAGATTTGATCCAGCCAACTGCCCCATCCGGGTTTATTTTTACTGATCCGAAGAATTCCCTAGTTGCTGATTTAGCAATGCATCTTCCATCATTCTTTGTTCGAGCTCCTTGGCATAAGTTCTTCCTGCCTTAAAGCCGTACTCCGTATAAGCCCTCGCGGCCCAATCCTTGGCCAACAACAAATCCCCAAGAACCTCATGGCCCAAAGAGATATTGTAACAAAGCTTGCCATAAGTCTTTTCATCTCCCGGAAGGGATAGACCAGCTTGCCAGCTTTGGATGGCTTGTTCCCATTCATTGACTTCTGCAAAGCGTGCTCCTTTTTCTAAGGCTGGGAACTTCTTTGATTTCGCATAAAAAGTACGGTTGATGTCGATGTACATAGGGGCGATTCGTCTGGCATAAGCTGCACCAGCCATTTGACCTACATACCTGGTGGCTTGGGCTTTTTCGATTAGAAGCAGCAAAGCCTTAGCTTTTGTTTCTGCTTCAGCTGACCAAGAATTGGTTTTTCCCATGTCATGCTGATCCAAGATATTACCACTTTCAGGGTCATACAACCTAAAGCCAACCTGTACGGATGCCAGTCCCTCCACTAATACTCCGGGTACTTCAATGGTTTTGGCATTCTCATCTTTTCCAATTTTTTTCTTGATCGTGACCTTTTTATCTGTGATTACAAAATCCGAACTGAACTTCTCTAAAGTCAATACAGCATCCGCTTCATATCGATCGCAAAGGCTTCTGATCATTTCCCGATTAAGGGGTGCAGGGAAAGTTTGCGAAAAAAGTCCTCCTATTAGTCTTTCATTCGCCCGTACAATTTCATATCGGGGGGAAGTATTTAGCTCTTGGTGAATGGAAGCCAAAGTGCCATCAATGGCATTTTTCACTTCAAAAGGCATCTCACCCGTAAGAATTCCCTCAATAATGGCGACTCCCTGATTTTCAGGTTTTGTCCTGTCTACGATGAGTAAACGTTGCACTTTATTCGGAACATTGATCTCTGCTGGCATCAGTCTCGTTATGGAGACATTTTTTGTGCAGGATCCAAATGCCACCAATATCAAAATAAAGTACAAACATTTAACAATCTCTGAATTGGGAAATTTCATAGGCACTTATAGTTTTTTGGCAATTTAAGGCAAAATAGGCAAACGGCGTCTCCTCTTTTAAGCAAAAAAAGGGGCTTTTCTTTCGAAAAGCCCCTTTATCTAAAATTCTGTTATTGATTACAAACTTACCAAGGTTTGCCTGTACCTTGAATAACCCAAGGTTTTGACCAGGCACTATTGGCTCCATCTACTTCTGAGAAATTGGTGATTTCTAATCGACTCATGGCTGCTTCTGCATTTTCCTGATTGAGGTTTCGTTCCTCAACCATATAATACAAACGAACAGGCAATACTGACCGAATAGTATAAGGTCCTGCTTCCAATTCTGGGTAACCAGTTCTTCGATAGTCAAACCAAGACTCTGCAGCTGCCGTCCAGGAAGCGATCCACTTCTGCTCTATTAATTGTTTGACAGTACCATCAAATTTCACATTTTCCTGCGTAAGGTAGGTCTCTACCGAACCGGACAATCCCCAAGTAGTAAAAGAAGACTGAATGGCTTTGTTATAATACTCTTCAGCAGTACCTCCTACGGCCCAACCTTTCAAAGCGGCTTCTGCTAAAATGAAATTTACTTCTGATGCAGTAATTAATCTTGCTCTCAATAAAGGTCCGGTAGGCTCTCTATACCTATCATTAAGCCAGGAAACATGAGGGTTAAAAGCCGCCTGATTGGCATCTGGACTCATGTTATAAACCTGTGCTCCAGCTATACCTGGAGGAATTCCTACATAATCAGGGTTCTGACTGATATCCTCTAGCGCAACATTTCTGCTTTCCAATACATCTGGTGAGAGGTATCTTTTTCCATCTTCTATTTTATCTGTACCTTCTGGTAGACTGGCATCAACTACAAGTGGGATTTCCACAGGATTGGCCCATACTCCAAGTCGAGGGTCATTTTTTGCTCTCATGGCTTCCACCAAAGTTTGACACATTTTCAGTCTACGGTAATTGCTTGCATCTACATCAAACTTGGTATTGTTTGGCCAGCTACTTTCCTTACTTATGCTTTCAAAACCCATGGTGGCGTCATCTCCAGGATTGGTGATGATTGGGTACATGCCAGGGTTTGCAAGAATGGTTTCTATACCTTGTTTCGCAAAATCAGGCAACTTTTCAGAAAGCCTCATATAAAACCTAAGTTTTAGCGAATTGGCCATCTTTCTCCATTTTGAAGGGTCTCCACTATAGAATACATCAGCCCCTTCAATTGAGCTATTGTAATCCCCTTTTGATTTGGATAGCAGTTGGTTGGCGACTTCCAATTCGTCAAGAATACCTTTATAAATATTTTCTTGGGTATCATAGGCAGGAAAAGTAGTCTCAGGAGTTACTTCATTACCTTTAAGGGCTAATGAATAAGGAGCATCTCCCCAAAGATCCGTTATTAAACCAAACATCATCCCTCTAATCACCAAAGTTACTCCTTGGTGAAGTTCCTGATCTAATTCTACAGCCCTGTCATAAACAAATTGGTTGTTCCTTAGGATTCCATAATAACCTGACCAGCTATTGCTTCGGTTCCAGTCATAGGAATTATGAGCCCCTGACCAGCCATCTTTTTGGGTATGCTGCATGACTCCTGCGATGTCTTGATACCCAAGATTTAGCACAGATTTCCCCGCCTCTGTCAGCACCGTCGAAAGTACCAGGTTAGGATTCGCCGTTTCTGGACTTGCGCCATTTGGGTTAATATTCATTTCTATGAGGTCTTCCTTACAGGAAAAGGTACATAGTAATAAAAGTGCCCAACCGAATAATAATTTATTCTTGATAATCATAATATTTTCGTTTATCAGTTGAAAACTAACACTTAAAAAGTAGCATTGACTTTAAAACCTATGGGCATCACCCAAGGCATCACATTCCATCTCTCTATCCCTTGTTTGAATTGAGAGCCTGCTTGGGTGCTCCCCGAAGGTTGAAATGCCATCTCTGGGTCTATATTGATTTTCGCAGCCGTCCACAGGATAATATTCCTGCTATAAACAGAGAAACTCAAATTCTGCATTTTTAAAACCGAGGCATAACGTTTAGGCAAGTCGTATCCAAAGGAAACTTCTCTTAACTTGACAAATGAAGCATCATATAAGAAGGCCCTTGAAAAGCTCCAGGCTGTACTACCTGCATAAGGCAAGGTTAGCGTTCCTCCAGGCTGTCCAATATTCTCTCCTAGGTTCTCAGCGTAGGCTGTAGGATTGCCGTCATCATCAAATTCTGTGGCATAAACACCAGGGATAAATACTCCTCCATGTGGCAAAGTAAATGGGCCAAAGGTGAAAGGGTAACTTCCGTATTCCGGCGTCGGTCCTCCAACCAAAGGAAAGTTATTACCATTGATCAAGATCATAGATTCCTTATTATCTATCAAGTAGTCTTTCAATTCACTTCCTTCCATTTCTCCTGGATTGATCAATTTGTCTAAGAAGATAGAAGACCTACCATGTTCCTCTCCAAACCTATACGTTTGGGAAACAAAATCTCCGCCATTTCTCCAATCAAAGGTCAGGTTCAAATGAAAGTTTTTGTAAGACAAAGAGGTTTGCATGCCCAAAATAAATTTAGGGTTAAAATTCCCTATTTTATTTCTGGTACTTACAGCATCTATACTTTGCCATTTTCCTGTCTGATCCAAAAGCGGAAAACCGAAATAAGGAGATTCCGGATCCTCTACAGTGACTACTTGGGCATCATAAAGGTCCCCAATTTCCTCCCCTACATATGTCCAGGCGCCACCTCGGGCATCTTCCCAAAGTGTATAGTAAGGCAATTCATCTGCCAATTCAATAATCTTTGTCCTGTTTCTGGTCAGGTTAAAATTGGTCGTCCAATTCCAGTTTTTACTCTGGATAATATCAGCGCCAAGTGAAAGCTCTACACCTTCACTTTGCAAAAGACCTGCATTTATTTGTTTTCCAGAATAACCTGTAGATGGAGGCAAGCCTATACCAATAACTTGATTTTCGTTCTCTACTTTATAATAGGTACCACTAAACCTTACCCTGTCATTGGCAAAATGAAGATCAATGCCCCCTTCAAATGAGGTTGCAATTTCCGGTTTCAAAAACTGATTCAATATGTTACTAGGTAAAGACAACCTTGGAATATTCCCCCAAGCTCCAGCATTGGACAATGCAGCTAAAAGCTGATAAGGACTGGCATCATTTCCCACAGAGGCAAATCCTCCTCTAAGCTTTACCAAACTGAAAGGTTCTGGTAAATCTAACATTTCACTGACCAATACACTTAAAGCAGCAGAGGGATAGAAATAAGGATTTGCATCAAGAAGTGTGCTTGACCAATCATTTCTAGCAGTAAGATCCAGGTATAGCATGTCCTTATAGGATAGGTTTGCTAAACCATACAAACTGTGAATCCCTCTTTCAAATCTACTATTAGAATATTGGATATTATCTGGTGAAATATTCTGAAGCGTAAACACACCTGGAGTGATCAAACCAACACCAGATTTGGAGCCTGCAAATAGATTACTACCATTTTGGTATCGGATATTTCCTCCTCCAGAAAGCGTAATCCCAAAATCATTTACATCCTTATTATAGGTAAGCAAGAAATCAGCATTCGTTTCCATACGCTGAATATCTGTGACACCATAGGCTCCCTCAGGCTCCTGACTGTAACTCCTACTTATCTTGGTTTCTCTGGTTTCGTTGAAAAGATCCAAAGAATAGCGAGCAAAGAAATTAAATGATGGCGAAATCTGCCAATCGGCTTTTACATTTCCAAAAACCCTGTCTCTTTTGAAGCTATTGTTTACTTCATTGGCAAGGAAATAAGGATTATCAGTTACTCTGATTTCTTGGCCTGCATCCATGGTTTTTTGTTCCAGACCTTCTTGGCCAGGAAGCCAGTAATCTTTCAGATCCAAAACATTAACATGAGGAGATGTTTCATAGGCCCATTGTAAAGGGTTTGTTCCACGTTCACCTGCGGGTCTATTGTTCGAATTGTTACGGCTAACATCTATATTGGTGCTAATGCTTAATTTATCATTGAGCTTTAGGTTAGAATTGATGTTTAAAGTATTTCTAAATAAATCTGAATTCGGTATGATCCCTTTATTCCGCATGTTGGAATAAGACACCCTATAATTCATTGATTCACTGCTATTAGCCACTGAAAAACTATTGGATGTGGTAACTCCCGTTTGAACAAAATTTTGGACGTTATTCGGGTAGGAAACCAAAGGCATAGCAATAGGATTTCCATTTTCATCCAAAGGACTGTTCCACTGTACCTGCTCGTATCCTTTATCCAACTCGGCACCAAAGGCAGCATTCACATTTTCCTGAACCAGGCTACCAAATGGATTGGACAATGGCGTACCACTTATTTCTGGTGGGATAGCAGAAAATTGGCCGGCGCCAAATTTACTGTGCCATTTCAAAAATTTGAAGGGTACATCAAATACTGTATTGGTAGAAACATTTACGGTAAGGCGGTCTACATTACCACCCTTGGTAGTAATAATAACAACACCATTCCCTGCCCGGGAGCCATAAAGTGCCGCTGCACTAGGTCCTTTCAGGATAGAAATGTCTGCTATATCATCAGGATTTAGGCCTGAAATTGCATTTCCATAATCCACCCTGTTTTCTGAGCCTACCGAAGAGACATTGTTGAGGGTATTGGCAATCGGCACACCATCTACTACAAACAGTGGTTGATTGTCACTACTTAAAGAAGAGGCACCTCTGATCACCATACTTACAGATGAACCAGTACCACCAGTAGAACTGATGGATACACCAGCAACCTTACCAGCCATTCCATTAAGAAAACTTTCCTGGACTACTCTGGTCAGTTCTTCACCACCGACACGCTCTATAGAATAACCCAAAGAAATCTCTTCCCTTTTTATACCAAGGGCAGTAACTACGACTTCCTTCATTTCTGAAGCATCTTCATTAAGCGTTACGTTAATTACAGAGCGGTTACCCACTACTTCATTTAATGGCTCAAATCCGATGAATGAAAAGATCAAAACCGCGTTGTTGTCCACAACGGTTATGGAATAATCCCCATTAACATCTGTAGCTGTACCGGATTGACCTCCCTGAAGGAGTACATTTACTCCGGGAATACCTAAGCCATCTTCTTGAGAGATGACTTTACCTGTGACCCTTCTACTTTGGGCCAAAGCCTCTGGAAGTATGGCTCCTATCAGGAACCATAACATTACTAAACAATACCAGTGTCTGATTTTTGTAAACCTCTGCACCATAAATTATTTTTATAGTTTAAACTCTATTTCTTATTATACTACAATACATGAAAAGATACCACTACCCCCACAATATATATTGGCAAATAGGCACATTATCAAAAAATCTAACAACTTGTATTGTGTTATATGTATGTTTCTATTTTGTTAACTACGGATTACTAAATAGTTTATTCTGAATTTATATCCAAAATACGCAATTACCAAATACCCTATAGATCAAATGATTAAAGAATTTTTATTTAACCGGGACGGTCAAACCAATAATAGAAATTTAAAAATGAGAAATAGGGCTTCTGACGATGAAATAAAAAAATGACGCATCAATTTAGTGATAACAGTAGCTTATTTTGCTCCCAATTTCCCTTTGAGTTTATCAATCAGCCCTAACTTTTTTCTAAGCCCTGGGCCAGGGCTAATGCGATAAATAAGATTTAATCGATAATTTCCGGTACCCAAATTGATTTTATACCCACTGACTGGAGATAAATTCACCTGATTGTATACATAATTAACATTAAGTGACCATCTATCCGAATTGTATCCAGTAAACCCTCTTAATAAATAATTTGGACGAATAGACCAATTATTGTTTTCTGTACCATCTTCAAAACTTAAGTAGGTCCTGCCCAATGACAAACTGGAGGCTGCAGATAAGGTAATAAAAAAGTGTTTCTTTATTATCCAGGAATAAGCGTAACCAAAATTCGGTCCCACTTCAAAATATTTTATCTGGTTAAAATTTTGAGCAACGGATTGTGCGTGCAGAATCCCAGCCCCATTCCTCACTTGCCCTCCATAAATTTCCATCCCGGCCATAAAAGAACCTGCAGACTTTTTTTGCCATTCATTTTGCAAAAATGCTGCCCTATAAGAAAACTTATCTCCGTTAAATAAATACTGAACAGAGGCTCCTAAAACCCTTAACTTCATGTCGGGGAACAACCTTGATTCATTGCTGCTTCCTATAGTACTCCCCCTCTGCAAATAATAGCCGTTATAAAATTGTCCAAAGAAATCTATAACCCAATTTTTAGGATAGGCATGGGCCTGTAAATCCAAATACTTTGATTCTCCACGTTTTTTATCTGGATTTAAAAACCCAAAACCGTAGGCAAGATTCAATGTTAATCCATCATAAGTAGCCCCTACTCCCATATTCAAGGTGGAATTTGGCCTGTACCAATAATCTTCATCTCCTACTTTTAAACCCAGACCTGTATATTTTCTAGACATATAGGTTCTTAGCACCAATTTGTCTGGATAGGTTTTATAGTATTCTGTTGAATCAGAAGACTCCTGGGCTACTACTGTGGAATGAAAAACAAGAATGGAAAGGGTCAATGCAATGATATATTTCATAAAGACAATTAGATTACCCATAATTAATGAAACCAACTCATTCGCAAGATTAAAACGTAACTCATTCAGAAAAGGGAGGTTAGGAAAAATTAATTCGAAATAACCTCCATTTAATTATCAAAAAAAAGAATAAGTATAAAAAGTTGCTTAATCACCCACGACAAATATACAATATTTCCAGCCATTAAAGCAATAAATACTTCTTAGTATACTTCGATATTTTAGAGAAATAATCACAAAACAAAAATTTGACATAAATAAAAATGCATCTTTTCTTTCAAAAGAAACGCAATAAAAAAAGCCAGAATGAATTCAAATTTTGAATAATAACGGTACTTTTCTTGTCAAAATTCAAGTTGAAAATGCCTCAAATAATTATAATCAAATAATATGGAGGTATAAATGAACCTCCTCAGCTGGGACAATTAGTTGAGCATGAATTCTTGATCAAGAATAAATCTTTTGGACACATTAAATTTGAAAATAGAAAAAATAATTTTTTATTTAAATAATACAATTTAATTTTATTGTAATAGCAAGAAAAGTAGTAGGCCTGCTCATTACTAAAATTGGCAGTTGATGAGAATTCATCAAGTGTTTTATATTAAACCCGACTTCTAATAGGACTAATAAAGCAAAAGCTTACCGTGCTTTGAGCTTTGCTTGGTCTATTGGATTTCAAAATCAGACTGATTGTATTGTTTCTTCAATCGATTGACTCCCATACAATAGAAAGCACACAAGTGTTCAGTGTAAACAAATACCTAAAGCTTTTTAAATAAAGAATTTTTCTAAATTTTATCCTTGCCCAAAAACCACTTTCGAAAGTAGTAAAGCACTGGATTCTTGTATTTGAGTTGTTTCCAGGGACGGCTGGCGTGGGGTCTATGCCATACAGGCAAATCAGGGAGTATGTAATTTTCAAAACCCAAGGCAATAGATTTTTGGCTTATATGGGTGTCGTACCAATCCTTGCTGTTATCCAGATCGGTAAAATCGTATTCCTGTAAAAAGTTAATACTGATCAGCGTACAACAAAAGCTAAGGCTTCTTGTAGTTTTGGTTGGATCTTTGGTTTTAATTGCTTGAACTTGAGGTAAGGGAAATTCACTTTTCCTTCAGCATCATGTGTAATGGCTCCGACTAACCCTACCTTAGGATTATCATTTGCAAAATTTACTAAATTTTCTAAAGTGTCCTGATTTACCTTAACGTCAGATTCCACAATGATCAGGGGCAAACCGGCTTCCAAGGCTGTCTTTTGGGCAAGCTGAAGGACAGTCTTATAATTGGGAGAAGGGTTTGACGTTACCTCCTCCAGGTTTATTAGCTTAAAGTCTTTACTACTACTGGCCGTTTCTAAGGCCTTTTTGGTCTGATCAGTAGAATAATCATTAAAAACCCAATAATCATAAACGCCATTGGCATCAGAAATGGCCTGAATGGTTTCCAGAGTAGCCTCCAGAGCGTCTTTTACGGGTGTGATTACGATTGCCTGCATCTTGGAAAAGTAAGAAAAATCCCCGGAAAAATTCCCGGGGATAATATTTATAGTTAGTTCAATTTTGCTAGCACTTCCTTCAAACGCTTAAGCGCTTCTTTCAATTCAGCCTCAGATGCTGCATAAGAAAGCCTTATTGAATCAGGTGCACCGAAAGCTGCTCCTGTTACCAATGATACATTTGCTTCTTTGAGTACATAAAGGCAAAAATCATCAGCAGTTTCAATTTTCTGATCGCCTGCAGATTTACCAAAAAAGGCAGAAACATCAGGGAAAAAGTAAAATGCTCCTTCAGGTACGTGTGTTTTGATTCCAGGTATATCGCGCAATAAATCCAAAACCAAGTCTCTTCTTTTAAGATAGGCTGCCGCCATTTCTTCTGTTGGCTTTTGGTCGCCAATCAGTCCCGCTAGTGCGGCACGTTGAGCAATACCTGTACCACCAGAAGTGAACTGGCCTTGAATTTTCTCACAAGCTTTCGCAATGAACAAAGGAGCACAGATATAACCTACTCTCCATCCGGTCATCGCATAACCTTTAGAAAATCCATTTACGGTAATGGTACGCTCAAACATCCCTGGAAAAGAGGCAATGCTTTTATGAGTACCAGTAAAATTGATCAATTCATAGATTTCATCTGCTATTACCAAAAGGTTTTCTTTGCTCTTGATTACATCAGCAATGGCCTCCAATTCAGCCGCATTAAAAACAGAACCAGAAGGATTACATGGTGAAGAATAAATCACCGCCTTGGTTTTGTCTGTAATGGCTTCCTCTAATTGCTTAGCAGTAGCTTTAAAGTTGTTTTCCAGGCTACCTTGAATAAGCACAGGTACACCACCGGCCAATTTGATTACCTCAGAATAAGAAACCCAATAAGGAGAAAAAATGATCACTTCATCACCTTCATTAATAAGGCACATGAAGATATTGGCTATAGAATGCTTTGCTCCTGTAGAAACCACTATATTTTCAGCCTTCGCTTCTGAAATATTGTTTTGATCCCTTAGCTTTTTAGCGATAGCTTCTCTAAGATCTTGATAACCCGCTACTGGAGGATAAGAAAAATACTTTCCTTCATCGATGGCATCTTTGGCAGCCTCTTGAATGTGTTTAGGCGTTTTAAAATCAGGCTCTCCTAGACTCAGACCTATAATGTCTATTCCTTGAGTCTTTAATTCCCTGGCTTTTTTTGCCATAGCCAGCGTAGCTGACTCTTCCATATTGTTTATACGATCAGATAGGATGGAATTCATTTATATTTTATTTAAATTACGTTTGATAATCAGATTAGTAGGACCTTTTGTCCAAGTAAATTATTAGGTAATGAATGATGGCCTTTCCGCCCCTTTTTAATTTTGCAAAAATAAGCATAATGACAACGATTCCTAAATCTTTGACTAGTTTTGAGAAATGTTATCATGGTTAAGTATACTGGACCTTTTGATTTTTTGCACCTAACTACAACAACCGGGCCTTTATATTCGTTTTAAAATTGTTATGAAAAAACTCATTTACTTATTATTTGTAGTGCTTTTTTTTATCACTTCAGCTGGTTTTGGCCAGGAAGATTCGACCAGGGTTGAGGTAGATTCATCAGGAGTGGAAGAGAACATACTCCTTCCCACCTCTACCCCAGTACTTTTATTTTCTGATGCTGAGGACAATCTCAAGGAAGAAAAAAAGAAGAAGAAGAAGAAAAAAAGAAGAATTTTCACTTTGGCGAAAAACCAGTAAAGGGTTAATAAAAAATAGCTTTAG
>NZ_ATNM01000056.1 GCF_000427295.1 Cyclobacterium qasimii M12-11B | reverse complement strand
AATTTATCTAAAAGACTTTGGACACGCGAAGAATTTTTACCCATTCCTAAAGCATAAAATTGTTTATCAAAAACTATAGAAAAAGCAACTCCATGAAATGATGTAGACACAATAAATTCTGCATTTTTAAATAGGTTAACATATTCCTTAGGACCAGTCGTTTGTTGAAACCTATTAGAATATTTAAGGGGCTGTATATTACCACTAATTTCTATGACTTTACAGCCTAATTTTAAAGCAATAGTATCAGCCATTAAAGTACCTTCTTTTGAACTAAGTAAATTATAAAATAATACGTATTTCCGATTAATCTTTGATTTAAATGTTAATTCATTCCATTCATTTTTAGATAACAAAAAAACTGGATCTAAAACTTGATCAATTTTTTTATCTGTTAAAGGCTGAATTAGATCCTTTAAAGAACTTTCCCTAACTGAAATATTATCAAAATTACTTAAATTTTCTTTCACAAATGTAAGTTTTGAATCATCAATATCCATAACACCCATACTTGCTGCATAAGTAATCTTTTTAGGACAATTAATTGGAAACTTGCCCCAATAAACTGGATCAAAACCTTTAAATAAATTATAGTTATTGTATCTCCAAATTTGATCACTTCCATAAATAATAAGATCAAATTTATCAACTATATCAACACCATTTTTAATTGTGTCACCAGTTAATTTTAATCTAGATTTTATAAAATTTTCAAACTTTTTAGATCTTCTAATTCTTCTTTCATAAGAGAGAAAATCGGTGACAATTGTTTTGGTTTTATCAATTACTGAAATGTCATTAGGAAGAAATTTATATTTAAGATTATCATACATACCATCTCTATAATGTGGCCAATAATCTACAATTTCAACATCATGCCCATTTTTTTTAAGGGTAGACAATAAAGCATAGGCTTGCAATACTGCACCATAATTATGAGACCTTTGATATGTAATAATTCCTATTTTCATCTTATTTAATAATGGTTAAAATTTCCGATACTTCGTGACGTTTAGAAGCTGCTTGCATGAATTTTTCAGGCAAAATTCCACAACTAATCATTGAAATAAAATTTTCTGATTCCCTAATAAAACCTAAAGATCTAAGTTTAACATCATTCTCTGGAGATAAACTACAATTTAAAATGCAAGCACCAATTTGCTGAAAATGAAGGCCATATAATAAATTCATCGCAAATATCCCACCATCAATAAATGTTTGATTTCTTTCTCTTGCAAAACCCCAGACACTAAGATCGGAAGTAATAATAATCAATTTATTTGTTAAATGACCGAACCCTCTATTGCCACCTTGAATTTTCAATATTTTTTTAATTTGTTCCTTATCGGAAAAAACATAAACCCTTACGGATTGTCTATTACATGCAGAAGGTGCATTTTTTGCAATCTCAATGGCATTTGTAATAAGGTTCAAGTCAACTTCTTGGTCCTCTAAATAATTTCTAAGACTTTTTCTAGAATTAGAAAAAGCTGAAAAATTACTATTAACTTCTGAAAAATAATCTGTTTTAAAAACAAGTTTTTGTCCTAGCGGAAATTCTTCTCTGTTCTTAATCTTATTTTTTAAATTATTCAATACTTTTATAGTATCTTGGTTTAAAGGAACCTTCGAATCAATATGCTTTTTTTCATATTCAAATATAACAGATAATGCATGTTTTAATTGAGTACTTTCACCGTACTTCTCATTGTATTCTATACAATTATCTGTCAATGAAGTAAGTACTGGTATACCAAAATTAAAACGAAAATCAGGCATCGTTAATCCCTTTTCAATTGAATGATACCTTTCTATGATTTTAGCTTCAAGTTTATCTCTATTATTATAACCGGAGATAACTGGCGAATATTTACAGAATCTTTTATAGTCATAAAAATAAATAAAAAAGATTCGTTTTACCGTAAGAACTTTTCTTCCAATATTCAAAAGGTAATTTGGAAT
>NZ_ATNM01000055.1 GCF_000427295.1 Cyclobacterium qasimii M12-11B | reverse complement strand
ATATCCGAATAAATTCGAATCGTCAGGTTTTAAATTTTAACTATCTTACACTACTTCAAAGAACTTATTTGGACAACTTTTTTGTCCACTTGCTGTGTCTTACTTTCTTTATTTAAAAGTTTGTTTCAGAACAGGTTTGCAAATGTAAAACAAATATTTGATGTTTTAAAATTATTGAGAGAAAAAGTTTTAATAAAATTTTATTCTCTTTTTCAAATTAAAACAAAAGTTTATTTCTCTATTTGCTTATTCCCTCGAGCGTCTCTCATTTGGGAATGCAAACATAGGGCTCTTTTATGAATATGCCAAGCCCTTATCTAAAATAATTGGTGAATATCTTTTAACCCACTCAAAAACAGCCCGATATTAATTAAACTATTTTACTCCTCGGTCTTTTGAATACTGGAACAGTGCTACAAGGCTCTCCAAACATCACGCTTTTTGCTATTGGCATTACTTTCTTGACAATCTCTCCATAGGCATAATCAGGAATGGACAACTTGCCACAGCCTTTTATTACCACTGGTCTATCTTCAACATAAGCCAAGTCAAGCGCATTCAGCGCACCACTTATAAGGTGTTTCTCTAAATCATCAATACTTCCTATGATCACTTCCTTTGCTACAGGCTGTAAATTTACCATCGCAAGCATGTAAGCCCATTTGGGAATGATGGCGTCAGTCGAGCAAGTAATGGCCACCAGCTTGTCAGCATAAAGCGACCAGTCAAGATTTTTAAAGCTTTCGCGATAATCCCTTTCTTTAATCACCAAGCCCTGAAACAAAAAGGGCTCCAAATCAAATACCACCCGTTCTCCTGTAGTATAATAGGTCTCCAAATCGATGGTAACCATAGAACTGTTGGCTACCCTGTTTATAATTTCGCTCATAATAGTAATGGGTTCTTCTTTGATTTTAAAACCAAGAACTCTTTTAAGTAGTTCGGCTCGAAGTAAGCTATGTCTTCAAAATCCTTGTTCACAAACTTGCGATAAGCCAATTCACCTAAACTAGCTGCAGAATTTAGCTTGTCAATGTATCGGGCATTGCTATTATTCAAGAACTCCTCTGTTTTTTATTGGCATTGCCCAAGAAATAAACTGTTCCGCTAGCTAAGAAATCTCCAAATACTCCCTCTTCCAAAATCACAGGCTTCAAAGGATCTATGGTCTCGCCATTAGCGTCCAATACTTTGGCATAGACCTCCATTCGACGGGCATCAATCATCGGCACAATAAAAGACCCTGATTCCACCTGCCCTACCAATTGCCAACCAAGCCCATCCAAACTATCTATACCAATTAAAGGCAAGTCATGAGCAAAGGCAAGACCTTTGGCAGTAGAGACCCCAATTCGCAAGCCAGTATAGGATCCAGGCCCTTGGGCTACCGCAATGGCATCGAAACTGCTGATGCTATAATCAGCCTCCTGCAACAAGCTTTTTATCAATGGCACCAATTTACTACCGTGTACATTGTCCTGGTGCAATTCAGAAATAGCAAGAAGCTTGCCATCCTCATGGATCGCTATGGAACATACGGCAATTGAGGTTTCTATGGAAAGGATTTTACTCATGTATAATAATAGTATAAGTATGGCATATTTAAATCAAGCAACTGGAACCGAATCGTAGTAAAAAGCAAACGGCCGCTTCACAATAGAGCAGCCGTTTAATATTACTTCAATTTTGTGATGTTCATCTTACTAGCTGCTCAAGTGATTCACTACTCAAAGTATGGGCAGCGTATTAGGATGATTTATCAGGCAAAACGAAGAGGTAAATGATTTGCTTATTTTACCGGAGTCAAATAAGAAGCATAAACTTCAGCGTCGGCAAATACCTTCAAAGCGCTTTCAATCTCCGGATCTTGATCCAATGAAGCTTCTATTACCCCATTTTGATAATAATACCTGGAAACAATCTCATCCTTTAACGCTTCTTTAATTTCGTCTTTAAAAGTAACAAGGTCTTGCTCTTTGCTATGACTAACACTTTTCTTCAAATTCTCAAGCGCTTCTTTGATATCACCAAAGTACTTTTCACGCTCAGAATACTTCTCAAGGTCTTCTATCGTTTTTTCCACCCTTGTCGTATAATCGTATTCTTTGTCCTGAAGCCAATCAACAAAAGAGGTATACAGTTCCTCACTCACTTCAAATTCTCTTGGCTTAACGATGCTATCATGTTTTAAGGCAAATTCGCTAACAAACTAAAACCAGACTTCTTGTAACCAAACTATAAGTAATTGGAGCAAAACTTCTTGAGCTTAATTCAACGTCAGGTTCAATGCCTGCCCCATCATATACGGTACGGCCATTTTTGGTTTGAAATTCTTTTCTTAAGGAATCAGCCACATAAATTCCATTTCCATCTTCGTCTTTTTTGCTGTAATCAATCGCTTGGATACAACGACCACTTGGAATATAATACTTCGCCGTCGTGAGTTTCACCTGAGAATTGTAGGACAAAGGAATAGTACTTTGTACCAAGCCTTTCCCAAAGGAGGTTCTACCTACCAAAACTGCCCGGTCATAATCCTGCAAAGCACCCGCAACGATTTCTGAGGCTGAAGCGCTTCGTTCATTGATCATCACTACTAAAGGAATTTCTTTGTCAAGAGGTGAAGCCCTGGTTTTATATTCAGAAAGCACTTTGTCCAATTTCCCGATGGTCTTAACTACTTCCCGGCCTTTAGGAATAAAGACATTCACAACATTCACCGCCTCCAGCAAAATACCACCTGGATTATCTCTTACGTCTAATATGATTTTTTTTGCTCCCTGTGCTTTAAGATCTTGTAATGCCAAAGCCACATCTTGCCCAGCATTGGTTGTGAAGTCGGTCAATTTAATATAGCCGGTTTCACCTTCTACCATTCCGTAGTAAGGCACATTACTGATCACAATCTTTTTCCTGGTAAGTTTAACCGTCAGGGTATCTTCACCACGCTTGACCACTACTTCCACTTCTGTATTGGCAGGGCCTTTAAGCAACTTTGAAATATCTCCAGTA
Organism: Cyclobacterium qasimii M12-11B; assembly: GCF_000427295.1. Lineage (GTDB taxonomy): Bacteria > Bacteroidota > Bacteroidia > Cytophagales > Cyclobacteriaceae > Cyclobacterium > Cyclobacterium qasimii. The sequence continues at coordinate 9,369 of NZ_ATNM01000055.1, read as the reverse complement.
TTTTCATTAATTACATTAACAGTATCTACCCTCAATAACTCATCTGCCACCTTCAACCCTGACACCTGAGCAGGAAAACCTTCATAGGGCATCATGATCATGTTTTTACCAAGGCGATTTCCAATTAAAGCACCTACTCCACCATATTCTCCAGTCGTCATTACTCTAAAATCATCTGAACCTTCCTCAGGAATAAATTCTGTATAGGGATCAAGTTCGGCAAGCATGGCATTAATGCCTACAGTAACCAATTCAGTGGGGTCAATTTCATCAACATAATAGGTGTCAAGCTCCCTTATCAAGGAAGCAAAAATATCCAGGTTTTTGGCCAGTTCAAAAAGTTTGTCATTCTTAGGATAAAAAGACAGTGTTAAAACTGCGATTCCTATTACAGTAAGGCTAGTAAAAATGCCTTTACGGGAAATAAATTTATTCATTCTTGAGGTGGTTTTGCTACAGGTACTTTCCTAAGGACCTTTATGACTTTAGGGGATATATCATGATACCCCATTAAATCATTTGAAACGTAAATTAAAGCGATAAGTTTTTTGGACCCCTGTGTAGAAGGAAGGAGGTGCTTGTTGAGACGGTAAGCCTCTTTTACCCTCCTTTTAATATAGTTTCTGTCTGTAGCGTTTTTAAGCTTCTTTTTAGAAACAGATACCAGTAATTGATTGTCAGAAATCCCCAATTCATCAAGATACAATACCTTGAAGGGATATAAAAAAAAGAGGAACCTTTATCAAAAAGTTCCTTTATTAACTTTTTGGAGTGTAATCTTTCATTCTTTGAAAATTTACATTCCATAAAATAGCACTGAATAAATTACCCCATAAATATTAAAATGGGAGAGAATTATTTCTTAAGGGTCTTCTCAGAAGATACCGATAACTTATGTCTGCCTTTTGCTCTTCTGGCTTTAATTACTCTTCTGCCATTAGAAGTAGACATTCTCTCTCTGAAACCGTGCTTGTTTCTTCTTTTCCTGCGGGAAGGTTGAAATGTTCTTTTCATTATTGCTATATTTTAATCGCTTGATTCTCGTTTTTTAAAGGATTGCAAAGATAGAGAGGTTTTTTTTATTTACAAACCAGTGGCTTACTTTTGTTTAAGACCATTTCAATACATTTCATGAAATATACCCTAAGTTCACCCTTACCAACGTCACAAATTCTGGAAATTCAACTGGAATTTAGCTGTAATAAAGACGAAAAAATTGACCTTCAATTGCCTTCCTGGCGCCCTGGAAGGTATGAAATAGCCAATTATGCCCAATATATCAGAAGATTGGAGGTCACCGGTCCAGACGGAGAAGTGACTTCAAAAAAACAAACAAAAGATCTTTGGACATTTTTTGCAAAATCAGCAGGAAAGTATAAAATTTTTTATTCTTACCACGCAGCCCAGCTCGATGCAGGTGGTTCATGGGTAGCTCCCGACCAGATTTATCTAAATTTTATAAATATTTGTTTTGCCATTTCTAATAGATCTGAAGAAAATATAATCGTTAAACTGGACCTTCCCCAGAATTATCAGGTGGCTTGTGCCCTGCCTCAAGAGAAGAAACACACACTTTTGGCTAGCGATTATCAGGAATTGGTAGACAGTCCTTTTTTGGCAGCCGTAGATTTACATCATAAAACCTATAAAATAAAAGCGACTACCTTTCATCTGTGGGTGCATGGTAAGGTGTTTTTTGATTGGCCAACGGTATTAAAAGAATTCAGCAGTTTTACCGAAAAACAAATTGATGATTTGGGCAACTTCCCAGCTGAAGACTATCACTTTCTTATCCACATGTTACCATTTCCTCATTACCATGGCGTGGAACACCAGTATTCTACGGTGATTACCCTTGGTCCTGACCGCTTATTCAAAACTGAGGAAGGTATGGACAGGCTGATGGGCATATCTTCTCATGAACTTTATCACTTCTGGAATGTATGCCGCATTCGCCCAAAGGCCATTCAACCCTATGACTTTTCCCGTGAAGCCTATTTAAAAGAAGGACTTATTGCTGAAGGGGTTACCACTTTTATGGGGGATTTTTACTTGCTAAAATCAGGGTACTATTCATCAGAAAGGTATTTGGAAGTTTTAGAAAAGTTGATGGAAAGAAGCTTTGAAAGCTTGGGTTGGGAGAATCAATCCATCGTGGATTCAAGCTGGGACCTGTGGCTCGATGGTTATAAACCCGGCGTACCGGACAAAAAAGTAAGCATCTATACCCATGGAGCACTTTTAGTGTTGGCTATGGATGTCATGCTTATGAAAAATGAAAAGCGCATGCATGCTGCTATGCGTATCATGTGGGAGCGCTTTGGCAAAAATGCTACCGGCTATGAACTGATAGACTTTGAGCAAGTAGTCATTTCTCTGGCAAAGGATCAAGAAGAAATGCGGCAGTTTTTTAAAGCTTATGTTTGGGAAAAAGGCGATTTATTCTCCTTGCTGCAAATGCTATTGCCTTTAATAGGGCTTCAAGTAGAAAAAAGAAGTACCCTGATTCCTTTACAAAGTGACTATGGAATAATTACAGATTCGAAAGGTCAAATAATAAAAATCCATCCTAAATCCCCGGCTTTTAATGCACTGATGATAAAAGACAAGGTATTGTCCTATGCTTTATCCATTGATGGCCTCCACATGCAAATCAACAGATGGGGAGAAACAATTGCGATAAGTTTACCTATTGAAAACACACTATTTTATGCAACTTATAAAATCACTCTCAAAGGTGATCCTTCTCATTTCAGCAAGTTTGTGGATCTTTAAATGAGGTTTGAAAGACAGGCGAAAAAGTAGGCCAGGATGACCCAATTAGATCAAAAATATGTCCGCATTGTTGCCTTCTTTTGCAACAATGCGGACAAAATTCTTTCGAATATTTCTTTAAACCATGGGCCTTCACCAAAAATTTGAATCTCCTCTTCATCGCTGATGTTGAAAACAGCAAAGAGTTGGGTTATTTTGAAGTGATTTCAGCCCAAAATAGAAAGGCTATCGCCTATTTTGGTTAAAGCTAATTTAAACAAGAAGAATAGGAAAAGGGACTTTAAAGTCCCTTTTCCTATTCAAATAAAGAATTGTCGAGCGGTTCATTCAACGCTATACTGACAACATGCGTCTCCATGGGCACCGGTAACATCGGATTTGAAATGGTTACTTTCATCGGGAACAATATGCCTTCGACTTCTTGATAATCATCAAACTCTACATCTCCTGCAACGTCTGCAACCATTTTTAATTTAAGCCCTGAGGCCACGCTAAAATATTCCTTGCTTTCAAGTCCCGCAGAATTCGTAACCAGCAACATATAGGCATCTTCACCTTTAATTGTAGCATTTTCGCCTTTGGTCACTGTAAACCCCATTTCCTCATAATACAGCTCAGGAAAAGCATAAATATTTGTTTTGAGGGTTTCCAGTTCGTCAGCTGAAAGAGATTTCACCTGCCCCATAGCGCTCATGTAACCTTCTTCGTTTTTTACTACTGTCTTCTGAATCACACTTCCATTGACTACCATCTGTTGCATCAAACGCATCCCTTCCATGTCCCGATTGGTGTCAATTTCAATTTTCATACCTTGAATTTCAGCCTCCATTACCAAAACAATGGTCTTGATTCCTGTAATTTTCTCCTCCCCTCCTATGGCTTTAATATAATCCTTTATTATCTCCTGTGGGGTTTTCTCTGGCAAAGGACCTGTTCTCGAAATGGAATGTGCAACGACATTCCCGGTCACAAACAATAGGGCAATAATTAAAGGGAAAATATGTTTTCTCATCGATATCATGTCTATAATTAATTAAAATCTTGGTCAGCAACAGGGACATTCAATTCCACCTTTGTAACCTCTGTTTCAAGAGGAACAGGTAACATCGGGTTTTTAATGGACATTTTTACTGGAACCATGACACCATCAAATTCCTTGTATTCATTAAAAGTAGTGTCACCAGAAAGCTTGTTTTCACTTCTTAGCTTCAATCCATTTTCAATACTGTAATAGTTGATTACTTGTCCACCAGTGGGATTGGAAATGATGACTTTATAAGTCGCCTCTCCTTCCACATCTGCAGCCCCATCAAGAATAAGTGTGTAACCCATGATTTCATAGTACAGTTCAGGTATTAACCATAGAGAAGCCATTTTAACATCTTCGTATTGTTCATCCGTCAAGGTTTGAGATTTACCCATAGAACTGACTGTAGCCTTCCCGTCTTTTACTATGGTCTTGGAAACTTCATTCCCCATAACAATGACTTTTTGCGCCAAACGCTGGTTTTCCACGTCATAAGCAGCTGTCATATCCAGTTTATTACCCTGAACTTCGGCCGACATTTCCAGCTTAGCTGTTTTAATATTTTCCACTGCAGACACACCACCAACTGCTTCAAGGTAGTCAGCCACAACATCCGAAGCCGTTTTATTGTCATCAGACAATTGAATTTCCTGAACCTCTTCCCCTTTGTAATTGTACATGGTTGCTTCACCAAATTGGGACAAGCCTTCTTTTATAGCAGAACCATTCCCAACCACTGTAATGTACATGTTATCAGGCTTAAGGTATTTGGCTGCAGCTTCATTTATGTCGGCAACTGTTAGGGCGTCAAGTCGCTGTAAGTAGCTGCTGTAAAAATCTTCAGGCAAATCATACCTGTCAATATTAATCGCAAAAGTTGCAATATTATTGGGATTTTCAAGAGACCTTCCAAACCGACCGCTTAGGTTTGCTTTGGCTGTTTCTAGCTCCTCTTCTGTGATTCCATTTTCCTCAAGATTTCTGATTTCATGAATCATTTCATAAACAGAAGAATCTGTCACTTCATTTCTTACAGAAGTACTGGCAGAAAACCGAGCGATGAGTTTATCAGACCCAAAACTTGATCTTGCCCCGTATGTGTAACCTTTGGTTTCCCTTAGGTTGCCATTGAGTCTGGAATTAAATCCTTCACCTAAAATGAAATTCATTACTCTCGTTGCCATATAATCTGGGTTGGTAAGGTGCATCTCCACAGGAAAGGCAATGTTAATTACCGACTGAACAGCAGAGGAGCGATCCAAAAGTGCTACTTGATTTTCATCAGGAAGCTCAGGTTTTTGATAGTCAAATTTAGGAACATCTCCTTTTTCCCAAGACCCAAAATATTTGTCTACCAAAGTTTTTGCTTCTTTGGCATCAATGTCACCCACTATAGCCAAGTATGCAATATTGGGTTTGAAAAAGGTTTGGTAATATTCCTTTACATCGTCCAGTGTTACCTTCTCTACCGTTTCGGCAGTCATGGTTTCACCATAAGGATGCTCTCTGCCAAAAACCAGGGCATTGGAAATAACGCCTGCCAAATAATCAGGATCATCTTTAGAGGAAGCCAATGAAGTAAGTGTTTGCTTCTTTAACTTGTCAAGTTCCTCTTGTGGAAAAACTGGGTTATAAAGCACATCAGTCATTAAATCCAGGATTTTTTCCTGGTGTTTTTTAAGGGATGATCCGGAAAGAGAGGTGGAACCAGCTCCCAGAGAGGCTCCTACAAAGTCAATTTCTTCATCGAGTTGTTCTTTTGTTCTAGAGGAAGTTCCTGCCATCATCATGTCTCCAACAAAACCAGTCAATCCTGCGTTATCGCCTTCAAAAAGCGGGTCCCTGTTCAGGATTAGGTAAAATGCCACCCTTGGCAATTTATCATTGGGTACGACAAAAACTTTCAAACCGTTGTCCAGCGTAAATGTGGCCGGGTCGGTAAATTCAATTTTGGGTGCTGGGCCCGGAGGAGGTAATACACTCCTGTCAACTTGTGCTTGTACTCCAAAGGAGGTTAGTACAGCAAAAAGCAATATATATAAGGTCTTCATTTTTCTAGCTTTAGGGTTTTTATTGGTTTTGAGCCGATTCCTGTGGCTTAGGAAGGTAATACAACACCACTCTGCCATCGAGAGTCAAGTATTCCTTGGCCACCCGCTGTATGTCCTCCTTACTTACTTTGCGGTACACTTCCAGCTCCCTATTGATATAATCCGTATCTCCATAGAACAAGCTGGCTTCAGCAAGATTTTGGGCGATCCCTTCAATGGATGAGTTTTTACTTACCAGGTTATTTTCAATGATGTTTTGCAATTTCTGAAAATCCTGATCCGAAATCCCTTCTTCCTGTACTTGCTTTATTAAGATATCAATTTCCTTTTCAAGATCTTCTGGAGCAATGCCCATATTGGCAATACCATACATTATAAAAATGCCTCCGTCTTCCAGGTCAAGCGGAATGGCTGCGACCACCAAAGCTTTTTGTTGTTTGTCCACAAGCTCCTTGGTCATTAGTGAAGATTTGCCTCCAGTAAGGTAAGTGGAAAGCATCTCCATGGCATAAGCATCTGGATGATTTTTTGGTGGAAGATTGTAAGCCTGAATAATTGCAGGTATTTGAATATTGTCATAGATAATATCTCTGATCTCTGTTTCCTTTTTCGGCTCTACAATATCTGGTCTATAGATGGCTTTCTTTCCTTGAGGAATCTCCGTAAAATATTCCCTTACCCACTCTTCCGTCTGAGAATAATCGATGTCACCGGCGATGGTGAGTATGGCGTTGTTAGGAACGTAGAAGTCTTTATAAAACTGCATGAATTCTTCTAAACTTGCCGCGTTCAGATGGTCTAGAGAGCCGATTGGAGCCCATTGGTAAGGATGCTCACTGTAGGCCCTTACTAAAGTTTCAGGAAGAATGGTTCCATAAGGTTGATTGTCATAACGCTGGCGTTTTTCCTCTTTCACCACTTCTCGCTGTGTTTCCAAACCTATTTCATCAATTTTTGCATGCAACATTCGTTCACTTTCCAGATAAAGTGACAGTTCCAGGTAGTTGGATGGCATTAATTCGTAATAATAAGTGATGTCATTACTGGTAAAAGCATTCAATGCACCACCATTGCCTTCTACCAAATCAGTATATTCACCTCTTTCGATATTTTCTGACCCCTCAAAAAGTAGGTGTTCGAAGAAATGCGCAAATCCGGTACGCTTTGGATCCTCATTCTTGGATCCTACATGGTACATCACTGATGTCACGACTATTGGTGTCTTGCTGTCTTTGTGCATGATCACCTTCAAACCATTGTCCAAAGTGAATTCCCTAAAATCAATTTTGGTCTGGCTAAAAGCTAAAGTTTGAATAAAACACAGCCCAACTAGCCAAATTAAAGGCTTTTTCATAGGTTTATAGTTATAGTAAAGTTGCTATTTATGCTTTTTAAAGTCCTCTCCTATTTAACACATGTACAGATTAATAGCCTAAATAATAGGAGTCGAATATATCGATTTTCCAGGCCAAGTGCTTAGAGTTTAATCTGTTCTACTAACGCTTTTATGGCAGCAAGGTTTTTTTCGTTCTGATCATCTAAGACCTCGAAAAACGCTTCCGAAACAAGTTCAGGATTCCTCAATAAAACGCCAAATTCTTCCATGCGCTTTTTTTCTTCTTCCAGGCAATATTTTGCTATCTCTTTTGTATTGTCATGATCGAGAGAAGTTTTAAAATTATTCCAAGACCTCGAAAACAAATTCATTAAACTCCCATCCTCAACAGGGATTCCTTCCAAAAGGTAAATCTCATCCTTGAGTGCACCTATCAATACCAATTTTTCTTTGGCTCTATCAATAAAAAACTCCCTTATTGTCCCTTCCTCCACATTCCTGGCAGCATCCTTATAACTTTTTATGCCATCATAAGTGTTTTTAAGTATCTGGTTCAGGTAATTAATCAATTTTGTCTGGTTAGCCATATAAAATTTTATGCCGGTTTGAAAGGTTAAATATATCAAAATGCTTTTATCCCTCCTATTGGACTGGAAATTAGCTTTCCTACCTGTTTGTTTTTAGGTATGCATTGAATATATTGCCCAAGCTTAACAACAACAACTTAGCCACAAAATCAATGAGAGCTTTTTCTATACCGGTAATCGTTACCTGTTTAAATTTATTTTTTGTTTTATCCTGCACGCAAAAAACAAGCCAAGAAGAATCAGGTAAAAACTGGTACAAAGGCAATCTGCATACCCATTCTTATTGGAGTGATGGAGATGAGTTTCCTGAAGTAATCATGAAATGGTACAAGGATCAGGGCTATCAATTTGTTGCTTTGTCTGATCACAATGTCTTCCAGGAAGGTGAAAAATGGAAAGCTATTAGAGCCGACAGTCTTTATAGAAATGCTTTCCAGAACTACCTTTCAGAATACGGTGAGGATTGGGTAGAATATGTTCAGGAGGAAGAAGAGCTGAAAGTGAAATTGAAAACTTTCGAAGAATATGGCCCCCTCTATGAGGAAAAAGAAAAATTCATCATGATCCCTGCTCAGGAAATCACTGCTGATTTTGAAGGGAAACCCTTGCACCTCAACCTTACCAATCTGGAAAGGCTTATTACTCCAATGGAGGGAGGCAGTGTAGTTGAAGTCCTTCAAAACAATATCAATGCAGTTTTGGAGCAAAGAAAAGCCTCTGGCAAACCAATGATGGTGCATATCAATCATCCAAACTTCATTTGGGCCATTACGCTTGAAGACATGATCCGCCTAAAAGGCGAACGGTTTTTTGAGGTTTATAACGGGCATCCTGCGGTTCATAATCTAGGAGATTCAACCAGAATTGGCTATGAAGCCATGTGGGATTTTATCAATATCGCTTATTTAGAAAAGGGCCAACCATTGATTTTTGGCCTGGCAACAGATGACAGTCACAACTACCACAAACAAGGTGCGAAATTTAGCAACGCCGGCAGAGGTTGGGTCGTTGTTGAGGCAGATTCTTTGGCGCCAGATACAATGGTAGAAGCTTTAGAAAGAGGGGATTTCTATTCTACAACAGGCGTAGAACTGGAAAAACTAAGTTATTCAAACAATGTTTTAGAGGTTGCGGCCCTTCCTAAGGAAGGGGTAAATTACACCCTGGAGTTTATTGGCTGCAAAGAAGGTGAAAAAGACACCCAGGTATTAAAGACCGTTGAAGGCAATGCAGGATCTTTTGAGGTAAGTGCTGATCTGCTATTTGTAAGGTGCAAAATCACCTCTTCTGAACCACAGCACAATCCTGTAGAAAACATGAAAAATCAACTGGCCTGGACCCAGCCGGTAAGGCCTGAGTAGAATTCAGAAAGTAAATTAAACTAGCCCTTAGGTTATTTATAATTAAGTCTTAGAGCGAATTGCTGAAAACGATAGATAGGAAGGAGTAGATGCAATCTTCTCCTAGTGCGGTGATAAAAGTTGAAAACTTTCGTCATTTTGGGTGACCAGACTAGAGTAGGCTCTCGAGAAGGCGCTAAGATTTTTAAAATACTTCTTTGCGACTCCGCGACTCTGCGTGCAGCTTTCAACG